>JAKLKB010000105.1 GCA_023150835.1 Myxococcota bacterium | reverse complement strand
AAAACAGTGAGATCTTTTGGATGTGTACACAGAAACATCGAAGGAATGGACGTCTTGTGATTCCCCTCACCCCAAGAGGCAACACTTCTCAGCGAGGGCAACCGCGCATGGTTGCCCCTACGTGTCGGAAATCACACGGTGTTTTGTAGGGGCAGGCCCCCGTGCCTGCCCTCGCTCTGTTGCGTCGCTGACCTCTTCATCGCTATCTGTTTTGAACGAACCCCTCGAGTTTTCGTTGTTTTCTTCAACTGTCATGTAGCGAGTTTCCAGACGCCCTCTGATGGGGTTCCACCCCATACAATTCTTGGGCAGCCACACCTGTCTGCCCCTACATTTTTACGATCACACAACGGGCGGATCTCGTATGATGGGGTTCCACCCCATACGATTCTTGGGCAGCCACAGGGGGCTGCCCCTACATTTTTACGATCACACGACGGGCGGATTTCGTATGATGGGGTTCCACCCCATACGATTCTTGGGCAGCCACGGGGGGCTGCCCCTACGTTTTTACGATCACACAACGGGCGGATTTCGTATCAGGTACGTGGATCGGAAAGGGGCGTTTTTGCGGATCGTGGCGGGGGAGCGATGCGATGGAGCCAGACGATGCCCGTGACAAAGAGGATCAGGCCGAGAGGGAGCCACCAAACAGCGGGTTGTTGATCGAGGGAGCGAGCGATGGCGGTTTTCGCGAAGAAAAGGCCGATGGCAAGGCTGAGAGCGTTGTGGAGCGTGTGTGCGAGGACGGAAGCGTACAGCGAACCCGTGCGCCAACAAAGCCAGCCAAAGACAAGGCCGAGCAGAAAGGTCGGCAAAAGCCGATACAAGCTGAGGTGAAAGGCTGCGAAAAGAAAGGCAGAAAGGGCGATGGCGGTTTGAGGCGAGAGGCGTTTGTGGAAAGAAGAGAGCGCAAAGCCCCGAAATACGGCCTCTTCACAGATCCCGGGGGAGAGAGCCAAGATCAAGAAAAAGACGGGTGTGCTGATGCCGAAGCTTTTGAGGGAGAGGGATTCGTTCATCTTGCGGGCAAATTCGAGCCAATCGGGGAAGAGCCACATCGAGGTGTAATAGGTGATGATCAAAACCAGCGGCAGGCCGCCCAAGACGATCAAGAGGATCGGCGGGATCTGCCGAAGAGGCAACGGTTGTAGGCGAAAGGTGGCTTTGATATCGAGGTGCCGCGTGCGCGCCCAAAGAACAGCAGGCAACAAAAAGATGCCCCACAGCGTGATCGCTGTACCAAGGGCGATGTTTTTCTGTTGGAGGCTGAGGCCGACGTAAAAGAACAATGCGAACTGGAGACTGAGCAAGAAAAAGGTGTCGCTGATGTTTGGGAGGGGTTGGGGGTGAGCAGTGTTTTGCGAAAACAGGCCACGCCAAGAGATATCGCCTTCGCGAAAGAGGACTTGCTCGTTTTGAAAGATCATCGCAGAAAGGCGCAAAAAAGCGACGGTGACAACGAGCATGGAAAAGACGGTGAGTAGGGCATAATCCAAGCTGAGATCGCCTTTGATGGTGCCTTTGATGGCGTAGGCGACGTTGACAAAAGGGATCATGGCGCTGGTGAGCGAAGGTTTGGCCCCGGGCAAGGTGGCAAGGAAGGCAGGCATAAAGCAAAGCAGATAGGCAGGCGTGGTGTAGTTTTGGCCTTCTTTGAAGGATCGAGCGAAACTGGCCATGGAGAGCATGACCGCCGAAGAAAGCGCAGCGATCAGCGCCAAGAAGCCGATCAATGCGAGATAATGTTGGAAGTTGAGTGTCATATCGATCGCGAGTTTACGGTTGCTTGCAAGCATCCGCAGCCCTTGGCTAAAGGTGAGCCAAAGCGAAAACATATTGAGCAGGCCCGTTGCGAGGGAGATACAGAAGATCGTGAGGTATTTTCCTGTGACGATCTCAATCGAGGTGATGGGGGCAGTTAAGAGCGTTTCGAGAGTGCCGCGTTCTTTTTCTCCAGCGGTGAGATCGACCGCAGGGTAAAGCGCCCCAACGATGGTCATGATGATTAGCAGCAAAGGAAGCATGGTGCCAAGCAAGTCGCGGCCACGGGCTTGAGCACTGGCGGTGTCTTGGGTTTTGACGGTAAAGACTTGCACAAAAGCAGGTGCGATGCGGAAGTCTTGGAGGCGCTTTTGAAGGGCTTCGCGGTGAAACTCGCGGAGGATATCTTCGATGCGCCGAGACGCAGTGCGAGAAGCATCCCATGTGGACAGGTAGATCACGCGGATGGTGTAGGGCGGAGGCGCGGTAAGACGCATCGACGGCAAGGATGTGGAGGGACTCCTTGGCGAGAGCAGGAGAGCGGCTTTTGTGGAGGCGGGTAGAGAAGCCGCAGGAGGGGCGGTTTCGGGATGTTTGGGCAGAGAGGCCGAAGGAGGGGCGATGTTTGTGGGGGGGCGTGGATGCTTTGGTTGGGCGGTTGATGGCGTTGAGACGGGTTGTGTCGAGGGGATGGAGGGATAGCTGGTGTCGAGGATGGCGTGAAGTTGTTTTTGGGCGAGGCGTTCTTTCCAAGGAGCGTAGGGGGGGATATGTTCGAGTTCGTTGTTTCGCAAGAGTTTTTGCATGAGGGGAGCAGGAAGCGCAGCGCCCACCAGTCCGACGCGCAGTCGGGAGGCTTGGAGCTTTTGGACGTGAGCGGATTGTGCTTGGCTGGTGATGATGCCGATGACAGGGTAAAGGACGAGCGGCAAGAGAACCATGATCAGGATGGTGCGTCGATCACGCAGCATCTCAAGCATCTCTTTTTTCCAAAGGGTGTGTACAATCGGCCATCTCATGATGCGTTCTCCGTGGCGTGGTTCAACTGTGCGGAAGCGTGGGGGGCAGCGAGCGGGTCGGCTTGTTGGATGATCTTGAGGAAGGCTTGGGCGAGACTGTGGGTTTGGGTGGATTGGAAGAGCTGCGCAAGAGAGCCTTCTTGGGCGAGCTTTCCGCCAAAGAGGACACCGATGCGATCACAGAGCAACTCGGTTTCGGTCAGGATGTGCGTGCTAAGGATCACGCTGCGTCCGTCTTTTCGGGCTTTTTGGATGGTTTGAAGGATAAAGTCAGCGCTGATGATATCGAGTCCTGCGGTGGGTTCATCGAGGATCAACAGGGTGGGTTGATGCAACAAAGCGCGTGCGAGATTGACGCGTTGTTTCTGGCCGGTGGAGAGGGTGGCTGCTTGTTGTTTGGCGAAACTGTGTAAGGCGAGAGCTTCGACCAGTTCGTCGATGCGGCGTTGGGCATCGTGTTTGGGGATCTCGTGGAGCTTGGCGAAGAAGTGCAAAAGCTCGATGGGTGTAAGGCGTTGGTAAAGTCCTGTGCTGCCTGTGACAAAGCCGATCTTTTTTCGCGCTTCGAGGGGGGCAGCATCGCGATCAACGCCAGACAGTTGGAGACTGCCTTCGTCGGGTTCGATCAATCCAGCGATCATGCGTAGGGTGGTGGTTTTTCCTGCACCGTTGGGTCCGAGAAGTCCGTACACTTCGCCGTGGCGCAATGTGATCGAAAGGTTCCGAACGGCCCAGTGTGTGCCAAAGCATTTGCCCAGATCGCGGATGCGAAAGCACCAAGGGGCGGCATCTTGGCGGATATTTTCGGAGACGGGGGCGAGGAGAGAAGCGTCGGGTTCGGGGACGAGTAGAGAAGTGTCCGAATCGGGCGTGGGTTCGTTGGTCTTAGAGGGAGCGGGGGCGGATTCGTTGGTGTTGGATGGTTCGGGCGGCGGGATGGTGGGTTCCATGCGATCCTCTCCGTTGGGTGGGGGAATACAGCGCAAACGAGCGGTTAGACTATACGAGCAGAGGGTTTGTGGCAACGCCCCACACAAACACGGGGAAAAACGAGGGTATCGCTTCGCGAAAAAGTCTTTTTGTGGGGTGGGGAACTTTTCGGAGTGGGGTTCTACTATCAGAGGCTTGATGTTTCTGAAAACAAAGCGGACTCTTTTCTGAGATAGGAATAAGCCCAACCGCATCATACGATATCTGAGCGATGTGTGATCGTAGGAGAGTGCGTAGAGGCCCTATTCTTGGGCAGCCACGGGGGACAACCCCTACACCTTTACGATAACGCAACGGGCGGATTTCGTACAAGTTCGATCCTGATTTCATGCTTGGAGGTGTTCGATGTTTCGGAGCGTTGGATGCGTTGTGCTCGCGGTGGTCGTGGCCTTTTGGGGAGGGATGCCTTCGCCAAGCCGAGCCTGCTTGAATGATTGGCGAACTCGAAACCTGAAGTCAGCGCCACTGATCGAGATAGAATCCGAAGAGGAAGCAAAAGAGCGTCGGTTGTTGGTGAGCCGTCGCGAGCGTGAGCTTTTTGATCAAGAGCGACGGCGCAAAGAGCATCGCTTGGTGCGGGACTTGATTACGGGCCGTTTTGCCCGACTATCGAAGGAATTCCACCGTTGGCGGATCCGAGATCGACAAAAAAAGCAGAAGTCGGATCCAAACAATCCGCTCTGGTACGATGATCTTGCTGTTTCGTATGACAAGTTGGGCCGTTACGAAAAAGCGATCCAAGTCATCCAACAAAAGCTCCGATTTTCAACGCACCGTTACGAAACGTTGGCGAATCTGGGGACGTTTTACATCCACCGCGCAGCTTTTCAAAAAAAGACGAAGTTGTTTCCAAAGGGCCTCGCTTTTCTAAAAGAGGCGGTGGCCTTGAACCCGGATGCTCACTTTGGACGGGAGATCTATCAGATCTTGTTGGTGGAGTATGTGATGAAAGAGGGCCGACTCTCCGCAGCAAAGCGTTGGTCCACGAAGCGATCTGCAACAAAAGAAGGGTTTTCTGCGTATGTGATGGCTCAATCAAAAGGCGGAAGGCGCTTTGTTGCCAAGCAGTATTTTCCGAGCCTGTCGGAGGAGCCACGTGCATTGAGAGATGCAGCGGTTCGGGGGATCTTGGGGATGATGCGGTTTGGTCGGCATGATTCGCCGATCTTGTTGAGCGCTTTGGGGAGCCTTCTTGCCGAAGGATACGGGGCGAACGGCCAGCGCATGGCGGTGCGGGCTTTTTTGAAAGCGTCCTACGAAACAAAAGACAGAAGGCAAAAGGCTTATTATGATGCGAAAGCCAAAGAGATCCTTGCAAAAACCTTGACCAAGGAAGAGGCGAATCCGCCGATCACTTTGAATTGGGGGCAGGGCAGTTTGAGCGATTTGGATCTGGGGCGGAGCGATCGGGTTGGGGACAAAGCCAAAGAGCTTCGGCGGGTAAAGTTTCGTACGTTCGAGGCGTCTTTTCGCAAAGAAGTCAGAGACGCGAGCCGTTGGAGCGCCAAGATACGAAGCCAGCTTCGCGGTTGGTTGCGAGACAAAACGCAAGATCCCGAAGCGTTGTTTTTGCGCCATTATCTCGCCAATCCAAGCACCACCACAGGGAAGCTATTGTTGCTTTCAAACAAAGCCTTTTCGCGTTATTTAACGATGGCTTTTGCGACATCCGAAGAATACCTCCGCCACAAAAAGCAGAAAAAAGAAGGTCAAGAGCCGATCGTCGTCAAAAAAGCCACTACGCAGAAAAAAGCCACCACACAGAAAAAAGCCGAACCTCCCCAAATGGTCGATGCTGCGGGTGTTTCACAACCTACCCACCCAAACAACAGCGCAGCTTCGGGACAGGGATCGAGTGGAGCGCCGCTGTTTGCCTTTTCGTTTTTTCTGCTGTTTTCGGTGCTTTCGGTGCTGTTTTTGTTTTTTCGCCAAGCCCAACAAAGGCGTCGTTGGGAGATGCTCTCAGAGGAATCGACCTGATGGCGTGTGGATTATTCGATGACGCGGATGGTTTGTCGGTCGGAGAGAAAGATGCGGCCTGTCTTGTCGCGCACCATTGAATAAGGGGCAGAGAGTCCTGTGTTTTCGACGGGGCCCGCGTTGAAGCTGGTGCTACCGTTGCCCGCGAAAGTTGTCACGTTGCCTTGAGGGTCGATGCGACGGATACGACGGCTTTGTGTGTCTGCGACGAGCAGATCACCGTTGGTCATGGAGAGGACACCGCTTGGGCCGAAGAAAGAGGCGATGGCAGCAGGCCCATCGCGCCATATCCCGTTGCCATCGCCCGCAAAGGTCGTCACGTTGCCGTTGGTGTCGACTTTGCGGATGCGATGATTTCCCGTGTCGGCGATGTAGAGGTTGCCGTTGTTGTCAAAGGCAAGTCCTGTGGGGTTGCGGAACTGGGCGGTGGAGCTTGGGCCGTCTTGGTGGGCGGGTGTTCCGTCCCCAGCGAAGGTTGTCACGTTGCCGTTGGTGTCGACTTTGCGGATGCGGTGGTTGTTTTTGTCGGCGATGTAGAGGTTGCCGTTGGTGTCGAAGGCGAGTCCGCTTGGGGCGGAGAATCGGGCTTGTTGGCGAGTTCCGTCGGCAAAGCCTTCGGTGTTGGTTCCGGCAAAAGTGGTGACACTTCCGTCTTTTTCGATCTTTCGGATGCAGTGGTTTCCTTCGTCGGCGACGTAAAGGTTGTCTTGAGCATCGAAGGCAAGGGCGCTTGGGGCGTTGTATGAGGCGTTGAGCTTTCCGTCAGTGTAGCCGCTGCCGTTGTGTCCGCTCCATTCGAGGAGATCGCCTTGAGAACCGGCAGCAAAGATGCCGTGAGCCTCGATGTCTGGGACAAAAAGGCGGCCAAGGCTATCGATGGCGAGGGCTCCCGGGCGCAAGAGTTTTTCGTGGGTGGGATGGGTGATCTCGCGGTAGATCGTGGAGGTATTGCCGTCAGGAGCGACTTTTCGGATGGCGTTGTTGGCGCTATCGGCGACATAGAGGTTGCCGTTGCGATCAAGGGTGATCTGAGCGGGGTTGTAGAACTTGGCGTCGGTTCCGAGGCCATCTTGCCAACCGCGTCCGTTGCCTGCGAGGGTGACGGTTCGTCCGTCAGGAGCGACCTTTCGGATGGCGTGGTTGCCTGTATCGGAGACATAAAGATCGCCGCTGCCGTCGAAGACCACGCTTTGCGGAGACCAGAACTGCGCAGCAAAGGCGACACCGTCGATCTTGCCCTTGACACCGCTTCCAGCGAACGTGCTGACTTGTCCATCCGCAAAATTCAGGCGGCGCAAGATATCGTTTCCGCTATCTGCGGCGATCAAGAAGCGCATATCGGGGGAGATCGCGATGCCACGGAGGTATTGGAACTTGGCCTCGCTGAGCGAGCCGTCTTTGCGACCGAAGGCAAAGGTGGCGAGAGTGGACACCGTCCCATCGGGTGTGATGCGTCGCAAAAGATGGCTGTCGGGCGGGTTGGTGTTGCTGTCTTGTGTGGCGAAAAGCTCGCCGTTTGGGGAAAAAGCAAGGTAGAACGGGTGAAAGAAAGAGGCTTTGGTGCCTTGTCCGTCGGCTGCGCCGATGCTGACGCATCCTGCGAAGAAGCTGGCGGTTGCTTTGGGAGTGAGTTTGCGGATGCAATGGTTGCCGTATTCTGCGATGTAAAGATTTTTTTGTGCGTCGAGCGCCAAAGCAGCAGGGCTGCTGAATCGCGCAGCCGCGCCTGTGGCATTGGTTTTTCCTACGATGCTCCCTGCAAAAAGGCTGAGTTGTCCGTTTGGATAGAGCTTGTAGAGGCGGTGTGTGCCTGTGCTAGAGACGTATAAGACGCCTTCGTCGTCGTCGTAGGCGACTCCCGAAGGGGTGGAGAGCACGCCAGCGGCACCGATCCACGTCTTGATCGTCCGCGAAGGGGCTTCGTCGATCTGGCCATCGCAATCGTTGTCGACTTGATCGCCTTGGACTTCAAGGGTGGGGAGGATCTGAGCGACGCAATCCGACCAGTTTCCTGCGCTGCAGGTTCGATAACCCTCTTTGCAAGGGCCGATGCCTTTGGTGGCGGTGGGGCCGTCATAACAAGCTCGGCGAGCGTTGTTTTGGCAGACGCAGCGCCCGCCTGTACAGGTTTCTTGATCAAGGCAAGCGCGATTGCAGGCTCCGCAGTGGGCCTTGTCCGTGTTGAGATCAACGCACGTTTCTCCACACAGGGCGCGGCTCGTTCCGCAAGCGTCGGTGCAAACACCCGCTTGGCAGAGCTCTGTGCGCGCACATTTTTTTGCGCATTGACCGCAGTTGTTGCGATCGGTTTTGAGCGCCACGCACTTTCCGTTGCACACGCCGCCATCTCCGCAGTCAAGGACGCACTTGCTGTCTTTGCAAAGATAACCAGCGGCACAAGCAAAGCCGCATTGTCCGCAATTTTTGGCATCTTTATAAAGCTCGGTGCAGGCGTTGTTGCAAAGAGCGGATTCGGCGGTGCAACCGACGCCGCTACGGCATCCACCGCTGACGCAAACTTCGCCAAAGTCACAAGCTTTTCCGCACTGACCACAATGATTGGCATCTTTTTTCATGTTGGTGCAACGCAGAGCGCACAGATGAGGGCGGTCGATGGGGCAGGAAAGCACCTTGCAGAAGTATTCGACGCAATAAGTGCCTGCGATGCAGTCTTCTTGTTTGCTGCACGTCCCTTGGCCTCGACAGGCTCCAAGGCCCGATCCGAAAAGCAACAGCAGGAACAAAAAGCGCGAAGAATTGGAGAGAAAGAAAAAAGCCGAAGCAGACAAACAGGAAGATCGTCTCGCCATGATGCACCCACCGCGTTGAAAGATACTTTTGCACAGGCCCCCATTTCAAGAGAATAAGGCATCTATTTTTCGTGGGCTAGGCTCTTTTGTCGAGAGGAAAGGAGTGACGAGAGCGCGCTTAGGAAAGGAGGGCTGAGAGCGCGTGAGCGAGATAGAGATATTCGTCGGTGGTGTTGTAGGCGTGTGCGGAGAGGCGGAGCAGTCGTTGATTTTGCGAAGGGTAGGGCATGACGGGGATCTCGATGGCGTGGTCGGTAAAGAGGCGCTGTTGGAGAGGGTCGATCGTGCCGGGTGGTGGGGAAGAAGGGAGTGGGGGAAGGGGCAAAGCGGCCATGCTACCGAGCAGATGATCAGGGCAGAGCAGAGGCAGAGAGAGGCGTTGTGAGAGCAGTTGCCTCGCGGCACAGGCTTTTTCGTGTTGTTGTTGTTGGAGGTCTTGCCAAGAGAGTTGAAGGATCTGAGGGAGAGTGGAAAGGACGGTGGGAAGGGTGAGATAGGGAGTGGGATCGCCTGTACCCACCCAATCGAATCGCTTGTGAAAGCGGCTGCGTTCGGAGCGTAGGTCATTTTCGCCGTGGCTGATGGCGAGAGGTTGAAGGGATTCGCGCCAAGAGTCGCGGACGTACAAAAACGCCGTGCCTTTGGGGGCGCACATCCATTTGTGGCAGTTGCCTGTGTAGAAATCAGGATCAAGCGTGCGCAGATCAAGCGGCAACATGCCGGGTGCGTGGGCACCGTCGATCAAGGTGAGGATACCGCGTTCGCGTAGCTTCGGGATCAACGAGTGGATCGGGAGGATCAGCGCCGAAGGGCTGGTGACGTGATCGAGCAAGACAAGGCGGGTGCGGGGCGTGATGTGTTGGAGGACGGCGTCGTGGAGTTGGGCGGTCTCTTGTGTTGGAAAAGGCAGAGAAGCAACGATGACTTCGGCGTGGTGGTGTTTTGCGATGAGGCGAGCCGCGTTGTTGCAGGCGTTGTATCCGTGATCGGTGATCAGGATCTGATCGCCCGATCGGAAGGGGATCGCACGTGAGCTACCCAAGCCTATAAGGCTTGGGCTTCCTAAGGGACGTCCTTGTCCAATAGGCTTCCTGTTTCAGCCACGAGACTTGCTCGGATGTGCGGAATCCGGTTGAGGAATTCCACCATCAGAGCAGTGGTCTTGATGTCCACAGGCGTCGGTTCACAGGCCCTCCCGCGAGGCTCCTGCGAGGATTCGGTAGGCTCCCCACCTATCCTCTTTTTCCATCCCTTCTCTTCTATGTTTTTGGCCGAATGCACGTCCCTGTCCTCTGTATGCCCGCAACATCCGCACACAAACACTCTCTCTTTGAGTGAGTGCGGCGTTTTCTGAGCACACCTGTGACAAGTTTGCGTCGACGCAAACCAACGCTCGACCACCACGGCGTTTGGCAACTTCTTCAACTTGCCCATCAATCCGCCGATTGTGGTTTCAAACAACCGTTTGCCCCAAATTCGTTGCCATCCTTTGACAAAATCGTCTTGCACACAAATGATTTTCACAAACAGGCACAAGCAGGCCACCAACTGATTCACGAGGTTCTGCTTGATGTTCGTGGTCTTCGCGTAGGCTTTTTGCAGTCTCTGTCTGGCTTTCCTCCGATGGTTGGAGTGCTTTTGGGTACGGCTGACCTTCTGGTGGGCTTTTCGGATTTGGGGGCTGATGGGCACCCGATATTGCACCTGGATGCCGTTGCTTGTGGTCAGTTGGTGGGCGATTCCCACGTCGAGTCCCAGAATTTCGACTTGTTGCAGTGCGGGTTTGGGATTCTTCTTGGGTTTCTTGTGATGGTGGGCTTGGAGTTGTTGGGCTGTCAGATAGCAGGTGACATGCAGATAAAAATCCCCATGTCTGGAGAGCAATTTGGCATTGGCAAACTCAGCCCCTTGGGGAATCTGGTCGATGCCACGGGTGCGAAGGCGTTGTTTGATGTTTTGGATGCGCAGGCGACCATTGGAGGACAGGGTGTAGGTGGTGCCATGTTGTTTGAGGTTCACACTGCCCACCCAAGACTTGAACTTCAAAGCCCCGACTTTGTGACCTTGTTTCTTTTTGGTGGATAAGCCACAGAGTTCACTTTTGATTTGGTCGTGAATGGATTGTTTGAGTTGAGAGCCAAGCACTGTCAGAGGTCGGGTTTGGAATTCTTGGTCGACTTTGACCTGAACTTGTTTGGTTTTGGTATCGAACATCCAGAGGTTTTCGGAAGCAAGGATGGCGTTGCGAAACCATTTGGCTTCAACAAACAGGCGTTGGAGTTGTTGGAGAGTGGTTTTCGAGAAACGGGACTTGTCGAGCTTGAGTTCGTAGACCTTACAGATTTGGGTCTGTCGCCGGAGTTTGGTCAGACGCAAGGCGTCTTTGATGGCGGCTTTCTTTTGTTCGCTCACTTGAACCATCTCGACTTATCGCCCCTTTTGTTGCTCAATGTATTGTTTCACCACGTCCAAAGTGACGCTGCCAACGGTCGAAACAGACGTTCGGCAATGCCACATGTCAACACAGGACGCCGATATTTTGGACAAAAAATGACATGATACTGGCAACGATAAACGAGACTGTGCGTCGAGTGATACTTTTTGGTTGGATGGACTCATTCCATTCTACCTCTCTTGTTCGATAAGATGGATTATTTCTAGCGTACAAGCGACTCCCCCAATTTGTCAACCCAAACTTCAAAAAATTAGCGGCTGAAGCCGCAAGTGCTTAAAAGCCCTTATATCCCAAGCCTAAAAGGCATTGGGCTTTACGGGCTCTTCATGTAAGACGGTGTTGACGCCGTGGGTGGCGTTGGGGACAAAGGCGATGCCTTCGGGATCGGCGTGTAAGAAATCGGCAAGGGCGAGTCGGGCTTGGTCGAGCAGCGTTTCATAGGCGCGTACAAAGAAGCGTACGGGTTGGGCTTCGAGTTGTTGGCGCAAGGCGTGTTGGGCTTCGAGAACAAGTCGCGGGCAAGCGCCGAAAGAGCCGTGGTTGAGAAAGATCGTTTCAGGCTCAAGCAGCCAGTGGGCTTTTTGAGGCGATGGGGCAGGGCGTTGCATCGTTGGGTGCTTTCAGACTTCGGCGGTCTCGGCAGGGGAGGGCGGCTCGATCTCGACGAGAGTCTGGCCTTTGTTGACGTTGGAGCCTGCGGCGACGTGAAGCGTTTTGATCAGACCGTCTTGGGGGGCTTTGACTTCGTTTTCCATCTTCATGGCTTCAAGGATCAAGAGGACATCGCCTGTTTGGACGTGTTGTCCGACGGTGACCATGACGCGGACGATGGTTCCCGGCATAAAGGCGGTGACGCTGCCTTCGCTGCTACCGGTACTTGCGCTTTTTTGGATCTTTCGTTGTGTGCGTATGGGAGCAAAACGAACTTGGTGGATCTTGCCGTCGATCGAGACATTGGTGCTGCGAGAGAGGCGCATCGCATCTTTTTGTTCTTTGGGAGTATCGAGAGACAACAAGACTTCGCCGACGCGGACCTTGAAACCTTGGGGGGTTTCTTGGAGGTGTGCGAGGAATTCTTGGTTGCCGAGGGCGACGCGGATCTGCTCGCCGTGTTGGGAGGCTTCGACATCAAAGCCGAGTTGATCGAGTTGGATCTTACCGCGCATAGACATGAGAGCAGCCTTTTGGGTTGGGGGGACAGGATACGTTGAGACATGACAAACGAAAGATACCGTGATCTCGGGATATCCGATGGGATAGAACGGATGCGGCGGGCAGAAACCCTTCGTGTTTGTGTCAGGACAAGCGGTGCCGTTGTCTGTTTGAAAAACGTCGATCCGTTCCGCCGATACGGGGTCAAGGGGGAAAAGCTCCCTTGTGGGGTGTGGGGTGACACCTCACAAAAAACGAATCCCGCAAAGTATAGTGGATTAGGGGAAAAGACGGCCACGTAGGCTTTCGATGCGTCCGGCCCATTTCCACGGATTGATCGAGGAACGACCGTTGGGATGGGCCTCTTGTTCGACGATATCTTGGCGGAGGTGAAAGATCACAGCGGAAAGGGCGGCAGCAAGGACTTCGGGGGCGGGTCCGCCGCGATCGCGTTCGTCGAAATACTGTAGCGCGATCGGAGGGAAAAGAGCGTAAGAGATCGCGTCATCTTCGAGATCGCCGCCTTTGTCTTTGACGGCTTGGCGGCTGATTTCGAGCAGGGGTTCGAGCAGGTCAGCGGGGCGGGTGGTGATGGGGGGCTGTTTGTTGAGTTCTTCGGCGCGTTGGCGCAGGGTATCGTCGGTTTGTGCGGGGCAACGGCCATATTTTCCGAGCAGGAGGTTGCGGGCTTCGAGGCTAAAGTTTTGGTAGCGTTCGCCGCTGAGGACGTTGAGGACGGCTTGTGTCCCGACGATCTGGCTGGTGGGTGTGACGAGGGGAGGGTAGCCCATCTCGGCGCGGACGCGGGGGACTTCTTCGAGAACTTCTTCGATGCGGTCGAGCGCGCCTTGTTCGCGGAGTTGGTTGGCGAGGTTGGAGATCATGCCGCCCGGGATCTGGAAGCGCAAGACACGGGGATCGATGCCGGTGAACTTGCTTTCAAAGTGGGCGTATTTTTCGCGGACGGCGCGGAAGTATTCGGCGATCTCGGAAAGTAGGCTGAGATCGAGTCCAGTCTCGAAGGGGCTTCCTTGGAAGGTGGCAACGATCGACTCTGTGGGAGGTTGAGAGGTCCCCCCTGCAAGAGCAGAGATCGCGGTGTCGATGATATCTGCGCCCGCTTCGACAGCTTTGAGATAAGAGACTTCGGACATGCCGCTGGTTGCGTGAGAATGGACGTGGACAGGCAGAGGGAGGGCTTCTTTGATGGCGCGCACCAGCTTGGCGGCGGTTTGTGGATCGAGCAAGCCGGCCATGTCTTTGATGCAGATCTGCTGGCATCCAAGGGCGGCGAGTTCTTTGGCGAAGTCGACGTAGCGTTCGACGGTATGGAAGGGCGATACTGTGTAAGAGATCGCGCCTTCGGCGATCTTTCCTGTCTCTAGGACGGATTCGATGGCGACTTTCATATTGCGGATATCGTTGAGGGCATCGAAGATCCGAAACACATCCATGCCGTAATGTGCGGTGCGTTGGACAAAAGCGCGCACAAGGTCGTCTGGATAATGTTTGTAGCCGACGATATTTTGGCCGCGCATCAGCATTTGGAGGCGGGTGTTGGGCATGGCGTGGCGGATCAAGCGCAAGCGTTCCCACGGATCTTCGCGCAAAAAGCGCATACAAGAATCAAAGGTTGCCCCACCCCACATCTCGACGGACCAATAGCCCACACGGTCGAGCTTTTCGAGGATGGGGAGCATATCTTCGGTGCGCATCCGCGTGGCGAGCAAGGATTGATGGGCATCGCGCAACACGGTTTCGGTGACATGAAGGCGGCGAGTCTTTTGGGGGGGCTGGTGTTGTTGAGGCATACAGATTCCTCGGTGTATCGGGGTCTCTCTTGGGTTGTGAAGGCGATTAGAGAGGCATATTGCAGTGTTTGCGACTTGGATGACGTTCGCGTTTGTTGGCGCAGGCTTCGAGGGCTTCGATCAAGCGCGGCCGTGTTTCTTGGGGTTCGATCACATCGTCGATGTATCCGCGCTCAGCGGCGATGTAGGGCGAAGCGAATTTGTCGCGGTAGGTTTCGACGAGTTCGAGTCGGCGTTTGGTGGGATCGGGGTGTTGGCTGAGTTCGCGGCGGAAGATGATATTGACGGCACCTTCTGCGCCCATGACAGCGATCTCTGCGGTGGGCCACGCGACGTTAAAGTCCGAGCGGATGTGTTTGCTGCACATCACGTCGTAGGCTCCACCGTAGGCTTTGCGGGTGATCACGGTGAGCTTGGGGACGGTGGCTTCGCAATAAGCGTAGAGAAGCTTGGCTCCGTTTCGGATGATGCCAGCGTATTCTTGGGAGGTTCCGGGCAAAAAGCCGGGGACGTCGACGAAGGTCAGCAAGGGGATATTGAAGGCATCGCAAAAACGCACAAAGCGCGCCCCTTTGATCGAGGCGTCGACGTCCAAACATCCTGCGAGATAAGCGGGTTGATTGCCGACCACCCCGATCACGCGGCCACCGAGACGGGAAAAGCCGATGATCAAGTTGGCTCCCCACATCGGCTGGATCTCGAAGAACTCGCCGTGATCGACGATGTGGCGAACCACGTCGCGCATATCGTAAGGGCGGTTCGGATCATCGGGGATCAGGGTATTGAGTTCGGCATCCATGCGATCGGCGGGATCGTCCGAAGGTGCAAAGGGCGGATCTTCCATGTTGTTGGCGGGTAGGAAGGAGAGCAAGTGACGGATCTGCTCGAACGCATCGTCTTCGTTTGCGGCCATCATATTGGCGACACCGCTTTTTGAGTTGTGGGTGATCGCCCCCCCAAGCTCCTCGAAGGTGACTTCTTCGCGGGTGACGGACTTGATCACTTCGGGGCCTGTGATAAACATATGGCTGCCTTTGTCCACCATCATGATAAAGTCGGTCAATGCAGGAGAATAGACGGCTCCTCCTGCGCACGGTCCCATGATCGCAGATATCTGTGGAACGACGCCCGAAGAAAGCACATTGCGATAGAAGATCTCGGCGTATCCACCGAGGCTCACGACACCTTCTTGGATGCGCGCTCCTCCCGAGTCATTGATCCCGATCACGGGCGCGCCATTTTGGATCGCCATATCCATGATCTTGCAGATCTTTTCTGCAAAGACTTCGCCAAGCGAGCCACCAAACACCATAAAGTCTTGTGAGAAGACGTACACAAGACGGCCATGAACCTTGCCATAGCCAGTGATCACACCGTCGCCTTCGGGACGTTGTTTGTCCATTCCAAAGTCATAGCAGCGGTGGCGTGCAAGGGCATCGGTTTCTCGGAATGTCCCGGGGTCGAGGAGCTTTTCGATCCGTTCGCGAGCGGTGTATTTTCCCGATTCGTGGCGCTTGGCGATCTTTGTCGGGTCTTGTCCATCAAGGAGTTTCTTCTTGAGCGCCCGTAGCGCCTCGATCTTCTCTGCTGTCGTGTTCATCCCAACCTCAACTCTGCGATTCTTTCGTGGGGTGCCTGCTTCTGTGGTTGCTTGAGATAGCCGATCGCTGTGTGCTTGGCAATATCCTTCTTGGAAAGCACAGAAGAAGGGGACAGAGAGCAAGAGGTGAGGGAGAGTGAAGGGGGGATCAATAGCAATGGAAGGGTTTGTCTTGGAGTGCGGTATTTTCGCGGCAGCGGGTGCCTTTGGGGCATTCGGTGTCGGCTTGGCAGGGCTTGAAGCAGAGTTTGACCGTTTTGTCTTGGATGCCGGGGTGGTTGGCGCAGACGCGCCCACCGAGGCATTTGTCGGTGCAGTTTTTCCAGCAAGTTCCGAAGTTGTTGGCTCCTGAAGTCAGCTTGATCAAGCCCTCACCGCAAGAAGTGCCTTGGTCGTAGTTAAAGCCACCGCTTTCTTCTTGGATGGCTTTCATGCAAACATCGTATCCATCGGCAAATTCAGCGGCTTTGACGCATATTTCGTCTGCATCGCAACCTTTGCCGCAAGGCTTCCAACAGTAGTTGGTGGTGCCGCCCTTGTAGGTGAGACATTCGAGGCCAAACTGACATTTTCCAGCGGGGCAGCCTTCGTATTTGCCGGGGAGGTTTTCGCGCTGACCGACGATACACTTGCTGTCCGCGCATTTTTCATCGGCCTTACAGTCTTCGTTGGAGTCACAAGAAGCGACGCACGCGCTGGCGCGGCAATCGACTTTTTTGCGATCTTTGAATTCGGGCAAGGCTTTGCAATCCTCCGCGTTGTTGCAACCTTTTCGACAGGTAAAGGCGGCTGTATCGCAAACTTCGCCTGTGGCGCAGTGTTTACTTTCCAAACATTGCACGCACTTTTCACCATTTTTGTCGCATACTTTTTTGGTGGCGTCGCTCGCGCAATCGGCATCGGCTGCGCATTTTCCGTCGGATTTTGCTGGACAGCCGGGCATGACAGTAACACAGAGAAACAGAAAACCAGCAGCGCTCGTTTGCATCAAATGCCGCATCCATGAAGTGCGAATCAACATACTTTTCCTCCAAGATCCAATCGCGATTCTTTCGTTGTGTTGGGTTTATGATGCTCCGCATCGGATTGATCCACCCAACGGGCTTGTGGTGATCGTCTGCCGTTGCTTCGGCCAATATCCATCCTTCGTGCGTTTGGGAGCCGCGCAGCAAGGAAGCGGACGCGACAGCCCGCCCAGAGTACCCAAGAGTGCCGTCCAAAGTCAACCTCGCCGATCCGTGTTGCGTGAGTGAAAGGCACGAGGAGAGCGGGGAAATACGCAGAGAGGGAAAGAGCGAAACCGCGTCATTTTGGAGGCGCAAATCAGGTGAGCGGATGGCGAAGCGGGCGGGTGGACGGCGAAGAGCGGAGAAAGAAGTTGCGAGATCGTGGTGCGTTGTGTGGAGGTTGGAAAAAAAGAGTTGACAGGGTGGAGGGCTTGGGGTATAGCCTATCGAGCTTTCGCGGGAGTGTCGAACAAAAAAATGCTTGGCACAATGAACCGCGTTGCGATGTCTCCGTAGAGTGCATCACAACCAAGGAGAGATGGCCGAGTGGCTGAAGGCGCTCGCCTGCTAAGCGGGTGTGGGGCTTAAAACCCCACCGAGGGTTCGAATCCCTCTCTCTCCGCAAATTGATGTCTTTTGTGAGACTTTCTAACATATCTTGCACCCGTAGCTTAGCTGGATAGAGCGTCGGACTACGAATCCGAAGGTCGGTGGTTCAAATCCTCCCGGGTGCGCAACCAACCCTGCATATGCGGGGTTTTTTGTGTGATGCAAGAACAAGACAGGCTGTGGATGGGGATCGCTTTGCAAGAAGCCGCAGAAGCGGCCTTACAAGGCGAAGTCCCCGTAGGTTGCGTGATCGTCTTTGAAGAACAAATCATCGGTCGCGCACACAACCTCCGCGAAACACTCGCGGATCCAACCGCCCACGCTGAGATCCTCGCGCTCCAACAAGCCGCAAAAAACAAGGGACAATGGCGAATATCGGGAGCTACCGTTTACGTCACCCTCGAACCCTGCCCCATGTGTACTGGAGCCCTGATCAACGCCCGCATTGAACGTCTTGTGTATGGTTGTGATGATGCAAAAGCCGGATGTTGTGGAACACTTCACCAACTGGCTCAAGACGCAGGCTTCAATCACCAATTTGCGATCACAAGCGGCGTATGCGCCGAAGAATCTGCGATGTTGTTGCAATCTTTTTTTCGCGCACGGCGTAAAAAAAAGCCCAAAACAACGACGTAACCCCCCCCAAGGAGAGGTGGCCGAGTGGTCGAAGGCGCTTGATTCGAAATCAAGTGTGCGGGGAACCGTACCGTGGGTTCGAATCCCACCCTCTCCGAGTTGTACTTCATAAAGTACACGCTGATCTGGCTCTTTCCTTTGGAGAGGTGACCGAGTGGCCGAAGGTGCACGATTGGAAATCGTGTGTACCCTAACAAGGTACCGAGGGTTCGAATCCCTCCTTCTCCGCAATCTATCATCGCCCTTATGACAGCCGGGTCCCACGCAATACGGAATCCCGAACCCCGCCAGGACCGGAAGGTAGCAACGGTAGGGACACTTCGTGTGTGTGTGGGGGTGCCCGGCTGTCACCCATTTCTCCCTTCCCATCGTCTTTTTCTCCTTGTACTCTCCTCTGCTTCAACGCTCCCTTTTTTTCTTTTGCTTGCCTTGCCGATGACTGTTGCTTGCCTAGTCAACGAGGCTCGTGGGGCAACGCCCCACCAACACAGACAAAACACGTCGGTCCTATCGGAAGAAGGATAGTTGGATGTCATACCTAGTCTTGGCGCGAAAGTGGCGACCGCAGCGGTTTGGAGAAGTGATCGCGCAGCCGCACGTGGTGCAGGCGTTGCAAAATGCGATCAAGTTGGATCGCTTGCCGCACGCGTTGTTGTTGACAGGTTCAAGAGGGGTGGGAAAGACCACGATCGCACGTCTCGTCGCCAAGACAGTCAACTGCCTGAAAGCCGATCGCGAAGAGTTGGAACCTTGCAACTGTTGTGATCTATGCGTGGAGATCACCGAAGGACGATCGGTTGATGTGATCGAGATCGACGGCGCATCCAACCGCTCGATCGACGATATCCGCGAGCTACGGGACAACGTGCAGTACACCCCCACCAAAGGGAAGCGCAAAGTCCACATCATCGACGAAGTTCACATGCTTACACGAGAAGCCTTCAACGCGCTGCTCAAGACCCTCGAAGAACCTCCCCCGCATGTGATGTTTATTTTTGCGACCACCGAGCCGCACAAGATCCCTGTGACGATCTTGTCGCGTTGCCAACGCTTCGATTTTAAACGCATCCCAACCACGGTGTTGCGCGATCACCTTCGTCGGATCGCCAAAGCAGAAGGGATCCAGTTGAGCGAAACCGCTCTTGCGATGGTGGCGCGTGCAGCACAAGGCGGAGCGCGTGATGCGATGAGCTTGATGGATCAAGTGATCGCTTTTGGGGGAGAATCTCCCAAAGATGAAGCTGTCGCCCAAGCCATCGGCGTGATCAATCGCCAGATCATGATGGAGATCGGGCAGGCTTTGTTGTCCAAAGACGCAGGAGCGTGTTTGCGGGCGGTCGATGCGCTGTTTTATTTCGCGTACGATCTGCGCCAATTTACACAGGAGCTTTCGGCTTTTTTACGCGATATGATGGTGGTTCGCATCTGCCAAGATACCGAAGGGATCGTCGATCTGACCGAAGAAGAATTGGCGGCGTTGCGTCGATTGGTGCAGCCCGAAGAACCCGAACGCATCCAACAGATCTTTCGGATCTTGACTCAAGCTGCCGAAGAGATCGCACAATCGAATCATCCCCGTTTGTTGTTGGAGATGACGCTGATCCGTATGGCGCGGGTTGAACCTGTCCGACCCTTCGAAGATCTGATCTCTCAACTTTCCTCTCTGGAAGGCCGTCTGATGGGCCTTGCGCAAGACGATCCTTCGCAGATGCGCATCCCTCCAAGTCCTCTTGCTTTGGAGACTTCCCTTCTTTCAAACCCCAACGGTGGAGGAGCATCGATCCACGCACATCTCCAACGCAGCCTACAATCCGGCCTCGCAACCCCCGAACATCTCGCATCTCCCTCCCATTCTACATTCTCGGATACCTCCGCTCCATCTGTTCCAAGATCGCCGCAACAGGCCGTAGAAACGGCTCGTTTCGGGACTCCGCAACAGACCGTAGGTTCGGCTGTTTCAAACACGCCCCAACAGGCCGTAGGTTCGATGATTTCGATGCCTGCGCAACAGGCCGCAGGTTCGGCTGTTTCTGGGCCTTCGCATCAATCGATCGCAGCATCCACCTCGGATATCTCGCAAACAGCCGCAGCGACGGCCCGCTCTCCAAACGCGCACACCAGCGTACACTCTTCTTTGGGGGCGACGATCCCTTCGGTTGTTCCAGCGTTTGGAGATGATTATCTTGCGGCAACATCGGAGCGTCCCACGGCTTCGCTGCCCACGTCGCCTTCGATGAGTGTCGCCGCACCGGCTTCGGAGATGCGCTCACCAAAGCCTGTTTCGGATAACGAGGCTCGCGAAACAAAGCCCGCACCTCCAGAAACAAAGCCCGCACCTCCAGATAACTCCGCACCTTCGCGCCCGGCGAATGCCTCTTCAAGCGAAAAGTCTCTTGCGCGTTCTGCGGCTTCAAGCCATAAAAAGGCCGATAACTCGGCCCGAGCAAAGGACGAATTTTCATCCAATGTATGGAGCCGGCTGATCCATTCGCTCGCGAAAGAGCAAGCTTTTCTGGCGGGTTCTTTGCGCTCAATGGCTTACCGTGTTGAGGGAGAACAGTTGTTGTTGGCCTATCCACCGTACGCTGTGCAAGAGCTTGATGAATCGAAACGCCAAAACCTTGAGCGTTTTTTGCGCGGCCAAGGGTGGCCGCTGACGGTGCGTTTTGTCAAAGTCAACGCAGAACAACAACGTGAGTTTTCGCCTTGTTTGGAGGACGCCAAAGCTCTGCGAGAGCGAGAGCGCCAACAAGCGCTTGAGGAAGAAGTACGTCAACACGATGCGACGCGGGCGATCTTGCGCGTGATCCCCAACGCGGAGATCGTGCGCGTGACGCCGCTGGTGTTGGATGAAACAGAAGCAAGCAGCGAAGACGAAGCCGAGCCGTAAGGCGCAAGCCAAGCGCAGCGTTTGTTCGGATTGTTCGTCTTGATCGTCTTTAGGCGACGAAGCCGAGCCGTAAGGCGCAAGCCAAGCGCAGCGGTGGGCGCTGATGTCTGGTCTTGCCGTTTGAGGGGGGCGGTGTTAAGTTTCGGCGTCTTGAACGCCAACCACGCAGAGAAAGACGTTTGGTTCGGAGAACTCACCGTCTTTTGCGCAAGATATGACGAGATAGGAAAAGAAAGACGTTTGGGTCGGAGAACTCCCCGTCTTTTGCGCGAGATCTAACGAAACAAGAAAAGAAGGAGCGATCGATGAAGGGCGGAATGCAGCAGTTGATGAAGCAAGCGCAGCAGATGCAGAAAAAAATGGAGAAGATGCAAGAAGATCTGGAAGCGATGCAAGTCGAAGCCAGCGCAGGCGGGGGGATGGTGACCGCACACGTCAACGGAAAGAAACGCCTCGTGAAGTTGGATATCGATAAAGATGTGGTCGATCCCAACGACGTGGAGATGTTGCAAGATCTGATCGTCGCCGCAGTCAATGAGGCTGTGCGGCTTGCCGAAGAAAAATACCAAGAAGAGATGGGCAAGATCGTTCCTGCGAACATGATGAATGGCCTTGGCGGGCTGTTTTAATGCACGATCCGATCTTGCATCTGATCCGTCTGTTGACGCGATTGCCCGGTGTTGGCGAACGTTCGGCGACACGGATCGTTTTTTCGCTGTTGGCAGGAGAACGGGAGCTTGCACGCGATCTCTCGGCGGCGATCCTTGATGTTGCCGAACACGTTCATCTTTGTTCGGAGTGTTGCAACCTCAGCCAACAAGATCCTTGTTCGCTTTGTGCGGACCCAAAACGCGAGCAAGATGTGATCTGTGTCGTAGAAACCGTCCCCGATATGATGGCGGTGGAACGTTCTAAAGCCTACCACGGGCGTTATCATATCCTTCATGGTGCGCTCGCTCCGCTCGAAGGGATCACTCCAGAAAAGTTGAAGGTGCGCGAACTCTTACAGCGGTTACAGCGAACGGACGTGCGCGAACTGATCCTTGCGACCAACCCCACCGTCGAAGGAGAATCGACCGCTCTGTATCTGCGAAAACTGCTTGCTTCGGTCCCCGGATTGCGCATCACTCGCATCGCCACAGGGATCCCCAAAGGCGGCGATCTCGAATTCATCGATCGTGCGACCCTCGCCCAAGCCCTCGAAGCGCGACGCGAGATCTAAGTGCCCTAGATCCCACCCAAAACACCCTGCCGCATGTTTGCGTTTGCAGGCTGTTTTACGATCTGCGCTTGACCCTGCTTGTGTCTTTTGTATAATGGGCATCGGTTGTGACTCGCTTTGCTCTTTATCTTTTGGTTCCCTCAACTTTCGGCGAGTTTCACGTCTCCAAGTTCCCGCAGTATGTACTCGATATCGTTTTTCACCGTTGTCTTTCGTTCCCGATGACAGCGCAACGATCGTTGATTCAACGGTGATAGGGCGTTGTTTTGTTTGTTGGATCACAAACAAGCAGCAAACGACAGTGGAGCATAACCCAAGGCGCGGCGCAACGCTGGCGGAGGATGGAATTAGATGAGCTTCGTGCTACACGAACAGGCGTACCGTCAGATCAAGGCGATTACGGATCGGCTGAACCGCGATGCCAATGCCAAAGTGGTCTTTTTGATCGACAAAAACGGCCTTCTGATCGCTTCGAGCGGCGATGTCCAAAACATGGATACCACCTCGCTTGGCTCCCTTGCAGCGGGGAACATCGCTGCCACCACCGGTCTCGCTCAGTTGCTTGGCGAGCGCGAATTCTCCAACCTGTTTCACGAAGGCGAGCGCGACAACATCCACCTTACCATCGTGGATGGTCGCGTGATCCTTGTGCTGATCTTCGACAAACGTTCTTCTTTGGGCCTCGTGCGCTTGCGCGTCAAACGCTCCTGCGAAGAACTCAAGCGTGTCTTTGACGAGATGGAAAAAGACAACCAAAAAGAAGAAGGATCGATCTTCGATGATATCAGCGAAGACGATATCGACAACCTTTTTGCAGACTAAACCACCCCATGTATTTTACTGCCCTTGCTTTTTTCCCGTAGGTTTTCAGCAGGGTCGTCCAACCGCATCTTTCCTCTCGCGCTGCGCTTCTCTCGAAGCAAGGTGCTTTCTGTCGCGTCTGTTGCGAACAGATTGCGAGTGACATGAGCGAATGCCCACCTCTGAACGCTCAAGGAGACCGCGATGTCCTTCATCAATTACTCTTCTCGTGAGATCAACTGTAAGATCGTGTACTACGGTCCCGGTCTTTGCGGAAAGACCACCAATCTTCAGTACATCTATCAGAAGACCAACCCCGACGCCAAAGGGAAGCTGATCTCCCTCGCCACCGAAACAGAACGAACGCTGTTTTTTGACTTTCTCCCCCTTTCTTTGGGCGAAATCCGTGGCTTCAAAACCCGCTTTCACCTCTACACTGTCCCCGGCCAAGTCTTCTACGACGCAAGCCGCAAGCTGATCCTCAAAGGCGTGGATGGTGTGGTTTTTGTCGCCGACTCACAGATCGAACGGATGGAAGCCAATCACGAAAGCCTTCAAAACTTGCGCGATAACCTCGCCGAACAAGGCTACGATCTCGATACCATCCCTTTTGTGATGCAGTACAACAAACGCGACCTCCCCAACGCCGCAACCCCCGAACAGCTACGCGCTGAACTCAACCCGCGTGGTGTCCCTGAGTTTGAGGCTGTCGCTGTCTCGGGAAAAGGCGTCTTTGATACCCTCAAAGCCACCGCAAAACTCGTTTTGACTCACCTCAAACGCGGAACATGACGGCTCTTTGCGTGGTCTTGTCTTGCGGTTCTGTCGTTCAGTTCTTTCATGTAGCGGTCTCTCGTGGTATCGATTCTTTGCGTGAACGGCTCAGCAAATCCAGCGGTATCGGCTCTTTGCGTGAACGGCTCAGCAAATCCAGCGGTATCGGCTATTTGCGTGAACGGATCAGCAAATATAGCGGCGTTGCATCCATCCCCTGAATCGCTTCCCACCGCTTTGTTTGGGTGCGTACAGCCCATTGCACACTCCCCCCTCCGTCCAAGTTCAGCCCCGATCGGCATTGAAGCCCCCCTTGATGCGCAGGGCGGCTCATCAACTGACTCATCTCGCCATAACTCAAGCCATTAAAGTACCCTTCTGTGGCCATCAGCAACAAATACCCCGCTTCGTCAAGGCAAAGCGCACTTCGACGATCCACTTTCCAACTTTGCTTGCGTAGCGGGTGTCGCTTGCTTTGGAAGACGAGCAGCGGGGAAGATTGGAAGGCGTCGCGGCTGTTGCGATGAGAAAAGCCCCGCCCCGGCAAGATTTGGGGACGTAGGTTGTGTGAGATGGAAAAAACCCCGTCAATCGAGCGTTTGTGGAGGCGGGCGTTGAGCAGTTTTCCATTTTGTTTGAACAGACCAAGGGGGCGGCGTTGGGGATCGAACAAGCCCGCATTGATCGCCACGAGCGCATCGGTGTTTTTCATCATCCAGCCGATGCGACGAGGTATCCCGTACCACAACGCGATCCTGTAGACGGCGGGATCGAGCCGTACAAGGCGGAGATAGATCGCACTTCGATGAGCTTTGCGGCGAAAGTGCATACGCCTCTTCCACATCTTCGGATAGATCGGCTCCCATCGTCCTGCATGAACGATCTGCAAAGGGCCTTGGTCCCCAACATACGCGAAGTGCTTGCGTTCGAGCCAACGCAGCGGTCGCAAGATCCAACGCGGAGACCACCACAACAAAGCCATGCCGCCCAACAGCAACACAAGCGTCATCGTGCCGATCCATCGGAGAGGGCGGACAAAGCGTTGAGTCGGGGGTGGATGAGGCATGGCTGTTCACTTCTTGTCGGGATGTCGGATTGAGACGATATCCGCGTGATCTGTGATCGAAGGAGAGTACGTAGACGCCCTGTGCTTGGGCAGCCACAGGGGGCTGCCCCCATACGCGCCTTGTGAAGCGGAGGAAAGCCCCCCACCCCGCCCTCCCCCGTGAACAGGGGAGGGAGCGAAAGTCGGAAGCATCGGGGATTTTGTTTTTTCATGACGCACGCTGTATGCACGAAATGCAGACGCTGCCCGTTCCAACTTCCCC
>JAKLKB010000104.1 GCA_023150835.1 Myxococcota bacterium | reverse complement strand
GTAGGGGCAACCCCCTGTGGTTGCCCTGGCTGAAATGTGTTGCATCTTGATACCTCTCTCATGGCGTTGGTTTGAACGGACCCCGAAGAACCTTGCTGCTCAAGCACCAAAGTTACAAAAATCAAGCGATACTGACTTAAGCCAGACTTTACAAGTCTAAGCCAGACTTTACAAGTCTAAGTCAGCCTTTACAAGTCTAAGCCAGTCTTTGCAAGTCTAAGCCAGCCTTTACAAGCCTAAGCCAGCCTTTACAAGTCTAAGTCAGCCTTTACAAGCCTAAGCCAGCCTTTACAAGTCTAAGCCAGCCTTTACAAGTCTAAGCCAGCCTTTACAAGCCTAAGCCAGCCTTTACAAGTCTAAGCCAACATTTACAAGCCTAAGCCAACATTTACAAGTCTAAGTCAACATTTACAAGTCTAAGCCGACATTGTATTCCGCAAATTAGGGGGAAGGGTTGGTGAGAAGGGGAGATTCAAAGAGGGAGATCTGGCAATGGAATTGGGAGGCGTAGTTGTAGGCGTTGCGGATCTGGAAGACGAGGAAGGCGGGTTTGGCGGGGCGAACAGGCTGTGTGTGGCGCAGTTCGACATCATAAGAGAGGGTGACGTTTTCGGGGAAGAAACAAGTGCTGGGAGTGTTTTTGGAGCGACAGAGGTTGTCGTTGCAGAGGGTGCAGCCGTTGATGCAGCGGACACAAAGGCGTTGGCTGGGGTTGCTGCACGAAAGGGCGGAAGAGGGGGCATCTTGGGGAGGGGAGAGCAAGGGAGAGGTGAGGGAGGCGTGGAAGCGCAAGCCGCAGATCTTGTTGTCGCTAAAGGTGCGGTACTGGGCGTCTTCGATGCGTACGTTCCAATTGGCCGTTTGGTTGGGTGGGAGGCGTGTCCAAGTGGTGGGATCCGGGCCGTTGATCTTGCGGTTGGACTCGCTGCAATCGGCAGGGATAACCAAGAAAGGGACTTCGACTTTTTGACCGAGGGTATCTTGGACGGAGACCATGAAGCCATAATAGCCGTTGGGTGGGTTGATCACGAACTTGCGTTTGAGCTTGCATCCGCTGGTGCTTTCAAAGATATCGGGAACGACGCCTTGTCCCGGGCCTTGGTAGATCGCGCAGCGGAAACGGGGGCGATATTCGTTGGGGAGGACGATGCCGCCGCCTTTGACATAAGACGAAGCGTCGATTTCTGTGGGATGATTGCGTTCGTAGGGCCGCCAGACGATCAAGGGTTGAGAGGGGTGTGCGTTAGCTTTTCCTGCGATCGAGGTTTCCAGTTTGGGCCAGATCACCCAATCGACCGCGTGATCGATGCGGCAGACGGCCTTTCTTCCGTGGGGGGCGTATTGCCAGACGGACAGAGAGAGGGTCATCCTGCCGCTTTGTTTTTGGCCGGAGATTAGGGCGTTCGAAAAGGTTCCGTGTATCGAGAAGATCGGTGTATTTTGGGAGGGATATGTGTATTGAAGGCCGGGGGGTGGATTGCCGACATCCCATTGGTAGAAGACGTTGCGCGTATCGGAGGGGAGGAGTTTCGGCTTCCATGAAAAAGGGGCGGAAGTGGTCAGCCCTTCGTAGGCGAGTTTGAGTTGGTTGGGATCGAGGCCGATGGTGTCGAGAGTTCCGAAGACGCTGCTACAGTCTTTGCATTCCTTGTTGGTGCAGAGTTTTCCGAGGGGATCTGTGGTGGGAGGTGTGGCAAAGCATTCTTGCCATGTCGTGCATTGGCCTGGTGCGCAAACGCCCAGCCCTTGGACGCAATGTGTTTCTGCTTCCAACGAGTTTTTGCATTCTTCGGTACTCGTGCAGGCTTTGCATTTTGGATCGGTTCCGCAAAGTTCTTTGGCGCAGCTTTGGGACAGAGCGCAAGCCTTACAGACTCCGACATCTTGGCCGTCGGCTTTGGAGCAGTAGCGTAGGCCCGAGGGGTTGGGTGAGGTGGCGTTGGGATCAATCAAGCAATCGAGGTAGCTTCGGCATGCTTGGTCTTTGCAGACTTTTTCGTGACAGATCTGCTGTGCGGGGCATTCGGAGTCTTTTAGGCAGGGTTGGCAGGTGTTTTGTTTGCAGACGGAGCCTTTTTTTCGGGCGGTGCAGTGTTCCGTTTGAAAGCATTCGACGCAAGTCGAGGTGGTGGGATCGCAGAAGGTGCCGCTGCTTCGGGAGGTGCAATCGCCGTCTTGGTTGCAGCCGTTGGGGAGGCAGTGTTGTTTGGCGCGGACACAAAAGGCACCTTCGTTGCATCCGACTTGTTCGCAAGTGACGCAGGCATTTTGTCGGCAAAAGAGGCCGCTGCTTGCGCAGTCTTGGTCTCGGAGACAAGCCACACAAGCCAAGCGGGGGAGGTCGCATTGGGGGGTTGGGGCCGCGCATTGTTGGGAGGTGCGGCATCCTTGGCGGCAAAGCTTGGTGCTTGTTTCGCCATTTTCTGTGACGAGGGGTTCGCAGATCTGGCTGGTGTTGCAGTCCGAGTCGCGTTCACAAGGCACGCAGCGGTTTTGTTTGCAAAGTAGGCCGACTTCGCAGTCTTCGTTGGACGCGCATCGGCGTTTGCAGAGTTGTGTGGTTGCGTCGCAGTATTCGGTGGTATCGCACGAGGCATCTTGTGTGCAGGGGACGCAGCGCCCTTCTTGGCAAGAGAGGCCAGAGAAGCAGTCGCTGTGTTGGGTGCATCGGCCACAAAAGCGCGCACGCAAGCAAGATTTTTGTTCTTTTGCGCAGTCGTCTTCTGTGCTGCACTGTGCTGTACACCAGCCGTCTTTGCAGCGATGATCGAGCGGGCAGTGGGTGTTGTTGAGGCAAGGGGTGGGCTTACCATTGGGGAAGGTGGTCTGTTGGGGGTTGGTTTTGGGTGCGTTGGAAAGGCAGATGCCAAGGGCAAGATCGCAGGTGGCGTTGGGGCAGTCGGCAGGGGAGTTACACGGCGGAGGCACCGAAGAAGGCGAGCAGGCCCAAGGGGTGAGCAGCAGGGCGGTCAAAAGGAAGGTAAGGATCGATAAAGGGCGCATGGCGATATCTCTTTTGTGTTGGTCTGTTAGGGCCTTGGTTTGTGTGGTGTGACGTGAAGGGCAGGGGGCGGTGGGATGGGGGGGAGCTGTCGTGCGAAGTTTTGGTAGATGGCGGTGTGAGGGGAGAGTTGGAGAGCTTGTTGGAGTGCGGTGTGGGCTTGGATGAGGTGCCCTTGGCGTTGGTGGTATTGGGCGGAGAGATAAAACAGCCAAGGTGCGCGTTTTTTGTAGAGGGGAGTGTGTGTGGGGAGGCGTCGGAAGGCTTGTTGGATGGCGGTGTAGGAGCGGTCAGGGGAGAGTCGGTGATGGAGTAGAAAGTCCGCAAGCAGCATGGGGGGGAGGCTATCGTGGGGAGAGCGTTGCGCCCATTGAGTGAAAAGAGCGATGGCTTGGGAGGTTTGGTTTTGTTGATGGAGGCTGTTGGCTTGCCAGTAGAGGAAGCCGCCAAAAGCAGGGGTATTTGCGTAAGTGCGAGCAGCGCGTTGAAAGTGGGCATCGGCTTCGAGGGGGCGTTTTTGGACGCGCAGCAGCCAGCGCCCCCAGATCCGCGTGGCGTCTTGTCCAACGGAAGAGGGCTGGAAAAGCAGAGGTTGTAAGAGGGCGTAGGCTTGCGGGTGTTTCCCACGCACGAGCAAGGCTCGGGCAAGGTGGAGTTGTTCGTGTGGGGTGAGCGGGCGTTGCGCCCGAAGTGTTTGGAGGGAGAGGACTTCGTTGTGTTGTTGGAAAAGGGCGTGAAGGTGCCGTAGATAGGCTTCTTTTCCGTTGTATCCTTGGAGCCTTCCGATCTCTTGGCCAGTTGCATCGAGGAGAAGAAGTGTAGGGAGATCGAGGATCGCGTAGCGTCGGGTGATCGCTTGGCCTTGGGGGGTGTCGAAGTCGATACGGACGCCAACAGCGCGTTGAAGAAACGGAAGGATCGCAGGAGTATCATGGACTTCATGGTGAAGCTGATTGCAAGGCGAACACCACGCCGCCGAGACTTGCACAAGAAGAGGACGGCCCGCTGCGTGGCGCTTGGCTGCTGCGAGATCGCCTTGTCTCCAAGCGGTAGAGCGAGCCTCGACGGACGAGGCCAGCAGCATAAAGACAAGCAGCGACATCAAGGCAAACAGCGACACAGAAACAGGGAGCGGCGTGCAGGCCGCCCCCACCCCGAGCCGAGAGGGCGGAGCTGTGGGTGTGGGGTGCTTGTGAAAAAAGCAGGGTTGGAGCAACATGCGCTTTCCTTTGGTGGCGTAGCGTTTTGGGCGCACACAAGCGTGCATCGTTTGGGATGATCGTGGACAACGCGAGATGCGACCGAGAGGAGTGGCCTGTGGCCAACAACTCCCGTGTTCGCGGCTGTTGCGAGCGACAGAGCCGTTGGCTTGAAAAACTGTGATCTGTTCGCCCCTCACGGGAGTCAAGGGGCGCCAGTCCCTTGTGGGGTTTGGGGCAAAGCCCCACCAAACAAATCAATCTGCGTAAGTCTTCTAGCGAAAAGACGCGAGCGCTCTGGACGTTGAGCCGACTTGGATGATCGGCAAAAAGAAACCATTGATGGATCAAGACACACAGGAGCAAGAACAAAGATGCAACCACAACCCGCTTCGAATTATCCGCCATCGTATCCGCCCATCCCACCGCCGAAACGGACCTCTTTTGGTTGCATGGCGGGGGTGGGGTGCGTGCTGTTGGCGAGCCTCGTCGTCAACGTCTTGTTGTTTGCGATGGTGAGCGACAAACAACAAGCACAAGGCCAAGGGCAAAAGTTACGCGAAGTTGTTTTGGCAGGCAAGGGCGAGAGCAAGGTCGCGGTGTTGGATCTCAACGGCGTGATCATGGAAGGGGTGGGAAATTTTCGCGAGCGGGCGACGGCGGCAAGTCTTTTGCCAATGATCCGACAAGCCGAACGGGACAAGATGGTGCGAGGCGTGTTGTTGTTGGCGAATTCTCCGGGTGGGAGCGTGACTGCAAGCGACAAGATCTATCATGCGTTAACGCGGTTGGCGAAGAAAAAGCCGATCGTTGCGCTGATGGGGGATACTTGTGCATCGGGCTGCGTGTATGCCACCGCTGCTGCACACCAGATCGTCGCCCACCCCACGACCGTCACAGGAAGTATCGGCGTGATCGTCTCGACGCTGAATTTCTCTGCGATGTTGGAAAAGATCGGTGTGAAGGGCGTTTCGATTACATCCAAAAAGAACAAAGCGCTGTTGTCACCCTACGATCCGATCCAAGAAGAACACAAGCAGATCATCAAGACCATCGTAGACAAGATGTACCATCGTTTCGTGGATATCGTGGTGGCAGGGCGAAAGCTCAAACGTGAAGCGGTTCTCCAAGTGGCGGATGGACGGGTGTTTGTTGCAGAAGACGCACTCAAATACAAGCTGATCGATCGCATCGGTTATCGCAAAGACGCACAAGATCTGTTGTTGAAGTTGACCAAACTTCCGAATGCACGGTTTGTTGCGTATCGCAAAGAAGCGACGTTGTTCGATATCTTTGCGGGAGTGGCGGAGATGCCCGAGCTTGTGCGGCGTGCGTCAAGCCCGTCGTTGTCGGACTTGCTCTCGGCCCAAACCCCCCGTGCTTGGTACATCTGGCCTGCTGCGAACCCCCGACCCTAAACCCCCCAATTGACCACGTTATCCGCAACGCTGGTACGCCGCAAATGAGACGCGACCCCTCGGTATAAAACCCCGATTGACCGAGATCATGGACAGGACACGGATCAGGGAACGGGAAGCGGAGGGCTGATTGCGCCTGATTTTCGGGGAAATGCGCCTTTTTGGTAGAGCGTGGCGGGGGTGGGGATGCTTCGTAGGCTCCAGTTGCTCCAGACGAGAGGATTGAGATCGAAGTTGCTGAGTTGGGTTGAGGCAAAGCCGATCGCGAGATAATCCATGCCGTAAACATCGAAGGCAAGGGCATTGGCAAGCCAATGAGCTCTCGCTGTGTTGGTGTCGTGCAGAGACATGGGGTTGGTGGGGGTGCGTGAAAGGGCGGGATAACGGACGGGAGCGACGAGAGTTCCCGCGCTATCGAGGAGCAACACGAAGAGGCCGACTTGGGTGGCTGAGCCAGTCAACGTGGAGCCTGCGATGGGGACAGGGATGGTCGTGGTGCTGTACAGGGTCGAGGTTTGATAGAGGCCGAAGTCTTCGAGGTAAGAACCGACGAGATGGAGCAATCCATCGCGCATCCCGATGGCGGTAGGAACGACTTTTCCCGTCCTTTGAGAGGACGCGGCGAGATAGGCCCATTGGAGGCTGGGAGTACCCGTTCCCAAGTCTTTGTAACGAGCGATAAATCCGTTGTATATGCTTGTTTTGCGTCCGAACAAGTCCGAAGACGCGCCGCCCTCGAAAGTGATCTTGTAGAAGGAGGCGCTCGCGTTGAGAGAGGAAGTACCCGCAACGTAGATATCGCTGCCTTCGACGTGGAGTGCGGTGGGGGTGTCGTCCTCGGCGGAATGGATGCGCTTGAACCAATGGATGGTTTTGAGGTCGAGAGACAGTCGAACCAAAAAGGCATCACGCCCGCCCGTACTCGTGATGCTGCTTGTGGTGTCCTTCTCGTAGTCTCCTGAAAATGTCCCCACAGCCACAAGGTCACCGTTAAACAGCGCCATTTGCCAGATGCGGTCGTTGAGGTCAGCCGTGCCTGCGGCGATGGTTTTGAAGAATTTCCTGCCTTTGATCGCACCATCAACGGCGGAGAGGACAGCGATAAAGGGGTCGTTGCCGGAGGTTTCGCCGGTAGGCGAGATACTGAAATCGGGCGTACTCTTTCCCCCGACATACACCGCGCCTTGGTTTGCGACGATGCTGTGGGCGGTGGTGTCGCCGTAATCGATCTTGGCGGCCCACAATCCAGTCGCGGGTTGGCTTACGGCATCTTGGATCGCCCAAACAAAAGCGGCGCTTCGGTTTGTGAAGCCCGCCGTGAGGGATTCATATTTTGTGTTGGTTGGGGAGAGGGGGCCCGTTTGGAGGCGGATGGTGCCTTGGAAGCTGCCTGTGATGTAGAGCTTGTTGTTTGCGTAGGCAAGGCGTTGGGGTTGGGCGGAGCCGCTCAATGGGAACGGGAGAGGCATACTGAAGGTAAAGGCCCAATGGACGCGGAATTCAGGCGTCACTTTCATGACAAAGCCCAAGATGCCGTTGGGGCTTGCGATGCTGGCACCTTGGCCGCTGGTGGTGACATAGCCATAAGTGCCTGTGATCTCGCCCAACAGATAGAGATCGCCCCGCCCTTCGGAGGCATTGCTGACGATATCTTTGATCAGGAGACGGCCTTCGATTTGTCCGTTGGAGTCATGCTTGATCAAAGAATAGGTGGACACGCAGTTGTCGCGTTCGTCGGAGGCGGAGGCGTTGTAAGCGCGAAGATCGCTGTAGTCGATCTTGCCGTCGCAATCGTTGTCTTTGCCATCGGTACAGAGCATGAACTCTTTTTGGGGGGTGATGGCGGGGGTTTCTTGTTGCCACTGCCCAGCTTTGCAAACGGACATCCCGGGTTGGCAGATGCCCTCGCACTTGTATTGTTGGGTGTTTGGGTCGAGGGTGCATCCTCGGGTATCGGAGGGGTAGGTGTTTCGCTTGATGTTTTCGTCGATTTGACCGTCACAATCGTTGTCTTTGTTGTCGCATTTGGTTTCGGTGGGTTGGTAATCGCTGTTGTGCGCGTAATAATCGCGAGGCTCGCAATCTTTCCATCCTTTGATACCGTTGCAGGTTTGGTTGGCACCAAGGCAGACGCCTTTTTGGTTGGAACAGGGGTTGGTGGGGAGGTTGTTGTCGACCTTGCCGTCGCAGTTGTTGTCGAGTCCATCGCACAGGGTTTCGGTGGCTTCGTAGGCGGTGTTGTATGCCTTGTATCGGGCATCATCGCAGTCAAGCCATTTTTTTTGTAGGCTGTCGCAGATCTTGGTGGAGCCTTGGCAAACGCCATCTTGTTTGTCGCAAGGGACGGGGGTCAGGTTGTTGTCGACCTTGCCATCGCAATCGTTGTCGATGCCGTCGCAGATCTCCTTGGCTTCGCGGACATCGCCTGTGCAGTCGCCCCATTTTCCGGCAACGCACTGTTGCTTGCCGGCTTGGCAGGGCGGATTGCATTTGTAGGAGCCGACACCGCTTGGATCGGGTGTGCATCCGTTGGAACCGCCGAAACACTCGCGAGTTTGCCCGAGTTGACAGTCACAATGTTTGTCGGTGCTACCGTCGCAGTCGTTGTCCTTGCCGTCGCACTTGGTTTCGGTTTCCTCGTAGTCAGCGTTGTGTGCGGTATAAGCTGCGGTGTTGCAATCTGTCCATCCCTTTACACCGTCGCAGGTCTGTTTGGAGCCGTTGCAGACGCCGTTTTGTTTGGTGCATGTGGGTGGAGTGAGGCCGTTGTCGACATTGCCGTCGCAGTCGTTGTCGAGACCGTCACATCGGGTTTCGTTGATCTCGTAAGCCTTGTTCTGCGAGGCATAAGCAGCGTGATCGCAATCCTTCCAGCCGTCTGTGCCTTTACAGGTCTGTACGGAGTCCTTGCAGACGCCTTTTTGGTTGGTGCATACGGGGGCAGTCAAGCCGTTGTCGATGTTTTCGTCGCAGTCGTTGTCGAGTCCATCGCACTTGGTTTCTTTGATCTCATAGTCGGTGCTGTGTTTGGTGTAGTCGGTTTGATCGCATGCCTTCCAACCATTTTTGCCATCACAAATCTTTTTGGAACCGTTGCAGACGCCTTTTTGATTTTCGCAAGGGGGAGCGGTGAGGCCGTTATCGATCTGTCCATCGCAATCGTCGTCGATGCCGTTGCATTCTTCGGGTTTTCCGATGCTTGCGCCCTCACAACTTCCCCATTTTCCGCCGCTGCATGTTTGTGTGCCTGTTTTGCATGGGCCGTCGCATTGGTAAGTGCCGTTGTCAGCGTCTTTTTTGCATCCGACATTTCCGGGGAAACAGGGCTGTGTTTGGCCATCGACGCAGGAACAACCTTCGTCGATGTTGCCGTCGCAGTTGTTGTCGAGTCCGTCGCATTCTTCTTTGTCCGAGTATTTGGGGGCTTGGTTTTTGTAGTGGGCATCATCACAAGGCTTCCAGCCGTTTTTGCCCCCGCAGGTGGCTTTGGTGCCGTTGCAGACGCCGCTTTGCTTGTCGCAGAGTTTGGGTGGAAGGTTGTTGTCGGCTTGCCCGTCGCAGTCGTTGTCGAGGCCGTCGCATCGGGTTTCAGAGGGCTCATAGGCGTCATGGTGTTTGGTATAAGCGGCTCGATCGCATTCTTTCCAGCCGTTTTTGCCGTCGCAGATCTGCTTGGTGGAGCCTTTGCAGAGGCCACTTTGTTTGGCGCAAAGCGGCGGGGTGAGGTTGTTGTCGATCTGTCCGTCGCAATCGTCATCTTTGCCGTTGCATTCTTCGGGGGCGGGGACGATAGCTCCGATGCACTCACCCCAAAGGCCGTTGCTACAGGTCTGTGTGCCTGTGCTGCAAGGTTGGGTGCATGAAAAGGAGCCTTGCGAGGAGGTGCAGCCTTTTTGGTTGCGGGGGAAGCAGGGGCGGGTGTCGCTTTCGCGGCAGGGAGGTTCTTGAGGGATATCGGGTTGATGGGTGTTGGCGTCGCTGATCTGTGCGATGTTTTCGCGTCCACTTTCGCTGCTAAGGCTAGAGCACGCGCCAAAGACACAAGCGTAACCTGCCGAGCAGTCGCGATCTTCTTGGCAGCTTTGCTGGCTAGGGACGGTGGGGGCGCAAGCCCAAAGGCCGATCCACAGGGCCATCAGGCACCCGAGCGGCAGGTATCGTTGCGGTGTTGTGTGCATGGCGTATCCCTCAATCGTTGTTCGTATCTAAATTTCGTTTGTACGCTGGTTTTGTCACAGGCGCAACGGGCGAGATCGGAGTGTTTCGGGTGGGGCCTGTGTGGGTTAGCGTGGCAGAGGGTGTTTGAAGATCTCGGCCTTGTAGGGCGGAGGCATGGTGGTGGTGGCGAATATCTCGAAGCTTGTTGTGGCCTGCAAGAAGGCGGGATCTTCTTGGTTGAGGAAAAGATAAGCAACGTTGTGTGGGTCAAACGAGATACCCGCAGGAGCCCGAAGGATGGGGGCCGAGAGAGAAGTGTTTTCGATGATGCGGTAGCTGTTGTTGGAGGCGAGTGCGCCTGTGGTCGGGTTGATCGCGAGTAGGAAGTTGTCGGCGAGTTTGTTGGCAAAGGTACGTTGGATATTTGTGGCGTTGGGGCCTGTGGAGTTTTTCGAGAGAGAGATGGAAGTGGTGTTGTGGCCTTGGTAGTAGGCGAGATCACCACGGAAAAGGCCCGCGAGGTAGAGGGTGTTGTTGTGCAAGGCGAGGTGTGTGGCGGAGGCTTGGTTCAAAAAGGTGTCTTGGGTTCCTTGGATTTTGAAATTGTCAGAACCCACGCCAAATATCCATTGTGCTTGGTAGGAAGGGCTCCAATGGGCCAAAAAGGCGGTACGTTGGCCTTTTGCGTCAATTGAGGCGATGTTGGGATCGTTTGGTTGTTTGGGCCGAAAGTTTGCGTATAACACGGTAGGTAGGCCGCTTCCGACGAATGCTTCACCAAAGAGAAAGAATCCGCGTTGTGGGTCATAGACGAGGCCACGAGCAAAGTCGTCACCACTCGAACCAAAGAGGCGGATGGTCGGGGAAGTCAAGTCGTTGTTGAGCGTGACCAAAAACGCATCGTGGCCGCCGTATCCTGCGACGGCTGAGGTGGTCGGTGCGGGATATTGTTGTAGAGAGAGTCCGCCTATCGTGCTTCCTGCGGCGAAGATCTTTTGTTGTGCGGCATCAAAGGCCAAGCCAAAGACTTCGCTGGTTGCGTTGCCACCGGGCGTAAAGAAGTAGACGTCTTGGACGCTGATCTTGGAGGTGTTTGTGGAGAAGCGGATCAGATAGGGATGTCTGCGATCGTAGGCACGTACATGTTTGATGGATTGGGGAAATTTTGGATCCGGGTACTCGAATTTTCCCCAGATGCCGCCCGCGACGTAGAGGGCATTGTTTGCGTAAAGGATGGCGTTGGCGCTAAAGTATTCGGCGGTGGTTTGTGTCCCGTCTGTGTAGGTGTCCATTTTGGAGGCGCGGACAAAGTTTCCGGCGGCATCGTATTGAAGGACAAAGATCGCGAAGAGCTTTGCTGTCAAGGTGTCGGTGAGAAGGGAGGGTGTGGTGGTTTGGGAGGTGGTGGTTTGGATTGTGGTGGGATGGAGTGAGAGCGGAGTGGTGTTTTGGAGGGCACCTCCAAAGTGGCCTGCGAGGAAGATGGAGCCTTTGGTGGGGTCGGCTGGATCGGGATGGAAGGTGAGCGCGGTGGGGCGGAAACGTGTGTCGGCGGTGTTGGGCCAGAACACGCGGATCCATTCAAAATAGCCCGTGGGATGGAGCTTTGCGAGAAAGCCGCGTTTGGTGGTGGTGCTTGGGAAGGTGTAGATCTGTTGGTTTTGGAGGGGAAGGGCGGGTTTACCGAGGTATTCGCCGAGGATGTAAAGCGCGCCAGCGTGTGGGGTGGTAGCGACCCATCGGAGCTTGCCGTTGGTCGTGTTCGCGGGGTGGTCGATATCCCATTTGCAGCCTGCGGGTTTGGTGTCGTTGGTGTCGGTTTTGCCGTCGCAGTCGTTGTCGACGCCGTCCGCGCAATTCTTGAATTCCTCTTGTGGCGTATAGGTGTCTTGGCAGTCGCTCCAGTCACCTTGTTGGCAGGTTTGTTCGCCGATCGCGCAGGGTCCGACTTTTTTGGTGGTACAGGGTCGCGTTTCGTTGCCGACGCAGGTGGGCGGAGGGTCGGTGGGTTCGATCTCTGGGGGGTTGTCGTTTTGGGTGGTTTCGGTGGGAGGGGCTTCGATGTTTCCGCCATCTTGGACGGCTTCAACAGGATGGCCTTCGATGCGACTGCCCTCTTGGACGGCTTCAACAGGATGACCTTCGATGCGACTGCCCTCTTGGGCGGGTTCGGTGGTGGAGGATTCGGGCAACAGACCGTCTGAGGTGGTGGGTTCGGTGGTTTGGGGTTCTTGGGTGGTGGATTCGGAGGGAAAAAGAGGCGGCTGGTGGGGATTTTCGCTGGAGACGTTGCTTTGGGTGTAGGGCGAGGTGTTGGGGACGCAGTAGCCGAGTTCGCAGGTGTAGTTGGGGATATGGGAGCAGTCTTTTGCTTGTGTGCAGGTGGTGGTGGGAGGGGTGGGAGAACAAGCCCATGCAAGGAAAAGCAGAGCCATCCATGCAAGGCCGTGTACGGTGCGAGATGTCGGTGGATTTCTCATGGGAAGCGCCCCACTTCGGGTTGGATCGTTTGTGGCTGGATGGCTTGGGCGACGTTTTTTCGTCCAAGTGTTTTGGTCGTAGAGAAGACCTTGGGAGGTGTTGTGTTGTCTTGGTTTTTTTTATTCGAGGTGTTCGGGGAAGGAAGAGGCGGGTGGTGTGGGCGATGGTGTTGGAGGCGATGGGTCGTGGGGGGGTGATTCGGGCGAGCGGTAGGGAGTTGTTTGATTCGGGCGTGGGTGTCTTGAGAGCATGGTACGCCCCTATCCGCCCAATGCAGTTTGGTTGACAGGGGCGTGGGCGGCTTGCTAGGGTGGGTGTCTGTTGAAGAGCCAAAGGTTGGCGTTTGCTATGGTATGGAAAGTCCCTATCATCGGGCACGTTCTGCTGTATTGGAGGGAGTGTTGGTGGATGAGCGAGGTGAAGCAGTCCAACGAGCGGGAGGGCGGGGATCTGTGGTTTGGTGGGCGGGGGTTTGATCTGGGGTTTTTTCACGTTCCGATCTGGTTTTGTTGGGGGGTGGTGTTTTGTTTGCCTTCGTCGTTGATGTACGCGAAGATGCCGATTTGGGGGTGGGTGCTGATCGTGTTGTTGATCGACGTGGGACATGTGTGGGCGACGGTGTTTCGGACCTACTTTGATCCAGAGCATCGGGCGCGCAATCGCGATCTGTTGTGGGGGTTCCCGCTGTTGTCTTTTGTGGTGGCGTGGTTGCTTGCGTACATCTCGACTGCGTTGTTTTGGCGGGTACTTGCGTATTTTGCGTTGTACCATTTTATCAAGCAGCAGGTGGGGATTACGGCGTTGTATCATGGCCGCCTGAGCGGTGTGTTGTTGCGCGGTGTGGGCGAGGCAGAACGCACGCAGCGCAAGGCGTGGTTGGGGCGTGTACGCTTTTGGGATCGGGTCTGCATCTACATCGCCACAGGGCTTCCGATCCTTTATTGGCACACGCATCTTCCGCGAAAGATCAGTTGGTTTGCACAAGGGGACTTTGTTTCTTGGTTGATGTACACGCAACGTCTGCGCTCGGTGGGGTGGGGCTGGAGCGTGTATGACGTGTTGGTGTGGCTTGTGGTGGGTGTATGGGTGGGTTCGGTGGTGGGATGGGTGGGCTTGCATGTGTACACCGCAAAGCGCTACGACGTGGGGTTGGCGTGGGGCAAGATCTTATGGGTCACAGGCACTTATGTGAACTGGTATCTTGGGATCGTGCATTTGGATTCGCCGTTTGCGTTTGCGCTGACGAACGTGGTGGCGCATGGCATCCCATACTACGGCTTGGTGTACATGTACACGGAAAATGCGTGGCGTGACGAAGAACGCGCCAAGCGTCTGGCGTGGGCGGTGTGGCGGCCTTATTTGACGCGGCGGGTGTTTTCCGTGGCGTTGTTTGTGGTCCCTGTGTTGTTGTTTTCGTTTTGGGAAGAATACTTTTGGGATCTGTTGGTGCATGGGCGTGATCATGCCGCATTTTACGGGTTTTTTTTGCGATATCCGATCGCTGCGGTCAAAGAACCCGCTTGGCGGGCTTTTTGGATCGCGTTTTTGACCATCCCTCAAGCCACGCATTACTTTCTCGACGGCTTTTTGTGGAAAGCCACTCCGCGCAACCCGTCGCTTCGGCGCTATCTGGGGTTGGGATGATCTTTTTTTCCTGCCTCTGCGCGGGCCGTCTCTGCGGGGGAGAGAGCGGTGGAGATTTTTTTGAATGGAAAACGAGGGGGGAGGCGTCCAAAGGGGCATTCGCAGTTGTGTGCCAGATCACAACGTTGGGAAACAACACAGAAGAGAAAGCAAGGAGCGGAGGCAAAAGGCGATGTGGGCTTGGAGGATTGGACTGATCGGATGGTTGGGCGTGTGGTTCGCTTCTGTGCAGGCAGAGGCGCGCTGTCCTGTGGCTCGCCGCCCTGTCTGCCGTGTTGGATTCAGCCCGATCCAAGAGAGTTTTCGGATTCAAGGCCAGATCTGTCGGCGGTGGATCTGCCGCCGTCTTCCTTGCCCTGTGTTGTCTCGCCCATCGTGTGCGGGGGGGCGTTCTGCTTTTCGTGTCACTTATTCACACCAAGGCCAGACTTGTCATCGTTGGTCTTGTCCGCCGCCGTTGCGTGCGTTTTGTCCGTCTGTGCAGTCGTTGTCTTGCGGTCGCGGGAGCAAGCGTGTTCGTGTCAGCTATGCTTATCGGGGCCGACGGTGTTGGCGTTGGATCTGCCGACCGCTACGCCGTTGATGTGGACGAATTCATGTCGTGTTGATCCAAACCAAAAGCGAGCCTTTGTTATCGTTGGCTATCGCGGGTTTCGAGGGCTTCGAGCGCAGCTTGATCGTCTTCGAGGGCGCGAGTGAAGATCAAGAAACGTTGGAGGCTCAGTCCACAAAGGCTCAAAAACACAAGATACAACAACCAGATCCACCCTTTGCTTTTCGGTGTTTCTCCATCAAACAAGACCACCGTGCGCGGAGGAAGATTGTGTTCGGATCGTAAGTAAAAGTCGCGAACAGGTTGGAGGCTGCTGACATCCGCAAGCCGCAAGGCGCGGCCTTGTATGGAAAAAACTTTGATATCGCCTTGTTTTTCGACGATGCCTTGGGGAGTATGGAGCAGGATAGGCCGAGCGGATGGGGCTTTTGGGGTGCGGGCTGTTTTGGCGGATGTTCTTTTGGGAGCGGGCGGCGCTCCGAAGAGCGCTTGGTAGCGTTCTGATGGGACGGCAAGCAAGAGGTCACATCCCATCGCAAAGACATAACGGTATTTGGTCAGACCGACGCGGGCTTCGGTGGTGGATTCGAGATCGGGGAGGATATTTTCAACGCGTATAAATGCGTTGTTTTGGGCTTTTTGGTAAAAAGCGGCATCGCATCCGTTGGAGATATCGCCTAGAACAACGGGGCCTGTGGCCCACGAATAACGCAATTCGTGAGAGAGTTCGAACATCAGCCACAACGTGACAAAAAACACCGCCATCGCAAGATAGGGCCGCCATCGCAAAGGGATCACAGGATCGGGTTCGAGATCCCACGTCACGGGCTGTTCGGCCTCGGGAGCGGAGGAAGGCGGTTGGGGTGAGGCTTTTGCTTCGGAGGTGTTGGGAGGCGTCGTGGTCATCGAACAGATCTCCTACCAAGAAAAAGGTTTGTCACGGATGGACGGAGGTGGCCGATGCTGTCGTGTTCATCGAGCAGATCTCCTACCAAGAAAAAGGCTATAGGGCAGGTTTGGAGGGGAAGTTGAGTTCGTGGAGTTCGTCGTGTTCGTCATGTTCGTCGTGTTTGTCTTCGCGGGCGAGACGTTTGACGGGGCGAAAGTCAACGGAGCCGCGTTCGGGGGAGGCGGCAGCCACTTGGATACAGAGGCGATCCCCGATCTGGTAGGTTTCCCCGGAGCGTTGGTCAACAAGGGCGAGGCGTTGTTCGTCGTATTGGAAAAAACCGTCGAGTTCACGGACATGAACAAGCCCATCCACAAAGTGCGCGTCCAGTTCCACAAAGAAACCAAAGCCTGTGACAGCAGAGATCGTCCCGTCAAGCTCTTGGCCGAGATAACGCATCATCAAGCGTGCGCGGTAACGGGCATACACATCACGTTCGGCTTGCATCGCGGCGCGTTCGCGCTCCGAAGATTGCAGCGCAACGCCTTCAAGTTCTTCGAGGATGGCTTCGTAGCGTTCGGGATCTTTGAGTTGCCCTTGCCAGTGCATCCTGAGCAGCCGATGTACCCAGAGGTCGGGATAACGCCGAATCGGCGAAGTAAAGTGCAGGTAGCGTTCGAGCGCAAGGCCGAAGTGTCCGAGGTTTTCGGACAGATAGACGGCTTGCATCATCGAGCGTAACAGCGTTTGATGGAGGACCCGTTGTGCGGGGTGACCTTGGGCGGCGTGCAACAGATCGCTGATCAGGCGGGGATCGATGCTCCAATGGCCTGCTTGCTCGTTTTCGAGTTCTTTGATGCGGCGGTGCAATTCGAGGTGTAGCGGGACGCCAAGTTGGTGCAACATCGCGATGAAGTTTTGCACTTTTTCGATATCAGGCGCGCCGTGTGTGCGAAAGATCCCCGGGATCTTGTGCTTCAACATATAAGCTGCGACGGCTTCGTTGGCTTGGAGCATACACTCTTCGATCAGCTTGTGCGAATAAAAGCGCTCGCCACGGATGATATCGGCGATCTCGCCTGTCTCGTCGAAGACGATCTTGGCTTCGGGGAGATCAAAGTCTAGCGAGCCCCGTGCTTTTCGTAGCAGGCGGAGGCGACGAGTCAGCGATTCGATCTTGCGCAACATCGGCAAGAAAGGGACTGCGGGATTGTCAGCGGCGGGCTCGCCATCAAGGGCATGAGCGACTTGTGTGTAGGTCAGCCGCGCCTTGCTGCGCATCACCGCCTCACAAAGCTCCGTCTCAACGAGCTTTGCGCGGTTTTTACTGCAATCGTAAATCATGATCGCAACCATGCAAAGCCGATCTTCGTTGGGTCGAAGGCTACAGATATCGTTGGACAGGGCTTCGGGCAGCATCGGGATGCACGTCGCTGGAAAATACACGCTGGTTCCACGCCGAAAGGCTTCTTGATCCAAAGCCTCTTGGTAGCGGACATAGTGAGAGACGTCGGCCACCGCAACGGTGAGCTTCCATCGTTCGGGAGTGATCTCTTCCAAACAGACGGCATCATCGAAGTCGCGGGCATCTTCGCCGTCGATGGTGACGAGATCGAGGTGGCGCAGATCTACGCGGCCTTTGCGCTCGTCAGGTGTGGGGGAGACGGCAACGCGGGTGGCTTCTTCGATGACGTCTTCGGAAAAGGCTTCGAGGCCCAAAAGGGCGGCACCACGTTCGATATCACGGGCAGCGCCTTCTTTGGTGACGAGAGCGCTTTTGACATCGGCCCAGACGTGTTCGGGTTCTCCTTCGGCGCGGCAGACTTGGACGACCACAGCATCGCCGGCCTTGCGATCGGCGGTATCATGGACTGGAATCCACGAATAACGCTCGTCATCGGGTTGGAGGTAGAGATTCGGTCCCATCTTGCGCAGCCACCCCGCCAAGCGGCCCGCAAAAGGCCGTTTGATCGCCGTGATCTCGCCTGCCAACTGCCCCCAAGCGTTTTTGTCCGTTCGCACGCAGACGATATCGCCTTGGAGCGCGCCGCTGAGATGCTCTGCTGCAACGCTGATGCGTTGTCCTTCTGCGGTCTGCACATACCCTTGTCCGCGTGCGTTGACCTGCAAAATACCTTCGTATCGTTGCTCGGTTTGGCGGGTTTGTCCTTTGCGCAGCACAAAGTGATCATCGCGAGAGCCTTCTAACCAACCCGCGTTGGCTTGCCCTTCGAGGTATTTGCGCACATCGCGCTCTTCTCGGCGATTCAGCTCCAACACATCGCCCAGATCGTCCACAGAGATCGACTGGCCTTGGTTGCTTTCGAGGTGAGCCCACACCCGTTCTTCAAGCTCGCTGTCAAGGCGTGGAAGCACTTGCATCCGACCGCTTTGTCCTTCGGCGCGTGCGCGTCCTTTGGGGCCGCGATGACGGCCATACGATGCCCCTGTCTCTCTCTGCGTACGTCCTTGATCTGTCTTTCTTTTTTCTTTTGATTCCGTTTTGCTTTTTTTCAATGGTGTACTGCTTTTTTTCAATGATGCACTACTTTTTTTCAAGGGTTCACTACTTTTTTGTTTTGTCTGAGAACTCATACTTTGTTTTCCTTTGTTTTCTACGAACAACCCACCCCAAACCCCCAACCCACCGCACAAACACCCATCGCAAAACCGCCACCCCTGATGCTTTGTACGATCTGCTCGTTGTGCGAGATCGTTTTGTTGGGGCTTTGCTTTGTTTGCGACGGCCCCTTGACGTAGAGGAAACCCGAAAGGTTTGTTTCTTTTTTGTCGGACTTACGCAGTGGGGCAAATGGGCGACTCCTCTGGGATCGAAGTGGTTTCCTCTTTGCTGCGGCCTCGCAAGAGCGCTCCGGGACAGGCCATCCGAATACGCTCTGTGATCAAGAGTTGATCGGTCATCCATTGGTTGCGAGGGACGCCTTGCAGATCGTGGAAGATCGGGATGTCCGTCAAGAGGATCTCCTCACCCGACGGCAGGAGTAAAGCGTAAAGCATCTCCGTAGAAAAGGGGCGCAAGGCGCAAAGTACCACATAACGACGCCTCTCGACACCGACGACCTCTGCAAGGGTGTATTCGTCTCGTTGTTCGTGGTGGTTGGCCTTCAATCGCGTGAATTGTGCGGTGGTCTTGTTGTTCTTGAAAAAGGGCGCACGTGTGGGGCGCGGCCATGCTTGGCGAAGTGCTGTCGCGTCGTGTTGCATCGCCTCCACCAAACCGTCGATCTGGGCGATAGATGCCGAGTGATCGCGCAGATGGCGCAGATCGAGGCGTATCCATAATCCTGCATCCAATAAGCCCGAAAGACGGTCGAGGATGAATTGATCTTTGTCGAGATACAGAAATGTTCCGTGGGCTGTTTCCAACACAGGCAAAGGCCGATACCCCGACAGATCCGAACCTGAGATCGCTTCAAGGCGAACAGGCGCTGCTTTGTGGCCCGCTGCATCGCTCGATTGGTCCGCTGCATCGCTTGATTGGCCCGCTGCATCGCTTGATTGGCCCGCTGCATCGCTCGATTGGTCCGCTGCATCGCTTGGTTGGCCCGCTGCATCGTTCGATTGGCCCACTGCATCGCTTGGTTGGCCCGCTGCATCGCTTGATTGGCCCGCTGCATCGCTCGATTGGAGAGAGGAACCCGTGAGCAGCTTCGGCGCAAGCAAAGAACGCGGCGAATAAAAAAGCAGGATACGGCCCACTCCCATCACTTCGCAATCAACGGCAGATTCACGCGCATAGGCGATCAGTCGTTCTTCGGGGATCTCGATCGAAAGGATCAGCCGTTCGAGCGCAGGAGCAAACACCGCGCACCAAGCGCGCAAGGCGTCTTCGTTGTGATTCCCCGTCTCTACGATCAATTGAAGGGGCATCTGAGGTCGGTGGATACGCAGCCATTGAGCTGCTCCGATATCGCAGACCCGAACAGCGGCGAATTCTTCCCATGCCCACGAAGACAGCGATGGCTGTAAGCTTTGCATGACACGCTCAGGCAGCAAGATATCCCACACCAGCACAGGGCGGAGTCCATGCGAACGCGCCGATCGCGCTAGATCCACACATCGCTCCGCAGAGAGGGTTCCTTGGCAAGCAAGCCACTCAGGCTCCAAGAGGATCTCGCCGATCTTTGCGGTGCGGGCGCAGCGCTCGATCTCTTCTTCGGAGGCGGCATAAGCCACAAATCGCGATGGCGTCGATGACATCTCGGTTACCTTGCGTTGTCGGAAAACTCGGAACCCTCCGAGTCTGCGATATCTGCGGGGTGTAGGGTCTCTGCGGTCTGTAGGATATCTACGTTGTCGGCGTTGGTGTCGATGTGTTGGGGAGAGGAGGGCTGTGGTATGCGGAGGATCGTCAGGCGTTCGATATGCCCTAGGGAGGGATCTTTCGGGATGCAGACGACGCTGTCTTGACGCATCGAAGCGCAAGGCTCGCCAAGGACCGTAAAAAGCTGTGGAACACGCCAAGGAATCGGCGGTTTCGCAAAGGGCATCCACTCGATGATATCGCCCACAGCAAGGGGGGTAGAGAGGCGCACGATGTAGTGGGCAGGCGTGTTTTCGAGCACCATCCCGATATAACGGTGTGTTTCGTCATTTTGCTCGGTGGATGGGGCATAAACGGAGTCTTCGCCAGCGGCTTCTTTCAAGGAGCCCGAGGTGTAGGTGCGGTGTGGGATCGCTTCGAGTTCGCTGCGTGCTTCGACGAGCAAGGCAGGACTCCATTCTCCCGCAGCATAGGCATCGATCAGTTGTCGATAGACCTTGCAGGTGGTCGCAACATAAAACGAAGACTTCATCCGGCCTTCGATCTTGAGAGAGCAGATGCGCTGCACAAAAAAGGCTTTGATCTGCTCGATGCCGAGGAGATCTTTGGAGGACATAAACGAGGCGACGGGGAGTCCTTCGCGGATGCGGAGGCTTTGGGCATCGGTGGTTTGGGCGGAGGGGGCGGCTTCGATCTTGTAGGGAAAGCGGCAAGATTGCAGACATCCCCCACGGTTCGAGTCACGTCCTGCTGTAAAGTTGGAGATCGTGCAGTGGCCCGAATACGCCATACACATCGCACCATGCACAAACATCTCGATCTCGATCTCGGCGGCTTGTCCGATCGCTCCAGCTTCTTCGACGCTGACTTCGCGACCTACCACCAAACGCTCCACGCCCAACGACTTCCAGACTTGGGCGGCGTATTGATTGAGGCAGGAAGCTTGCGTCGAGAGATGGATCGAAAGATCGCAACACTGCTTGATCCGCTGGATCACTCCGATATCCGAAACGATCACGGCATCCGTCTGGATCGAGGACAAAAAGCGGCAAAAGTCTTCAAAGCCTACAAAGTCTTCGTCATGCAAGAAGGCATTCAGCGTGACATAGACCTTGACGCCGTGTTGATGGGCATATTCAACGCCTTGCGCGATCTCGGCTTCTGTAAAGTTGTCTGCCCGCGCACGCAATCCATAGCGCTGTCCGCCAAGATAAACAGCATCCGCGCCGTAGCGCACTGCTACCTTCAATCGCTCTAAGTTCTTCGCAGGAGCCAAGAGTTCTGGCTTCCAAACTGATCCCATGATCTCGGTGTGCTTCCTTTCTGCGTTCCAACGTGTCGCTTCGATGTCGTTAAGAAGGTGTCGCCTCAAGGCCGTTAAGAAAGGGTGGTCGCGCTCCAATCGTTCCACAAATCCAACAACGCCTCGATCACTTTTTGAGCGGGCTGACCCGCCGTGATATCCATGTGATTGGTCTTTTTCAAGGCCAATGTGCGCTGCCACGGACCTGAGAGCGTCTGCACAAAAGCCGCTTGGGTTTCGGGTGGTGCGAGTCGATCTTCATCGCCCCATGCACACAACAGCGGCAGATCGAGCCTGTGTATCCGAGGACGTTGGTCTTGGGGAGGGTCGCCCAGCAACACTTGATCGGTGAGCATCCATTGGGTCATTTGCAAGACCACCGTCATCGGCTCTGGATCGGCATGGCGCAACAGCGAACGGACGGCTTCGGGCTGCGTCATCTGTGGATGCCACAAACGTGAGACGATCTGGGCTTTGTCGCGCTTTGCCAACCAAGGAAGTCCCGCCCCCAAGATCGGCAAGACACCGAAGCTCAGTTGATCCATCCCCCAAAAAAACAAGTGTAGCGGCAGCCACGACCAGCGCCAACCTCGCCTTTCCGCCCACTGCGCCAAGATCTGCACACTTTGACACGCCAAGCGCACACGGCGACTGGTGCGCCCGGGAGAAAGCGGCGCTGCCAACATCGCCAAGACAGCGACATCTTCGGGATGTTCGTCTGCGTAAAGTCCCGATAATACGCCACCAAGCGAGTGGCCGCACAGGATCAGTTTTGCACCGCCGTGTCGCTCACGAAGCCATCCCACCGCAGCAGGGAGATCTTGTGCAAGGTAATCGTCGATCCGCCAAAGTCCCGTGTGTGCTGGTGGCTCTTGGAAGGCGTGTCTTGGAAGCTCTAGGGATGTATGTTCTAGCGGCTCTTGGCTCGTGCGTGTCGGCGAATTTGGGGCGGCGTGTCTTGGCAGATTTGGGGCGGCGTGTCTTGGCGGTTCTTGTGCAGAGTGAAGACGTTGTTTGGAGGAGCCATGACCCCGTAGGTCGAGCAGATACGTTGGATGTCCTGCTTCGGCTAAGGTGCGATCCCATCCTCCGCTTTGCCATGTTCGGTGATTTTGTGCGAAACCGTGGACACACAAGACGGGAGGTTTTGATGTTGCAACGGGAGCAGCGCGTTCGTACAACGCCAACCGCCAACGATCCGCTGTTTCCACCCAATGCAAGACAAGACGGGCCATCTGTGTCCTTTCCGAAGCTTGTCGATCTTTGCCGATTACGCGCCGCTTGGGTTGTCTTTCCATGTGTCTGGTTTGGGGACCGCATCGACCCGCTTTTTGCCTTTGAAGAAAAATTCAAAAGCAGGATGCTCTTCCAATCCGACGGGATGCACCAGCAGTTCGGGATTTTCGATCAGGCGAGTCACAAAAGTGGCCGCACGTCCGGCGTTATAGCCATCTTCGATCCGCTCATCAAACGTCCACTTCAGCGAGACGACTTTGCGTACAACGGGCTTTCCGTCTTCTGCAAGGACAGCATCGTAGGGGGCACCCATCACACCAAACAGCGAGATGTTGCCTTGGTTGTACAGGTGATGCCAACCAGAGTTGATGCCCAAACTACCGAGGTTTGACACGAACATCCCCGCAAACAACGGGTGGTGATCGGAAAAACTGCTCGGCAGGATGTTCTTGGAATCGAGCCAGTTGATCGCCCACATCGCGGCTTTCATCGCAAAGCGCGGGACATATTGAACGTACATCCGCTGCTCTTTTTCTTGCCCGCTCTCTTTGGGATCGCGGTCGTCGCGCACCATACTATTGAGGGCACGCACCACCTCTTCCATTCTCTCTTCTGCGGTAAATAGGCGCTTGAACACCAACAATCCTGCGTCCGAAGAATACTCTTTTTTGGCCGAAAACGAGATATAGATCCCTTTGCGTTGGTAGTAGCGATCACCTGCCACAAACTTGTTCATGCGGGGGTTGTAGGTGTAGGAGAGGCAGCAGGCGCGCAACAAGATATGATGCAAAGAGATCTTCATCTTGGGATCGGCTGCGTGTTCTTTGTTCCAGCGTTCGATAAATTCCAAAATAGGTTCAACGCGGATGATCTCTTCCCACAACAGCCACGCATCGTTTGCACTGCCCAACATAAAGGGGAGAAAACGACGGCTGATCGAGAGTTTTTTGTGTAAAGGCTCCCCGTCTTTGCGGGGAAACAACGCTGGTAACATGAACGCGCCCTCCTTCGTGGGTCTGGTGTTCGCGGTTGCTCAAAAACAGAGGACCGATCTCTACGCCAAAGCAGCCTTTTCTGCAAGGGTGGGCGGTTCAGGCATTTTTTATCGGACCTCTTGCAAGACCGATCTAACGGCACGATGATACACAGGTGTTGCCCGTTCTCGGGCGGAAAGAGCCGCAACGTCGATGCCATCGGTATGTTGAATGGGCATTCTTTTCTTTCCCGAGATCGCTCAGATGGAAGGATCGTTTGTTTTTTTTGATCGAATGATTTGTTGTTTTCGTATGGTCCGAAGTGGCGAGACCGCCAAACCACCAAGCGTTCCGCTTCTTGCTGTGTGTGCGCGCTCCCTGTCCAACGAACACTCGTTTCTTGGATGCCCCTTGCTGGTTTTTTGACCCCCTTGTGCCTGACCCCGTAGCGATGCTCGATATCATGCTGCAACATGCTTTCAAAGCGTGGATTGGACGGTTCTCCCGAGGTAAGTCGTCAAAGGAGACCCGAACATGCGTGATGCACTCCACCCCCCCAAAGCCCGCATCCCTCGAACCACACGGCGAGTCCAACACCTCGCCCCTTCTTTGCGCGCAAGCCGCCGCAAACGTCGCAGCCTCCGTCCCAAAGCCCCTCCTGCGTGGGGACTTTCTTTGACGGGAGTTTGGTTGCTCTGCTCGGCTTGCAGTTTCAACAACAGCTTTCAAGACGGCTGCTTCGGCTCGATCCACATCCAAGTTCCCCCCCATCCCGCCACAGCCAAACACACACAATCTTCCGCCAAGGCCGCTCCATCTCCTCAACCCCCGACTCCTCGACAAGAGCGCCGCGACGCTGCACCCACACGCCGCGATACTCTCATCGCTGTGGCCCAACAGCCCGCATCGCTCGAACTCCCCGATGACACCGCCCCCGCACCCGCAGATATCCTCCACGCCCATCGCCCTCGCACCGCTCCCCAAGATGCCCTTGCTTCCGCTCGCTCCGAAACCGCAACACCTGCCTCTGCCAAGATCGTTGCACCCGCCGCGCCTTCCGTACCCTCCGTAACCGCCGCGCCTTTCGTACCTTCCGCACCTTCCGCACCCTCTGGGACTTCCGCACCTTCCGCGCCTTTCGTCCCTTCCGTAGCCTCGGCATCCTCTGGGACTTCTACGGCTCCTTGGCTGATGCCTTCGTTGCCCGATCTACCGCGATCTGCGAATCCAAACGCTAGTAGCGGTGGGATGGCTTACAGCTTCGGGCTTTTGCAGCGTTTGTGGCGTGCCGAATCCGAGCTTTCCCGAAGCAAGCGTTGGCCCACCCACACACGCATCCAGACGTTGCACAGCGATGCTCCCGAAGCGATCTGGCAAGAACGCCCCACCGTCCTCCGCGTGTGCTACGATTCAACGCGGACCAACGACGGCTGGAATCAACCCCATCCCGCCCAAAATACGGCTCGGCTCGACCAACGCTGTCAAATCGCTCGGCCTCTCGGTCAAGGCAAACATTGGTTTGTGCTTTCCGATACCTTCGCGGCAAGTGCGACTTCTTGCCGTCTGTTCTTTTCGCCCGGGCGACTCGCTGTGATCGCTTCTTGTGGACACACGCTCTATCGTGCGTCGATTCGGCCCTTTGCCTCTTGCCTCCAACAACAAAAGGGATGCAGCTTCCCGCACCTTGCGCTCGAACGACTCCCTCCCCAAAGTCAGCAAGTCGTCGAACTCGTCGCCCAAACCAACAAGCCCAATGTCGCCTCTCCATGACGAAACTTCCGTTATGGCTGGTTTTTGTGGGGCGTGGCCCCATAGGCGTTAGGTTAAGCGCTTGTTGGCCCCCCCCACCCCAGCCCTCCCCCGTGAACAGGGGAGGGAGCGAAAGTCGGAAGCAGCGGGGATTTTGTTTTTTCATGACGCACGCTGTTTGCACGAGACGCAGACGCT
>JAKLKB010000103.1 GCA_023150835.1 Myxococcota bacterium | reverse complement strand
AATGCAGACGCTGCCCGTTCCAACTTCCCCCCGTTGGCCGGGGGGATTGAGGGGGGGAGAAAAAAAAAGGCGATCAAGACCGACTCTACGAGGTTTCCACCTTAACAAGGCGCGTATGGGGCGCTGCCCCACGCCCCGCAAGGGACCGATGGCCCCTTGACCCCGTATCGGCGGGAAGATCAGTAGTGTTCACACCAACGTCTGCGCCGCTTGGATAACCGCGAACACGGCTTCTTTGGAAACGACGTGGCACTACATTTGCGAACCATCGGAATCATCGGAACCATCGGAATCATCAGAGCCATCAGAGCCATCGGAATCATCGGAATCATCGGAATCATCGGAATCATCTGAACACAATGAGGCAACGACCCACCGATGCAACACAACCCGCGTTCTTCTGCTCGTTTCCCGACTGTTTTGATCACACGCGAACGCAAACGATGCGAAGAGTTTTGCGCTGTTCTCGAACAAGCCGAGATCTCCGTTGTTGCGGCCCCTGTGTTGGATATCCATCCGCTGCTGTCTTCTTCCGAGTGGCGCACCTACGCACAAGCTCTCGAACAGTACGATGGTTATTTGATCACCAGCGCCGAAAGTGTTCGCTCTTTTCTCAAGCCCTTGTTGCAAAGCTGCGAAGCGACGGGGCTTTACGAAGAGGCCACCGCCAAGCGCCTATTGTCCGAGCGTTTGTACTGCGTAGGTCAAGAAACGGCTCGTGCTTGTGCGGCTTTGGGCCTTTCTCCTGCCTTGATCCCTGCGACCCAAGACGCCAACGGCCTGCTCGCCGCGATCGCCCAACAAGGCCCTCAACACAACAAACGCTACTTGTTCGCAGGTTCTAGCGAAGCCCGAGACACCCTTCCGTTCGGCCTTTCTGCGCTAGGAGCCACCGTCATACGCCTTGCCGTCTACACCATCGTCCCTGTGGCCTTGCCGCCCACGCTGCGCTCGTTGCTTTTGTGCGGCGAGATCGTTAGGGTGGCGCTCAACAGCCCGTCGCAACTTGATGCGCTGTTGACGGATCTGGAACTTGAGCCACACGACCTCCCCAAAGACCTGCGTTTTGCGGCCATCGGCCCCACAACAGCGGCGGCCCTCGAACAACGGGGGCTCTCGCCTTGGGTGGTTTCTCCACAGCCTTCCATGCGCGCCTATGGCGAAGCTGTGCGCGATGCGCTCCACAAAGAACACAAACCCAATCGCATAAGTCCTATCGACGAAAATAAAGAAGGAGTCTCATTCATGCCGATATCATTCAAACAAAGCCAAGCGTGGATAGAACGCGCACGCCACATCATGCCGGGAGGCGTCAACTCGCCAGTTCGGGCTTTTCGAGCGGTGGGTGGAACCCCTCCGATGATCCGACGCGCCCAAGGTGCCTATCTTTGGGACGAAGACGGAAACCGATACATCGATTATGTCGGATCGTGGGGGCCGATGATCCTTGGTCACGCCCATCCCGAAGTCGTTGCTGCCATCCAAGCCGCTGCTGCCGACGGAACAAGCTACGGCGCGCCCACCGTCCGCGAAGTCTTGATGGCTGAAAAGATCCGCGACTTCTTTCCGAGCATGGAGATGGTGCGCCTCGTCAGTTCGGGAACCGAAGCCACCATGAGTGCGATCCGCCTTGCTCGTGCCGCGACGAAACGCGACCGTCTGATCAAGTTCTCGGGTTGTTATCACGGACACGGCGACTCGTTCTTGATCGCGGCGGGTTCGGGTGCCACCACCTTTGGCGTCCCCAATAGCCCGGGTGTCACCGCAGGAACCGCTGCGGATACCCTGCTCGCCGAATACAACGACCTCACAGGCATCGAGCGCCTCTTTTCCGAATATCCCGACTCCATCGCCGCGATCATCATCGAACCTATCCCGGGAAATATGGGACTGATCCGACCCGAACCCGGATTCCTCGAAGGTCTGCGCGAGATCACCTCGCGTCATGGTGCGTTGCTGATCTTCGACGAAGTGATGACAGGATTTCGCGTCGCTGCAGGCGGTGTGACGGAGCTTTTCGGCATCAAACCTGACCTGATCACGCTCGGCAAGATCATCGGTGGCGGCCTTCCTGTCGGCGCTTATGGTGGGCGCGCTGATCTGATGCAACAAGTCGCCCCCGTCGGCCCCGTATACCAAGCCGGCACGCTCTCTGGAAATCCCCTTGCCACCGCTGCGGGACTCGCCACCCTCGAACACCTCACCCCCGCCCTGTATGCCCGCCTCGAAGAGACCTGCAAGCAACTCGAAGACGGCCTTCGTGCGGGACTTTCCGCCGTTGGACGCGATCTCTACCTTACGCGCTACGGCTCGATGCTCTGCCTATTCTTCTGCCAAACCCCCGTTCGCAACTACACCGAAGCCCGTCATTGCGATACCGCCGCCTTTGCACGCTACTTCCACGCGATGCTCGAACGCGGTGTCTACCTTCCCGCCGCCCAGTTCGAAGCCTTCTTCGTCTCCGCGTCCCACACCCACGACGACATTCAACACACTCTCCAAGCCCACCAAGAAGCCCTTGCCATCGCCTTCTCCGCTTAACCTACCGCCCGTCTTCTTCTTGTGATTTGGTGATTTTTTGCGGGAGGGTTAGGGGGTGGGGTAGAGTGCGAAGCATACGTTGTGATCGGGTGGAACAGCCCCATAGCTTTGGGGGAGTCCTCGCGGTGAAGGTTTCACGACACACCCAACGTCCCATCCGTTCCCCCTTTCTGTTGAAGGAGAGTCCGATGATTCGGAAGAATCGTTCTATGATGCGTCGCGCAACCCTGAACCCGATGGTGATCATGGCGGGTGGTGCTATATTTATGGCTCTGGTGGCCCTTGTTTTTTGGCCGCGTAACACGCGTCCCAAAGCCCAACAAAACACCTTGCATCTCCAACGCGCCTCTGTTGCGGCTCCTACGCAAGCGGCTCGCGTCCAACCAAACGCCCAAGATACACCAAGCCAGACAACGGCCTCGGGTGGACTCAAGACCTTTCAAACCACGATGGTGGGGCCAATTTCGCTGAGTTTCAAAAAAGGCGGGATGGAGACCAAAGAAGCAACGTTCTTGAGTGCGTTGGCGGCTCGCTTGTTGATCTGGCGCGTCAATCTGCGCAATGAGATCCGTCGAGGCGATAAGATCGAAGTGATCTATCGCCCCGTCGATACGCAATCGTTGTATGAGATCATCGCGATGCGCTACAACAGCACCAAACACAACCGCAGTTATGCCTTTTATCGCTACCAAGAACCCGGTCGCCGCTTTGCCGCCTATTACGACGCCGAAGGCAACGAGATCGAACAAAAGCTCCGCAACGCACCTTTGCGCGAATATGAGCAAGTGACCTCGATCCTCAAGATGCGTCCCAAACACAAAGGCGTAGACTTCAAAGCCCCCGTCGGTACAAAGTTATACCTGCCCTTCCGATCGCGAGTCGTCCGTACCACTTGGAACTTCCGCTTCAATGGAAACTGCCTCGAAGTCGCGCCCCTACACAAGCCCAACTTGCGCATCATGTTCCTCCATCTTCAAAAGATCGCTGACGGCGTCAAAGTCGGGCGCGTTCTTCCCGCCAACGCGGTGATCGGTTATGTCGGAAACACGGGACGTTCCACCGCTCCGCACCTTCATTATCAGATCATGGATGGCCGCAAAGTCATCGACCCTTTCCGCTTCCATGAAACCTACACCCGCGCCCTTCCTGAAGAGCAACGCGCTGCATTCCAACAGCATCGCCGCCAACTTGACCTCCAATTCCCCACCCGCTGATTGTGGGTGTTGTGTTGTTCGGGCAAGAAGATGGGTGGGATCAAGGTTGATCGGGGAAGAGGTTCTCGAACTTGGTGTATTCGTGGAAGAAGCGAACGCGGGCGGTTCCGGTGGGTCCGTTGCGTTGTTTACCGATGATGATCTCGGCGATACCGCGATCTTCGGTTTCAGGATTATAGACTTCGTCGCGATAAACAAAGACGATCATGTCGGCGTCCTGCTCAAGAGCTCCAGAGTTATGTAAGAAAATATCGTTTCCGATCCATGAAGACGCAGACGGTACGCTCAGATCGAAAACGTCTTGCTCTTCTGGTAAAGCCAAGACGCGAACAACCTTATCCCAAAAGATATCACTTTGCGCTGGGTCACGGATCTCTTGGTTGTCAAGAATCTCTGCGTGTTCTTTAAGGATTCGGCGCGTTGGAGGGGAGGGAAGTTGCCGAACGATGCCGATGCGATCTTCGGGATGAAGTTGGTGCGTACACACCCATCCTTTTGCGGAAAGAAAACGGTGCTCGGCGGTTGCTTGGATGGTGCGCCCAGAAGCGAGTTCGATTTCAAAAAGGGGGCGTTTTCCAACACACCAAACCACATCGCTTTGTGCCTCCACGACTTTCCCTTCTTTGGAGATCGCAAGAACGAGAGGGGATTGCCCAACGAGATCCCGGATCGGGACTTGGCGGCCATCTGCGAGGGCGACGTGAGTGTCTCCAGCAACGCATTCGCGAAGGTCCGAAGGCATGGGGCGTTTGTCGGGCCGCCGTTCAAGAGAGCGATTGAGCTGAGAGAGAGCGATGACGGGGACGTGGAGTTCTTTGGCGAGGGCTTTGAGTCCGCGAGAGATGTCGGATATCTCGCGTTCACGGGAGTCACCGCCTTGATCGCCACCTTTCATAAGCTGAAGATAATCGATCATGATCATGCCGAGTCCGTGTTCCATTTTGAGGCGTCGGCATTTGGAGCGCATCTCAAGGAGGCTAGAGTTTGCGCTGTCGTCGATAAAGATCTTGGATCGAGCGAGTTCGGTGGCGGCCTGCATAAGTCGGGGGATATCCGTGTCTTTCATATTGCCGGTGCGAAGGCGAGAAGCGTCAACACGGCCTTCGGAACAAAGCATCCGCATGACGAGTTGTTCTTTGCTCATTTCAAGAGAGAAGACAACAACGGGAACTTTGTGGTGGATGGAGGCGTTGGCGACCATGTTCATGGCGAGGCTGGTTTTGCCCATCGCAGGGCGTCCAGCGAGGATGATCAAGTCGGTGGGTTGGAGACCAGAGGTTAGCTTGTCGAATTCTTCGAAGCCGGTGGGGACACCCGTGACGAGTTCTTTTCGCCCGTAGAGTTTTTCGATGGTGGCAAAGGCATTTTTCACGATCTCGCTGACGGGGGCGATATCTTTGTTTTGGCCTTCTTGACGGATCTCGAAGAAGCGTTTTTCGGCGCTATCGAGAAAGAGGTCGACTTGTTCGAGTTCTTCGTAGGCTTCGCTGGCGATCTCGGTGCAGACAGTGATAATCTGACGAAGGATGGACTTGTCGTGGATGATCTTGGCGTAGTGTTCGATGTGTGCGGCGGAGGGGATCATATCGACGAGTTCGCCAAGATAAGCGATCCCACCGAGCTTTTCGAGGTGCCCGTTGCTCTTGAGACGGTTGGCGACAGAGATGATATCGAGGGGAAGGTTCTCGGATTCTTGTTCGAGGATGGCTTCAAAGATCCACTGATGGCGTTCGAGATAAAAGTCTTTGGCTTTGAGAACACCAAGGATGCTGTGAAGAAGTTCGCTAAACAACATGATGGAGCCGAGAACAGCGCGTTCGGCCTCGATATTTTGGGGAGGGACTCGGCGCTGAAGTTCGGCAAGAGAGGCTTCTTTGTCGCGGGGATCGGTGGCATTGCCGCGTCGTTGCATGGGAGGCTCCTCAACAAAAGAACACAGAAAGGGCGTTCGATGATCTGCGCCCCCAAGAAAGAAGGCAAGGCGCAGCCAACAACAAAGTCGGCAAATTCAGGCCAGACGGAGAGAAAATGCCACGCTTCGAGAGATGGGGACCGAGAGAAGGTCGAGGGGAAGGTGAGAAAAGAAAGTCGAGAAGATCCAAGGAGGATCGCGGGGAAGGGTAGAAAAGAGAAAGGGGGACTACTCTTTGACAACCCAGACTTTGAGGGGGACCGTCACGTCGCTGTGCAGCTTGATGCTACACTCGTAAGTTCCGAGGGTACGGACGTTTTCGTCGAAGCGGATTTGACGGCGGCTGATCTTAAAGCCGTTTTGTCGGAGGGCTTCGGCGATATCGCGTGTGGTGACGGAGCCAAAGATGCGCTCTTCTTGTTCATCACCGACTTGGCGATAAAGCGTGATCGAGTGATCTTTGAGTTTGTCGGCGAGGGAGCTGGCCTCACGACGGGCTTTTTCTTGGCGCTGCGCGATCAAGCGGCGCTCATGTTCGAGGCGGCGCAAGTTGTTTTCTGTCGCAAGCGCAGCGATATCGCGGGGAAAGAGATAGTTTCGGGCATAGCCGGGGGCCACTTTGATGATCTGGCCGGCTTTGCCGAAACCACTCAGTTCTTCTTTCAAGATAACTTTCACAGGAGTCTCCTCCGAATCAAGCCACCGCGCTGGAAGGGGATCCCTTCGCAAAAAAGCGCGATAGTAGGTTATTATTCGTCCATGTCCTCATCGCGACGACGACCGCCGCGACCACCGCGATCACCACGATCACCACCGCGATCACCACGATCACCACCGCGATCACCACCGCGATCACCACCGCGATCGCCACCGCGATCGCCGCCGCGATCGCCACGATCACCGCGCCGTCCACGACCTTGTCCGCCGTCATCCGAGCGCGAGGTCGCTTTGAATTCAACTTCTTTTTCGAGTTCTTCGGCAGGGACGGTGTCTGCGATCTTGACGCTGTGGTGCTTCATCACGTCTTCAGCGATGCGGCATTGGAGTTCGACGTCAGCGACCAAACCGGGAGAGCCCGCATAGGTCAAATGAAAGAAATAGGCTTTGTGTTGTTTTTGGACGGGATAAGCCGTCTTGCGGAGGCCCCAGTTATCGACAACAAGGAGCTTTCCTTTGTTGTTGATGATATCAAAGATGCGTTCATTGGTTTTTTTGATCACATCTTCGGTGACGTTGGGACGCAACATGTAGATTGTTTCGTATTTACGGTACTTCGGGGTTTCCAAGAGAGCCTCCTTTTGGACTTAGACGGCCCGCGTGGGCAAGTGCGGGCAAGGAGTGAGGGGCACGATAACGTGCGCAGTTTTTCATGCTCATCCATCCCGATGGACGGGTCGAACAGGAGAGCAGAGCAGAAGTCAAACAAATATCCCGCCAAGCAACGCTCGACGGGACGAGGAAAAGCCGCACAACAATCCAAGAGGCTTATTTCTTGGGCGGGATGGCGGGTTGGCTAGAGGGCGCAGCCACAGGGCGCACAGGGGCGGGTGTGGGAGCGACGACAGGGCGAACAGGCGCAGGTGTAGGAGCGACGACAGGGCGAACAGGCGCGGGAGCGGGAGCAACCACGGGACGCACAGGCGCGGGAGCGGGAGCAACCACGGGACGCACAGGCGCGGGAGCGGGAGCAACCACGGGACGCACAGGCGCGGGAGCGGGAGCAACCACGGGACGCACAGGCGCGGGAGCCACCACAGGGCGAACAGGTGCGGGGACAGAAGTGCGCAGGGTGGGTTGTGCGGCCTTTGCGGGGGTTGTGGGTTTCACTTCTGCGCGTTTCGCAGGAGCGGGTGTTTTGGGGTTTGCGTCAACATGGAGTTTCGCGAGGGCGGGGGCCGCAACAAGGGCGATCACGCTGATCAACTTGATCAAGATGTTGAGGGCGGGTCCAGCGGTATCTTTGAAGGGGTCACCGACGGTATCTCCCGTGACTGCGGCTTTATGGGCATCGGAGCCTTTTCCACCATGCGCGCCTTTCTCGATATACTTTTTCGCGTTGTCCCAAGCGCCACCAGCGTTGGACATAAAGAGCGCCATCAAGACGCCCGAGACGGTGACGCCCGCAAGAAGGCCACCAAGGGCAGCCAAGCTCCAAAGTCCGACGACGACAGGCGCGATCACGGCGAGAAGACCGGGAAGAACCATCTTGCGAATCGAGGCTTGTGTGGAGATATCGACGCATTTGGCGTATTCACCAACCACACCGGGCTTACCTTCTTTGAGGCCGGGGATCTCGCGGAACTGGCGGCGGACTTCTTCGATCATGGATTGTGCAGCTTCGCCGACAGCATCCATCGCAAGGGAGGAGAAGAGGAAGGGCAACATCCCACCGAGAAAGAGACCTGCCATGACAGCAGTATCCGAGATATCAAGTTTCAAAGGTACGCCGGTAGATTGTTCGACTACCGAGCGGAATGCCGCAAACAGCGCAAGGGCAGTCAAAGCAGCCGAACCGATGGCAAAGCCTTTTCCGATGGCTGCGGTGGTATTTCCAACAGCGTCCAACTTATCGGTACGCTCCCGAACTTCGTGGGGGAGTGCAGCCATTTCAGCGATCCCACCGGCGTTATCAGCGATGGGTCCGTACGCATCGACGGCAAGTTGGATGCCTGTGGTAGAAAGCATCCCGAGAGCAGCGATAGCGATACCGTAGAGGCCGGCAGATTGGTAAGAAACGACGATGGCGATCACGATCACGATCACAGGTGCAGCGGTCGACTGCATACCCACCGAGAGGCCGGAGATGATGTTGGTGGCGGGGCCTGTTTCGGACTGTTTGGCGATCTTCTTCACGGGTTTGTGATCGAAGGAAGTGTAGAGTTCGGAGAGGAAGCCGATGGCAGCTCCTGCGACAAGGCCAGCGACGACAGCGAAAAACACGCCCCATCGGGTGAAATCAACGCCCATCAGGGTCATTTTTGCAGGCAAGAACCAACACAAAACAGCGGTTCCAACACCCGTACTGACGGCGGCCACAAGCGTTCCAAGAGTCAAGGCCCATTGGGGGTTTCCGTCTTCGGTGGTTTTGACAAAGCGGGTTCCACCGATCGACATCAAAATACCGACGGCTGCGATGGCGAGGGGCAAAAGGACAGGGTACAAGACGACGCGGTCGCTTTTGTTGCCGGGGATGGTAATGGCCGCAGCGAGAACCATCGCACCGATGATCGCGCCGACATAGGATTCAAACAGGTCAGCGCCCATCCCTGCGACGTCACCGACGTTGTCACCAACGTTATCGGCGATCACAGCGGGGTTACGGGGATCGTCTTCGGGGATGCCTGCTTCAACTTTACCGACAAGGTCTGCACCAACGTCAGCGGCTTTGGTGTAGATCCCACCACCGACACGAGCAAACAACGCGATCGAAGAAGCACCCAGCGAAAAGCCCGAAACCACCGAAAGCAGCAACTGCATCCCGTTGGCGCTTTGATAATCAAAGTTCAATGCAAAAAATCCCATCAGAACGCTGATTCCGACGAGGCCCAACCCTGCCACCGTCATCCCCATCACGGAACCACCCGAAAAAGCGACTTCGAGGGCTTTGTTGAGGCTTTCACGAGCGGCTGCGGTGGTGCGGACGTTGGCTTTGGTGGCAACGGTCATCCCGGCGAATCCTGAGCCAAAGGACAAGGCTGCACCGACCAAGAAAGAGACGGCGACCCAACCGCTGGTGTTTCCACCGCCATAGTTGGCCCAAAACAGGATCAAGAAGACCACCAAAACAAAAAGCATCAAGACTTGGCCTTCACGGCGAAGGAAGGCGATCGCGCCGCTGGAGATGTGCTGTGCGATCTCCTTCATACGGTCGTTGCCTGCGTCTTGCTTTTGAATCCATTGGGTGCGCCCCCACGCAAAGTAGAGGCCGGCGAATCCGAGAACGATACACGCCAAGATGAGAAACCAAAACATAGAACACTCCTCAATTTCGTTGCGTTTGCTTTGCCCCATAACGTGTTAACAGCTTCACTTCTGTCCGAGCCCAAAACACCCGATTCAAGGGCTTTTCCAAATCAAGGCGAGCAATGGATCGCATCCATCCCCAGAGAGGCTGATGCGCAACGGATCGACGGTGAGATGGGAGGGGCTGATCTCAAAGAGACGGTATTGTGGGCAGGGGCGGCTTTTTTTGGTTCCACAAGTTCATCGCTTTGAGCGTTCCTTCGCGGCACCAACACTCCACGATCTCCGCGCAAGTATCGAGAAGATTGGGGATCATGGTTTGTTGAGTTTCCGAAAAGGGATGAAGGACAAAGTCTGCGATAGCGTCTGCTGGATCTTCGGGTCGTCCGATGCCAAAACGGAGTCGGGCGTATTGATTCGTTCCGAGTTCTGTGTTGAGCGAACGGAGTCCGCGATGTCCGCCGTCACCACCGCCTTGTTTGAGGCGAAGTTGAGCGAACGGTAGGTCCAATTCGTCATGGATCACCAAGAGATGCTCGGTGGGGACTTGATAGAAAGAAGAGATCGCAGCAACAGCCTGACCGCTCAGGTTCATGTAGGTTTGGGGTTGTACGAGCAAAACGGACTGATTGTCAAGCTCTGTTTGTGAGATCAGAGCTTGAAAACGCGCTTTGGCGGGGGGTGCATACCATCGTTGCGCCAACACATCGACCAATTGGAAGCCGATGTTGTGGCGATCGTTTGCATAGCGTGCGCCGGGATTCCCTAAACCGATGATGACCCGCATCTTTTTCTTCTTAATTAGCCTTCGCTTACCGAAACAAGAACCAGATCGTTGCCACCGACGGGAGCGATGCCCTCGGCAAGGCCGAGTGATGCTACGGTGATGCGTTGGCCAAGACCAAGGTCAGACACATCCAAGGTCCGATCTGTGGGGATCAACGCGGGGATGCAGCTCACGCGCAAGGCAGTGTGATGGATCGTAGTGACTCCACCAAGCGCCACACCTGCGGCCTTGCCTGTGTAGCTCAATTTGATGGTGGCTTGGACGGGTTTTTGTGGATCGACGATGGCAAAGTCGACGTGGATGGGAGATCGGTTCAAAGCATTCCGCTGCAGTTCGCGCAACATCAAGGTTTTGTTGTGAAGGGCTGCATTGTCGCTTTGCAACGTAAGCAGAGTGTTTTTGCCCTTGTTGCGGAGCTGTTTGAGCAGCTCGACAGGGTCAACCGAAAAATGAAGAGGGGCCGCACCACCCGCGTAAGCAAGGGCGGGGATCTGCCCTTTTTTGCGCAAGCTGCGTGCTGCGCTTTTGCCAGTTTCGGTGCGGGGGATAGCGGACAAGATCACTTGTTCCATGACTCGATGGTCTCCTTACGACGAGATACGCAACGTACTTTGCCTGTGGGGTTGTCCTCTGAGTGAGCGTTCATTGAACACACGCCAAGAGAGGGCGCAAGACCCACACAGGTGGGTTTGATGTGATGAAACTCTGGCGGATCATGGGCTTGCCAGAAAAAGCACTCCAAGAGGGGCGAGAGGATAGTGAATCTTTTGTGAGATTGCAAGTAGATTTTCGCCAGATACGCAATTTTTTCTGGGTGTGGGAGTTTGGGGGTGTGGGTGTCTTGAAGGATGGGTAGAAGAGAAAAAGGACGACAGAAGACAAAAAAAAACCTGTCAAGGGATTTGACAGGTTTTTTTGGGGGGGGGACTCGTTGACTGGGGCGCTAGGATTCGAACCTAGGGATGTCGGACCCAAAACCCGATGGCTTACCACTTGCCGACGCCCCAACGTGCAGGAACGATTCTCTCATTGCGAGCACGGTGTGGGTATATACCCACGAGCTTGTCAGTTGTCAACACCAAGTTGAGAAGTTTTTGATTCTTCGCGTGATTTTTGTGCGTTCATCTCGCGTTCATAGACATCAAGGATCATCTGCTCCATCTGTTGGCGGGTGTTGCTGTTGAGGGGATGAGCGATATCTTTGAACTGCCCGTCTTTGGTTTTTTTGCTGGGCATGGCAACAAACATCCCGTGTTTGCCTTGGATGATCTTGAGATCGCGGACGATAAAGCAATCGTTGAGTGTGATGGTGACGTAGGCTTTGAGTTTGTCTTCTTGGACGGGGAAGATTTTGACTTCGGTGATCTCCATATCGCGTTCCTTTCTATGCTCCGCCAGAGCAGCCTACCACGGTAGAAAACGCATCCCGCTGCCCGGGTGCCAAAAGAAGAACAGTCTCAGGGTGTACGCTAGGCGGTTTGTTGTATGGCAAAAGGCAAGGTCTAGCACAAGGTCAGTACTTTGGCAACAACGATATCGCCGATGCGGCGTTGCCCACTTGAAACACACGAGGAGGAAAGAAAGCAAGCGATTTTTCTTGTTTTGTGGTGAGAAAGCGTGGAGAGGTGTCAATTTTCGTGAGGAGAAGGGGCTTGAGCGACTTCGAGAGAAGGGGCTTGAGCGACTTCGAGAGAAGGGGCTTGGAGAGGTTCCAAAAGGGACTGTAGTTTTTGGAGCAGCGCGGCTTGTTCGTGTTCTTGTTCGAGAGAATCGCGCAAGAGAGTGTCTTTGAGATCAGCGGCAAAGCGTGCGAGAGAGGCGGATTGTTCGGCGTATCGGGTATCTTTTTCGATCAGATCGCGAAAGATGCGCTGTTCGAGGGCGATACGGTCGATGTGTCCGTTCTCATCGCGGGGATATTCTTCTTGGGGCTGGTAGTCGACGGGCTGGGTGTCGTTGGTAAAGCGGACGTGTTCAAAGCCGTACGTTTCAACGATCTGCTTTTCGAGTTCTTGAATAGAAAGGCTTGAATAAGGGAATGTGAGCTTTCCAGAGAGATAGAGGTGGACAAAAGGGAGGGGGAATTCCGCATCGCTTGGCCACGCCTGCTTTTCCTGTTGGATCTTGGCGACCCCCTCGACTTCGACGGTTTGGAGGATCGCCGCTTTGAGAGCTTCCGGGGTAGGGTGGGGTTCACAAGGGATCAACAGCCGAACAAAGGGGCGTTTGAGGTAATCGGTGCGGTGGGTGACACGCAAAGCCGCTTCAGGGAACGTCACTTCTGCAACGTAAGCTCCGTGAATCTCCTCGTATTCTCGGGATTTGCTGACTTCGAGACTACCGGGGTTAAACAGCCAATTTTCTTCGCTGTATTGTTTGTGGATATGCCCAAGCGCAAGGTATCGGACGTGAGGACGAAGCTTGAGCATCACCTCGTAGTCAACGCCTCCAGAAAGATCGTTAACGTAGTCGGAGAGGCCCCCGTGAAACATCAAGAGATTGAATGGCTTGGGGGGCAAAGCAGCGATGGCTTTGGCAAAAGCAGGGATCACCTTGTAAGAAGAAGCTCCGTACCAATGGGAGCCGATCACGCGCAGATGTTCGCCCACATCGAAGTATCCGCCTTGTTTGGTCCGAGGATCCCAAGGACGCAAGCGGATGGCGTCTTGCTCGTAGGAATCACGAAGAAAGATCATCAGGTCTTGTTCACACAAAAAGTCGTACCAACAGGGGCTTTGATCGCGTTTACGGGCATCGTGGTTTCCTTCGATGGCAAACACAGGGATCTGGTGTTCACGCAGCCATGAAAGAGCGATCGTCGCACGCGAAAGCGTGACAGGTTCGAGCTGTCGGCTATCAAAGAGATCGCCTGCGATCACAACAAAGTCGACTTGGGGGGGATCTTTGGGACCGAGAGGAAGCGCATAACGACGGATGGCATCTTCAAAAGAGCGGAAGAAATCATGTTCGCGTTGGGTTGAGTTGTACTGACGATAGCCGAGATGGACGTCGGCAAGGTGAAGGAAGCGTACGGTCTGGCTCGACAAGGTCGATTCTCCTGTAAAACAAGGGAAAAAGAGAGAACGTGCAAAAACAAGGGAAAAAGAGAGATAGCGCAGCGTTGTGGCACCTGTGGAATGGCTTGACGTGATGGGAAAATCCGTGCATCTTGCCAGCCGTTGGGCGCGAGGATCGCGCATCCCGTATTTGCCGTCTGTTCTGCTCTACGCGGCGTGTGCGCCCGCATCCTGTTCTATCCAAGCGGTATGGAGGTTTTGTTGATGCAACTTCGTTGGTTTTTGTTTGTGGCGCTTTTCCTTGTGGGTTGCAAGGATCCCTACAACATTGAGGGGGGGCCCAAAAGCGCAAGCAACCCATCCTACGGCTCTTTACAAGATGTATACAAAGAAAAAAAGTTCAATCTTGCCACAAAAGACCCCGAGATATGGAAAGTTCCCCTCGGAACTTCTCCACAAAAAGGCGACAAAAACGCGATCGTCACGATCGTCGAGTTCTCCGACTTTGAATGTCCTTTTTGCTCTCGTGGAGCCAAAACCCTTGAAACGCTGGCCCAACAATACCAAGGAAAAGTTCGCTACGCTTTCAAGCACTTTCCGCTCAGCTTTCACAAAAACGCGCATCTCGCCTCGCAAGCCTCGATCGAAGCGATGCGCCAAGGAAAGTTTTGGCAATACCACGACAAGCTGTTCGCCAACCAACGCAAGCTCCAACGCAGCCACCTTGATCGTTATGCCCGAGAGATCGGCCTTGATATGGCGCGGTTCAAAGAAGCCCTCGACAAAAAAACCCACGCATCCGAAGTAGACGAAGACATGAAACTCGGCGCACAAGTGGGCGTCCAAGGCACCCCCACCGCCTTCGTCAACGGACGCCTCGCGAGCGCCCTCACGGACAAAGATGTCAAAGGGCTGATCGATGACGAACTCGAACGTCTCAAGCCTCAGATCGCCAAAGGTCAACGCGGAGATGCCCTCTACAACGCCATCATCGAAAAAGGCAAACAGCGCGAAGCTGCTCCCCCACCCCGCCCCCGCGACGCCGAAGACGACAAGCCCCAAGTGATCGCTGTAGGAGAAGCCCCTACCCTCGGGCCTGATGATGCTCCTGTGACGATCGTTGAGTTCTCCGACTTTGAATGCCCCTACTGCGTCCAAGGCGCACAGGCTGTAAAAAAAGTCGCACGTGCTTATGGAGACAAAGTACGCGTTGTGTTTAAGCATTATCCGCTCGGCTTTCACTTTGCCGCCAAAGGCGCAGCGACCGCCTCGATGGCCGCCCACCAACAAGGGAAGTTTTGGGCCTACCACGATCTGTTGTTTGCCGGCCAAAAGAACCTGACACGCCCGTCTTTGCTTGCGTATGCTCGCTCGCTCGAACTGGATATGGACAGCTTCACCCAAGCCCTTGACTCCGTATCTCTTGGCAACTTTGTGGACGAAGATATCCGCCAAGGCAACAAAATCGGTGTGCGTGGAACCCCCACCTTCTTTATCAACGGTCAAAAACTGAGCAGCGGCTTGTCTTTTTCTGCTTTCAAAGAGGCCATCGATCCGATCCTTTTGCAAAAAGGCATCAAAAAAACCGATCTCCCCGAAGAACCCGGCGAAGAGATCACCCTCGGAAACTCCGCTTGGAAGGGCGCAGAAACCCCTCTTGCAACCGTCGTCGAGTTCTCTGACTTCGAGTGTCCTTATTGTTCACGGGCTGCAAACACTCTTTCCGCCTTGGCTGCGGATTACAAAAAATACGTGCGCTTTGTCTTCAAGCACTATCCGCTGAGCTTCCACAAAAATGCCCACCTTGCCTCACAGGCTTCTATCGCCGCCCAAGAACAAGGCAAGTTCTGGGAATACCACGACAAACTCTTTGCCAACCAACGCAATCTCTTGCGCGCTGATCTCGAACGTTACGCCCAAGAGGTCGGCCTCGATATGGACAAGTTCAAAAAATCCCTTGATTCGGGGATCTACAAAGGGCGTGTCGATCTTGAGATGGCAGAAGGCACACGCATCGGGGTGAGCGGCACACCAAGCTTCTTTGTCGAAGGCAAAAAAGCCACAGGGGTCGATTACAAGGCGCTTTCCCAAACCCTCAACGATATCCTCTCGAAAAAAGGCGTTCCCCCAAGCGAGCTTCCTTCGGCCACCGAGATCCCGCTGCGAAACTCCGCTTGGAAAGGCGCAAAACAGCCCCTCGCAACCGTCGTCGAGTTCTCTGACTTCGAGTGTCCTTACTGCTCACGGGCTGCCAATACACTCAAACAACTTGAAAAAACCTATGGCCGTTATGTGCGCTTTGTGTTCAAACACTACCCGTTGAGCTTCCACAAAAACGCCCACCTCGCCTCACAAGCTTCCGTCGCTGCTCACGCCCAAGGCAAGTTCTGGGAATACCACGACAAACTCTTTGCCAACCAACGCAATCTCTTGCGCACCGATCTGGATCGCTATGCCCAAGAGATCGGCCTCGACATGGACAGATTCAGAAAAGCCCTTGATTCGGGCCTTTACAAAGAAGAAGTCGATGCAGATATGAGCCTTGGCGGACGTTTTGGTGTGGGTGGAACCCCTTCGTTCTACGTCAACAACGAGGCATCCCAAGGGGCGAGCTTTGGCGATATCGCCAAAAAGCTCAACGACATCCTGCTCGCCAAAGGCGTCAAAGCCTCGGAACTGCCTGACTTTTCAAACATCCCGACCCAAGGCTCCGCATGGAAAGGAGCCGAAAAAGCCCGCGTGACGGTGGTCGAGTTTTCCGACTTTGAATGTCCTTTCTGTTCCAAAGCCGCGCTCACACTCCAAAAACTCGCCACAGAATACAAAGATCGTGTGCGCTTTGTGTTTAAGCACTATCCGCTGAGCTTCCACAAAAACGCCCACCTTGCCTCGCAAGCAGCGATGGTCGCCCAAGAACAAGGGAAGTTTTGGCAATACCACGACAAACTTTTCGCCAACTACAGCAAGCTCCAACGCGCCGATCTCGAACGCTACGCTCAAGAGATCGGAATGAATGTCTTGCACCTCCAACAATCCCTTGATGCGGGCGTTTACAAAGAAGCCGTCGACAAAGACATGGAGATCGGCGAACGCTTTGGCGTCAGCGGAACGCCCACGTTCTTTGTCAACAACACACGCATCAAGTCCCCCACCTACGAAGATCTCAAAGCGGCCATCGAAGCAGCGTTGAAAGCGCCAACACCCGCCAAAACCAACGACCCCACCAAGGCTCCCCCCTCCAGCGGCTCACTGGTTCCTTCGCTGGACTTGTTGAAAGCCCCCGCACCAACGACGCCTCCGCCGACACGCTCTGCTCCCAAGCAAGAAAACTGCGCCCCCGGGACCAACAACACAGGCACTTGCGCTCCGCCTTCACGCCGTTAAATCTCTTGTCAACCACAAACCTCGGATACTGCGATGATATCACAACCACCCTCTTCGCAATCTTTTGTCTGGTGCGGGGCCCTGCAAAGCGCATGGTCACAGCGGCTGTTGCATCGATTGCTTTCAGATGGATGGGCGGGACAATTGGATGAGACGCGCCTCGAATCGTCGGGCTTTTCTCCTTCGGGCTTGTCGAATTTTGTGTCGCATCTCACAGACGCGGAGCGCGCACAGCTTGGATGGGTGGCCCCTCAACATCAATGTCAGAAAGCCGAAACGCCCGACGATTCGGTCAAAACGCCCTCGTCCACAACAGCGGCTCTGCTTTTTTGGGAGATCCCTTGTGCGCAAGACTCGGATCTACGGACGCAATCGAGCGCAGCATGGAGCGAACTCTTTGCAGCCTTCGCGCAGCTCGTTTCCCTCTTGCGGTCGTGGGAGCCTCCATCCCCCGCTCTCCCGACCCGCCAAGAAGAAGCCATCCGCCATGTGTTTTTGCTGTGGCCCGAACAGGCCACCGCCCAGCAATCCCAAGAGCCTTGGCCGACGTTGGTCGAGCGATGGTCGCGCCTCTTGGCCGAACAGTGGGCGCTCACCCTCGAACAACACAACGTCTGTTTTCTCTCCCTGCCCTCTGGGATCGATATCCACGTCGCCATCGAAAAGATCAACGCACGCTCCTCTACGCTCCCCCTCTCCGCGCAAGCCGATGCCTCTTCCTCCGCGAAAGAAACACAGAAGATGCAACGCCTTCATGCGCATATCCACCGCATACTCGGCGCGTTGCGCGGTTTGCTTCTGCATTTTCGCGCCATCCAAAATCACATCGAACGCTTCGGCTTTTTGCGCCGTCAACGCCTTGCTCAACGGTTTTACAAGTTGTCTGGCCTGCGCTTGCTCGATTGGGAAACCCAGATCCACCGCATGATCACAGGCTGGAGCCACCTGCTCCAAGTTCACGATACCCGCCTGCTTCCGTCCTTTATGCGCGATCGGCTGCAAGCCGATCAAAAGATCGCCCAACGACTCCGCCAACTGCTCTCCAGTTTGCTGCACTTTCCCCAAGAACAAGACGCCCCTCAAAAAGATATCCTCACCGCCCTCCACCAAGATCGCGATGCCTTATTTTCTACCATCCAACGCTTTCTCCGAGATCTCGATCAAATCGACACCTTGTGGAAAGAATATGCCCTCGCCGCTTAATCAGAGTGCTTTTTTTCTGACGTTGGGTGAGGCTCAAAAGGGCGAGCAGGGGAATCTTCAAGAAGACCTTGGGAGAGGTCGTGGGGTGGAGGCGCTTTCTCGGGGTGGCGCGAAGGGGAGTCTTCAAGAGACGCAAAAGTGCGGATCTCGCGGGTCGGTTGAAGTGAGACATTGGGGAGAGGAGAGATTGAACGCGGAGAAGGCGCATGAGCCTGTGTTTTGAACGCATCGACCAGCGCGTCCTCCAGTTCGGGGCGCAGATGGATATCTTGTTGGGGGAAAGCGATCACGATCTCGCTGCGGCGAAATGCCTCGTCGATCGCGTAGCGAAGCTCGCTCAAGATCGAGTTGCGCGCAAGCGGATCCGCCACAGCCACCCACAGCGCAAAGTCCAAAGAACTCGCCCCAAAGTCACGAAAACGCACGCTTGGAGCGGGTGTTTTGACGACGTTGGGATGGGCTTGTGCAACTTCTAACAACAGCCGTTGCACAAGTCGCGTCTCGCTGCCATAAGCCACCCCGACATCGACGTTGACCCACACATACGGAGGCCCCAAGGTCCAATTGATCACCTTGCTCGTCAATATCTCGGAGTTGGGGATCAGCACCCAGCGGCCATCCAACGTCTCGATCGTCACAGAGCGCGTGCTGATCTCTTTGACTTCGCCCATCAGACCGCCCACTTCGATCACATCGTTGACAGCGATCGGGCGACCGAAAATGATCAACAGACCCGAGATGAAGTTGTTCGCGATGTTTTGCAATCCAAAGCCCACGCCGATCCCGATCACTCCCGCAAAGACCGCTAATCCGCCCAGTCCAACCCCCATCCATTGCAATCCTCCCAAAGCTCCCACGATGATAATCGTGTAGCCGACCAAGGTATTGGCGGCATACTGACTGCTCGGTGCCAGATTGAGCAGCGGATACAACACATCCGAAAACCGCCGCTTGACGACATTGGACAACCAAACAGAGACCACCACCGCGATCGCAAACTTTCCTAAAGAGATCGGTGTGATATGTGTATCTTGGACGCGCACCAGCGGATACGTCACCACTTGCACTAACGCCTCCCATGCCCCCGATATCCCCCACACTTCGAGCAAAAACAACAGCGCCGATCCAGACAACAAGCCCGTCACAAACACCTGCAAAAAGCGGATGACATTGCGTGCGGTACGCCGCTCCAATTGGATCACCGCTTGCTCGCCCCGTGAAAAGCCAAAGATCCACAACACCACCTGCCACAGCACGTCATACGCACCGTAGATCAACACCAACACCAACACCGAATACAACAGGCCCTGTGCAACAAATACCGAAAAGGCTCGATATCCCCACACATACACCCCAAATAAAACAAACACCAACGCCGACAAATAGCGATACAGCCGATACGTCCAAAGCAAAACAAACCGGCCAAACTTCGTATCCCTCGGAATGATCGATAGGATCGCATCTTTGTTCCACAAGATCAGTTGAAGGCACAACACCACAAACGCCGCCAACACGACGTCGACATAAGCCAACGCATCGGGCGGATAATTCAGCCCATACAAGATGTCTTTTGCTGCCCAAAACCCAAACAGCAAGACGCTCACGACTTTTAGCGTGCGTCGAAAACTGGCGTTGGTGGCTTCGTCAAGTTCCGTGACAAGGCGCTCTGTCGGATCTTTGTGAAACAACAGATCGATCAGCGTGAGCGTTGTGCGCAAAAACACCCACAACAAAGCCAGACCCACCAGTACATTCTCCCAAGGTTCGGGGGCATTCAACATACCGATCAACAGCCACAACGCGGCGTATCCCACCAACAGGGGCAGATGGTCATACAGGATCTTGAGACCAAGCCAGAGTGTTTGCCACAAACGGCGGGTATTCGTGGACTTCTCAATACGCACCACCAGCGGCTTCAATATCTTGCGGATCTGCACACGCAGCCAAAACGTCGAGAAAACCAAGAAGATCAAGCCAAGCCCAAGCAAGATCTCCAACCCGATCCCGAGGCCCAAACGCGCCCCTGTATAACTGCGCACAAGTTCTTTGTGAAAAGCAGCCCAGACGATCGGACTTTGTTTTTCGATGCGCTGGTTGTGCTTTTCAATGCCTCTCCAGATATCGCGATGAAAGCGCAGCTTTTTGCGAAACCACAAGCCACCTTCAGCCCGATCTGCGATGCGGCCAAGATGCCGCTCGGCCCGTTTCGACAAAAAAGCGTAAAGCTGCATACGATACGAATAAAACTCTTGGTTGTAGCGCTCATCTTCTTGGCGGATCTGTTGTAGGCGAACACGCAAACGCGCCACATCAAATTGAACACGTTTGTGCTGCGCTTCGAGGCTTCCAAGAAAAGTCCGACGTTGGCGCTCCACGAGTGGGTCCGAGGACTTGCTTGGAGAGAGCAACAGCGAAGGTATCGTGGGGCGCGAGGTGACCGGCTGTGTGGAAGGAGACCTTACGTCGCCAACTTCCGAAGGCGCAGCCAACAGCGCTTGGCGCGCTTGGTGGAGAGCGATCTGCCCTTCTTCGATCAGGCGATTGAATTGGGCCAATTGGCGGCTGCTTTGTTTGTGGGCTTCTATGCTTTGGTTGTGCCGCAAAGCCAAACGGATCAGAAGTTGTTGCAACTTTTTGACGTCTTCTGGACCAAATCGCCGTTTGAGCCATGTTTTTAGCTTTTTTCTTGTCGTGAGATGAGACTGAAGGATATCACGCAAGTTCAACAAACTCTGTGATCGCGAAGAGTAAGCAGACTCCATGCTGCGCAACAAGACGCGCTCTTCTTCGTACAGCCGCATGATCTGTGCGCGCAACACACCCTCTTCGATATCTGCGCGTGCGACGGCTTGGGTGTGTGCGCGGCGATTTTGTTCGGCATCTTCGCGCAGTTCTCGCATCTCTCGCGTGATCACTTCCAAGTGTGCGTTTTGTTGTTTTTGCAGATCCGCGTAGTATTGCTGCACTTCTTTTTGTCGACTCTGCAAAGTTTCGATCTCGATCTCGCTCGGAGAAAGCAGCCGTAACGACTTGCTCTCGCTACTTTTTCCGCCCGTCACAAGATCCAGCGGGTTTTGCGCGTGCGCCGAAAAAGCCCAACTCACCCACAACCAACACGCCCATCCAATGGTCTTGATCGCCCACTCTCGTCCTCCCCCGCTACAGCGTAGGCACACCCAAAGCAGACACGCGCATCCGATGGGCTGGATCGCACGCCAGCACCCTCGTCCGATCCAGCCAAGCCGCGCCCAACACAAACCACATACACCCGCCATCAAAGACAGAACCTTTCGCAAAACAACGCTCCTTTTGGATTTGCTTGACGACACGGGGCTTCTGTTCGTAGGATGCAGACGCCCGCAGACCGCAAAGGTATACCGTACATCACGCGCAAGATCCACCTGCTGGCGTGCAAAGATATCCTTGTCTTATAGGACTTACGCACTTGGGCTGATGTGGTGGGGTTTCACCCCACACCCCACCCTAGACTGTCGCCCCTTGACCCCGAAAGGGGCGAAACGATTACTGTTTTTCACACAGACGACCCTCTCGCTTGAAATACCGCGAACACGGGGTTTTTTTGGGCAACTGCGTAAGTCCTCTCTTATTTGGAGAATGCCTTGTTACACGAACATGAGAATTCGTCGATCCCTCCCCAACGATCGCGTGGGTGGGCTTGGATCGGATGGGTGCTTTTTTATCTTTTTCTCGCACCTATCGCCAAGTTCTGGCGCTTTTGGACGGTCAAGTCACCCCATCAGCTTTTTATGAACGGCGACGTCTATCACGAGTATTGGCCCGATATGCACGTCCATGTCGAAGCCCTTCGTGGCGGAGATTGGGCGATCTACAACCCCTTTATGAACTTTGGCTTTCCGATCGTTTCAGATCCGCAAAACGGCGTCTATTATCCGCTGTCTTGGATCTACCTTGTGGCGGGCGCTTTACTGGATCGGGTCAGCGCGTTTTATGTCTTTGAATGGGTGACGCTGGCTCCTGTCGGTTTGTTTGGGCTTGGGATGCACTGTTATCTGCGGCAGATCGGGCTTTCTCATCGCGCCGCGCTTTTGGGTGGCTTGGTTGCGATGTCCAACGGGTTTGTCAACCGCGCCTATTACCTCAAGTTTATGCAATCCTTTGCGTGGCTGCCTTGGGCGATGTTGGCGCTTGAATGGTTGATGGCTCGCCCGACATGGCGACGCGCTGCAGCGTTGGGGTTTGTGTGCGGGATGTCCGTCCTTGCGGGAGGACCGCCCGGGGTGTTTTACCTCGTGTTTTGGTTGACTGCGTACTTTGTCTTTCGCATCGTTCAAGAAGGGCGGATACACGGATGGAAAGAAGTGATCTTACCCTTGCTACGGTGGCTTCCGTTTAGTATCGCCGTTGCGGGTGCTCTAGCTGCGGTGGTCGTGCTGCCTTTCATGGATATCCTTCATACCACGCGGCGGGTGGGGGTGGGCTATCATTTTATGGCGGATACATGGGTTCATTACTTCCATGTCTTGGGCTTTTTGCTTCCCGGCTACGAACCACTTTACTATCACGGACTCCTGACACTGGTGTTGGCCGGAGCAGCGATGCTTTTGTCTCGTCGTTTGCGCTCTTTGGTGATCTTTTGCGTGTTCTCGGGGATCCTCGGGATCTTGCTTTCGATGGGTCCGCACGCCTTTGCCATCGATCTGGTTTATCTCGGTTTTCCGGGGGCTGCAACATTTCGTCGATCGATCCGCTATCACTTTCTGTTGGCGGTAGCCTTGCCGATCTTGGTGGCGATCGGTTTGGATGGGTTGCTCGCCCGCGCCACCGCACAACACAGCAGACGCTTCTTGCGCGGCCTTGCTTTTGCGCTTTTGCTGCTTCTTCCCACGCTTTGGGGCATCGTCTGGATCGGTGAACTCTACGAGATGAATTATCACGCCCTTCGCCCGATCTTGCACATCACAGCGGTCTTTGTGCTGGGCGCGACATTTCTCTTCGCCTTGCGCATCGAACCTCGCAGCCTTTGGTGGTACGGCCTTTTCCTGTTTGTGTTTGCCTTCGATCTCTACGCTTATCATCCCATGTATGACACCAGCCCCCACAGCCGTTTTGTAGGCTGGATTTCCCCGATCCTGCGCGCACAACCACGCGGCCCCCTCGGAGCCTACCGCACGATGAACGATATCGAAGATGGCTCCCGCAATGCCTCGAATATTTATCTCGTTCGTGACGCCATGAATTACGATCACCCCTTGCTCTCTCGCCGCTACTACGAACTCTTACCGATTATCCGCCAAGATCCCGATATCCTCCGTTTCTTTAACGTCTATCGCTACCTTGCTTGCCTCCCCGGAAACGACCATTACCAGTGGTGCCTTGGAAAGCACCAACGCTTCTCCTCGCGTTGGCAAAACGAAGGCCGACAAGGATACATCCAAAGCTACCGACTCACCGACCCGATCCCACGCATCTTGTGGGTTCCGCACGTCGTCCAAGTCGATCGCAAAAGCGATGTGATCCCCGCCATGCAAAAGCTCGATCCTTGGCGAGTTGTGATCGTTGAAGCAGACGATCTCCCCTATGTTGCCGGCCTTTCTGTTTTGCCTTGGCCTCCGCTGACGCTTCACCATACCCCGCGCTCTTTGTCACTCGCTCCCCCAACCCCCCCCCAAAAAAAACCCCCATCACGCGGCGTCCCTGCCGTCGTCCACCGCGCAAGCTTCAATCAGATCCGCGCCACAATCGACGCTCCCAACGATGGTATCGTCTTGATCAACGAACTCTTCTACAAAGACTGGCGCGCCACTCTCAACGGAAAACCGATCCCCCTGTTCCGTACGAACTTTATGCTCATGGGCGTCCGTGTCCCCAAAGGCCAACACACCCTCCAACTCACCTATCATCCGCGCTCTTTCTTCCTCGGCGCAGCCCTCACTTCTTTTGCCGCCTTGCTGTTTCTTCTCACCCTGCTGCTTGACCGCCGCCTTCCGCTGCGCTCTCCCTCTCCTCTACGCGCTCCCTAAACTCCACAAAATACCCCACACCTTGAATCAAGTCGCGGCACTTGGAGTCCAAGGCTCTCGCAATAGCCGCGATGCTGCTTTTTCTAAACCCATCCATTCTTGGATCTTGCGAGGCGACAAGATCTTTCCATGCTACGCCACGTTCGCAGCCTTTGCTTCGGTGATCTGCCGAAAGTTCTTCTTTCTTTTTTGCCGCGTAACGATCTGCCTTGCATCCGCGAAGATCCTGCTCGGATCACACCGTTCTGCACACACCCTCCGCAGGGTAAAAAACCACCGAGCAGAACACACCCAAGGCGAACGCAAGATGTGGACAACGCACGAGGACAGCACCTTGAAAAGCCATCGCACAGAAGAAGAGACACGCCCTTCTTCGCGGCCTTCTGCGTCTCTCAATGCCTCCGAAAAAAGAACCTTGCTGTCGCGCTTTGTCCAAGACCACCTCGACGAGATCCTCCAAACCTTGTGCCTCTACGTCTACCGCGCTGGGCTCGCACAAGGCCCGCAGATCCGAGACGAAGCACAAGACCTCCTCCATGCCGTCACCGAACACGCCCTCCACAGCGCCGAACGCTTTGATCACAATCGCCGCCCGATGGCTTGGCTCCTTGGCATCGCCGCCAACCTCATCCTCCAAGAAAAACACAAACGCGCCAAACAAGCCCGACGCGAACCCCTGCTCTTTGACCTCGCCTCCCCTCCCGATGCCCACCCCACACACGACGCCTTCTCCGATATCCTCCCCAACACCCTGCTCGAACCCAGCATCCGCTTTGATGAACTCCTCCACGATCAAGAAGCCTACCTCCACCTCCTCGCCAAACTCCCACCCCAAGACCAAGAGATCTTGCATCTCTCCATCATCCAGCATTACTCGGCCAAAGAGATCGCACAACGTCTACAATCCTCCCCGGGAGCCATCCGCGTCCGCATCTTCCGCGCCCTTAAACGATTGCGCGAACACATCGCTTCGTGAGGCGACACACCATGCACAGTTATCTCCTCCATTCCAAAGATTACGATGCGCTGCTCCTCGCTTATCTCGATGCCCTCGACCACAGCGACTTTGACCAAGTCTCTATCATCCTTCGCCTCGCTGAGCATGACCCCCAACTCGACGAAGCCCTCCGCGAAGCACATCAAGCCCTCTACTCCGACGAGATCATCAAAAAAATCCAAACCGACGCCCTCTCCACCAAACCCTTCCCCACAAAACAACACACCCCTCCCCCCCTCCCCTTCGAAGA
>JAKLKB010000102.1 GCA_023150835.1 Myxococcota bacterium | reverse complement strand
ATCATATCGAACTTACGCAGTTGCCCAAAAAAACCCGTGTTCGCGGTGTTCCAAGCGAGAGGGTCGTCTGTGTGAAAAACAGTGATCGTTTCGCCCCTTTCGGGGTCAAGGGGCGACAGTCCCTTGTGGGGTGTGGGGTGAAACCCCACCACACCAGCCCAAGTGCGTAAGTCCTATCGTCGTTGAGTGGGAAGAATTGCGTCTGTTATCAACCAAAAAAGACTTGTGAGAGGTGCGGATGGTGTTGCGAAAGTTGGGCTGGATTACATGCGAAACGATCGGGGAGGCTTTTTGGAGCGCGGAGTCGCCGTTGGTGACGGCGGATGATATGCACTTGGTGCGGGCGTTGCGGGGGCGAGGCGTGGAAGTGCAGCCGCTGGTGTGGCGTCGAGATGATCCGTTGGGTGTGGATTGCGATGCGTGTTTGGTGCGGACACCGTGGGATTATCAAGAAGATGCGGCGGGATTTTTGGGATGGTTGGAGGCGTTATCGGGGACGGGGATGCGGGTGGCGCACGATCCGGCGTTGTTGCGATGGAATATCGAAAAGACGTATCTTGCGGAGCTTGGGCGTCGAGGCGCACGAGTGATCCCGACGGTCTACATGGATGTAGACGATCCACGTTCGTTGGTGGAAGTGGCGTCTGAGGCGGGTTGGTCAGAAGTGGTGTTGAAGCCCGTGATCGCAGCAGGAGGTTTGGATACGTACCGTTTGGGGGTGGCGGAGATGGAGGCTTTTGCGCCGCGCTATCGGGCATTGTTGGCGGAAAAAGCGATGATGTTGCAGCCATTTTTGCCTGAAGTTCTAAGCAAGGGAGAATGGTCGTTGATCTTTTTTGGGGGGGAGTACAGCCATAGTGTGCGAAAAATACCGAAGGGCGGAGAGTTTCGTGTGCAGGACAAGCATGGTGGTCGGGCTTGTGCGGAAGAAGTGGATCGAGAAGTGCGGGACGTTGCAGAGAAGATACTTGACAGCGTGGGACAAACATTGCTCTATGCCCGCGTCGATGGGATCGTGCAAGAGGACGGCTTCACCTTGATCGAGCTAGAAATCTTTGAGCCGGAACTGTTTTTTCGGATGGATGCAGGCGCAGCGGATCGCTTTGCCGAGGTGTTGATGCGCTGGTGGTCGTAGTCAAAAGACCGACCCCTCGCGTCAATGTTTTGAGAAAGCGGTCAAACAAAAGAGGGCGAGATGAAGCGAGATGTGGATACGAGCTTGTGGGGGCAGGCAACGAAGTTGGTGCGTGGCGGGACGGAACGCTCGGAGTATGGGGAGACGAGCGAAGCGATCTATATGAATTCAGGGTTTTGCTACGAGTCAGCCGAAGAAGCGGAGTTGCGTTTTCGAGGTGAAGTGCCGGGGTACGTGTATGCGCGTTATGGTGGGCCGACACAGGGGATGTTGGAAGAACGCTTGCGGATGATGGAAGGTGCAGAGGCTTGTCGGGTGGTGGCGAGCGGGATGGCAGCGGTGTTTGTGTCGTTGATGGCGGGGATTCGCCCGGGAGATCGGGTGGTGGCGAGTCGTGCGTTGTTTGGCTCTTGTCACTACATCATCACACAGATCTTGCCGCGTTTTCAGGTCGAGACGGTGTTGGTGGATGGTCGGGATCTGGGGGCATGGCAAAAAGCGTTGGGAGAAAAGACAGCGTATGTGTTTTTGGAATCGCCCTCCAATCCGACGTTAGAGTTGGTGGATATCGCGGCGGTTTCGGCGATGGCGCATGAAGTCGGAGCGTGTGTGATCGTGGACAATATCTTTGCAACGCCGATCTTGCAGCATCCGTTGGTGTTGGGGGCGGATGTGGTGGTGTATTCGACGACCAAGCACATCGACGGACAAGGCCGTAGTTTGGGCGGGGCGATCTTGGGGAGCAAGTCGTTTATTGAGGAAGTTGTCACACCATTTCACCGACACAGCGGACCTGCGATGAGTCCGTTTAATGCGTGGTTGGCGCTCAAAGGCTTGGAGACGTTGCCGTTGCGGGTGGAGCGGCATTGTGCGAATGCACTGGCCATTGCACGTTATCTGGAGACGTCGCCCGCGATCGAGCGAGTAATCTATCCCGGCCTGCCGTCCCACCCGCAATATGAGCTCGCCAAACGGCAGATGAGTTCGGGGGGAACGATGGTTGCGTTTGTGGTTAAGGGCGGCAAGGTCGGAGCTTTCGAGGCGATGGATCGTTTAGAGATCATCGATATCTCAAACAATCTTGGTGACACAAAGAGCCTGATCACCCACCCTGCCACCACGACACATCGCAACGTTGATGCAGGGATGCGCGCAGAGATGGGCCTTTCTGAGGGCTTGCTGCGCTTGTCGGTGGGGATCGAAGATGTTGCGGATCTGATCCGAGATCTGGATCAAGCCTTGGGTGCTGTGTTGCCGTCGCGAGGGGCGTGAGCCAAAGGTCCGAGGGGAGTCGTTCTGTCTTGGTTTGGCTCGGTGTGTTGGGCGAGAGGGTTGCGAGCAAAAAGTCGGACGGGAAATGGTACCGAAAACGATAGGAGATCGATCTTGCAGGGAAGATGGCAAGGAGAATCAAGCCTCTTGATCAGGGGTTATGAAGCGCAACGAGCAGCGTTGGAAGATATCGCGCAGCGTTATGGTGTGGTGGAAGTGGAGGGAGAGGCGTGTTTGGCGCGAGGGGGCGTGTGGCAGGAGGGGGCGGAAGGTCGGGGCTTGCCTGTGCTGGGCGTGTTGCCTGCGTTGTCGATGCGGGATCTAGGAGATGCCTCCTTTTGTGAGGCGTATGGGGTACGCTATCCGTATGTTGCGGGGGCGATGGCGAATGGGATCGCCTCGGTGGAGATGGTCCAATCGCTGAGTCAGGCAGGATTGATGGGGTATTTTGGAGCGGCAGGCTTGGAGATATCGACGATCGAGCGGGCGTTGGCGCGATTGGAGGTGTTGAGGACGCCGTTTGGGATGAACCTGATCCACAGCCCCAACGAGCCGAAGATGGAAGCGGAGACGGTGGATCTGTACTTGAGCCGAGGGGTGCGTTTTGTTGAGGCCTCAGCGTATATGGATCTGACCTTGCCGTTGGTGCGTTTTCGGGTGGAGGGGATCTCGCGCTCGGCAGATGGGCGCGTTCAGACGCCGCAACGTGTGATGGCGAAGATATCGCGTGTTGAGGTAGCGCGGCGTTTCTTTTCTCCGCCACCAAGCGCGATGTTGGAGACCTTGGTGCGTGAAGGATTCTTGCGCCCCGAACAAGCGCAGATGGCGAGCGAGATCCCGATGGCCGACGAAGTGACCGCAGAAGCCGATTCGGGAGGGCATACGGACAATCGTCCGGCGCTGTCGTTGTTTCCGACGATCTGTGCGTTGCGCGATCAGATGCAAGCGCATTATGGAGACCAGCGGATCTTGCGGGTGGGGGCAGCAGGTGGCATCGGAACGCCCGATGCTGCGGCTGCAATGTTTGCGATGGGCGCAGCCTACATTGTCACAGGCTCGATCAACCAAGCCTGTGTTGAATCGGGGAGTTCGGAGGTTGTGCGTGCGCTGCTTGCACAAGCCGAACAGGCCGATGTGATCATGGCCCCCGCTGCGGATATGTTTGAGATGGGGGTCAAAGTCCAAGTCCTCAAGCGCGGAACCATGTTTGCGATGCGTGCCGCCAAGCTCTATTCGTTGTATCGGGACTTTCCGAGCCTCGAAGCGATCCCTGCCAAAGATCGAGAGATGTTGGAACGCCAGATATTTCAAGCCCCATTGAACGCGATCTGGGAACAAACCCAAGCGTACTTTGCAGCGCGTGATGCTTCGCAGCTTACGCGGGCTGAGCAAGATCCCAAGCACAAGATGGCGTTGGTGTTTCGTTGGTATCTGGGCTTGTCTTCGCGGTGGGCCAACCAAGGCGATCCTGCGCGCAAACTGGATTATCAGATCTGGACAGGGCCAGCGATGGGGGCTTTTAACGCATGGACGGAAGGTTCCGCACTCGCACAACAAGAACATCGGCGTGTGGTTGACGTCGCGCTTCAACTCCTGTATGGGGCCGCTTATCAAACGAGGCTGCAATGGCTTCGCCAACAAGGTCTGCTGGGGCGTTTGGGTCCGTTTCCCCCGTATCGACCGATGGATCACGAAACGTTGTTGCGCTTAATCGCATCAGCCTCGTAAAGCGCGCTGCTGGTTTGGGGCTTTGTGTCGAGTTCGGTGTGTTTGCTGTTGGATGCTTTCGATGTGTGGAGAGTGAGTTGCAGTCGTTCAAGTCATCCTTTGAACCTATCGCGATCGTCGGTATCGGTGGCCTTTTTCCACAGGCTGAAGAGGTTCGCGCCTATTGGGCCATGCTCAAGACCGGCCAAGACGCCATCACAGAGATCCCGCCGACCCACTGGCGGATCAGCGATTATTTTGATGCAGATCCCAAAAGACCCGATCACACCTACGCCAAACGTGGCGGATTTTTGAGGCCGTTTGCGTTCGATCCGTTGGCCTATGGCATCACCCCCAACGCGCTCGAAGCAACCGATACATCGCAGCTTTTGGCGATGGTTGCAGCCCAAGATGCGTTGCGTGATGCTGGGTATGATCAAGAAGGCTTGGTGGATCGGGATCGCGTAAGTGTGATCCTCGGAGTGACGGGGGCTTTGGAATTGGTGATCCCGTTGGGCGCACGCCTTGGGCATCCACGTTGGCGCAAAGCTCTCGAAGATTCAGGAATCCCCGAAGATATCGCAAAAGAAGTCGTCGAACGGATCAGCGCCTCCTATCCGCCTTGGAGCGAGGCTTCTTTTCCCGGGTTGCTTGGGAATGTGGTGGCAGGCCGAGTCGCCAATCGCCTCGATCTCGGTGGGACCAATTGCGTGGTGGATGCGGCGTGTGCGAGTTCGCTGAGTGCGCTGCATCTTGCGTGTTTGGAACTTCAAGCAGGCCATGCCGACCTCGTTCTTTCGGGCGGTGTAGACACCTTCAACGATATCTTTATGTATATGTGCTTTAGCAAAACACCCGCACTTTCGCCCACAGGAGACGCTCGGCCTTTTGATGCCGAAGGCGACGGAACCATCCTCGGCGAAGGCGTGGGGATGGTTGCGATCAAGCGCCTTGCGGATGCGCGACGCGATGGAGATCGCGTTTATGCCGTGATCAAAGGCATCGGCTCTTCGAGTGACGGGCGCGGGCGTGCCATCTACGCCCCAAGCGACACAGGCCAAGCCAAGGCTCTGCGTCGTGCCTACGAACGGGCAGGCGTAGATGCCCGAAGCATCGAGCTTGTCGAGGCTCACGGCACAGGAACCAAAGTCGGCGATGCGACGGAGATCAAAGCGCTGGTCGAAGTTTTTGGCCAAGCCGAACCCGAGCAGCCGCCGTGGTGCGCGCTCGGATCGGTCAAGTCGCAGATCGGACATACCAAAGCAGCCGCAGGGGTGGCCGGATTGATCAAGATCGCCTTGGCCTTGCATCGCAAGGTTCTTCCGCCTTCGATCAAAGCGCGTAAGCCTTTGCCGATCTTGCGACAAGAACGCACCCCCCTCTATCTGAACAATCGACTGAGACCGTGGCTGTCTTCGTCCGATTCTCCCCGTCGTGCGGCGTTGAGCGCGTTGGGTTTTGGCGGCTCGAACTTTCATTGCGTCCTTGAAGAAGCTGATCCTCATCTTCCGACATCGCCTGATTGGGATGGGCGTGTTCAGATCCTTGCCTTTTGTGCGGACACCCCTGCACAGATCGAAAAAGCCTTGTCCTCTTGGGAGATCCCTCAAGGATGGTCGCAGCTTTGCGCCCAAGCCATCCAACAACGTGCTGCGTTTCGTTCGGATGCGCCGCATCGGTTGTTGTGGGCCTGCGAATCTCACACTCCGCCCGAACGTTGGGGGGCTTTGCGCGATGCAGCGTTGCAAGCGATGGATCGTTTTGAAAAACAAGCCGCCATCTCTCCCGAGAAAGCGGGCGTTTGGACGACTCCCGAAGGCATCTCGTATGGTCGCGGGCCAAGAAGCGGAAAACTGGCTGTGATCGTACCCGGGCAAGGATGCCAATACACAGGTATGTTGCGCGATCTTGTGTGCCATTTCCCTGAATCCTTTGGTGTTTTAGAACGCGCACAACAAGCTTGGCGCAGACACTCGACGCATACCACACCGCTCGATCGCTTGATCTATCCGATCCCTGCGTGGGATGAAGCCGAACGGCTCTCTCAAGACGATGCCTTGCGTTCTACCGATGTAGCGCAACCTGCGCTTGGTGCGGTGAGTTTGGCTGCTGCGCGTACCTTGGCGCGTTTTGGTGTGCAAGCCGATCTGCTGGCGGGACATAGCTACGGAGAACTTGTTGCGCTGCATTTGGCGGGAGCCTACGACGAAGAAACCTTGTTTGCGATCTCGCACAAACGTGGCCAATTGATGGCCCAAGGCGGAGATCGCGGGACGATGCTGGCTGTCCAAGCTCCGCTCGCGCAGATCGATGCCTTTGTGCGTGAAGAAGCCCCCGACCTTGTGATCGCCAACCAAAATAGCCCCACCCAAGCGGTGCTTTCGGGAACCTTTGCCGCGATCGCCGCTGCCGAACCGCGCCTCGAATCCCGCAAGATGCAAACGCGTCGTATCCCCGTGGCCGCAGCTTTTCATAGCCCCCTTGTTTCCGACGCCCAAGCTCCTTTTTTGGAGTGCCTTTCTTCTCGGGCGTGGTCTTCCACCCATACGCCTGTTTTTGCCAACAAGACCGCTGCGCCTTATCCATCCGAGCTTCAAGCCTCGGCGTCTTTGCTCGCTGCGCAACTGGCCTCGCCTGTGCGTTTTGTTGAGCAGATCTCCGCGATGGCCGATGCAGGGGCGCAGATCTTCTTGGAGCTTGGACCGGGGTCTCGCATGACTCGTTTGATCGAGTCCATCCTCGCAGAGAAAGAAGGCGTCGATGCCTTTTCGCTTGATGCCTCACAAGGCCAACGCGACGGCTTGCGGGATCTGGCGTTGACGCTTGCGCGTCTCGCTGCACACGGTTATCCCCTACGCCTCGCTGAATGGGATACTACCGCCACCACCCGACCCGCCGAACACTCCAAAAAGCCCACCATGCAAGTGATGATCTCGGGTGCCAATGTCTTTACTTCGCAACGTGCGATCCCTCCGAGCCCTGCGCGCCTCGAATCTCCTACACCACCAACTCCTCTTTCGCCTACCTCATCGATCCCTCGGAGTCCTGCGCGCCTCGAATCTCCTACACCACCAACTCCTCTTTCGCCTACCTCATCGATCCCTCGGAGTCCTGCGCGTCTCGAATCGCCTACGCTCACGGCCTCTTTGATCTCTCGAACAACGCCATCAAGCGCATTACAGACTGATCCCCCCAAACCATCGGCCTCTTCTAACCAGCGCTCCACGATGCCGAGCGCATCACCCATCGACTCCAAACCATCGGCCTCTTCAACCACGAAGCCTATCCCATTAAATGCGATGCAGGCTACACCCACAAACGCAAGCATCCTGCGATCCCCCAACGCAAACACACAACGACCCCCCATCGAACCCCATCGATCTCGTTCTGTTTTTCCTTCACCAATACAGGGAAGCCGCACCATGTCGGACGATCTTTTGCACACAAACCAGCAGATGCTTTACCAGCTTTTGCATCTCCAACAACAAACCGCTCAACTTCACCAACAATTCCTCGAAGGCCAACAACAAGCCCGTCAGGTCTTTTATCAGATGTGGCTCCAACAACACGGGATATCTCCACAATCCACGGATATCTCATGGCCTGCCTCCGCTCAACCGCCTCTTCCTGCCGCCCTTTATGCACCGACACCGGCAGCCTCTTTTGAACCGGCAGCCTCTTTCGCACCGGCAGCCTCTTTTGCATCGGCAGCCTCTTTTGCACCGACATCACGGACTTCTTTTGTGCCGACACCCACGATGTCTTTTGCGCCTGCATCGTCCGCCGTTGTGCCGCTTTCGTCGGCCTCTTCTGTTGTCTCGCGTCAGCCCGCGCCCGCTGTTTCCGCTGCTGCGCCTTCGGCTGTCATGCGCCAACCTTCGGCTCCGCCCGTGTATGGGAGTTCGGCAGCGATCTCTTCTGCTGCAACCTCTTTTCATGGCAACGGTTCAGGTCACCGCACCAACGGAGACACGCACGCGGATGGCGATTCGCTTCGTTCGTCTGCGCCGACTGTGTTGTCCGCGCCTTCTTTTGTGGCGCATCCACGATCCGCATCGGAACAGCCCAAGGGATCAAGTGCTGCTGATGCGTCTGCGTTGTCAGGGCTGTTGTTTCGGGTGGTGGCCGAAAAAACGGGCTATCCGATGGATATCCTCGAAGTGTCGATGGAGTTGGATGCGGATCTGGGCATCGATAGCATCAAGCGCGTGGAGATCTTGTCGGCTCTCCAAGAAGCCCAACCCTCGTTGCCGCATCTTTCTTCGCAAGCACTCGGAAGCCTCCGTACCCTCGGTGATATCGTTGGGGCGCTGATGGAGACCCTGCAAACCAACGGAGGGCCGCCCACGATGGCGACCCACGAAGGAGGGCCACCTGCGGACCCTTCCTTCGGCGCTGATCTGACGCGTTGGCCCGCACAGCTTCAGCGCCTGACTCTTCAAACGGATCCATTCTCTCTTTCGGCTACCACTTCTGTTTCGCTTGCCAAACAGGGGCCGTTGTATCTCACCTCGGACGCTTTCGGTCTCGCCGAAAAGATCGCTGCTTTCGCACAAGCGCAAGGCTTTTTTCCGCAAGTGCTTTCCGTGTCGCAGCTTCCCGAGGTCTTGGAGGCCCAAGCGGTGCTGCGTGGCGTGATCTTGGTGGCCCCATTTCGAGAAGTTCCCGATAGCTTCGGGGCTTTGGCCGTTGCCAAGTCGGCAGCAAAAGCCCTCCAATCGAGCGCGATGCAAGGCGGTTCGTTGTTCGCAACGATCTCTCGTTTGGACGGCGCTTTTGGTTTGGGTCAGGGGCGGCTTGAGCCGCCGATCGCTGTGGATAGCGGTGCGTTGGCGGGATTGACCAAGACAGCAGCGCGTGAATGGCCGCAAGTCCACTGTCGCGCCTTGGATATCGCGCCAGATCTCGACGCAGAAACGGCTATCCAAGATGTCTGGGCGGCGCTTTGTGCGATCGGACCTGTCGAGATCGCTGGAGCGACTGGCGGATGGCGGATGCTTTCTTTGCAGCCGTCCGTCCTTTCTCCGATATCTTTTCCGTCCTTGAAGCAGTCAGCTACGTTGACCGAAGCGGATATCGTTGGAAGTTTGCCGATCCAGCGGGGCGATCTGGTGATTGTCACAGGGGGGGCGCGTGGCGTGACAGCGACGGTGGCGCAGGCGCTTGCGCAAGCCTGTCAACCGACGCTGCTTTTGTTGGGGCGCTCACCGTTGCCAGAACCCGAAGCGGCGTGGTTACGAGGACTCGATGAGGAGGCCTCGATCAAAAAAGCTTTGCTTGAACACACACAAGGCAAGCCCAGCCCCCGTGATATCCAACGACGATGCGAAGATATCTTGCGCGGTCGCGAAGTGCATCGCACTCTCGCCGCTTTGCGACGCTTCGGGGCAAAGGTGTTGTACCGCAGCCTTGATATCGCTGATTCATCGGCAGTTCGGGCTTTGTTGGGATCTGTGCAAGTCGAAGAAGGCCCTGTGCGCGGGATCATCCATGGTGCGGGGATCTTGGCGGATCGACTGATCGCCGAAAAGCGGCTTGCGGATGCAGAAAAAGTCTACGCCACCAAGGTGCAAGGCTTTTTGGGGCTGCTTGGGGCGGTGGATGAATCGGCGTTGCGTTGTGTTGTGCTTTTTTCGTCGAGTACGGCGCGCTTTGGGCGGATCGGCCAAGCGGATTATGCGATGGCAAACGAGGCCCTCAACAAGATCGCACAACGCCTGCATCGACGCCTGCCCAACTGTGTGGTGCGTTCGATGAATTGGGGGCCTTGGGATGGCGGCATGGTGACACCCGCACTCAAGCAGATATTCGCACGCGAAGGTGTCGGTGTAATCGGATTGGAAGAGGGCGCACGCTGTATGTTGCAAGAGCTTTCGTCCAAGATGACCGCTGTTCCGTCGCTTGAGCCCTCGAACGCATCGACCGCATCGGACCAGCCGTCGGGTCGATCCCTTACGCCATCAAGGCGAACCCCGCAAGAAGATATCGAAGTCGTGATCTTGGGGAGGATCGACACGGACGAGTGGGTGGGATGGCAACGCACGTTGACCACGCAGCGTGATCTGTTTTTGCGGGATCACCAGATGCGCGGGGTTGGGGTGCTTCCTGCGGCGATCATGGTGGAATGGATGGCGGTGGCAGCGCACACAGTCTTGTCCCAACAGCACCCGACGGCCTCGTTGCGTTGGTTGCGGATGGACGGGATGGAGGTGCGAAAAGGCTGCACCCTCACACAAGAAGCGGTCCCCTTGCGCTGTACGATCCGCGATCTTGCTTCCACCGATGAGGGGTTCCAATTGGCGGCTGTCTGCGAAAGTTCGTCTCACGCAAAGACGTTGACACACGCTTCTGCGCGGCTGCTTTTTGGGCCGCAGCAGCCCATCCCATCGCCATCGCAACGTGCGCTTCCCAAAGGGGCCTTGTCTTTTTCTCCGTACGATCGGTTGTTTCACGGGCCGCTGTTTCATTGCATCGAATCTGTCGAAGGTTGCGATGCAACGGGGATTCGCGCTCGCTTAAAAGCGGCCACACCGCCCGCAAGTTGGATGGAACAGCCGCTGCGTCGGGATTGGTTGCTCGATCCGTTCTGGCTCGATGGAGCCTTTCAGATGATCATCTTGTGGTCGTTGCAACAACATGGCTTTCCTTGCCTGCCGACGGGCTTTGCGCGGATGGATATCTTTCGGACGTGGCGGCCTGAGCAGCCTTGTGAGGTGCGTGTTTGGATGCAACCAAGTTCTCTTCCTGTGCTGATGGCGGATCTCGAAGTGCTTGACCTCGAAGGTGCGCTGATCTTGTGCGTCGAATCGGCTCGTAGCATCGCCGATCCATCGCTTGTTGACACCTTTCGATCTTCGCAGGAGTCCCGATCTTGACCGTTGCTCCGTCTGTTCTGCCTACCATCGCGATCGTTGGGATCGGCGCGTGCCTCCCTGATGCTCCGACCCCCGAAGACTTTTGGGAAAATCTCTTATGCGGCCACGCCTCGCATCGCTTACCTCCGCTCGGACGGTGGAGCGCGCCTGTCGATGCCTTGTATGCGCCCGACACACCCCAAGCGGATCGGGTACTGGCGCGTACTGGCTGTTTCATCACCACTCCACCAAGGCTAGAGGCGGATCGGCTTGCGCTGCCGTCGTCTTTGCTCGAAGGGCTGGATGAAAGTCTACGGCTCGCGCTTGCTGTGGCGAGGATGGCTTTAGAAGATGCGGCGATGGCGACCTGTCTTCGCCAACGAACGGACGTAATCCTCGGACATATCGCCTTACCGACCGAGCGAAACGCAGCCATCACACAGTCTTTGCTGTTGGGTGCGTTGGCCGAACCTGTGGCGAGAGCGGTGACGCAAGACGAAGCACAACAGCGCCGCCTTGCCTCGATCTGGCGTGCAGTCTGCCAGTCCCCAATCACCGCTTTAGGAGAACAGCAAGGCAAACAAGGCTTGGGCATTGATCCAACCTTGATGGCGCGTGGTGTGGCCTCCGCTGCGACCTCAACGGCGCATGATGTGACCTCTGAGCCTGCTTCGAGGGCGCATGGTGCGGCCTCCGCTGCGACCTCAACGGCGCAGGATGTGACTTTTGAGCCTGCTTCGAGGGCGCATGGTGTGGCCTCCGCTGCGACTTCAACAGCGCACGGTGTGGCCTCTGATCCTGCGTTGACAGCGCGAGGCATCGCTGCCCTTCCTGCGGCGCTGATCGCGCAAGCTTTTGATTTGCAGGGAAGCACGTACACATTGGACGCGGCTTGTGCTTCTTCGTTGTATGCGATCAAGCTTGCTTGTGATGGCCTTCAATCGGGGCGTTGTGACGCTGCGTTGGTGGGAGGGCTTTCTCGTCCTGATCATCTTTACACACAGATGGGCTTTTCGCAGCTTCATGCCTTGTCTTCCAAGGGAGCGTGTACGCCTTTTGATGCACATGCTGACGGCCTTTTGGTGGGGGAAGGGGCAGCGTTGTTTGTGTTGCGCCGCCTAGAGGACGCGCTGCGCGATGGACAGCACATCTACGGTGTGTTGCGTGGCGTCGGCCTTTCCAACGATATCGGCGGGCGGTTGTTGGCTCCTGATAGCGAGGGGCAGCTTCGGGCGATGCGTGCAGCGTATCGCGCCGCAGGATGGGAGCCGCAAAGCGTTGATCTGATCGAGTGCCATGCGACGGGGACGCCTGTCGGCGATGCTGTCGAGTTCGAGAGCTTGCGCAGCTTGTGGAAGGATCGCGATCGCCTCGTTCCATGCGTCCTTGGTTCGGCCAAGTCCAATATCGGCCATCTCTTGACGGCGGCAGGCGGCGCTGGCTTGCTTAAAGTTCTGTTGGCTTTGAAGCACCAAACACTTCCGCCTACAGCGCAATTCCAACGACCTTCGGACAAGATCAACCTTCAAGACAGCCCGTTTCGTGTCTTGACGAAGCCGCAGCCGTGGGAAGCCTTGCACCCACATCCACGCAGAGCCGCCGTAAGCGCCTTTGGCTTTGGTGGCATCAATGCCCATCTGCTCGTCGAAGCGTACGATCCAGCGTACCACTCCACCATCCCTACAACCAAACAGACGGTTGTGTCGGCGGATACCAAGGTTTCCGTTGCGTCGGCGAAAGAGCAGGCTGTTGCGGTGGTGGGGATCGCTGCGCGAGTGGGTGGGTACAACGATCAAGAGGCGTTGTTGCGGGCTTTTTTGGGAGAGCAGATGGATCTGCCTCGCAAAGAAGCGGCTTGGTGGGGGATTGGGCAGACAGAGGCTTGGACGGCTTGGCAAGGAGCGTCGCCTTTGCCGAGGCAAGGGTTGTTTTGCGAGACGGTGGATCTTCCTGCGGGGCGATTTCGCATCCCACCGCGAGAGATGGCGGAGCTTTTGCCGCAACAATTGTGGACGCTGCAAGTGGCTGATGACGCCTTGCGTGATGCACAATGGGGCCGCGAAAAGGGTGTCGAGGTCCCAGATGCCGAGACGACCGGAGTTTATGTTGGGGTGGGCTTGGATCTTCATACCACCGACTACCATCTGCGTTGGGTCTTGCCCGCCATCGTCAAGGCATGGAAGACGGCTGCGGAGATCCCACAAGAGGAGGCCGAAACTGAGCGATGGATCGCATCGTTGTGCGATGCGCTGACACCTCCGCTCAACGCAAACCGCACGATGGGAGGACTTGCAAGCATCGTTGCAAGCCGATTGGCGCGGGAGTATCGGCTCGGTGGGCCGAGCTTTGTGATCGCCAACGAGGAAGGTTCGGGGCTGCGAGCCTTGGAGATCGCGGTTCGTGCGATCCAACGCGGCGAGATCAAGCAAGCCTTGGTGGCTGCGGTCGATCTCACAAGCGATCTGCGCGCTTCGCTGCTTGCGCATCGCGAGTGTCCTTTTTCTTCGGATGCAACGCCTCGACCGTTTGATCCAGATCACCAAGGCAGCCTTCCTGCCGATGGTGCTGTTGCGTTGGTGTTGAAGCCCTTGTCGGATGCCCTCGCGGATGGACAGACGATCTACGCTGTGTTGGAGGGGATCGGATGCGCGGGGGGTGACGATCTGCGCCTTGAGTCGGACAAACGGTGCATCGCGCATCAAGAGGCTTGTGAGCGTTCCTTGGCGGCCCCTTTGCGCGAGGCGGGTGTATCGCTTTCTTCGGTTGAGTGTATCGAATACGCCGATGGCACCGACCTCTTGGCGGCTTCCTCTTGGCTGCGCGCCTTGGAACGCGCCTATGCCGCCGAGGCCCGTCATGCGGGGGGGGGGGCTGCTCTTCGCGTGGACAGCGAGGCTGCTTTTGAAGCGGACAGCAAGGTTGCCCTTCGGGTGGACAGCGAGGCTGCTTTTGAAGCGGATAGCAAGGTTGCCCTTCGGGTGGACAGCGAGGTTTCTCTTGAAGCGGATAGCAGGGCTGCTGTTCAAGTGGACAGCGAAGCTGCTCTTGCTGAATCCATCGAATTCTCTGCACAGATCGCAGCGATACGTTCGCCTCAAAAGGCGGTCTTGTCTGCAACGTCGAGTGTGACGGGGTGGGCGGGGGCTGCGAGTGGTTTGTTGGCTTTGGCGAGGGCGGTTTGGGGGTTGCATCATCGGGTGTTGCCTGCGTTGGCTTCGGCGGATCGGGGATGGGAGCCCTTGGCGGCGGTGGGGCGTTTTGTGGAACCTTTGCGAAAGCCCGAATCATGGGTGCATGATCGTGCTGTTGGACCGCGTCGTGCGCTTGTTGCGGCAAATAGTCGGGATGGAAAGGTGTTTCATCTTTTGCTGCGCGAGTCGCCTGTGTCGCCGCGCCATGAGCTTCGCGTGGCTTGGCGTCCTGAACGGTGCGCTCCGTCGATGGCGGTGTTTGCGGGTGATACGCCCCATGCGATCGCACAAAAGCTCCATGCCTTCGCCCAACAAACCCAACACCAACCTGAGCGGCCCCTTCAAGAACACATCGCAGATTGGCAACAGCGAGATATCGCTCAGCCCCCACCTGCGTTGGCCTTGAGTGCCTTGTTTTCGTCCGATACACCGCCGACACAGACGCTTGCTCGTGCGCAGACGATCCTCGAACAATCGCGCAATACCACCAACCGCCCTCGCGAAGATATCTTCTATACGCCCCAGCCGCTCGGAAAAAGCGGAGAGATCGCCTTTGTTTTCCCCGGGTCAGGGGCGCAGTTCCCGCAGATGGGGCGATTGGAAGCGCTGTATTGGCCTGAGATCCTCGAACAGCAAGCGAAAGAAAATGGTTTCTTGCGCGCCCAGATGTTTAGCGACCGCGTGTGGCGTCAACAAACGCGCCAAGACGCGCTCACTTGCGCGGAGTTGATCTTTGCACAAGTGACGCTTGGGGCGATGGTGAGCGATATCCTCCGTCATTCGCTTGGGATCGAACCCGATGCGGCGATCGGCTACTCTTTGGGCGAGTCGACGGCGTTGTTTTCCTTGCGGGCTTGGCGAGATCGTGACGCGATGCTGTTGCGATCATTGCGTTCGACGCTGTTTACGACCGATCTTGCGGGGCCTTGCTTGGCGGCGCGTGAGCTTTGGGGGTGGCCTGCCCATCGAGAACTGCGCTGGAAGATGGGCCTCGTCAATCGCTCGGCTGCGTCTTTGCGAGCCTCCTTACAAGAAACGCCTCGCGTGTATTTGTTGATCGTCAACACGCCTGACGCTTGCGTGATCGGCGGTGAAGCCCAAGCCGTCGAGGAATGGGTGCGAGTGCAGCGCTGCGCGTTCGTCCCGATCGAAGGTGTGACCACCGTTCATTGCGAAGTTCTCGAACCTGTTGCCTCTGCCTATCGTGCGCTGCATCTGCATCCTGTGACACCGCCCGAAGGTGTGCGCTTTTACAGCGGAAACTGGGGGCGCAGTTTTGCGCTGACTTCGGAACAGGCCGCCGATTCGATTCTTGCGAATGCTCGTCACGGGATCGATTTTCCGGCTGTGATCCAACAGGCCCACCGCGAGGGAGTACGTTTGTTTATCGAGATCGGGCCGGGGGATGGTTGTTCTCGGATGATCGGTCAGATCCTTGGCGACGAGCCTTTTTTTGCACGTTCGGCCTGTGTTGAAGATTCGACCCCCCCTGAATCCATCGCACGTTTGCGCGCTGCGTTGACCGCCCATCGCCTGCCGCATCTTTCCGATGCTTGGGCCGCTACAGAAAAAACGCCTGTTCTTGCGCACACACCGCGTCTTGCGGTTTCTTTGGCGGTGGGGACGCCTGAGGCTCCTTTGATCCCCACGTTTGTTCTCTCTGAGAAGACTTACGCAGTTCGAGCATCCTCGTGGGGTTCCACCCCAGACCCCGCCATAGAGCGCGACTCTATGGACCTCGTATCGGCGAAGACAGCACAGGTCTTTCAACACAACGGATCTGTCTTTGGGGATCAACCCCTCCAACATCAAGAAGGGACGAACAGGATGGCCTCACCGCTCCCGTTGAGTGCATCGCAGCCGATGCTTGGGGTGCTACTGGCTTTGGAAAGTGCAGAGATCCAAGCGCATGCTGCGTATCTTCGAGACGCACAAGAGGCGTTGGCTGCGTATACGTCTGTGGCGAGTCGTCTGAGTACACGCGAAGTACCGCAGCGTCCGACATTTGTGCAGCCTGTGGTGATGGATCGAGCGGCTTGCTTGCGTTTTGCGACGGGTCGGATCGGCGAGGTTTGGGGAGAAGCGTTTGCGTCGATCGATGCGCATCCGACGCGGGTTCGTTTGCCAGATGAGCCGTTGATGTTGGTGGATCGGGTGTTGGCGCTCGAAGGCGAACCTTTTTCGCTGCGTTCGGGGCGGATCGTGACGGAGCATGATATCTTGCCCGAGGCGTGGTATTTGGATGGTGGGCGGCTTCCGACGTGCATCGCGGTCGAGTCGGGCCAAGCGGATCTGATGTTGTCGGGCTATCTTGGAGTCGACCGAGAGACGGGCGGTTTGGCGATGTATCGGCTGCTTGATGCGGAGATCACCTTCCATTCGGGCTTACCGCGTGCGGGTGAAGTGATCCACCACGATATCCGCATTGAGCGATTTTTTAAGCACGACGAGACGTATCTTTTCCGCTTTGCTTTTGACAGCACTGTTGCGGGGCAAAAAGTCTTAACGATGCGAAACGGATGCGCGGGCTTTTTTAGCGCACGTCAACTCGAAGAAGGCAAAGGCATCGTCCTCAACGAAAAAGAGTGGGGCAAGGGCGACGGGAGGATCGATCCGCGTGGGGTGTTGTGGAGCCACGTCTTACCGCATCCGCCCCAAGATGCCGAGCTTGCGGCCTTGCGCCAAGGAGATCTGAGTGCGGCGTTGGGAGAAGCGTTTGCGCGCTTGCCGTTGCGCCATCCCTTGACGCTTCCCGGGGGGCGCGATGGGCGGATGAAGCTGCTGGATCGCGTGTTGTCTTTTGAGCCGATGGGTGGGCGATTTGGGATCGGTTGTCTTGTGGCGGAGATGGATATCCATCCTGACGATTGGTTTTTGACGTGCCATTTTGTCGATGACATGGTGATGCCGGGTACGTTGATGTACGAGTGTTGCTTGCACACCATGCGGCTGTATCTCCTAAGCCTCGGATGGCTCGGAGAAGACGGCGTGGTGGCATGGGAGCCTGTTGCGGGAGTCAAAAGCCAACTGCGTTGTCGAGGCCAAGTTTTACAAAGCACTCGAAAAGTTCGTTATGAGATCCATCTCAAAGAACTCGGCTACAATCCCGCCCCTTATGCGATCGCAGATGCGTTGATGTATGCCGATGATCGTCCCATTGTGCTGGTGCGTGAGATGTCTCTGCAATTGACGGGCAGTGGCTATCCTGCGCTGTGGGCTCTTTGGCAGCGCGAACCTGCACGCTCTTTTTCTCTTGATTTGCGCCGCGCAGCAGACAAAACCCCCCGTGTTCGTGAGGTTTCAAGCGGTAGCGTCGTTGTTTTGAAAGACGATGATCTGTTCGCCGATACGGGGTCAAAAGGGCGAAGCCTTCTCGCGGGGGGCGGTCCCTCGCCCCACAAAACCGACCCATCGCAGGAGTCTTGTGAGATCTGCGTAACTGAGGATTGCCCGCACGTTGGTTTCTACGACGTCGGGCCATTGCAGGAGTCTTGTGTTGAGAGCAGGGCCGCATTTGCCCAAACGCCTGTGCTGTACGATGCGCAGCAGATCCTTGAGTATGCGAAGGGCAAGCCGTCGTTGTGTTTTGGGCCGCGTTATGGGGTCTTTGATCAGGAGCGATTTTTGGCGCGTTTGCCGAGTCCTCCGTACTTGTTTATGGATCGGGTGATCGGTGTTGAGGGGACGTTGGCTGAGATGAAGGCGGGGACACGGGTGATCGCGGCCTATGATATCCCGCCCGATGCTTGGTACTTTGGGGCAGAGCGTCAACCTTGGATGCCGTTTGCTGTGTTGCTGGAGATCGCCTTGCAGCCGTGTGGATGGATGGCGGCGTTTATGGGGTCGGCGTTTGCAAGCGAAGAAGCCTTGCACTTCCGAAACCTTGGTGGAGAGGCGACGGTGCATCGGCTGGTGACGCCGCAAACAGGGACTTTGCGGATGGAAGTGCAATGTACGCAAGTTTCTCATTCGGGCGGGATGATCATCCAGCATTACGCGATGTCTGTCGAAGATCGCAACGGCCCCGTCTATACGGGAAAAACGTACTTTGGCTTCTTTTCGCAAGCAGCTTTGGCGCAACAAGTGGGGATGCGCGGAACCAAGCCGCTGATCGACCCAGCCTACGATATCCGCGCCGAACAGCGGCCTTTTCCACGCCAAGCCCCGTTTCCCTCGGAGATGCTGCGGATGCTTGACGAGGTGTGGTTGTATCCGCCCGATGCGGATCCACAAGGCAAGCCGTTGTTGTGCGGGATCAAGCGTGTGAATCCGGCAGATTGGTTCTTTCAAGCGCATTTTTACCAAGACCCTGTGTGGCCGGGATCTTTGGGCTTGGAAGCGATGTTGCAGTTGATGAAAGTCGAAGCGATGCGGCGTTTTGGCGGATCGGATGGAGCGATGGTGGCGATGCCCCCGCAAACGACGCACCGTTGGAGCTATCGAGGCCAAGTGATCCCGACGTGTGAGCGTGTGCGTGTCGAGGCCCGTATCACCGACGTCGACGTACCGAACAAGCGATTGCGCGCAGATGGCTTGTTGCATGTGGATGGCCGCGCCATCTACGAGATCAAGGACTTTGCGTTGGCTTGGATGGCGAAAAAGTAGCGTAAACTGTTCAAAAAGATGATTGGGTTATACGAAATCTGCCTGTTTGGTGTGCCGCATAAGTAGGGGCAGCCCCCTGTGGCTGCCCAATCGCAGGACTGCTCTCAGGTATCGTATGACGCAGTTGGTTCGGTTTTGTGGGGTTCCACCCCACACCCCGCAAGGGGTCTCGGCCCCCTTGACCCCGTGTTGGCGAAGAGATCGCAGGCTTTTCAACACAACGACTCTGTCGCTTGAAACACTGCGAACACGGGTTTTTTTGGCAACTGCGTAACTCCTATAGAGAGAAGGGATGGTGTCGATGCGTTATACGCGATCCATTTTTTTGGAGGCTGTGGGTTATGAGCTTCCACCTGTGGTTGTCACTTCGGCTGCGTTGGAAGATCAGCTTGCGTCGGTGTATCAGGCGCTGCGGCTTCCGATGGGGCAGTTGGAGGGACTGGCAGGGATCCGTGAGCGGCGCTGGTGGGAAAAGGGCTCTGCTTTGTCGGAAGGGGCGTTGCGTGCAGCGCGGAAGGCTCTACAAGGATCGGGGATTCCGGCCCAAGCGTTGGGGGCGTTGGTGTATGGCGGTGTTTGTCGGGAGCAGTTCGAACCCGCAACAGCGTGCAAGATCGCCGCAGGGATCGGCCTTTCTGAGGATGCGATGGTGTACGATATCTCGAATGCTTGTCTTGGCGTACTCAACGGCCTTTTGGATATCGCCAACCGCATCGCGCTTGGGCAGATCCGCTGTGGGATGGTGGTGTCGTGTGAGTCGGCCCGCGAGATCAACGAACAGACGATCGCGGAACTACGCCAACAGCCGAACAATCGCGAGCGTTGGATGCAGTCGCTCGCGACGTTGACGGGTGGTTCGGGGGCGATCGCGCTGATCTTGTCGGATGGTTCGTTTCATCATTATGCGCGCCCTCGGCTGCACAGTGCGACGTGCCTTTCTGCGCCGCACCTGCATGATCTGTGTCGATGGGGCGTGGAAAGCGATGGCACGCCTTTTGGCTTGCAGCAGTACGCTCGTACCGATGCGGTGGGGGTATTGAAGAATGGCGTGGCCTTGGGGATGCACACATGGGAGCGGTTTCTTGCGGAGGCCCAATGGCGGCCCGAATCGATCGATCGGGTGATCTGTCACCAAGTTGGGGGAGCGCATCAGCGCGAGATCTTGCGTGCTTTGCAGATCGATGCTTCGCGAGACTTTGTGAGTTATCCGTATCTTGGGAATACAGGAAGCGTCGCTTTGCCGATCACTGCGGCGATTGCGTGGGAACAGGGCTTTCTTCAAGCGGGTCATCGGGTTGGTTTCTTGGGGATCGGTAGCGGATTGAATTGCATGATGCAAGCATGGGAGTGGGCATGACATTTGTTGTGGATCGCGGTCTTTATCCTTTTGAAAGCCATTTTTTCACTCTTCCAAGCGGCGTGCGGATGCACTATCTCGACGAAGGTGACGGCCCGCCTGTTGTGATGGTGCATGGAAACCCGAGTTGGTCTTTTTATTTTCGTACCTTGGTTCAAGCGATGCGAGGGGCGTATCGGGTGATCGTCCCCGATCATATCGGATGTGGACTTTCGGAAAAGCCTGATGATCGGCGTTATCGCCACACGCTCGAACAGCGCATCGACGATCTCGAAGCCTTGCTTGGGCATCTTGGCGTGACCAAAGAGATCACGTTGATCGCGCATGATTGGGGCGGCATGATCGGGATGGGGTATGTTGTGTGCGATCCTTCGCGGATCAAGCGCATTGCTTTGATGAATACCTCCGCCTTTTTGTTGCCTGCGATGAAGCCCTTTCCATGGGAGCTTCGGCTGACACGGACGCCTCTTGGGGCGTTGTTGGTGCGCGGTCTTAATGCCTTTGCGCGGGGAGCGGTGGCGCGCTGCGTCGCGAAACAACCGATGCCTGCGGAAGTTGCGGCGATGTACCTTGGGCCGTATGGTTCGTGGGGCGAGCGACGGGGGATCTTGCGCTTTGTCCAAGATATCCCGCTGTATCCGATCGATCCTGCCTATCCCATCGTCAAACAGGTCGAAGACACCTTGCCTCGTCTGGCGCATCTTCCGTTGCTGATCTGTTGGGGATCGCGGGACTTTATCTTCGATGATGTGTTCTTGAGTGCATGGCGCGAAAAAGCCCCACACGCCGAGATCTTGCGCTTTCCTGATGCGGGACATTACGTCCTCGAAGACGAACCCGACGCCATCTGCGCTGCGATCCAGTCGTTTTGCCTACACAATACGTCCAAACCAAAGACCGCACAAAGTACAACCCGACCTCCCCAAGAAAACTCCTTGCACGATCATCGCAATATCGCCGCTGCGTTGGTGCAGATCGCCAAAGAACATCCCGACCTCTTGGCGGTGGCGATGCCTCAAGGCCGTGAGGCGGGTGGTTCGATCCGTTATGCGCGTTGGTCTTATGCAGAACTGGACGCGATCAGCGATCAACAAGCCCGAGGGCTTCGGCGTTTGGGGTTTCAGCCCGGGATGCGGACGGTGTTGATGGTGCCGCCCAGCCTCGAATTTTTCTCACTGGTCTTTGCGATGTTTAAGGCAGGTTTGGTGCCTGTGGTGGTGGACCCGGGCATGGGTCTGCGATCGCTCAAAGCGTGTTTGGGCGATGCCCGTCCAGAGGGGTTTATCGGTATCCCAAAGGCCCATGCTGCGCGGATCGCGCTTGGATGGGCCAAAGAAACAATCCATCACTTTGTGTATGTGGGCCGTCGTGTGGGTCGTGTGGGCGACACGTTGGACGAAGTGATGTTGGCAGGGCAGGGCGGTGGGCCGATGCTTCACGCTCCTGCACCGTTTGAAACAGCAGCGATCCTTTTTACCAGCGGAAGCACGGGCATCCCCAAAGGGGCCGTGTATACGCACCGTCACTTCCAAGCGCAGATCAAAACCATCCGCGAGACCTATCACATCCAGCCGAGCGAACGGGATCTTTGCACCTTTCCGCTGTTTGCGTTGTTTGCGCCTGCCCTTGGGATGAGCGCATACATCCCAGAGATGGATGCTTCACGCCCTGCCAAGGCCGATGCGCGCAAGATCATCCAAGCCATCCAAGAACAATCGATCACCAATCTCTTCGGATCTCCCGCGCTGTTGCGTGTCTTGGCGCGTTATGCACGATCCCAGCCCACCCAGCTTCCGAGTCTTCGACGTGTGATCTCTGCGGGAGCACCGATGCCTCCGAGCTTGTTGGTTGCGTTACAACCCATGCTTGCCGAAGGTGTCGAGATCTTCCCGGGCTACGGAGCCACCGAAGCCATGCCGCTTTGTACCCTCGGCAGTCAAACCACGCTCCAAGAAACGCGCTTCGCCACCGACCAAGGCAAGGGCGTTTGCGTGGGGCATCCTTGTGTGGATGTCACGCTGCGGATCATCGCGATACGCGACGAAGCCATCCCCAAGTGGTCAGACGATCTTGTCCTACCGACAGGGCAGATCGGGGAGATCGCCGTCAAAGGCCCGATGGTGACACACGCTTACTTGCACAACGAAAAAGGGACCGCGCTGGCAAAGATCCACGAAGGTTCGGAGATATGGCATCGCATGGGCGATCTTGGGTGGCTTGATGAACAAGGGCGCGTGTGGTTCTGTGGGCGCAAGTCACAACGCCTCGAAACCGCCAAAGGCCCAATGTTCACCGTTCCTTGCGAATCGATCTTTCAAACCCATCCCAAGGTGCATCGTGCGGCTTTGGTGGGACTCGGAGCGCGCCCAAACCAGACTCCCGCGATCTGCATCGAACCCCTCGATCCCAAAGACACCCAAGACGAACGCTGGAAAGCCCTTGAATCCGAACTCCGCACCCTCGCGCAATCTTACGATATCACCCAACCCATCGTGCATTTCTTGCCCCACCGCTCTTTCCCCGTCGATGTTCGACACAACTCCAAGATCTTCCACGAAAAACTCACCGCATGGGCGCACACACTCCTTGGCCCTTGGGTCGAGTAGAAGTGTGCTCGCAAAGGCCCCTCACTCCCCCCGCTTGTAGGGGTACAAAACGTGGGCATCATGCAGAGGGCGCAACAGGCGAAAAGAAGGATGTTTGGATGAGCGGTGGATTGGCAGAGATTCGAGGGTGGTTGGTGAAGGGAGAGAGCGAGGCGGGGTGGTTGGGGATATGCCGGATATTGGAGGGATTAGAGGCATCGGAGCGAGAGATGTGTGTGTTGTATGTGGCGCAACATACGAAGGGTTGGGGAGAGTCGATGCGCCGCCCGTTGTATGGATGGTGGGAGAAACACCGAAGTGGCGAAGTGACGGGGTATGAGAGGCTGGTGGGGTGCTGGTCGAGATACGCATGGGAAGAGGGTAAGGTGGCGGGAGAAGCGCGAGAAGTGGCGTTTGTGGCAGGGATGCGGATGCGCTGGATTCCAGCGGGAACTTTTTGGATGGGCGCAGGAGCCGATGATTCGGAGGCCAATGACACCGAAAAACCGCAACACGAAGTGACGATCACACGGGGATTTTGGATGGGCGAAACGCCCGTCACACAGGGCCAATACCATACGATCACGGGCCATAATCCATCGCATTTCAAACGAGCAGGGTTTTCTGCGCCTGTGGAGTCTGTGGGTTGGTACGATGCAGCGGCTTTTGCGAACAAGCTGTCTGCGCTGGAGGGATTGCCCGCTTGTTTTGTGGAAACAGGCGAAGAGATGGAGGGAGTGGGAAACAAAGGCAGCGATTACGTCGGGTGTAAGGGCTGGAGATTACCGACGGAAGCAGAGTGGGAATACGCTTGTCGTGCGGGTGCGACAACGCCGCGCTACGGGGAGTTGGACCAGATCGCATGGTACGGTGAGAACAGCGACTTTACAACGCACGCTGTGGGACAAATGCAAGCGAACGCGTGGGGGCTACACGATACGCTAGGGAATGTGTGGGAGTGGTGCTATGACTGGTACGATGACTATCGGGCCCAAGCAGCTACGAACCCAGTTGGAGCAGCTACAAGCACAGACCGCATGCTACGGGGTGGCAGCCCCTCCTTGCGGGCGGTGTCGCGTGGCTGCAGCCCGCCGACGGACCGCGAAGACTACATCGGCTTCCGTGTCGTCAGGTCGGGCTTGTAGTTTGTGAGGAGGGAGCCCTCACCCCCAGCCCCTCTCACCACGGGCACTTCGCCATGCTGCGTTGTGGGGCGAGGGGAGCCGAAGCACGCGGGAGTATCGGGTGTGTCTGTCCCCTCTCTGCGCAGCGAACCTTCGTTCGCGACCGCACGGAGAGGGGGGGCGCAAAGCGACGCGGTGAGGAACAGCGGTGCGTATGAACGATGGATGAGGCGGAAAGCCCGTTGTGTCCGTCATTTTTGCGATGGAGTGCCCAAGGGGTTTTCTTTTTTGCGGATGGAGGAGTGAGGATGAAGGAAAGAAAAAGCAGAAGGCGAGTCGAGAATGCCGAAGCCAGAGAAGTTGGAGAGATGGGAGAGGGTGAAGAAAGCGAGGTTGGAGAAGCCGGAAAGAGCGGGGAGGAGGAGAAGAAGAAAGAGCGGACACCATTCGACGAGATGATGAAGCGGCTGGCGGATGCGTATGGTGCGGAGCTTGTGGGATATCTGGGGGGTATCGAGGGGATCGCGTCGTGTGAAGCGGTGGGCGGGGAAGTGGAGATGACGCATCGTTTGACGGATCGAGTGTATCGGGTGAAGACGCAGAAGGATGGGGAGGAAGAGAGCTTTTTGGTGCATCTGGAGTTTGAATCGTCGTACAATCCTCGGATGGGTCGGCGTTTGGGGATGTATGGTTGGGGATTGTATGAGAAGGAAGAGTTACCCGTGATGCACATCGTTTGGCAGGTGGGTGTGGATGCGCCGTCGTACTGGCCGGAGGGTGCATGGCAGCGAAGATGCGAGGAAACGATGGTGTTGCAGGGGGAGTTGCACGCTTCGGTGCGATGGAGAGAGGTGTGGTTGCCGGGGGGATATGATGCGGAGGCGTTCGCAAAACAAGCGCCAACGTACCTGCTGCCTTTTGCGGCGTTGATGAAAGGTGCGAAAAAACCCTTTATCAAACGGCTTGCAGAGGCCATTATGGAGAGTGAGGCGCAAGAAGATCGCAAGCAAGATCTGTTGGCGATGGCGGCGTTCTTTTTTGCGCGTGTCTTTGCGATGTCGGAAATCTTGGAGGAGATTAAGATGAGCTGGTTGGAACAAAATCCCTTGATCGATTATGTGAAACAACAAGCCTTGCAGCAGGGTTTGCAGCAGGGTTTGCAGCAGGGTCGAGAAGAAGAAAAGCGTGAGATGGCGTTGCGGCTGATGGAGATGGGTCTGAGGATGGAGGATATCGCGAAAGTGACGGGTTTATCAGCGGAAGCGATTGCGAAGCTGCAAGCGCAGGCGGTGGGAGAACCCACAGCGACGAAAGAAGAAGGCTGATCTGAGGGGGCAGGGGGGCATAGGCGTTAGGTTAAGCGCTTGTTGGCCCCCCACCCCAGCCCTCCCCCGTGAACAGGGGAGGGAGCGAAAGTCGGAAGCAGCGGGGATGTTGTTTTTTCGTGACGCACGCTGTATGCACGAGACGCAGACGCTACCCG
>JAKLKB010000101.1 GCA_023150835.1 Myxococcota bacterium | reverse complement strand
CGTTGAACATCTTCTCAAATGAGGCGGTGAACTCTTGTGCTTCGGCGCTTTGTGTGAACATCTCTATTCCCCTTTCGCGTTTTGAGGTGCGCCATTATGCCACAAGAATCTGCTTTTACTTCTTAACCTGATGCCAATGGCAACCACACATGGTTGCCCCTACGTGTTGGAAATCACACGGTGTTTTGTAGGGGCAGGCCCCCGTGCCTGCCCTCGATCTGTTGCGTCGCTGACCTCTTCATTGCTATCTGTTTTGAACGAACCCCTCGATTTTTCGTTGTTTTCTTCAACTGTCATGTAGCGAGAGGACGGTCTGAAAAAAGAATACCGAAGCCCTCGGTGATGTTGACCCAACGGGAAAAACAGATGTCATCGAGATTTGCCAAGAGAGCCGTAGACATTGTGCCGAACATCGAGCACGTATGAATCAGTTCAATCTTTGAACAGCGAGCCTCTTGGGTATGTTCTACGTTCGTTTTGTTTTGCGCCGTTTGGTTGGGGCGTTGGAAAAGGTCTGTTGCGGGGGGAGCGATTCGCAACGCTTTTTTATGGCCCACATCCAACCTTTCTGCGCGTGTTGTTGCTCTTTGGACAGACAGGACAGAAGGATTTTTGATGTTGCATACCCCACTTCTTGTTTCAAATACCACCCAAAAAAGGAAAATGGTTTTGGGTTCCGAGATCTTGGTGCATCGGCCTTTTTGGAGGTTGGTTTGGGTCGTCTGCTTGCTTGGGTTGTGGAGCGGGGGGTGTGAGCGCGTGCCGTCCCCATCTGCTTATGAAACAACCCGCCGCTCGATCATTCACGGGGCGCAAGATATCTCCAATCCCGCGATCGGCGCTCTCATGCGGCGCGCAGGAAGCGGATATTCGCCCTTTTGCACAGGTACTTTGTTGAGCAGCCGACTTGTCGTGACAGCGGCCCATTGTGTGGAGGGCGTTGCAGAGGATCTGGGAAACTTTCGCTTCCGTGTCGATACGCCCAACGCCGACGGCGTCACATTCACGACGGCGTTGTACGAGGTCCAAGATTCGGCTGCGCATCCTCGCTACAGCCGAAGCGTTTCTGTGCAAGCTTATTCCGACTACGATGTTGCGATCTGGATACTCAAACAGCCCGTCTCTGGGGTGATTCCCGTCCCTGTCAACCGAACCGCGATCCCAACGACTTGGTTGACAACGGATTTGAAACTGGTCGGGTATGGGCTGGTTCAAACCCAACCCCAGCGGCTTTCCGCGCAAAGCAAACAATCCGCGATGATCCCGCTTGATGAGATCCGGCCTCGGTCTTTTCGTCATTGGGACAAAGCCACCAAAAAAAGCGTATGCAACGGGGATTCGGGCGGGCCTGCGTTGTACACCGTCAACGGCGTGGAATATATTCTCGGCGTCAGTTCTGTGGTCGAAGGTGCTACGCCTGACCCACAAACCAACATGACCTTTTGCGATTCTGCCGGTGTATCGGCGCGATTGGATGTGAATATCGCCTTTTTGGAGCCTTATCTAAAACGCTACGCAGACACTCCGCCAACCTGCACAACAGACGCTGATTGCGGGGCTTGTGGAGCGTGCCAACAAGGGGCTTGTGGGGCCGCAACCGTCAGCGCCACAACATACTGTAAGCCTTGCGCCACGGACGCAGATTGCGGTTTTAGCGGCCAATGCTTGCGTACATCCGAAGGCTTTCGCTGTATGCAGCCGTGTACAGACGCCGCGTGCTATCAATGCCCATCCGGCGGGATCTGCCAAACTGTCGCAGGGGGAGGCGCACAAGCCACGCTTTCTTGTCGCCCTTCCAACGGGGTTTGCCCACCTGCGTCATGCCAAACCAACGCGGACTGCGGTCCTGCCGAGCTTTGCACACAAGGCGTCTGCAAGATCGAGCGCCCCACGCCGATCGCTCAACTTTGCCGACCTTGTAAGAGTAGCGCCGATTGCGGCGTCGGTTTTTGTTTGGAGCCGGGGAGTGGTTTGGGTTATTGCGTCCAAGGCTGCGGTGCAGGCGATTATTGCCCCGAGGGCTTCCTTTGTACGCAACTCACGCAAGGCACGAAACAATGTATCCCCCAAGCAGGATGCTTTATGCGCTGCGATGATGTGACGGCTTGCCCAAACGGATACACCTGTAGCGGAGGAAGCTGCAAACGCGATGAGGGCGGAAAAGACGGTGATTTTTGTGCGGATGGGTTCACTTGTGCGCCCAACTACCGCTGTTTGTCCGAAGATGATGGAAGTGGCCGCTGTGCCTTGAATTGCGCTCCCAATGGCCTTGTTGCGGGGAATGCTTGTGGCAGCAATCGTGCCTGTGATACGGGCCTTTCTTGTTTCGGTACACGCACTCCTGCTTGTATGAAAGATTGTACCAACATCGGCCAAGCCTGTGCGGACGGCGGGATCTGTACCAACATCCAACAGGGTATCACGGTGTGCGTCTGTCGCAGCGATAGCGACTGCAAAGCAGACCAATTCTGCAACATCAACCGATGGGCTTCTTCGGCGCTTGGTGGATGTGTCGACAAAACAAAAGCCCCGCCGCCTTGCCCCGATCCGCTGGTGTGTCGATCGGCTTCGTCAAGCAAGTCTTGTCTCCCTGAAGACGGGGATTTGCGCGCAGGTGCGATCTGTAGCCGCACCTTGCGTTGTCAGTCGGGACTGGCTTGTTATAACTTTGACGGAACCCCCCGCTGCATGGAGACTTGCGATTCCAACAACACTTGTTCTAACGGCGGTGGATGTGCGGACTTTGGCGGTGGACTGTTGCTTTGCGTCTGTCAGCGCGATCAAGATTGTGGCCTTGGAAAGCAATGCGATCTGGTCTTTCGTGATCAAGGGGTCGGCATCTGTCGCCCCGCATTCAACGCCAATTGCACCGCAGACAAGGATTGTCCCAAAGACTACACCTGCAACGCGGGTGCTTGTGTCTTCGCAAAACCTACCGAACCCGTCGAAGAAAAGCCCTCCGAGACGCCGACCGAACCGACCCCTGAGCTTTTTGAGCCTGCGGTCGAACAGGCAGCGGAGAGCGCACCCGAAGAAGCGATGGCTGTAAGCGAAGAGAGCGCCCAAGATGCCGGGCCTTCCGACTCTTCAAACAACAGCCCAGAGATCACCACCGAACCAAAGATCCTCGGCGGAGGCTGTGGTTGTTCTGTCGCGTCGGGCGAGAAAGATTCTTCCTTATGGCTTGCTTTCTTCGCTGTCTTTGGGCTGTTCTTGTGGGGGCGGCGAAAACGCCTCTGAACATCACACGATATCCGAGAGCAGTGTGATCGAAGGGGAGACGCGATCCGCTGTAGAAGCCCTATTGTTGGGCAGACCCCTGTGGCTGCCCCTACCTCTTTACGATCACGCAATGGGCGGATTTCGCACTACTGCGCCGAATCGAGGGTTTTCGCCATAAAGCCGTTCAATCTTTGAACAACATCTTGTGTCAGGCCTCGCCTAGTGTGTCTCCGCTGCGTTTCAGGATGTGTTGATCTTCTCGCCCAAATACCAATTCCAAAAGAGATTTCAGCCATCGAAATAGACTACAGTGATTTGTTGCAGGCGCAACGGAAGCGCCTGTTTGATCGAAAGGATGGACAGATGTCACGGGTTCGAATTCGTTTTTTTTGGTTGGCCGCGTTGGTCTTGGCGGGGGCTTGGTCGGGGGCTTGTCGACGCATCGAAGAAGCGCCTGCGAAACAAGAAAAGTTTATCATCAACGGTCAAGGTGACCTATCCGAGCCTGCCATCGGGGCTTTGACTGCCAGACGCTCGCCTTTTTGTACAGGAACGTTGTTGACAAAGCAGCTTGTGGTGACGGCTGCGCATTGTGTCGAAGCTGTGCGTCAATATGGCATCACCAACGTAGAATATCGAGTTGATTTTCCTGCCGCAAACGGTACTTATACCAGCGATTATTATCAACTCGACCAAGCCGTCACCCACCCCAAATACAGCCGAAGCAATACTTCGAATTATTCGGATTATGATATCGCTGTCTTGGTTCTCAAAACCAAAGCCAACAACGTCACACCGATCACACCCAACACGGCTCCGATCCCTCAATCGCTGATCGGCCAAAATGTTCGTGTTGTGGGGTACGGTCAGATCCAAACCCGCCCAAGCATCGTCTCCGCAGACAAAAAATACGCTGCGGATATCCCGCTCAATCAGATCGCCACCAACACATTCATCCACTTCGATCAAAATCCTACCGTCGCTCAACGCAAAAGCGCTTGTCACGGAGATTCGGGTGGACCGGCCCTGACGATGATCGACGGAAAATGGGTGATCTTGGGAGTCACTTCGACGGCGTACCGCGCCACTTCAACCGGCCAAGCAGGGCAAACCTACTGCGACGGGGGAGCCGTTTCTTGCCGCGTCGACACCAGCCTCACAGACTTTTTGCAGCCTTATCTCGATCAGTACAGCGACGGGCCAAAACCCTGTACCGAAGACAAAAACTGTAGCTCCTGCGATACTTGCAAGAACCTGTTTTGTGAGCGTAAACCTGTCTCGCTTCCCACAGGTGTCTGTGCGCCTTGCCGTAAAGATGCCGATTGTAGTGGCGGAAAATGTCTTCAATTAAAAGAGGGGTATCGCTGTGTGATGCCCTGCAATACGGACAATTGTTGTCCGAGTGGTAGTTTCTGTCGTGAACATGCCGATGATGGGGGAGCCACGGCGAAACTCTGCTTTCCTTCGCAAAACGAATGCCCTCCCGCCAAATGCACGGTTGACACAGAGTGCGGCCCTTCCGAAGTTTGCGACAATGGTGTGTGCAAGATCTCGTTGCCTGCGCCCAATGCGCAGATCTGCCGCCCGTGTTATAGCAGCGATCAATGCGGAAGCAACGGCTTTTGTTTGGGAGGAAATAGCGGTCTTGGTTATTGCGTCCAAGGTTGCAGCGAGGGCGATTATTGTCCTGTGGGATTTGCTTGCAAAGAGATCGCCGCAGGTCTCAAACGCTGCTTACCGAATGCGATCTGTAGCATGAATTGTTCTGCTCAAAACGCCTGTCCATCGGATTATCAGTGTGTGGGCGGTGTTTGTAAGCGCGATGGTGGCGGAAAATACGGTGACTTTTGCAACCAACAAACAGTGTGCGCAGCGGGTTACAAGTGCGTGTCTGAAACAGAAGAAGCGGGCCGTTGCGCGTTGGGCTGTGGTCCTCCAGACGGGAGCGCGGGAAGCCAGTGTCGTTCGGGAGGCACGTGCGATGCCGGGCTGCAATGCGTCCAATTTGGCGGTGGTTTGGCGATTTGCTTGGGGGCCTGCTCGGGGACTTGTGCGAACGGCGGTTCTTGCCAACGATTGGGCCGTACCTTTTCGGCTTGCATCTGTGAGCAAGACAGCGATTGCGGTCCCAACCAAGAATGCAATCTCACCGTCACAGGCTCGTATGGATTTGGGGCTTGTGTGAGCAAAGGTGCGGGAACGTCTTGTCCTTCGGGGACTTCGTGTCGCCCGACTTCGAGTGTTGGGGGAGCTTGTTTGCCGGGAGATGGTACGCAAAAGGCCGGTCAATCGTGCAGCCAGACGTTGCGTTGTGAAAAAGGGTTAAGCTGCAATCGCTTCTCTAGCGAGCAAGATGGCCCAGTGTGTATGCAAAGCTGCTCTTCTGCGGTGCCGTGCAACGGCAACGGAAACTGCGTGAGTTTTGGCGGTGACTTTGCGATCTGCTTGTGCCGCGATGCGAAGGAATGTCCCCAAGGCAGCGTGTGTGAGCGGCTGTTTACTTCGCAAGATGGCTCTGTTTACGGCTATTGCGCACGTGCCAAGGGAAGTCCTTGTAAGGCGGACACAGGCTGCCCCGCAGAACACAAGTGCGAAAACGATATCTGTGTCTTTGATCCGACCAAGAAAAATGAGCCTCCCCCCGAACCCGTCTCCCCCGAACCCACGCAAGAACCAACCCCCGAACTTGTACCTGAACCCGCTGCCGAGATCAGCCCCGAGCCTGTGATCGAAGAAGCGGTTGTGGCGGATGCAAGCCCAGAAAGCACTCCTGAGCCCGTCCAAGAAAGCCCCAAAGAGCAAGCCACGACAGAAACGCTGATCACGTCGGGCGGAGGGTGTGGCTGTGACACGAGAGGCCATGACCCGAGTCTTCCGCTTGGATGGGGATTGTTGCTTTTGTTGGCCCTGATCCGCCGTCGGGTGGGGTGATACGATATCCGTGTGATGTGTGATCGAAGGGTCGTGCGTAGACACCCGATTGTTGGGCAGCCCCTACGTATTGCGATCACACTATGGGCGGATCTCGTACGACTCTCTGTCGGACTGACTATTCGTCAGTTCAAGCGAAGAGATCAACTTTCTTCGAATTGGAGAATCGCTCGGTAATAAAGGTGTTTCGTCGACCGTTTCTTGTGATGATCGCGGGTTTATAGAGCGGATTGGTTGTGTTGTGGCGGCTTTTTGTGCGATAGCAGGCCGCGAAGCTGTTGTTTTGAAAGCGTCTGATCGCCCCGCGAATGCAGGTTTTTGTGCGATAGCAGGTCGTGAAATCGTTGATGTCTCCGAGCGAGGGCGTGTTGTTGGGGGAGCGGGTGTTTTGGCCGAAAGGGAGGAGGGTTTGGAGGCGGCAGGGCGGCTGCTTGGCATACTCCACACGGGCGAGAAGCCTACCATAGAAAAAAGCCCGATCGATAGAAAGAAATGCTGCTTCAAATTGGGTCGAATTCTTCTCTTTGAGAGAAACATCTCATGCGCTCCTTTCGAATTCAAAGATAGCAGAAGCCTCGAATTCAAAGATAGCAGAAGCCCCCACCGTTTTGGAGTGATTGACAAGTATCGTACAAACCAAGTCCCGAGCAATCGGAGTTCTTTGTACAAGGCTTGTAGCAAGTGCCGGATGATGCGGTCGAAGATGTGTAGACGCAGATGTTGGGGGATTTGCAGCGCTTGGTGATACCGGCGCAGGTTCCGAGGTAGTTTTGCGTGGGGGGAGGGACACAAGCGTTGGAGACACCGATGGTTTCGCAGGAGGTGCTGGAGGGGCATCCTGTGGCGCTACCGACGGTGGTGCATCGCTTGTAGCAAAGGCCGGTTGTGGCGGTGTCGCTTGCGAAAAAGCAGACGTTGTTGAGATCGCATCGGTTGTCGACGATACCGCAGGTTGCGCCTGTGGGCTTGGTACCGATGGGCAAGCAAAGCGTGAGCGTCGCGGTGATCTGCGCACAGATCTCACCGGCTTTGCAAATCCCCTGTGTATCGGGCGTTGTGCAGGTTCGATAGCAATGTCCGTAACTGACGTTTGGATCGTCGCCAACACAAGTCGAACCCGCTCCGCAGGTGGTGTTGGTGGTACATTGTTTTTTTGTTTGGGAGGCGACACAGCGGGAGTCTTGGCAGGTTTGCCCGCTTGGGCAGGTTTGTGTTGCGCTACACTCTTTGGTGGTGCATGTCCCGGACTTGCAATACTGCGTGTTTTTGCAATCGCTGTCGGACGTGCAAGTGCGTGGGCCACCGCCTGTACACTCGAAGTTGGTGCAAGTTTCACCTGCTGCACAGGCCAGTCCGATGGCGGGGTCGCACTCTTTTGCGACACACCCGCCACTTTTGCAAAACTGGGTACTCAAACAGCCCGTGTTGTCGGTACATGTGCCACCGACACAACGGCCTGAAACCAGATCACACTGCTTTCCAAGGTTCGTGCAATCCAAGCTGCTGCTTGCGCAACTGACGCAACGGCTGTTGCTACAAGCGCCCGCAGGGGGCGTACAATCGGCGTCTTTGGCGCACGTTGCCTGCGCGGTCTGGCAGCGTCCCGAAGCGGCATCACAGGTTTGTCCGCTCGAACAAGTGAACTCCGATGCGCAGGTCTGGCATTGGCCTTGGCGGCAACTGCCCTTGGGAGGGGAACATTCGGTATTTTGGGTACAACCTGCTTGTTTGGGTTCGCATTTTTTGGTGGTGGCGTTGCACTGTTGGTCGGTGGGGCATCCTGTGGTGGTGCAATCGGCGGGTTTGGGTTCGCATTGCTTGGTGGTGGCGTTGCATTGGGCGTCGCTTGGACAACCTGCGACGGTGCAATCTTGGCCGGCTTGACACAGCCCGAATTGTTGGTTGCAAGGGCGGCCGGGTTCGCAGTCTTCGTCGGTTTGGCAGACCTTCGGATAACACAGGTTGTTGCGACATTCAAATTCGGCTTCACAAGCCGTTGGGCTGGCCGAACAAGAGCGCCATCCGAGCGTGCAGGCGTTGTTGACGCAATGTTGCTTGCTTGGGCAGTTTTTGTCGCTTTGACAGGAGGAGCCTGTGCGGACTTTGCAGATCTGTGCGATCAGATCGCAGTAATGGTTGGGCTTGTCTTTGCAGTCCACATCCGAAGCGCATTTGCCTGTGGATTCGGGGATGGCCTCTCCATCGGGGACGGACTCTGCGGTGGATTCGGTGTTTTTGGGAGTACACAGATTGGCGAGATTGCAGCGTTCGGATATCGGGCAGTCATCGTCGCGCAAACAGCGGACGCACCGTTGGGCGGCGGTGTCGCAGATCTTGGGTTGTTCGCAGTCTTGGTTGACGGTGCATTTGCCTTGGGGAGTGCTGTTGGGGCGGCAAAACCCATCCACGCACGCTTCGCTTGGTAAACAAACCAGCGCAGCGCTCGCCAACGAACAGCGTACGCGAGCGATGCACTTGCGCTGTTGACAACGCTGTGCGTTGGGGCAATCATCTGACGTATCACACGGCAACGGCTCCGTGGACGGAGTACACGCCGCCCACAACACTACAACACACACCCCAAAGGATACAAACCATCCCTTGTGACGGGGTAGAAAAACATCCATCATGCAAGCCTCCCACAATACAACGCATGACCTGACAAGCCAAAAGACCGATGCCAACGCACAAAACACACGTCGCAAACAAATCTTGCGTCAGATCCGGATATGGATGGGCGGGTGTGGTCTGTTGGTTGTTGGCGTTTTCTTCGCGGAAGCGCGGCCCTTGCATTACGACAACCTTCACACACCTTGGCCCCAAAAAGCAGAGAGTAAACAAGAACAAGCGCTTTTGCAACGACTCTCTGTTTGGTACAACGCCCAACCCTACGATCTGCCGCAGCGGGACAACGGTCTTCGTGAGGCGGCTGTGCTGCTGGCGTCCTATCTTGCCCATGCTCCGAGCCGTCAGCTTTCCCACGAACGTGTTCAAGCAGCACTCACCCTTAGCGGGCGCAGCGATCTTCAACTCCAGATCTTTGCGATGGCTTTTACACAAGAATCCTTGTTGTGGAAACAACTTCAAGATGCGCTGGCACAACGCTTGGCCGAACAGCGCTTTAACCGAATGGGCCTTGCGATCCGTTCCAAACAGCAGCGTATCTGTGTGATCCTTTTCGTACGCCGCGCCGTTGAGATCGCTGTAAGCCCCCGATGGTCGGCCTTTGGACAAGCCCTGCATCTGCGGGCGAGGGTTCTTAAGCCTTTTCAATTTGACAGCGTGGTGATCGGTCATCCAGATGCGCGCACACAAACGCTCACGGCCCAATACATCGGAAAGATCCTCTCTTTTCAATGGATTCCGCCGAGTGATGGGCGTTTTCAGATCCAGTTCATCGCCCGTGATCACCGTGGCTCGTGGATCTCCGCTCAATGGGCGGTCGATATCTACAAGCCGCCACACACCCCCGAAACCCTTTGGCGTACGCATTTGCAACAACAACTGCACGCTCTTTGGGGGGCTTCTTCTGCCCCCAAGCATCGGCCTGTTTTGCTTAATAGCACCACCGCAGCGCATCGTTTGTGCGAACTGTTGAATGCGGTGCGAGCGCACCGCGAACTTGTGCTTTTTCGCCGACACCACCGACTGGATCGCTTTGCTTACGAACATGCCGAGGAGATGGTCAAACAAGGATACTTTGGGCACAACTCCCCCAAAAAAGGCAGCTTTGCGCAGCGTTTCAAAGAGCTTGGTTGGCCTGCTCGCAACGCTCGCGAAAATATCGTGGTCGCTCACACTCCCGAAGAAGCGCTTCGGCAGTGGGTCGAAAGCCCCGTACATCGAAAGAATCTGCTCCATCCAGACCTTCTCTGGACAGGCATCGCTGCCTATCCCTCCCCATCTGGCCGTTTTTACTTTGTCCAAGTGTTTGTCTCCGCGCTCTGAGACACAAAGATTTTTTTGTTCTCCCCTTTTCAGACGGGCACAATAACCCTATATAGTGTAGCGCTGTGCGGGAACCTGATCTTCCCTACAACGCCAAGACATCTCTCCCCGCACAAAACAACAAACACAAAAGGTCTCAAGATAGACCTTGGGTCCAGACTGTTGGAGGTTACGCATGAGTCCCGTTGTTATCGGTGTTATCGTTTTCGTCGTGATCCTTGTGATCTACTTTGTCTTCTTCAACAGCAGCGCCGAGCCACCCGCACAAACCGTGATCGTCGAAGAAGTTGTGGATGACGGCGATACTGCACAAGTTCGCGAGATCCGCGATATCGTACGCGAGTTCTCTAAAAACGCCGGTCGAGGCGCGGTCTTCACCGTGTACGAACTAGATGAAGACGAAGCAGAGCTGTTGATCCTCAAGAAAAACCGCGATGGCGTCCAACTCGATGTCCTCGTCAACGACGGTGATGTCGACTTTAGTGGCGAAGCGCTCGCGATGATGAAGGAATGGGAATACCCCGAAGCCGACGGCGAACTTGAAACAGAAGCGGGCGACTATCTCACCTTCCATACCGACGAATCCCACGCCGACCTCGGAGAGCTCTGCGAAGAGCTCCTCCATGAACTCCATAAATATGAACTCCGCGACGAAGTGGGTATCGACGCCGAAGGATACGACCTCTAACCCCCGCCCAATGTCAAATCAGACGATCCCATCGGATGCACCGCCTCTGTGCATCTCTCTTCCCCACCCCGACCTCCTGTCCATGCTCACTATCCACCTTTCCTTCGGGCTATTCGACTATCCATCTTCCCTTCGAGGGATACGATATCCGAGGGATACGATATCCGAAAGATCTGTAATCGAAGGGTCGTGCGTAGATGCCCTGCTATCGGGCAGCCACAGGGGCTGCCCCTACCTCTTCATGGTAACACAACGGGCGGATCTCGTATGGTACGTTTTGATTCGTGATCAAAGCCAATCGGGCTTGACTCGCAGCGGAATCCCCATCCACAAAAAGATCCCGTACAACAAAAGCGCGATCAAGACCGCCGAGATCAGGTTGAGCCAAAACCCTGCACGCACCATCGCACGCATCCCGACGATCCCTGTGGCATACACGATCGCGTTTGGCGGCGTTGCGACCGGCATCATAAATGCGCACGAAGCCGAGATCGTGATCGGCACCATCAACAAATAAGGATGCACACCCGTCCCCCCAAACGTCGCAACCACAGGCGCGATCATTGCCAAAGAGATCTCCGTCGTGGCGGTGTTTGAGGTGAATTCCGTCACAAAGGTGATCAAAAAGCAGAGAAACAAGATGATCCCTAACGTCCCAAAGGCCGATAATCCCGGCCAACGGAAGATCTCACCAATCCATGCACTCATCCCGCTTGATTGAATCCCCGCAGCAAGGGCAAATCCACCTCCAAACAGCAACAACATCCCCCACGGGATCTCTTTCGCATTCTCCCAGTCCAACAAGCGCTCTCCACCGCCTGCCGGCATCAAAAACAACAACAGCGCCATCATCATCGCGACCACACCGTCCCCAAACAGCGGCTTGCGCCGCACGATCTCTCGTCGTACATACAACTCGCTACCTGATTTGGGCAACGCTCGGACGGGCTTGGACAGCGCAGCACTCGGCTTGGACAGCGCAACACTCGGCTTGGACAGCGCAACACTCGGCTTGGACAGCGCAACGCTCGGCTTGGACAGCGCAACACTCGGCTTGGACAGCGCAACACTCGGCTTGTTTGGAGTCGTTGGGTGTTGTTTGGACTGGGTGGCCGTTTTGAGTGGTTCGTAGCGTACCGTCTTGACGTTGTGGTAGAGGCCCAAAGCGCCCATCCAACCCGGGATGCGAAACGATGGACCCATTTGGATATCGACGCGAAACACCCATAAGAAGGCTGTGATCGCAAAGACCAATAACACAGCTTTTTCTTGGACGCGCATCGGCCCCATCGCTGCGAGCTGTTCTTCTAACCACGCTCGCACGTTTCCGCCCGCTCGTACTTCTTGAAGAGGGCGACGGAACAGCACAAACACCATGAAAAGCCAAAAGGTCGGCAACAGCACAAAGGTGACGGGTAATCCAAACTTGAGCCACTCAACAAACGAGACTTCGGGGGCGTTTGGGAAATACATCTTATAGATTCGCGCAAACGAAAGGTTGGGCGGTGTCCCCACCAAGGTTGCCATTCCACCGATGCTTGCGGCGTAGGCGAGGCCCAACAACAAAACTTGTCCCATCTGGATGGCGGCATCGCCTTGTTCTTCTTTCATCAGATGGATCACAGAGACGGCGATCGGCATCAACATCACCACCGTCGCTGTGTTGCTCATCCACATCGACAAAAAAGCACAAGCCACCATAAATCCCAAGATCAGCCAACGCGGATGGCCCCCTCCCGTTCGCAACACCAGATGCAGCGCCATCCGACGATGTACGCCCCACTTTTGCAAAGACAACGCAAGAAAAAATCCCCCCATAAACAAAAAGATCACTTCATTTGTGTATTCGTGCGCGACTTTGTCGCCAGACATGATCCCCGCCATCGGAAGCAACACCAACGGCAACAGCGAAGTAATCGGGATCGGCAAGGCTTCGGACATCCACCAAGCCGCCATCAACCACGTAATCGCCAACATCCGACCGATCAAAAGACCTTCATGGCCCGAACGAGGCTGCCAGAAGCCTGATTGTACCGCTCCCCACAACAACAAAAAACCGAGCAGCCCGACCCAAAACCCCACTCCCATCGAACTTTTTGCGTGAGCTTCGTGCATCTTTGGAAATCTCCTTGGCGTGGTGAGGAGGCAACGCCCACGACAAGGCGCGCTCCACCTTATGTATCTCCGTCTATACGTTCGGGCGGAGGTCCGAGATCCGCTGCGATCTTGGACAAAGAACGCTCGGCAAGTTGGCGAAGCTCTGGATCTTTGGTTCCCAAAAGCCCCATCAACGGGCCAAGTGAGCGCGGGTCAGGATGCGCTGCAAGAGCTCGCGTCGCTGCTTTCCGCACAGTAATCTCTTTGTCCCACGCACTCGCGATCATCAACTCCATCAATCGATCCTCTTCGAGCGGTGGAGGGTACGCCGCCAACAATTCGAGTGCTTTCACTCGTAGTTCGGGCGCTTCCTGCCGTTCTTCAAGGACACTTTGCAACGTAGAGTACGTCACCGCTGCGTGTGGTTGCAAGGCGACCAAGCCCTCAAGGGCTTCCATCCGCGTTTGCACGTTGGCACCCGACAACGCTTGAAACCGCAAGGACTCCAAGCCCGGCTCACGACGGCGATGGGCTTCGTAATAGCCCATCTGTTGGTCTCGGCGACGTTTTTCGTTGAGCTGCATCATCAGCAGGGCGCTTTCGCGCCGACGTTGAAGATCGGCGTTTGCGTGTCCACGCTGCGCAACTTCGGGCATCTTGGGTCGTGTCTGAACACCTACTCCCACAATGGCAGTGGCTTGTTGCATTTGCGGGCGGCTTGCTGTCTCCGTTACGCCTCCAAAGGAGGGGCGCATCCCGCTCGTCGTTCCGCTTTTTTCTGCACTGCGTACAGGTGTCTCGACCAATCCCAACCGCTGCCTCGACTTTGATGATTTATCCATACTTCCCATCCCTTCGCTTGATCGGTCTCCCGATCCCGCTGAGATCTAACACACGATAAGAAAAACAATACATCTTCCACAAACAACATTTGAGCAACACATTCTACCGCAGCTTCTTCCTTGGTCCCGTCGATGTCTTGGCCTTTTACCCCGTCCTTGGCGAAAAAGGCCACACGCCAAACCACACAAAAGCCTCATGCTTGCTTCTGACTTCACCTCTCGCGAGGCCAAACCCAAAGCGCAGCGTTTCTCCTGTGTTTTGACGAAGAGCGCTGCGGTCTTCTTGGTTGTGCCTGCTCTGACCACAAATGTCAAAAATTATTCATCGCCCCAAGATCAAAGAACTTTTTCTGTGACTCGCCTCACAGCTTTGCACCAAACCCCGCTCGTGTGGAGGGGGGTTATCCGTTATCTGTGTGGTGTGTGATCGAAGGGTCGTGCGTAGACGCCCTATCCTTGGGCAGTCACGGGGGGCTGCCCCTACGTTTTTTTGTCTGTTCGACCGCCTCGCCTCGCCGAAAGCCTGTTGTTTTGGCAACGATGGCTACGCGATCCTGCGGTTCCTTCTGCCAAGCGCTTGTTTGAGGCTTTGCGTCCCAACGAGATTCCACACCATCTGCTCTATCATTTCGCTTGTGACGGGTTCCAGCGAATCCTTCGTCAAGCCCGATGGCTCGAACTTCCCCATTACGCCCTGTTGCAAAAGCTTCTTGATACGCTTCGCCAATGGATCGAAGGTGAACAACCGCTGTCTTCGATTCATGGCTTGCACCAAGAAATCCAACGCTCTCAACGCTCTCAAGACGCCGAATCTCCGGCGCATAGAGCTTTTTATCTTGGCCTTTCGATGGCTTCGACAGATCCTGTCCAAGCAGCGCGCCACGTCTGTTTTTGGGCCATCCAAGAACACGATCGCCTCTGGCTTTGCGAGTGCCTCGCTGCTCGCCTCGAAGACTTTCTGCTCTTGCGCCAACACGTTCTTCGCTTTCTTGCGCTTCGGTGCGCTGTTCTTGGTGGGCGTCTGGATTTTTTGCAAAAGTCCCTTGAATCAGGGCTTTTTGCCGAATGATACGATATCCGAGTGAAGTGTTCCCGAAGGATAGTGTGTAGACGCCCGATTGTTGGGCAGCCACACCTGTCTGCCCCTACGTTTTGCGATCACACACCCTGCGGATCTCGCATGACACGCGGAACTTGCGTTGTCGAAAAACCATGATGCGCAGATGTCCGTCCCTTCGCGGTTTGGAGAATCAAGATCATCGGGCGATACTGGAGGAGGGCGAAGTGGCGGGTGTTGCGTTGGAAGAGGAGTCCTCTACGTGCCAGATCGTGCGCAAATTAAACCCGTAGTGGTAGAGCGACCAAAACCCGATGAGTGTGACGGGGATGTATTGTAGCGCGTGTAGCACCAGCGCATACCCCACTCCAACCGATTGATTGGACACCGTGATCGCGCCTGCCAACAACAACGCTTTTGTACAGCAAAAGTGAAACGTTCCCACATGCCCGGGGGTTGAGGGCAGCAAGACCCCCAAGTTGGTGATCGACATCGCAAGATAGGCGGTCATCAACGACATCGGCAGACCAAAGGCCGGTAGCAGCACAAAAAACATCGCTCCTTCAACCAACCAGATCAGCACACTCAACCACAGCACACCCACCATGTAGCGATCACCGCGCAAGCAAGCCGTCCCATCCAACAAGCGATGGCCGAAGCCCTCCGCTTTTTCGCCGATCGCATGGGGAAGATGCGCTGCTCCCCATGCCAACCATCGCTCAAACATTCCTCGCGCCAAGCGCGCCATCAGCATCACGCTCATCGCCCCCACAAACAACACGCCCGCAAACCACCCGATACGCCGAATCCATGGATCGGTCGGAGCCCAAAAGGCCGTGACCACCAAGATCCCTACGATCGCCAAGCCATCCAAGATCCGCTCCACCAACAAGGTCGAAATAGCCAAGCCTTTGGAGAGTTTCTCTCGACGCGCCAGCACATACGCACGCACCAACTCCCCAAGCCGCGCAGGAAGCACATTGTTGGTCGCATAACCGATCCACACGACTTGCGTGGCCTCAAACCACGGGATCTGTTTGTGAGGCCGCAAGATCCAAGCACAACGGATCCCTCGGAACAGATGGCCCGACAGATACAACCCCACCGCCAACACACACCAGCGCCAATCGACCCGTGCCATCTGGATTTGCAGCTTTTGCCACTCCACTTCGTAGGCCAGCCAACCCACACACAACAACGTCACCAAAAACCCTACCCCCAAAGACAACCACTTCTTCCGATCCATCCGACTTAACCTTTGCGCATAAACGTCCTAAACAAAAACATCTCTCGAACTCTACACAAACCTGTCTGCCTTGGTATGTTCCGGCAAGCTTATTCGTTGTTGCGCACGGCGGGCAAGCTTCTTTGTCGTCGTGTGATGCGAGCGCTTGAATGGATGCGGGCAAATCGAGGTCTATGGCGGGTCTCGTTATTCGTCGTTGTACACCGTCGCATACACCCAGAAGGTGCCACTGCGACCGTCCCCATCCAAGTCGAGGCCCATCTCGACCCATTCTTCGGGTACGGGTAAAGCAGGTGCTTCTTTCCACTCGCTGTATCCGTCTTCTTCAAGGCTCGCGTAATAAACGCTCCAGTCGTCCGTATTGACGCAAACCAACCACTCGGTTTTCCCATCCCCCGCCGCAAAAACATCCGCCGACTCGTTGAGGTTAGGCGGCTCTTCTTGCAGGATATTCGGACCCTCCCAAGGCCCATAACCTCGGCCCGTCCAAGGGCTCCAATACACTCGACCATCCGCTGGATTGTACGCGATCACCCATTCACCAAGCCGATGGCTGGACACCGAAAAAAAAGCCTCTTGTTCGTCTACGATGTAGTTCGGAGGAGGCGAAAGATGCGCTGTTCCCAACCACTCACTCCAACGATCCCCTTTCCAGACACACCACTTGACTTCTTCTCGTTCGGGCGAATAGACGTAGCAACGATCTTCGCCGTCGCGTGAGGCCAACGATACCTCTGCGTCTTGATCAAACTCCGTTGGCATGGGAGGCAAGAAATGCCCTCCTTCCCAAGCGCTCCAACCATCGCCCAAAAAGCGACTGTAATATACCGATGGCATCGACTCGCCTCCTTCCGCAACCGTCCATCTGAGGGAGCGATACGGCCCCCTCCAAACGCCCCTTGTGTTAATGCTGTTCGTCCGAAAAAGCAAGCGACACAGAAAGCCCCGCGATCACTAACGCATGCAGCATACTTTGTGCGCTGGCCTTGCCGCTGCCTGCGATATCATACGCCGTCCCGTGATCCACAGAAGTCCGTAAGTACGGAAGTCCCAGCGTTAGGTTGATCGCTTCCTCAAAGTGCAGCACCTTCAACGGGGCGAGAGCCTGATCGTGGTACATCGCGATCACGGCGTCGTATCCGCCTTTTGAAGCAAAATAGAAGGCCGTGTCCGCAGGAAGCGGACCCACCAACGCCATCTGCTCTTGTTGGGCCATCTCCCGCAACAATGGGATCATCCAACGCTGCTCCTCTTCGCCCATCAATCCGCCGTCTCCAGCGTGAGGATTCAGGCCACATACGCCCAAACGCGGTCGATCAAACCCAAGCCAACGCTGCATCCCCGTCGACGTGGTCTCGATCACCTCGCGCAGATATCGCGGTGTCAAGGCTTCGATCACCTCACGCAAAGCGATATGAATGGTCGCGGGAACGACGCGCAATCGCGGTCCTGCCAACATCATCACAGGCATCGACACGCCCGCGTCTTTCGCCAACCACTCGGTATGCCCAACGTGTCCCACGCCCATCCACGCCAACGCTTGTTTGTGGATCGGCCCCGTCACCAACGATTGCACTTTTCCCGCTTTTCTCTCCGCCAACGCCTGCTCGATGTATGAGACCTGTGCCCTCGCTCCCACTTCCGTCAATCCGCCCCAACCAAAGGCCTCGCCCTCTGTCTCTGTTTCAATCACCTCCACGTTCCGCCACCGCTGCAACGCTGCCAACCCCGCCTTCTCTGCGATCTGCTCCAACCGTCGGCGATCCCCGTAGATCCGCCATCGGACCGAACGCAGCTTCGCGCACTGTGCCTCGCTGCGTTCCCTCGACCCTCCGCTCGCTATATCGTTTTTTCCTGCGCTGCCTTTGTTCGTGCTGATCGCTCGATCCGAACGCTCGGAACCATCGGAACGACGGTCTTTTCCATCTCCTCGGATCGCCAGCGCCGAAGCAGGCAGTTCTCCGACCTCGATACACCGAAGCAAGGTGTGGAGCCCATGAACAAGCACCTCTCCCCCCACGCCCGCTGGATCGCCCATCGTGATACCCACCCGATACGCTGTCATCGCGGAAAACCTCCGCCTCGGCCCCCTCGGCCCCCTCGGCCTTCTTTGCGCTTTTTCTTCTTCTCTTCTTTCGGCCCTCCGCTTGGATCGATCGGCCCAAACGTCGATTTAAATACTTTCTTTTCCGTCTCTTTCCCTTTGGCCCTGATCTCGATCACCGCTTTTTTACGCAGTTGTGTAATGTATTTCTTGTACATGTTCTCATAAGCTTCTTGTTGCAGCCGCTTGCTGATCTCGGGGCGAGCTTCTTTGAAACTCAACACATTCGCCACACGCAGATGTTCTAAGTACAGCACATGAAACCCCATGCTCGTTTGTAAAATCTTCGGGTGGACGCTGCCTTCTCTCATCGTACTCATCGCACGCCCAAGTACTGGGTCGATCTCGCTCATCTTCACGTACCCCAGATCTCCGCCCTCGTCTTGGCCTGCTTGCGAAAAACGACGCGCCAATGCCGCAAAGTTTTTGGGCGTTTGTTTCGCCAACAACAGCACGTTTTCGGCTTTTTCGCGCTGTGACTTGATCTGCTCGGCGCTCGGCTTTTCATCCAACACAAAGACGATATGGCGAAGCTTGTATTCGGGTGGACCCGGCTTTTCCTTGTGCGTCATCTTCTTGTAAAAAGCATACTCGTCTTCTTTGGTGATGCGGATCTTGGAGGCCATCGTTTGTTGCAACAAACGAAACTTGCTGATCTCTCCCCGCATCATCGCCTTGTACGCATCCATCGAATAACCGCGCTTCTTCAATTCCGCTGCAAACTCCGCTTCGGGGATGTTGCCGTTTTGTTCGCGTGTCCGCTTGATCGCCCCTTCGATATCCGCGTCGGTCACTTCGATCTGTTTGGCTTTGGCTTCTTGGTTGAGCAGCTTGTCTTCGATCATCCGCTCCAAAAGCTCCCAACGCATCGATTCTTCTTTCTTTTTGCGTTCCACAGGATCGATGATCTGTTGCAATTGCACGCGCACCAAAGCAAAACGCTGTTCCCACTCCGACAACAACACGATATCGTTGTTGACCACCGCAACGATCTTTTCGATCACGATCTCTTCAGACCATGCTCGCGCTCCCCCCAAACACCAAACGCTCCACAACAACAACACTTTCCATCCGTTCCAACGCACCATTCCTTCCGCCCTTTCCGCTTGGACCGCGACTCGTCATGGCCCAAAGCCGTTATCAAGCCGCTTCTTCGATCTCTTTGCCCCCTTGTGTTAAGGAGAAAACCACACAAGGTCAAGCCATAACCACGATCCGACTCGCTTGCTCACTGCAATGCTCTATTTCGATCCTCCCCATCCCTGTAAGCGCCTCGCCGCTCGCTCTCTCTTCAACCGACCATCGTCCTGCGTATGCCGCGTGCTTGACGGTTTGCATCGGAGTTGACATCGGGATCGATCTTCGCTATACGGTTGGGATACTTCTTTTTGAGTAGAACGGTTATCTATTTGAAAGTTTTACGTTTTTTGTGTTTTTCTTGATCTTTGTTTTGCCGCTTTTCAAACGCCTTATCGATACGGGTGGGGGGTTCATTTCCATCCATACCCCCTCAGCGCCCAATTGGAGGAATCCGAAGTATGGCCGATCAACTGGCAGCAACCCTGCAAAAAGATGTCGAAGAGCTTGAGCAGCTTCTTCGCAACGATGCTTCTCCCGAAGTCTTCTTGCCCCTCGCAGAAGCCTACATCCGACGCGGATTTCCACAAGAGGCCATCCGTGTCTGCCAAAAGGGCCTCAAAAACAACGAGCACCCAAAAGGCCGCCTCCTCCTCGCACGCGCCTTCTTCGATGCCTCCGCCGACTTCAAAGCACCCAAAACCGCGTTGCTCAAAAAAGCCCTCCACGAAGTCGACGATCTGCTCAACAAAGAACCCAACAACTGGGAAGCTCACTCCTTGCGCGGTGATATCCTCGTCGAACAAGACGACCTTCAAGGGGCCAAAGATGCGCTCAAAAAAGCACATCAACTGAACCCACACCATCCCCACGCACGCATGCTGCTCAAAAGCCTCGGCGAAGATATCGAGATCCAAGACGAATATGGACCTTTCTATATCAACACCGAACTCGGGGTTCCCGTCCCTCAAACCGACTCGATCTTCAAAACCGTCCGTGATGCCTCGATCTTTTTTCTTGTGATCTTTTCTGGCGTTTGGCTTTATGCCCAAAACGCCATCCATGAAAAGAAGATCCGCGCTCTTGTGATCCTTGCCCGTACCCAACAAGCCACAGCCGCGTACAGCAATCTCAAAAAAGCCATCCCCGTCTACAAAAAAGTTCTCGAAACGCTCGATCCTGTCCATCCCTTCGCCCTGATGCACCTCACAGAAGTCCATTACAGCATCTGGGATCAACACGAGCGCACCGACGCCTACTATCAAGGCTTTCGCGATTACTTTACCAAACTCCAAGCCTCTGGTTCTCGTGACCTCCTCGATCAACTCGCTCCTTACCATGCCCTTCGCGCCTTGGTCGCCTACGACAGCGCACGCAAAAAGCAACTCGATGGCAAGTTTGACGAGGCCGACAAAGACCTGAAAAATGCCAATGATTACATCAACAAGTGGGTTCCCGAAGTCGCCATCCATCCCCGCCTCAACTGGGTTCACGGTCTTGTCGCCGAAGGTCTCCGCCAAGATCGTCTCGCCCGCGCAAACTTCAAGCGTGCCGCTGAGATCGGATGGAATAACCCTTACTTCCGTTATCGCTATGCCTACAGCTACCTCCGCTCCCGCAAATTCCAAGATGCACATGGCCAATTCAAAAGTGCCTCCGAACAAGGACAGCAAAATGCAGGCAACGTCCAAGGCGAACTCGCGGATCGCAGCAAGCAGAAAAATGCTTATTGTTGGATCAATCCTCCCTCTCTTCTCGGAAACAGCGCACCTCGCGGACTCGAACTGACCACGCTTGATCTGCTCCAAGATGCCGCCAACGCCGCACTCGAAGCCGTCACGGTCCCCAAATGCTCCTTCCACCCCGCCCTGCAAACGTTTTACGCCGCACACAATCACTATCTCATGGCTGATATCGGCGATGCTCTCGCCGTTTTCGATGCAGGCGTCGGTATGTCCGCTGCGTTTCAAATGGTTCGTGATACCCTCAAACTGGCTGAAACCGTCAAAAAAGACGGCGATCTCTCCCCTCACAACGAGGCATGGCTCCACTATCTCGAAGCCAAGATGTACTGGCACCAAAATGATCTGACCAAAGCACAAGCCTCCATCGAAAAAGCACTCAAGATCGCCAACTACGAAGGCTATTTCTTTGGCCTACAAGCCATGATCTTGGCCCGCCAAAAGAAATTTGATGAAGCATGGACCAACTTCCAAAAAGCCCTTGGCCTCGAACCTTATGTCTTGCAGATCTATTACGATGGCGTTCTCAGTATGCTCGAAGCCTTGGACGCAAACGGAAAACCCACCAAGGCCGATAAAGTCGAAGAACTCCTTGGAAAGATCAAACAGAACTTCGGCGAACAGGATGCCTTTTTCTATCTCAGCGGCGAACTCTCAGAGAAAAAAGGCGATGTCGAAAAAGCCGATGAACTCTGGGGCAAAGCACTCGAAAAAGACTACGAACATTACGAAGCCAACCTTGCTCGTGGTATTCTTCGCCTAAAACGCGCAAAAAAACTTCGGCCCACCACCGAAAAGAAGGGCAAAAAAGAAGAGAAAGTCTATCCCCTCGAAAAAGAAGATTTTCCCCTTGTTCTCGGATACATCAAGCTTTACGACAAAAAACTTCGCGAAAAGTTTAAAAAGCGCAACGATGACTGGAAACAACTCATCGAAAAATGGGAAAAGCGCCTCAAAGACGAAGCGGCCAAAACCCCGCGCAATCCGGGGATCGAGAAAAAAGTCAAAGAGCGCATCAAAGAATACCAAGACGGCCTCAAAGCCTCCGAAGAGGACGTTGCAACGTACGAAGAATTTCAAAAAGACCTCAAAGCCGAAAATATGCCCAAGAAAAAGATCATCAACCTACAGATGGCCAATATCCTCGAGGCGCTCGACGAAGATGCTGGAGCGTTCATCGAACAAGCCATGCAAACGCGCCCGGGTTCGGCAGAACCGCGCTTTTGGGTTGGCTCCCTCTGGCACTCCAACCAACGATGGGCCGATGCACAAGGTCACTTCGACGTCGCGATCTCTGGTTATTTGCGCGATCTTGATTACGACAACGCCAAGAAAACCTCGAAACTGCTCGCTGAAACCATCATCAAAGGCGAAAAAGAGGAAAGCGACGGCATCGAACGCGCCACAAACACCTTCAAACAAAAAGCAGCGATGTTGATCCGACAAGAAGTCGTGAAGTTCCAAGCGGAAAAAGCCCAATTCATGGCGCAGGGTAAAGTCGCAGACGCTGAAAAACACAAGCCAAAACCCGAAACCATCGAGACCGTTGTTCGCACGCTCAAGATGTACAGCGAAGCCCTTGCGGAATTTGAGGGCCTCAAAGAAACCGCTGAACAATTCAAAGGCGACGCCGAAACGGTCGAAAAAGAAGGTCTCGAAAAAACGTGGGACAAAATGCAGGCCCGCGCACGTGAAGAAGCTGCCAACAAAGAAAAAGATCCCAAAAAAGGCAAAAAAGGCAAAAAAGGTAAAAAGCGCAAGCGTTAATCGGGCGACGGGTGGACAAACGTTATCTACGCATTTCGCGCCTCTTTGCGCTCCAACGTCACACACAAGATCACATCCATCGGCTCCACTCGGATATCTACAAAACCCGATAACTCCGGCATCGCTCTCTCCCGTCTTTAAGGATCTTTGCGCTCCACTTCCTTGAGCAGCGCATCGTAGGCTTCCAACAGCAACGGTGCTGTCTTCGGTCCCAACGAGTTGGTTTCTTCGTAATGATCGCCCTTTGCGCCGTTGAAGTAGGGCGAGTCGGCCAACACAAAGTTCCATTCTCCCAAGATGTATCCGAGCGCATCGTTGCCCAGCCCAACCATGATCTTGTACTCCCCCGGGATCTTTTCTTTCAAGAAGGGGCCTTTGGGAGCTTTCGAGAGATTCGGGGGATTTTCGTTCTTGGACCCCACCAACGGCTTTCCAAAACTGTACGCTCCATCAAAACCACCCACCAAGAGTTCGGGATCGACTTCGCCCGGCATCGAATAAAAACTCAATCCGCCGATCCGAATCACGGCGATCTCCGTTTGCACTTTCCCCGGATTGTTCGGCCCGATCGACTTGGATTTGTCGTAGTCGTAGATCTCTCGCTGGATCAATCCGCCCGCAAAGGCCAGCAAAAACACCGTATTGTCCACGGGCAAGCGCACCTCACGCGACCACAATCGGATGCTTGCTGTCTCCACAGGCGCTGCTTGCTTTAGAGCTTCCGTCGTTTTGATCGCCAGACGAGACCCCAAGGCCCGAGCTTTGTCCCAATCGTCTTGTTTGCGCAACGTACCGTCTAGATCGGGAACTTCTACACCCAAGGGCGTCATCAGCCCACCCACGGCGGCTTGCAGATACACCGCGACACCGCCTTGTGCGGGTGAAAGCGCCTTCTTGCCGGCCCCAAAAACACCTTGCTCCAAACCCTCGCGCAGATAATGCGGAAAGTCCGAAGTTAGGTAGTTGTTCGACAAAAACAGCACTTCGGGATGGCTGCCCCAATTCACCAGCGTTGCGATCGGCTTGTTGTTTTCGGTGGCGGTCCATTGCGCGACGGTCATCGTATCGTCGATGATAAAGGGATCGCGGATATCGTTGTTGAGTCCATCCACACCCGTTCGCAACTGCGCAACGCGCATCTTGGCAGGGGCAAGCTGTGTATAAGCTTGTTGGATCGCTTGGCTTGTCTTCTGTAAAACCTGCTCATAGTAAAATGCTACAACCCCCGACCGTACAGGTATCGACGTTCCCGGACCCCAATTCCCCATCGTATCGGGGCCTTCGTGGTTGTGCGTCGAAGAGATCAAGATGTAGTCGATCGCCCCTTCGCCAAGTGCTTCTTGGACACGTTTGCGGATGGCCTTGACTCCGTCATAAAAGAACCCAACAAGATCCAAAGAGACGATCGCAACGGTCGTTTCGCCTGTTTGCAATACCACCACCCGCGCCCAGATATCGTCATGCACGCCTTGCAAGGGGTGGTTGCTTTGGAACCCGCCCATCCAGATCCCCTCAAATTCTCCGTTCCCTTCGCTTCCATCGGCATCAGCACCCTTGTAATCGGGATTGGCTTTGTGTCCCTTCAAGCAAGTTTTTTTATCCGCCCCAAAGTATGCGGGTTGGCCTTGGAGATCGATGCACGGACACACCCCATCACGCCCGCAGTCGACAAACCAATCGGGTTGACCGTCGCCTTCCGAACCGTCTTCGTCTGGCTTGCTGTATTCGGCGTAACATCGCCCTTCTTGCTCTCGGCACACCAGCCCCGCTGGACAGGCTTGTGTGCTGCTACACGTCGCCTCTGTTTTCCAATTGTCACCTGCACAAAGCCCGTCGTGTCCGCAGTCTTTACGGCTGTCCATCGCCCCCCGCTTCAACTGCTGGCACCGCTTGATGCCAAATCGATCTTTCACCACAGGCTCGGGACAAAAGTCTCGCTCTTGGAAATATGACCACCGTGCGATCTCATAATTCTCTGGGGATATCTTCACCGCGACCGCACTCGCTTTTAACGCACCCTCCGAACGCAAACAACCTTTGGCTCCCGGGCAGATCTGCAATAACCCCCGTGTATTCGGATCGATCGGCTTCGGATCTTCTTTCTTTGGTTCGGGGGACTCACACGCCATTCCCCAAAACAACACCACCCCCAAAAAAGCCCCCACATACGCACTCCACACACGCTTGATCATCTCGCTCTCCTAAACAAAACGAACGTCCAACAAAGGAGATACGCGATCCAAGCCATGCGGGTCAAGTCGCAGGTTTTTGTTCGCGCTGCACGACGTCTTGATGTTGTTTGGAGGGTTTGTTGAATCGCGTTTGTGAGGCGTTGCTCCGTACGCGTCAAGATAAGGCGAAATCCTCGAATAATAGGAGCTTGATCGTGATACCCCTCACACCCCTAGCCCCGCCTTGCAGGGGCATAAAACGCGAAATAGGCAGAGGATGCCGCAAAGAAGAGTCCACGGAAAGAAACGCGAAATAGGCAGAGGATGCCGCAAAGAAGAGTCCACGGAAAGCACGGAAAGCACGGAAAATAGGGAAAATAGGGAAAATACGGAAAATACGGAAAATACGGAAAATACGGAAAATACGGAAAATACGGAAAATACGGAAAATACGGAAAATACGGAAAATACGGAAAATAC
>JAKLKB010000100.1 GCA_023150835.1 Myxococcota bacterium | reverse complement strand
AAAGCAAACAGTTTCTACGAGTTCCGTCCGTGAAGTACGTGAAAAAGTAGGGGCAGACAGGTGTGGCTGCCCAATCACAGGGCGTTTACAACAAATCGCATCGACACTTTTGGATACGCTTTTGACGGATATTGTAGGAATGATGATCGCAAACGAATGGCATGAGTTGGTCCAAGTGCAACAGGGGGCTGCCCGATTACAGGGCGTATACGTACTTTTCTTTGTGTACGCATCGCTCGGATAGCGTATTAGCCGAGGGTGTTTGCGCTCCAAGCGCAGATACCAGCGGTGGCGGCGGTGATGCGTACAGCATCTTCGATCATCTCGTGCGTCAGGCCGGCTTGAAGGGCGGCTTGGACGTGTCCTGACACGCAGCTTTGACATCCGTTGATCGTGGAGACGCCGACACAAAGGAGTTCGACGATATCCTTGCTGAGGGTGGAGTTGACGAAGGGGGTGGCGCGAAGTCCGGGTCGCATCTGCGCAAAGGTCGGATCTTGGGACAAATAACGGAACTTATAGAGTTGATTGTACGATGTGCAGGTGGCGACCACGGCGAGGACTTCGTGAAGATCGGCATCGCTTCGACCGTGTTTTCGGGACATCTCGGCAAACCAGCGTGCGACGTCTTGGTTGCGAGCGGTGGTTGCTGCCGCAAAGCCCATAAGAGCCTTGGCATCGTTGGCGAGCTTTCCTTTGTTGAGAAGGGTGTCAAGGTTCATAAAGGTGTCGTGGATCATCGACTCAGAGCCAAGCATCGCGTGCAAAAATGCGGGAGCAGGGCTACCCATTTTTTCTTGAAAGCGTTCGATGGCTTTGTTGGCGCGCTCGGATGCTTCGGCAGATGAGGTCGGAGGGAGTACAGACATACACGTCTCCTTTCCATTTCGGATGCAAGGGTCTTCGCCCGTACAGGATGGGATGGACAGCGTGTCAGCCTGCTTTGATCGTGTCTTGGCCTTTTTCCCAGTTGCAAGGGCAGAGTTCGTCGGTTTGAAGGGCGTCAAGGACGCGGAGTGTTTCTTCGATATTGCGACCGACATTGAGGTCGTATTGAGCGGCCCAGCGGAGGATTCCAGCGTTGTCGATAATAAAGGTACCGCGCAAGGCGATGCCTTCATCGGTCAGGACACCGTAATCTTGGGAGATCTTTTTGGTGACATCGCCAAGGATGGGGTATTTGAGGCTGGCGAGGCGTTCATCTGCTTTGACCCAGCCAAGGTGGCTAAAGACGGTGTCGGTGGAGGCGGAGATCACGAGGGCATTGCGATCTTCGAAGTCTGCGACGGCGTTGTTAAAGGCGACCAGTTCGGTCGGGCAAACGAAGGTGAAGTCCATCGGATAGAAGAACAAGACCACCCATTTTCCTTTGAGGGCATCGAGGTTGATATCTTTGAATTCGCGTCCGACGAGGGCTTGACCTTTGAAGTGAGGGGCGGGTTTTCCGACTTGTAGCATGAGAGGCTCCTTGCTTGTGTTCGTGGGCGTCGCTGCGATCACAGCGGACGCGATGGGGTGACGAAAGCGATCGAAGGTTAACGACGATCTTTGGTTCGTCAAGGAAAGGCTCGACAGCAGCGAGGAAAGCTCCTGCGGTCTGTGTTCGGGCTATGAGATGACAAGAGATCGAAAAAGGTTGCGCGTTGGGGATGGATTTTGTGTGACAGTCGTGGCTGTGGGGTGAGGTGAGCCAAAGCGTCTTGCTTGGGGTCGAGGGGCGTGGTATAGCTCCTGCGCTGAAAGTGCGTTCATTTTGTTGGTACGGCGAGGCGTCGTGTTGTTGGCGCGGGCTGTGTAGGGAGACGAAAAGATGGATACAAAACGCTTGGATCATGATCTAAAAGTTCTGGATGAAAACAAGACACGTTGGGCGCGGCTGCCTGTGCGCGAAAAGATCAAGCTGCTTGAAGAAGTGCGAAAGGGCTTTGCGGGCGTGATGCACGAGCAAGTGGAGCGAGCGTTGATCGCGAAGGGACTGCCGAAGGATTCACCGCAAAGCGCGGATGAGTGGATGGGTGGGCCTGTGATCATTATGCGCAACTTGCGTTTGTTGCAGCGTTCGTTGGAGCAAGTGGCGGATGCGGGGCGGCCTTATCTCGATACATCGAAGGTTCGGACGCGCCCAGACGGGCAAGTGGTTGTGCAGGTTTTCCCCGAAACGGTGTTCGACAAGATCATGTACAACGGATTTTCGGCAGAGATCTGGATGCAGCCCGAAGTCACCAAGGATACGCTGGTGCAGGGGATGGCGACGTTTTACAAAGAACGCGAACCCAAGGGCGAAGTGGCTTTGATCTTGGGGGCTGGAAACGTCGCAAGCATCGCGCCTTTGGACGCTGTCTACAAGATGTTTGTGGAAGGCAAGGTCTGCGCACTCAAGTTCAATCCCGTCAACGATTACCTTGGACCGAGCTTGGAGAGAGCCTTTGCACCGTTGGTAAAAGAAGGCTTCTTGCGTTTTATGTACGGTGGGGGCGATGTGGGGGCGTATCTGTGCAAACACGAGGTGGTTGCGGAGATCCATATCACAGGCAGCGACAAGACCCACGACATGATCGTCTTTGGTTCGGGCGAAGAGGGCGCACAGCGCAAGCGCAAAGGCGAGCGCCTGCTCGACAAGACCATCACCAGCGAGCTTGGAAACGTCAGCCCCGTGATCGTTGTCCCGGGTGTGTGGAGCGATGCGGAACTCCAATTCCATGCAGAAAACGTCGCTACACAGATGACACAAAACTCGGGCTTCAATTGCAACGCCGCCAAGGTGTTGATCACGCATGCAGCGTGGGATCAACGCGAAGCGTTCCTCAACAAGCTGCGCGGTGTCTTGCGTGATCTTCCCTCTCGGAAAGCCTATTATCCGGGCGCACAAGATCGCTACAAACAATTCACCAAAGGCGTCGAACAGATCGAAGCCTTTGGCCCTCTCAACGCAGAAACCGTTCCCTTCACGCTGTTGCCCCAATTGGATTGGAAAGACAAAAGCAACTTGCGTTTTCGCGAAGAATCTTTTTGCTCTGTGACGGGTGAAGTTCCTTTACCTGCCGCCAACGCCACCGACTTTTTGCAAAAGGCCGTCGCATGGGCCAATGAGACCTTGCACGGAACCTTGAATGCTTGTGTGTTGATCCATCCACGCACCGAGCGCCAGATCGGTACGAAAGCGTTTGAGGACGCCATCGCCGCCCTACGCTACGGCAGCATCGGGATCAATCACTGGCCTGCTTTGAGTTATGGTCTTGGAAACACCACGTGGGGCGCGTATCCCGGCCATACCTACGAGGATATCCAAAGCGGTATCGGTGTGGTTCACAATATCCTGATGTTCGAGAAGCCTCAAAAAAGCGTGATCCGTGGTGCCTTTACAGTCTTCCCGAAACCCCCGTGGTTTGTGACCCATCGCCTCGCCCACAAGGTCGGCGAACGCATCGCTGCGTTTGAGTTCGAGCCGAGCTTTCAAAAACTTCCTGCGATCTTTTGGTACGCTGCGCGTGGTTAACTCGCGAATACTCTTAGACAGCTTTTCTTTTCGCCCATCCAATGGCACTTTCGCGCAGGCGGTCGTCGCAAACCATTTTAATCCACCCTTGTCGGGTCACACCAAGTCTCCGACACTCTGCGTCGATCTCCAAAAGCATCTCGTAGGGAAAGTCTACGTTGATGCGTTGTTTGGCGACGCGTTTTCCTGTGAATTCCGAATTGACGTCTTCACCGAGTTCTGCTTTTTCGGCGAGCGCTTCCAATGCTTCGTCTTGCGCTTTTTTATGCTCTCTCGATCTCGTCTTCATAACACTTTTTCTCCGAGGCGGTTGAGTGCCAAGCCGTGACCACCCAGATCAGTTCGCCAAGTTCGTCTTCCGAATATTCGACGATAAACGTGATGTGTTGGTCTTGGTACTTTCCGACGATGCGAAATTGTTCGGGGTCGTCACTTTTTTGATCTTCCACGTATGGATGCTCGCAAACTTCGCGAATCCACGCTAAATCAATTGCCCTTTTCGCTCGCACGGTTCGACGCTTTTGTTCATCCCACGCATACATTTTATTTCCTTTTATATACCTTTTTTATATCCTTTCTACAGATAACTTGTCGTTTGTGGCGTGTCAAGGCTTCGCGTGGTGGGTGGATTCGAGGAGACCTTGTTCGAGCAAGAGTCGGTAGAAGCGTTCGCCGATGCTGCTGCCGCGTTTGTAGAAGACGGGGGGAGAGCCGAGCGGAGCGTGGATGCGTAGCCAGCGGCCTTGGTGGGGATGCCCGTAGATGCGGCCTGTCCACAAGTGAACCCATTGACCTTGCGGAAGATACACGTCTTTGGTTTGGACTCCGGGGTCGCTGACAGGGGCCACCAAGATCTCGGAGCCGATCAGGAATTGGAGGAATTCGAGGCGTTGTGTATTGGGATCGTGCGGATAATGCAAGAAGAGATGGCGGACGATCGGCCAGCCGCGAGTGGAGGCTTCCATCACAAGCAGACTCCGATAAAAGTTCCACGCTTTGTAGATCTTGGCGAAACGGCTAAAGTGTCGAAGCGTTTCAGGATCGCTGTTGAACTGGTGATTTTTCTCGGGCTGATTGCCTTCGTGTGTGCGGAAGATCGCGGTAAAGGCGTTGAGTTCGATCCAACGCAACATCAATTCTTTGGAGCGGTGGTAGTTTCGGATGGGGTTGGTGATGGTGGTGTATCCGCCGATATCGCTGTGGTTGAGGCTGTAGCCCGAAAATCCGCCCGACAATAGGCCGCTGATCGCGGTTTTGAGACCGTCTTGGATATCCCACGTGACGAGTTGATCGCCGAGCCAAAACAGCGTCGAAAAGCGGGGACTGCGGGTGTAGCCTGCGCGGGTAAAGAAGACGATGTCGTCGCTGCGACCGGCTTCTTGGATGGCTTCGCGATTGACTTGCGCCCATTCTTCGGGATAGCGGTTGTGGTAGGTGCTGGGGGTTTCTTGGGTGTAGAGTCGGGCATCGTAGGGGAGGGCTTCGCCAAAGTCCGCCATCCAGCCCGAGGAACCGATGCGGAGCATCTGGGTTTTGATCACTTCTTTGATCCAGCTTCGGGCTTTGGGGTGGCTCAGATCGACGAGGCCCGCAGAAAAGCTGGTGTTGGGGATCAGGTAAGGCTTGTTGTGATGATCGCGGATCAAGTAGCCCGCTGCTTCGGCTTCTTTGAAGAGATTGCGTTGAAAGCGTTTGTTGTTTTTGGCGATATCGCTGTGGCGCATATCGACGAGAAAAGGATTGATGTAGGTCATCACGCGTGCGCCGTATTGCTTGAGTTCGGCGACAAGCGCTTCCCATTGCGGATAACGGTCGCGATCCAGTTCCCAGTTCCACCAAAGCTGCTTGCCAAAACTGGTCTTGCGTTGACCGACCCAGTCTTGCAGCCAAAAGGCCGAGACGGGGGTGTTGTGTCGTTTGAGGTCTTCGAGGGTTTTTCGGACGGCTTGTGTGCCGCCTTGCATCCCGATGATCGCGCCTTGATGGATCCATTCGGGCAGAGGGCGCATCCGCCCGGCGTATTCGGTGTACAAGCCGATCAACTCAAGCGGATCGTGACCTGCGAGCAGCGCGCCTTCGATCTGGCGAGAAAACAAGCTGATCTCGACGTGTTCTTCGGGTCGCATATCAAAGGTGCTGTATTCGTTGTTGAGGAGGTAGAGCGAGCGCATCTTGGAAGTGACGTAATGCGGGACACCTGCGTACGAAGTGTGCCAGTCGCCAGAAACGCCCTTCCCTGCGAGAAGATTGGCGGCTGTGCTCAGCGGCTGTACGCCTCGTCCGATGCCTTGTTCCATCACAAAGATCGGCAGCTTTCGACCTTTCATCTCAACGTGGGTGAACTGTTCGCCAAAACCAAAGAAGCGTTCCTCTGCGGAGGATTGATACAGCAGAAAGGCGCGGTTAAATCGGGGATCTTGGACGGTATAAGAAAAAGTCAGGCGTTGCGTGCCTTGGGTTTGGAAGCGCATCTGATAAGGGGCGTGGGTCGGGCCGTGTGGAGCCTTTGGACAGGTCAGTCGTCCGTACAAAGTGAGGCTGTGGGGGGTGGCATGAAAGGCGGTGATGCTTTGTTGTTCACAGCGCAGCAACAATTGGTCTTGGATCAAGAACGATCCACGACTTTCGTGGACTTGTTCTTTTCCGATGCCTGCGGCAAGAAAGCTTTTCCCGGGGGCGCTCGACCACAAGAGATGGGGTACATCGTGATGGCGAATCAAAAGCTGCGCTTCTTGTGGGGAAGGTGCGAGCCATTGGATGCGAAAAGGTCCGATGGACCACTGCGCGGTGGAGGGGAGCGGTGCAGTATCAAGCGCAGCCAAGACGGAAGGCGCTTGATCTCGTGAAGCAGCGAGCTGTTGAAACAACGTGAACAAACCGAGCAACAGAGCAAAGGCGAGAAGTAGGATCTTCGTGCGCATAATCGGACTCCTTGGCGCGGGTGAGCTTTGGGGGAGTGTGCGGTGTGGGGGGAAAGCTTAGAGATTAGGGCTTGGGCGGGGCTTGGATCGGGCAAGTCCAGCCAAAAGCAAGGCCGTTGTGGTTCGCTGCAAACAGCATAGTTGCCTTGTTTCCACAAGCAAGGGACGTCAGCGCAAGCGATTGTGTGGAGAGCCGCGTGATGATCTGCATGGTCTCAGGATTCCACAACTGGACGACGCCGTCTTGTTGGTTGGAAAGAGCCAGCCACGCATCTTTGGGGCCCATGCACAGGCGGTTTGGTATGATCGATAGGTTGCGTGTAAGCAGCGGCCTTCCGTCAGTCACCCACCACATCCGCAGCGTTTGATCGTCTGAGATCGAGAAGAGGAAGTTGCCATCGCGTGAAAAAGTCAGATCGCGTGTAGCTTTGGTGTGGGCGGTGATCTTGTAAGCAACGCTTCCATCGGCGACTTTCCAGACATAGATCTCGCCCTTGCGGTCGGAAGAGGCGATCAGGCTATCATCTGGAGAAAAGATCGCACGCAAGACTTCGTCGGTGTGGCCTTCGAGGGTCTTGGTGAGCTTGCCATCGGCGACGTTCCACAAGCGCAACTTGCCGTCGCGTGAGGCGGTCAGCAGGGTCTTGTCATCTTTGGTAAAGCGCACGCTGGTGACGCCGCCGTCGTGTTCTGTTCCGATCTGTCGCAACAGCGATCCGTCGGAACGCCTCCACAAGCGCACGCGCTTGTCTTCGGAGCCTGAGGCGACGGTTGCCGCGTCGCTTGTCACGGTGACATCCAAAAGCTCGGCAGCATGGCTGCTGTACGTTCGGTATGCTGCGGTGGTTTGGCTGTTCCAGAGTTTGAGTACACGATCATAGCCACCTGTTGCAACCCACGCATCATCGGGGCTCACCGAAAGACCGAGCACTCCGAACGGGCTGGTATAAAGGGTTTCCATAAGTCTATCTTGGCCGACTTGCCAGACATGGATCTTGGCGTCTTCGCCTGCCGAGAGCATCCATGCGTGGTCAGGGGCGATCGCAAGGCTGATGACGCCTTGGGTGTGCCCTTCAAAGTTTTGCAAGAGGTGTCCATCGGCGGCACGCCAAGCGCGGATCGTTTTGTCCCAAGCTCCGGAGTAGAGGATCTCGCTGTCGGGAGAAAAAGCGAGACTGGCGACTGCGCGTACATGGCCTGTAAGCGTACGGATACCTGCGTAATTGGCCCCATTCCAGATCCGTACTGTGGAGTCGTAGGCGGCGCTTGCAAGATAGGCCCCATTGGGGGAAAAGCCGATCTGTGTGATGCCACCGCCTTGAGAGATCAGCTTTTGGATCTCTTTGTTGTTGTCGTTGAGATCCCACACACGGATCGAGCGGTCATAAGAACCCGATACAAGGTGCGTTCCGTTGGGCGCAAACGCCAACGAAAGCACATAGCCTTCGTGTCCGCGCACGACGCTTTTTTCTTTGCCATCAGTCACCGACCAGAGGCGGATATGTGTGTCCCATGATCCCGATGCAAGGGTCTTTCCATCGAGTGAGAAGGCGAGGGCTGCGACGCGGCTGGTGTGGCCTTTCAGTTCTTTTTGTTTTTTGGCTGTGGCGGCATCCCACAGAAAGACATTGCCTTTGTTGTCGCCCGTCGCAAGGGTCTTTCCGTCGGGAGAGTAGGCCAAAGAAAAAACACCGCCTTCATGCCCTTCGAGTTTGTGGCGGACTTGCCATGTGGCGGTATCCCAGATCAGAGCGAAACCCACTTCGGTGGTGGATACGGCGGTGTGACCGAGAGGATGGAGGATGACTTGGCTGACGATCTGGGTCTGGCCATCAAGGGTGCGAGAGAGGCGGCCTTTGGTTTCAACTTGCCAGATGCGGATGGTTTCATCCCAAGCGCCCGTCACGATACGGCGTCCGTCAGGACTAAAGTGCGCGCTGCTTACGAAGCCATTAAAACCCCGATACATCTGCAAGATCTCACCATCGCTGGCGCGCAACAGCTTGACATATTGATCGTAAGAGCTGGTGACCAGTAGCTGCCCATCAGGGGAAAAATCCACGCGGCGGATCACGCTCAGATGCCGACCCGTCCATGTTTGCGCCGACTCGCCGCTTGGGATCTTCCACAAGCGGATGCTGACGTCTTCGGAGACCGACGCCATCTGCGTTCCGTCGGGCGAAAACGCGAGGTCGAACACCCAACGTGTGTGGCCTGTGAGCGTTTGCAAAAGAGTTCCATCTACTGCATTGAACAGGCGAACATTGTGATCGGCACAGGCCGTTGCAAGGAGCTTTCCGTCAGGTGAAAACTTCACTGCCGAGATCACGGCAGGGTGCTGACCGCTGATGTTGCGGATCAGCTTGCCGTCCGCAACATTCCAAAGGCGGACATCTCGATCCCAAGATGCCGATACAAGGGCTTTTCCGTCTGGTGAAAAAGCAATCGCACGCGTGGGGAGCTTGTGGCCGACGAGTTCTCGGGTTTTTTTGCCGTCGGCTGTGCCAAACAAGCGGATCGCGCCGTCTTCTCCACCTGTTGCGAGTAGCGCCTCATCGGGGGAAAAGGCCAACGCTGCGACGCCCGCAGGGTGTTCGTTCAGGGACTTGCGCTGATCGTACTGGCCGACTTGCCACAGCCGCACTTCTTGGCGCACGACGCTGGCTGCGGCCATCCACTTTCCTTTGGGACTGGTGGCGACTTCAACGTGGCGCTCCGAGTTGGTGTAGATCACGCGAGAAGTCATCGCGTCGGCGACGGTGTAATGACGCATCGTGCGATCGTCTGCGCTGGTGTAAAGGGCCGTTCCATTCGGCGAAAAGCCCAACGAAAAGATGTTGCCCGAAGCGTATCCTGTGAATTGCTTGGTGCGTGCCCACGTTGCGGTGTCGTAAAGATGCACCACGCGCTGACTTCCGCCAGAGACCGCAAGCATCTTGCCGTCTTTCGAGAAGGCGAGATCGTAGACGGGGCCCGTCGAGTCCGTCAGCGTTTTGGATAGCTTGCCGTCAGCAACGTTCCAGAGGCGTGCGGATAGATCCGAAGAACCCGATGCAAGGAGCTTTCCGTCAGGAGAAAAGTCAATGCCCCAGATCGTGCTGGTGTGTCCTGTGATATCGCGGATCAGTTTGCCGTCCGCGACATTCCACAGCTTGATCAACCGATCATCCGACGCTGCCGCAAGCATCGTGCTATCGGGAGAAAAGCGCACCACGCGGGTTGTACTGGCATGAGCGAGGCTCAAGAGTTGTTTGTTGGTGGCGAGATCCCAGATGCGTATCGTTCGATCAAACGAACCTGCGGAAGCAAGGAGCTTTCCATTGGGAGAAAAGGCCACGCCGTACACAAAACTGGTGTGGCCTGTGAGGGTGTGTTTGAGCGCGCCTGTCGTGGTATCAAACAGACGGACGTTGTAGTCGCGATCCGCCGTCGCAAGGGTCTTTCCGTCAGGCGCATAAGCGACGTACCACGAACCCGGGCTGGCATTCAAGTTGTTGATCACGTTGTCCAAGACACCGTTGTTGGTGCGCCAGATCCGCAGCGTGGGTTCGTCATCTGCGACCGTCACAAGATGGGTTCCTGCGGGGTGGACGGCGAGGCGCACTTGGGGATTGCGTGCGCCAAAAAGCAGATGAGGCTGCCACAACAGCTTGCTTTGTGTGGGCGCGCAACAAGCCGTGAGATCATCTGGATCGGGTTTGCAAGAGGGGCCTTTGGGTTCGTCGGAGGGTGGTTGTTCGGCGATGCTTTCTGTCGGGCCGCTGTCTTCGGTGTTGGCGGCTTCTTCTTCGGGGCGGGTCTGTTCTGCCGAAGAATCAGTGGGATCAGCCTCGGCGCTTGCGTCTTCTTGGGCGGATTCGCCTGCCGCCTCGGTCGTTGCTTCGATACAGACGTTGGATTGGCAGCGTTTGCCTTGCCCACAATCTTGGTCTTGGATACAAAAGCGGCACACCCCCCCCACGCAATAGCGGCGCTCGCCGCTGCACTCGGCGTTGTCGCTGCATGTCTTGGGAGCGTTGGGATCGGCACACGCGGATAAGCCGAACGCAAAAAATCCGATCAAAAAACACAAACCGATGCCTATCAAAAAAGCGCGCAAAGGGGGCGTTGGCGGTGTGGGGTACCGTTGCATGTCAAACCTCAATACGTCCAAAAAAGCCTGCCGATGGGGTGTCCAAACAACGTGTGCTGCGGTGCGGTAGCCCCCGTTGTTTGGCCTGCTTGCTCGCTTTACCACAACGCCAATTCCTGCGTTGTGTCAAGAGCTTTGCACTCTCTTCTGGTGTTTCTGGGTTTCCATCTCAGGCCCCCTGTCTCTTGTGTTTGTGGGGCTTTGCCCCATAAGGCGTTAGGTTAAGCTATGGTTGGCCCCCACCCCTGCCAAAGACCGTGAACAGGGGAGGGAGAGAAAGTCGGAGGCAGCGAGGTTTTGGTTTTCCATGCTGCACGCTGTTTGCACAAGAGAACGTCTTTGCCTGCTCCAACTTCCCCCCGTTGGCCGAGGGGAATGAGGAGGGCGACAAAAGAAAGATCGATCATCCTCGATTATCCGATATTTCCGCCTTAACAAGGCGCGTATGGGGGTTGCCCCTACGTGTTGGAAATCACACGGTGTTTCGTAGGGGCAGGCCCCCGTGCCTGCCCTCGCTCTGTTGCGTCGGTGACCTCTTCATCGCCATCTGTTTTGAACGAACCCCAACAACAGGGCAACCACACATGGTTGCCCCTACGTGTTGGAAATCACACGGTGTTTCGTAGGGGCAGGCAGGTGTGCCACTTGATCCAACTAATATGTTTGTGGATCGACGGCTCCTGCGTGCAAGAGAAAGTCTTTGGCGATCTGCGTGGCGATCTGTTTGGCGTGTTCGCCTCCGATGGACTGGACTTTGGCTTGGTGGACGGGAGAATGCCCATCAATACGCTTGCTTGGGGGGCGGGCAGATCGGTTCCCGGGCCAAAACCATTCGCTCCATTCGGGCTGTTGCGCCACAACAGATAGAGCGCTCCCACCGCCAATAGCGATCCAAGCCATGTCAAGCAAAGTTGCGCGTACTGCTGGCGAATCGGTCGGGCACCCAACATAAAGCCCGTCTTGAGATCTTGCATCATATCGGCGGCTTGGCCGATGGCGACGCACACCGCCACACTTCAACCCCCCTGTGTTTCTCTGGAACGGATCAGTTGTGATACAACACAGTGAATTCGCCTCGGTTGTTGTTGATTTTACAGTCTTGGACAAAGTGGATCGAGATCGAGCCGCTGACGGGAAGAAGTGCGCCTGCGCGCACAGCGTTGCACCGATTGTCTACCAACGCTCCAAAATTTTTCCCCGAGCAGCGTCTCGGACAAATGCACTCTTCGGAGATGTCGTCGCATTCTTTTTGGTTAACACCAGACACATCTCCGCAAACGAGGCTCCCCGCGAGGCATATTCGCCCGCGAGCGTCGGCGATCTTGATGCGGGAAGCGCCCGGGGCGACGCGCAAGCTGACGCCTGAGGACGAAGCAGCGCTGAAACTTGCCGAGTAGACAGGGGCAAAGCAGCCTTTGCGGTTGATGCTGGGGAAGCATTTTGCGTGGCCGCTTGCGCGACAATCGCGTTCGGTGGCGAAGTAGTAGGGGGCGGCGCAAGAGGTGTTGGGGCGGGGAGTGGGGGGAAGGGCGACGCATTGGCCACAGCCGTTGAACTGGTTGGTGCAACGGTATCCGCTGGCGCAGCGCAGGGTGGCGCAACTTGGGCAGCGCTTCTTTTTGCAATAGGGTTGGCTTTTGGTGCGGCAAAAACGCCGTGTGCATCCCGCTGTTTGGCCGTTTCGGCAGACACAATCGTTGCAGCCATCAAACCAGTTTTCGCAATCGGCAGGGCAGTAGGCTGCATTCGCTGTCGACGACAGCAGCAGACAAATCCCGCAGCCCAGCAGAAACGCCATTCCTGTTTTCCTCATCTCGTCCAGTCCTTTCCGTTGTTTCTCAACGAAGTTGCTGAGGCCACAAAGGGGGTTGTGGCGCTCTCGGGTGTTCGGGAACATCTTCTCTCTCGGCGCGGTGTGGGAACTGTTTGACGCCCCTTTCTTTTTTTTATTCTCTGGTTGCCCCCTCATTTTTTGCTTGCATAGAGCTTACGCAGTTGACAAAAAAACCCCGTGTTCGTGCCAGCCCAAGCGACAGCGTTGTTGTTTTGAAAAACCTGCGTTCACTTCGCCAATACGGGGTCAAGGGAGCAGTGCTCCCTTGTGGGGCGTGGGGCAAAGCCCCACCACACCGAAACGATCCCAACTGCGCCAAATCCTATCGAAAAAAGGGTTTGAAGGTTTTTGCCTCGAATGATACAACAGATCTTTAAGGCGATACGAAATCCTGAGTTAGGGCAAGCAAAAAAGCGGGCCTTCGGTCATTTTCATCGAAGCGGGCCTTCGGATAGGCTGTGGCACAAAGGAGCGAAAAGGATGCGCTGGCTGGAATGGAACGTGGGTTGGGTGGGCGCCGTCGCGGCTTTGTTGTCTACAATGCGCTGGTTGGGGGGGAGCTTGTTGGCTGTGTGTTTTGCGGTGGGCACGGCTTCTTGTGGGGGCGGTGGCGAGTGCAAAAACGGCATCCAACTCGTCGACTACAATACCAGCGGACTCAAATGCACAGTTGGTTGTGATTGCAGCAACCTCAAGTTCGAGGGCTACTGTGTGTTGGGGACGTGCGTCTCCAACCCTCGTGTTCTAGCCCGGCGCAAGGGCGATATCCAACGTTGCAAGTTGTTGCAAAAAGTCGGCGCTTGCGAATGGGGTCAACAAGAAGCCCAACCCGAGCCTCTGACCGAACTGGTTTGGGGCGATTGCATTCCTCCCACGCCCACTCCCGAAAATACTGCAACAGCCTGCACAGACAGCCAAGACAACGATTGCGATGGCCGCACCGATCTCGAAGATCCCGACTGTGCGCCTTTTTGTGTCGCGGGACTGAATCAAACCTGCTACACGGGGACGCTCGATACCTTGGGCGTCGGCGTGTGCCGCGCAGGCAGCCGAAACTGTGGGGCAGATTCGACATGGGGGGCCTGTACAGGTGAGATCTTGCCTCAAAAAGAGCTCTGCGATGGTTTGGACAACAACTGCAACGGCCAAACCGACGAAGAATGCGGATGCTTGAAAGATGAGGATTGCGTCGATGGGTGGCGCTGTGAGGCCGCAAGCTGCAAGGAGATCGTATGCCCTTCGGCGCAGCTACGCTGTGGCCGTCAATGCGTCGATCCGCAAACCGATCCCAAACATTGCGGTCGCTGTGGTGTGGCTTGTAGCGGAGGGAACCTGTGCCGAGGTGGTCAATGCCGTTGCAGCGATGGGCAGATCGAGTGCAACAGCGTTTGTGTGGATACCGCCACCAACAACCTACACTGCGGAAGATGCACGAATCCTTGTGGTGAGCGCAAGCAATGCTCGGGATATCAATGTGCTTGTAAACAAGGCTATGCTGTTTGTGGCAACGATTGTGTGGAGCTTTTGACGGACGACAAACATTGCGGAACCTGCGGCAAAGCTTGCCCACATTACGAGCGTTGCGAAGGGGGCGTGTGCAAATGCCGCGATGCTTCGGGGAGCTGCGAGGGCGTTTGTGTGGATATCGCTGCGGATCCCAAGCATTGTGGCGGATGCAATAAGACTTGTGATCTGTTCAGCGAGCGATGTTCTTCGGGCAAGTGCGATTGCAAGCCCGCCCATCTCCGTTGTGATGGAAAATGTACGGACACAAGATCGTCTGTTGATCATTGTGGTGGGTGCGGCAAGGCGTGTGTTGTTGGCGAGGCTTGCGAAGAGGGCGTTTGCGCTTCGCTGGTGTCGGTTGTTGCGGGTGTTTCGTCCACTTGCGCGATCACGGCCTGTGGGCGGCTGAAATGTTGGGGGGATGGTTCTGAAAGCTCGCTTGGTTACGGAGAGCAAGGCATCCGCCGTTTTGCTTTGATGGAGGTGAGCGCCATCGGCCAAGGCAAACAACGACAAGTTCGACAGATCGCGATCGGTCGAACGCATGCTTGTGCTTTGTTGGTGGACAGGCGTTTGTACTGTTGGGGGGCCAACCACGACGGGCAATTGGGTTATGGGGATGTCAAACCGCTTCTCGCCGCGAGCGGGATCGCGGTGGACTTTGGAGCCAGTCGTTTCGCTGTCCAAGTGGCTGTCGGTTCCAAACATACTTGCGCGGTGTTGGATGACGCAAGCCTCCGTTGTTGGGGGGCCAATGACAACGGCCAGCTCGGGTACGGCGATGCGACTTGGCGCTTCGCGCCCCCAAAGATCGCCATCGATATGGGGATCGGACTCGGTGTCAAATCTGTGGGGGTGGGAGACGCTTTCACTTGTGTCTTGCTCGACAACGACACCGTCAAATGCTGGGGAAACAACGACAAGGGCCAGCTAGGTCTCGGTGATCAGATGCCTCGAAACGCGCCAGAACTTCGGCCTCTTGATGTCGGTGCAGGACGCAGCGTCAAGTCCCTCAGCGTCGGTCGCGCCGATGTCTGCGTCTTGTTGGACGATCGTTCCGTCAAGTGTTGGGGCGACAACAGCCGAGGACAGCTTGGCTACGGCGACACCACCGACCGAAACAAGCCTCCTGCCGAGCTTGTAGCTTTTGGGGCGGGTCGTACTGCCCACTTCTTGTTTTCGGGCCTTGGCTCGCACCGCTGCGCTTTGCTTGACGATGGAACTACCCGCTGTTGGGGCGCAAACGATACAGGGCAGCTTGGAAACGGCGAGAGCGGCCAAGACAAAGACCAACTCGCCCCTGCTTCCGCTGCTTTGGACTTCGGTATGGGTCGCACCGCAAAGACTCTTTCTGTCGGCATGAACCACACTTGCGCTGTCTTGGACAACCAACGCACCGTTTGTTGGGGGGATGGGCGCGGTGGAAAGCTCGGATATGGTGATGAGATCCCGCGCAACAAAGTGACGGAGGAGTCGATCGTGCTGGGCCAAACAGTCTGCGGCGGAGCTTGTGTGGACACTTTTTCTATCGCGCATTGTGGCGGATGCAACGTCGTTTGTGCCGCAAACCAAGGCTGCAACGGCAGCCGCTGCATCCCTCAAATGGACGCTTTCGCCTCTGGAGCGGGTCATACCTGTTCTCTTCAAGCAGGGCAGATCAAGTGTTGGGGATACAACAACGTCGGTCAACTCGGTTATGGCGATCACACTTCGCGCTTTTTTGCTGCCACCACGCCCATCGATCTGGGCGCGGGCCGCACCGCAAAAGCCCTTGCCTTGGGAGCCTCCCACACCTGCGCGCTCCTCGACAACGACACGCTCAAATGTTGGGGGGGCAACTCTTACGGGCAGCTTGGTTTGGCTGACACCACAAACCGAAACACTCCCCCCTCAACCCCCGTCGATCTCGGTGTCGGGCGTACTGTAAAAGCCCTTGCCTTGGGAGCCTCCCACACCTGCGCGCTCCTCGACAACGACACGCTCAAGTGCTGGGGATGGAACACTTTTGGGCAGCTTGGCTATGGCGACACCACAACTCGAACTTCTCCCCCCCCAACCACCGTCGATCTTGGCGTGGGCCGTACCGCCAAAGCCCTTGCCTTGGGAGGTTCACACTCTTGTGCGATCCTTGACGATTCCTCCGTCAAATGTTGGGGCCGCAACGCTGTTGGCCAACTCGGCTACGGCGATACGACCCAACGAACCTCTCCGCCTACGACTGCCGTCGATCTCGGGGCAGGTCGCACTGCAAAAGCCCTTGCTTTGGGCAGCGAATACACTTGTGCGCTCCTCGACAACGACACCGTCAAGTGTTGGGGAGCAAATATAGAAGGCCAGCTCGGCTACGGCGACACCACGAGCCGAAACGCTCCCCCATCAACCCCCGTTGATCTCGGTGTCGGGCGCACCGCAAAAGCCCTTGCGGTGGGACACAGCTTCGGTTGCGCGATTCTCGATAACGACGCTCTCAAGTGTTGGGGCAACAACGCTTACGGACAACTTGGCTATGGCGACTTGACCACCCGCAACGCACCCCCTGCGACCTCGATCGACTTGGGGGTCGGTGTTCGGCCTGAACGCCTCTCGCTTGGAAGCCACCATGCTTGCGTGATCTTGCAAGATCATTCGATGCGCTGTTGGGGCCGCAATGCCGAGGGGCAGCTTGGGATGGGCGATGTCCTGCCGCGATCTGCTCCCGAACACCATCCTGTGCGCTTTCCTTGAGAGAGTCCTCCAACGCAGAGAGAGACCTCCAAAGCACCGTCTTGTGCGCTTTCCTTGAGAGAGCCATCCAAAGCATCATTAGGAGTGACGCCGTTGACAAAAAAAACCCGTGTTCTCGTTGTCGAATCGCGCATGATGCGTTGGTTGGGAGGGGGCTTGTTGGCCTTGTGTTTTGTGGTGGGCATGGCTTCTTGTGGAGGCGGAGGCGAGTGCAAAAACGGCATCCAGCTTGCCGATTACAACACCAGCGGTCTCCAATGTAAAAAGCCTTGTGATTGCAGCAACCTCAAGTATGAGGGCTACTGCGTGTCGGGGACGTGCGTCTCGACCCAACGCCTTCCTGCCCAACGCAAGGGCGAGATCCGACGATGCAAACTGTTGCAAAAAGTCGGCGCTTGCGAATGGGGTCAACAAGAAGCCCAACCCGAGCCTCTGACCGAGCTTGTTTGGGGCGATTGCATCCCTCCCACGCCCACTCCCGAAAATACGGTAAAAGCCTGTACAGACAGCCAAGACAACGATTGTGATGGTCGCACCGACCTCGAAGATCCCGACTGTGCGCCCTTCTGTTCCGCTGGGCGCTCCGAAGATTGCTACACAGGAACGCCCAGCACGTCGGGCATCGGCGTATGTCGCGCAGGGAGTCGAAGCTGTGGGGCTGATTCGATGTGGGGACCCTGTACGGGCGAGATCCTGCCTCAAAAAGAGCTTTGCGACGGTTTGGACAACAACTGCAACGGCCAAACGGACGAAGGATGCGGATGCTCGAAAGACGAGGATTGCGTCGAGGGTTGGCGCTGTGAGGCCGGCGCAAGCTGTAAGGAGATCGTATGCCCTTCGGCACAACTGCGCTGTGGTCGTCAATGCGTCGATCCGCAAACCGATCCCAAACATTGCGGTCGCTGTGGTGTGGCTTGTAGCGGAGGGAACTTGTGTCGAGGTGGTCAATGCCGTTGCAGCGATGGGCAGAGCGAGTGCGACAGCGCTTGTGTGGATACCGCCACCAACAACCTGCACTGCGGAAAATGCACGAATCCTTGTGGTGAGCGCAAGCAATGTTCGGGAGGGCAATGCTTGTGCAAACAAGGCGACTCCGTTTGCGGCAACGATTGCGTGGATCTTTTGACGGACGACAAACATTGCGGAACCTGCGGCAAAGCTTGCCCACATTACGAGCGTTGCGAGGGAGGCGTGTGCAAATGTCGCGATGCTTCGGGGATCTGCGAGGGCGTCTGCGTGGATATCGCTGCGGACCCCAAGCATTGTGGCGGATGCAACCGACCTTGCGCTCCGTTCAGCGAGCAATGCTCTTCGGGCAAGTGCGATTGCAAGTCCACGCATCCCCGCTGCGACGGAAGCTGTGTCGATACGCAGTCTTCTACGGCCCATTGTGGCGGATGTGGCAAGGCTTGTGCTGTGGGCGAAGCTTGCAAAGCGGGCGTTTGCAATCCGCTGTTGTCGATCGTTGCGGGTGTTTCCCATACATGTGCTGTCACGGTTTGCGGGCGACTCAAATGTTGGGGGTATGGAAATCGTGTTGCGCTTGGTTATGGGGATGGTCGGATCCGCTTTTCTCCAAGCGGGCGGTCGCTCGTTTTTGGCGCATCTGGTGTGGAACTCGTCCGACAAGTGGTGCTTGGGGAAAAACATTCCTGTGCGTTGGTGGATTCTCGTGTGCATTGCTGGGGAGAAAACCAAGTCGGGCAGTTAGGATACGGAAACACGATCGCTCTTGCGGCTCCGAGCCTGTCGGGTGTGGGGATGGGGGTGGGTCGTTATGCAACTCAAGTGGTCGTTGGTGTCAACCACACTTGCGCGATCTTGGATGACGCAAGCCTGCGTTGCTGGGGCGGAAACGACAAAGGCCAGCTTGGCTATGGCGATGCAATTTCGCGACTTTCGCCGGATACCAAGGCGGTGGATGTGGGGATCGGGCGCAGTGTCAAATCTGTGGGTGCGGGAGATGCTTTCACTTGTGCCTTGCTTGATAACGACACCGTCAAATGCTGGGGAAACAACGACAAAGGCCAACTCGGTCTTGGCGATCAGGTCTCTCGAAACGCTCCCAACCTTCAACCCGTCGACGTCGGTGTAGGGCGCAGCGCCAAATCCCTTAGCGTCGGTCGTGCCGATGTCTGCGTCTTGTTGGATGATCGCTCCGTCAAGTGCTGGGGTGACAACCGCCGAGGACAGCTTGGCTACGGCGATACCACCGATCGAAACAAGCCCCCTGCTGGGCTTGTGACTTTTGGAGCAGGCCGCACCGTCCATTCCTTGTTCTCGGGCTTTGGCTCACACCGCTGTGCTTTGCTTGATGATGGAACTGCCCGCTGTTGGGGGGCAAATGATACAGGGCAGCTTGGCAACGGTGAAAGCGGCCAAGGCAAAGACCAGTCCGCCCCTCCTTCCGTTGCTTTGGACTTCGGTATGGGTCGCACCGCAAAAGCTCTTTCTGTCGGTATGAACCACACTTGCGCTGTCTTGGACAACCAACGCACCGTCTGTTGGGGGGATGGTGGGGGTGGAAAGCTCGGATATGGCGACACGAACTCGCGCATCAAACCCAGCGATCCGATCGCTTTGGGGCAGGCGATCTGTGGCGGCGCTTGTGTTGATATCTTGGCTTCGCCCGATCATTGTGGCGGGTGTAGCGCTGCTTGTGCAGCCAACCAGATGTGCAACGTCGGGCGTTGTGTTCTTGGAGTGACGGCAGTCGCTTTGGGGAACGAACACTCTTGTTCTTTACAAAGCGGCCAACTTCGGTGTTGGGGGTGGAACGGTGACGGTGTGCTTGGCTACGGCGACATCACAAGCCGAACGGCCCCGCCGACCGCCTTTGTAGATCTTGGCGCGGGCCGCACCGCGAAAGCCCTTGCCTTGGGAGCCTCTCACTCCTGCGCGATCCTCGACAACGATACGCTCAAATGTTGGGGGGGCAACTCTGACGGGCAGCTTGGCTTGGCTGACGCCATTTCGCGAAAATCTCCCCCCTCGACCCCCGTCGATCTCGGCGCTGGGCGCACCGCAAAAGCCCTTGCCTTGGGAGCCTCTCACTCCTGCGCGATCCTCGACAACGATACTCTCAAGTGTTGGGGATGGAATCTCTTCGGACAGCTTGGCTACGGCGATACCATCCAGCGAAACTCCCCCCCCCCAACCCCCGTCGATCTGGGCGTGGGCCGTACCGCCAAAGCCCTTGCTTTGGGGCAAAACTACACTTGCGCGATCCTTGACAACGACACCCTCAAATGTTGGGGGAGCAACACTTCGGGCCAACTCGGCTACGGCGACACCACAATCCGAACCTTTCCCCCCGCCAATCCTGTGGATCTCGGGACGGGTCGCACCGCAAAGGCCCTTGCTTTCTGGGATACATCCTCTTGTGCGATCCTCGACAACGATACCGTCAAATGTTGGGGGAGCAACACTTCGGGCCAACTCGGCTACGGCGACACCACAAACCGGACCTCTCCCTCCATCAACCCGATCAATCTCGGCGGGGGGCAGACGGCGAAAACGCTTGCCGTGGGCAAGCACTTCGCTTGCGCGATCCTCCGTAACGATACCGTCAAATGCTGGGGAGCCAACGCGAATGGAGAGCTCGGCTACGGCGATATCATCAACCGAACCGCTCCCCCCGCCAACCCTGTTGATCTTGGTGCGGGTCGCACCGCAAAAGCCCTTGACGTCGGGAAATCTTACGCTTGTGTGATCCTCGACAACCATTCCCTCAAATGTTGGGGAGTCAACCCTCACGGACAGCTCGGTTATGGCGACACGATCTACCGCAGCGCGCCCGACTTCGATCCGTTGCCTTTTCCTTGATCTTGTTTGTTTTGCTTGCGCGATTTATTCGAAATCCGCCCATTGTGTACGCGGAAGATGTAGGGGCAGCCCCCCGTGGCTGCCCAAGAACAGGGCGTCTATAGCAGATCGCGCCCGCCCTTCGTGTACAATGCTCTCGGATATCGTATTATCCCGAAAAGGAGCCAAAGTATGCGTTGGTTGAGAGTCAAGCTGTTTGCGGTGCGCTGGTTGGGAGGAAGCTTGTTGGCCTTGTGTTTTGTGGTGGGCATGGCTTCTTGCGGAGGCGGCGGTGAGTGCAAAAACGGTATCCAGATCGCCGACTACAACACCAGCGGTCTCCAATGTAAAAAGCCTTGTGATTGCAGCAACCTCAAGTATGAGGGCTACTGCGTATCGGGGACGTGCGTCTCGACCCAACGCCGTGCAGCCCAACGCAAGGGCGAGATCCAACAATGCAAACTGTTGCAAAAAGTCGCTGCTTGTGAATGGGGTCAACAAGAAGCCCAACCCGAGCCTTTGACCGAGCTTGTTTGGGGCGATTGCATCCCTCCCACGCCCACCCCCGAAAATACTGCAACAGCCTGCACAGACAGCCAAGACAACGATTGTGATGGTCGCACCGATCTCGAAGATCCCGACTGTGCGCCTTTTTGTGTCGCGGGACGTACCCAAAATTGCTACACGGGAACGCTCCATACCTTGGGCATCGGCATCTGCCGCGCAGGAAGCCGAAGCTGTGGGGCGGATTCGACATGGGGGGCCTGTACGGGCGAGATCCTGCCTCAAAAAGAACTCTGCGATGGCTTAGACAACAACTGCAACGGCCAAACCGACGAAGAATGCGGATGCTTGAAAGATGAGGATTGCGTCGATGGGTGGCGCTGTGAGGCCGCAAGCTGCAAGGAGATCGTATGCCCTTCGGCGCAGCTACGCTGTGGCCGTCAATGTGTCGACGCCCAAACAAATCCCAAACATTGTGGTCGCTGTGATGTGGCTTGCAGCGGAGGCAACTTGTGTCGAGGCGGTCAATGTCGTTGCAGCGACGGGCAGATCGAGTGCAACAGCGTTTGTGTGGATACCGCCACCAACAACCTACATTGCGGAAGATGTGCGAATCCTTGTGGTGAGCGCAAGCAATGCTCGGGAGGGCAGTGTGCTTGCAAACAAGGCTACGCTGTTTGTGGCAACGATTGCGTGGATCTTTTGACGGACGACAAACATTGCGGTAGATGCGGCAAAACCTGCCCACCTTACGAGCGTTGCGAGGGAGGCGAGTGCAAATGCCGCGATGCTTCGGGGATCTGCGGAGGTGTCTGCGTGGATGTTGCTGCGGACCCCAAGCATTGCGGTGGATGCAACCGACCTTGCGCTCCATTCAGCGAGCAATGCTCTTCGGGCAAGTGCGATTGCAAACCCACGCATCCCCGTTGCGACGGAAGCTGTGTCGATACGCTGTCTTCCGCCGCCCATTGTGGCGGGTGCGGCAAGGCGTGTGCTGTCGGCGAGATCTGTGTGTCGGGGGGGTGTACTTCGCTGTTATCGGTCGTCGCGGGCGTTTCGCACACTTGCGCGATTACGGCTTGTGGTCAACTCAAATGTTGGGGGGATGGTGACAGCGCTCCTTTGGGCTACGCAGATAAAGCTTTGTATGCTCTGCCTCCAAGCGAAACACTTGTGATCGGTCAGGGTGCAGAAAAGCGAGCCAAGCAGATCTGGCTTGGAGAGTCGCATACCTGTGTGTTGGCCTTTGATCAAGGGCTTTCTTGTTGGGGCAAGAATTCTTACGGGCAGTTGGGGTATGGCAACCTGACCGATATCGAAAAGCCGATCTTTTGGGGGGTGGACTTGGGAGTGGGGCGTTTGGTGGTTGGGGCGGCGACGGGAGTGACCCACACCTGTGCTGTGTTGAATGATGCAAGCCTCCGCTGTTGGGGAGCCAATGCGCACGGCCAGCTTGGGTACGGGGACTCGGCTTCGCGCCTTTCGCCCGATGCCAAGGCGGTGGATGTGGGGATCGGGCGCAGTGTCAAAGCGGTGGGGGCGGGAGATGCTTTTACTTGCGCCTTGCTCGACAACGACACCGTCAAATGCTGGGGAAAAAACGACAAAGGCCAACTCGGTCTCGGCGATCAGGTGCCTCGAAGCGCTCCCCACCTTCAACCCGTCGACGTCGGTGCAGGCCGCAGCGTCAAATCCCTTAGCGTCGGTCGTGCCGATGTTTGCGTCTTTTTGGATGATCGTTCCGTCAAGTGTTGGGGCGACAACAGCCGAGGACAGCTTGGCTACGGCGACACCACCGACCGAAACAAACCCCCTGCCGAGCTTGTGGCTTTTGGAGCGGGTCGTACCGCCCACGCCTTGTTCTCGGGCCTTGGCTCGCATCGATGCGCTTTGCTTGACGATGGAACCGCCCGCTGTTGGGGCGCAAACGATGCAGGGCAACTTGGAAATGGCGAGAGCGGCCAAGACAAAGACCTACCCGCCCCTCCCTCCGCCCCTTTGGACTTCGGTCTGGCTCGCACCGCCAAGACTCTTTCTGTTGGCATGACCCACACCTGCGCTGTCTTGGACAACCAACGCACTGTTTGTTTTGGCGACAACACCAAAGGAAAGCTCGGCTACGGCGATTTTGCCATGCGCAGTAAAGTGACAAGCGAATCGATTGCGCTCGGTCAAACCACGTGCAGCGGAACTTGTGTGGATACTTTTTCCGCCGCGCATTGTGGCGGATGCAACATCGCCTGCGCAAGCGGCCAGATATGCGGTTTGTTCCGTTGCACGTCTCCCCTTATGGCTTTGAAGTCTGGAGCGTATCACAACTGCTCTCTCCAAAACGGCCAAGTCCGATGTTGGGGCCAGAATGTGTACGGTCAACTTGGCTACGGTGATACCGTATCTCGACCCTCCCCACCTACAGGTGTCGTGGATATCGGCGTAGGCCGCACCGCAAAAGCCCTTGATGTCGGCGACTATTACACCTGCGCGATCCTCGACAACGACACCCTCAAGTGTTGGGGCCGCAATAACGTGGGTCAACTCGGCTACAGCGACACCATCGATCGAAACGCTCCTCCCGCCAACCCCATCGAACTCGGGACGGGTCGCACCGCAAAAGCTCTTGCTTTGGGAGGAACGCATGCTTGTGCGATCCTTGACAATGATTCGATCAAGTGTTGGGGCCGCAACACTTACGGTCAACTCGGCTACAACGATGTCGTGAACCGAACCGCTCCGCCTACAATCACCGTCGATCTGGGCAGCGGGCGCACCGCAAAAACCTTGGTGTTAGGAAAATCCCATTCCTGCGCGATCCTTGACGATGCTTCGGTTAAATGTTGGGGCAGCAATACCTTTGGTGAACTCGGCTACGGTGACACCACAATGCGACGCGCTCCACCCATAACCCCCCTCGATTTGGGGGCGGGACGTACCGCAAAAGCCCTTGCCTTGGAATACAGCCATACTTGTGTGCTTCTCGACAACGGCACAGTCAAATGTTGGGGCAACAATACCTACGGTGAACTCGGCTACGGTGACACCACGCAACGGATAGCCCCTCCCGCAACCCCCGTCGATCTCGGGGCGGGGCGCACCGCAACAGCCGTTTTCGTCGCAACTAATCGCTCCTGCGCGCTCCTTGATAACGGCTCTCTCAAGTGCTGGGGACTCAATTACTACGGCCAGCTTGGGTTGGGTGATACGATGTCACGAACCGTCCCACCCACACTTCCCGTTGCTTTTGGCGCGGGGCGTACCGTAAAAGCCGTCTCCTTGGGAGAAAGTCACACCTGCGCTATCCTCGATGACCACACCGTCAAGTGCTGGGGCAGGAACCACGAAGGCCAGCTTGGGGCAGGCGATTCGCTTGATCGAACGGCACCTACCACACCTGTACGCTTTCCTTGACGCATCGGGCTTTACCCGCCTGTTTTTTGTTTTTGGAAAGCCTCTCTCCTGCTTTTACGGGGGGCTTACAGGGGTACAAAACGCGAGATAGGCAGAGGATTCGGGTTCTTCTTACCCCTCACCCCCTGCCCCCTCTCCCCGCTTGCTACGCTGCGGAGGCGAGGGGGGAGAAAATCGAAGCTTTCTGCAAGAGCGTAGCTCTCTGTAAAAAGCCAAAACCCCCGACCCATCGGCCTTGGCCTTTTCCCCTCTCTACGCTACGAACGTAGTGAGTGCAAGCGTGGAGAGGGGATGCCCCGAAGGGGCAGGGGTGAGGTCAACGAAGCCACCAAGGCGCAGAGTGCTTTGTGCTGTAGCCTGTTTTCGCATTCCGATCCACCTGTTTCGCTTCAGTTGGCGCGGACAGAGCTTTCGCAATCGGCAGGGCAATAGCCCGCATTTGCTGCCGAGGGAAGCAGCAGACAAATCCCGCAGCCCAGCAAAAACGCCATCCATGTTTTTCTCATCTGTTGTCGTCTGGTCAACCGGACTTGCTTTCACAAGCCCGCCCCTTTAGGGGTGGGTCGTTGACCGTCCAGTCCTTTCTGTTGTTGCTCAACGAAGCTTCCGAGGCCACAAGTCCTCTTGTGGCTCTCTCTAGTTTTCAGGAACATCTTTTCTCAAGGTGCGATGTGGGAACTGTTCGACGTCCCTGTCTTTATCCTTATCCGCTGATGGAGCATAATTTTTTTCGGTACAGGAGCGACGCTGTTTTTTCTGCCCCGCTGTATTTGCAACCAAATTACAACAGGTGTTGCTTGTGCCAAAAAAAACCTGTACTCGCGGCATGTCAAGCGATAGAGTCGTTTGTTTGAACGTCCCGTAGCTCAAAGGAGAGAAAAGGATGCTTTGGTTGGAACGAAGAGGAACTGGAGTGTTTGAGGCAGGGAGTCGTTCGTCTATGATGCGTTGGCTTGGATGGATCGTAGTGGGGTGGTGTGTTGTGGTGAGCGTGGTTTCTTGCGGGGGCGGTGGCGAGTGCAAATACGGCATCCAGATCGCGGACTACAACACCAGCGGCCTCAAATGTGCGGCCTCTTGCGATTGCAGCAACCTCAAGTACGAGGGCTACTGTGTGTCGGGGGTGTGTCTCTCTTCGGAGCGCACGTCTGC
>JAKLKB010000099.1 GCA_023150835.1 Myxococcota bacterium | reverse complement strand
AAGAGGTAGGGGCAGGCCCCCGTGCCTGCCCTCGCTCTGTTGCGTCGCTGACCTCTTCATCGCTATCTGTTTTGAATGAACCCCTCGAGTTTTCGTTGTTTTCTTCAACTGTCATGTAGCGAGTTTCGCAAACACCCTCTAACTCGGATATCGTATCACCCCCCCCTCAAAAAGCCTCTTTGCGACAAAAGCAATACACGAACTTTTGCTCGCTGCCTGCGGGCGTATAATGCGACTCACGGACGTGCTGGATCAACGAGAACGGTTCGCCGAAAACGCCGTGCAGCTCGTCGGGACTGTAGCGCGCAACAGGAAGACCGCTGCACCGCGTCGGGCCGTCTTCGGCAAAGGTCGCCACCATCACCCATCCACCCGGCTTCACCGAATGCAAGACCTGCTCGACATACTTCTGTTTGTCTGCCTCTTCAGTCAAAAAGTGAAACACCGCACGATCATGCCAGACATCAAAGCGATGCTTCGCAAACACCGCCGTTCGGATATCCGCCACCTGCCAATGGACACGCGCTGCTTGTGCTCCCAACCGCGCCTTCGCCGTCTCCAACGCCGCACCCGACAGATCCAACACCGTCAGGTCTTCGTACCCCAACGCCAACAGATCATCGACCAACGTCGAGGCTCCCCCTCCCACATCGATCAACGATGCCTCTTTTGCGATCCCCGCCTCCTGAATCAGACGCAACGATAACTCCGCTCGCTCCTGAAACCACGAGACCTCATGCGCCGCTTTCGATGTGTAGACTTTTTCCCAATGTTCTTTTTGCATCGACCTCAAACCTCCGCTCTGGCGAAAATGGACCCGTCACAAACCCCCCGTGTTCGCAGCCATTGCGAGCGACACAGTTGTCTGTGCGGGAAACAATGATCGCTTCGCCTGTACGGGGTCAAGGGGCTTCGCTCCTTGCGGGGGTACATTTTGCGTACCCCTCACCTCGTCGCTGCGCGGCCCCCCCCACGCCTCTGCGACAGCAGGGAGGTGGGGGGGTGAGGGTGAGGGTCACACGCTCAGCCGATGGCTTTTGTGATGCGGTTAAATAGAGCGGCGATGACGCCATCGTGGGGAGGAAGAGGGAGAGGCTCGATCCAGACGGCAGGTCGGCCTTCGAGGTCGGCTTGGCGAAAGCGGTCATAGAGTTCACGCGCCATCCGCGCAAATTCACCCGCATAATCGACGACCGCGATATCTTCGGACACAGCCGTCGGCACAGAAGAGTGAACCAGCCAGAGCGTTCGAGAGGGCGGCTGGACCGAGGCATCCGCCCAACGGACTTCGGCGCTCGGGCTATAATGCGTGTACTTCATGCCCGGACTACGGGGGGCGTGACCGTCGAGAGTGCTGGTCATCGAGACGACAGGCTCGCCCAAAACAGCGGACAACTGTTGCGCCCCGAGATGCCCGGGACGGCACAAGATCGCGGGGGTGGCGGTGAGATCAAGGACGGTGGATTCGAGTCCATAAGCGCAAGGCGTATGGCCGATCACCATCACTTCAGGGCCGAGATCGTGGCGAACATGGGCAGGATGGGTCGGGCTTGGACGGCCCGAACGGTTGGCGCTTGGGGCCACCAAAGGCCCTGCGGCTTCGATCAACGCGAGCGCGACAGGGTGAGCAGGCATCCGCAAGGCCACGCTATCCAATCCCCCAGTCAAGATATCCAAGACTTCGGGCTTTTTGGGCAAGATCAGCGTCAAGGGTCCCGGCCAAAACGCATCGATCAGGCGCACCGCCGAGGCAGGGATCTCCGCAGCAAACAAAGATATCTCCGAGGGATGCGAAAGATGCACGATCAACGGATTGTCTGCGGGGCGTCCCTTGCAGACGAAGACTTGGCGGATCGCCTCTGCGTTCCATGCACAAGCACCCAGCCCATAAACCGTTTCGGTCGGAAAAGCCACCAATCCCCCCGATTGAAGGCGTGAGGCTGCTTGTTCGATCTCAGCCCATTGTTCGGCGCTATCTGCCCCCTCGGAAAGCACTCGCATCATCTGCGTGCGTCGTTCTTCGACAACTTCCCACATACACACCCCGCCACTCCAATCAAACGATACGACATCCGCCCGTTGCGTTATCGTAAAGAGGTAGGGGCAGCCCCCTGTGGCTGCCCAAGAATCGGGCGTCTACGACGCCTTTGTGTACATCACTCGGATATCGTCTGAGTACCGCACTCCAACGATCAGAAAAAGCCCATCGCAAGGCGGATATCTTCTTCCATCATGTCGGGCGACCAAGGCGGCTCCCACACCAGATCGACGTGTACCGTTTCGACACCTTCCACCGCAAGGATCGCGGCTTGGACTTGTTCGGGCATCGACTCGGCCACAGGGCAATTGGGCGTGGTGAGCGTCATCTGAACTTCCACACGGCCCATCGTATCCATCTCAAGTTTGTAGATCAGGCCCAAGTCATAGATATTGACGGGTACTTCGGGATCATAGACTCGACGCAAAGATTCGATCACACGCTCTTGAAGATCATCCAGAGCCAACTCGCTTTTCTCGTCTTCGCTCAAAGAAGAAGAATCCCCATCGCCTTCGGTGCGTGGGGGCGCTGTCTGCGGATCGGTCTCGCTGCCTCGCGCTTCTGCCTGCAAAGAAGTCTCGCCGCCTCGCGCTCCTGTCTGCGAAGAGAAGTGACACGTTGTTGCGTCATGCGCTCCAGAAGTCTCGACTGCATCGGATGTTTCGCAGCCATCCATCTCCGAAAGATCTTCGTCGTCAAGATACCCCCCCAATACCTCGCCTGTTTCGGGATCATAGACGTCTTCGTGGTGGTGATGGCAGTCAGGGCCGTGTTCGTGGTGATGCCCGTGGTGGTGTTCGTGGCCCTCATCATGCGGGTGGTGGTGTTCGTGATGGTGCGTATGACCTGCACTATACTCGTTATGACCTGTGCTATGCTCGTTATGACCTGTCCTATGCTCGTTATGACCTGTCCTATACTCGTTATGACCTGTGCTATGCTCGTTATGACCTGTCCTATACTCGTTATGACCTGTGCTATACTCGTTATGACCTGTCCTATACTCGTTATGACCTGTCCTATACTCGTTATGACCTGTCCTATACTCGTTATGACCTGTCCTATGCTCGTTATGACCTGTGCTATGCTCGTTATGACCTGTGCTATGCTCGTTATGACCTGTGTTATGCTCGTTATGACCTGTGTTATGCTCGTTATGATGCTCGGGAGGATGCGTGTGACCCTCGCCGTGCTCGTGGTAATGTTCGTGGTGATGTTCGTGGTGATGATGATCATGGCCGCATTCGTGGGCATGGTCGTGACTGTGTGTATGAGGATTGGGGGGTACGGGGGTACGCATCAAAGCACTCCTTCGCGCAGGTGCTACGGATGAAAAGCAAAGGTTTGAGACAGACGGGGTGCTATTCGGTGGAGACCGTCTGTGGATCTTGTCGCAAAGCCGCAGCAAGGGCTTCCCAAGCAAGGGTCGCACACTTGATCCGCGTCGGAAACCCGCGAACTTCGGCAAAATGAGTCAAGGGTCCGAGGATATCGGCGCAATCCTCCGACAAAGCTATCGGCGAGATCACCGCTGTTGGCGAAGTGGCCGCTGTTGGCGGTGTGGCCGCTGTTGGCGAAGTGGCCGCTGTTGGCGAAGTGGCCGCTGTTGGCGAAGTGGCCGCTGTTGGCGAAGTGGCCGCTGTTGGCGAAGTGGCCACTGTTGGCGAAGTGGCCGCTGTTGGCGAAGTGGCCGCTGTTGGCGAAGTGGCCGCTGTTGGCGGTGTGGCCGCTGTTGGCGATGGTGTGGAGGCAGAGCGGAGAGACATCATTTGTAAAAAGCAATGAAGCAGACGGAGGGCATCTGATCGAGAGCAACCTTGCAGGCGTTCCATCATCATGGAGGCGGAGGCCATCATGATCGCGCAGCCTGCGCCTTGAAAGCTGGCGGCTTGGATCTGTTCGGTGTCTGCTTGCAAAAAAACGTCGAGTTTGTCGCCACAAACGCGATTGTGTCCAGCCGATCGGCAAGAGCAAGAGGCCAACGGGCCAAAGTGACGGGGAGATCGACCGTGATCGATCACCATCTGCCGATAGATCGAGGCAGCATCCACAACCATCCATGCGCTCCTTTGGAACAAACCATCCGCACCACAAAAACAACGGATGACTCAAGATCAACACAGCTTTTCAATGCCGTCACGATTTGTTGCAACAGTCCTGTTCTTGGGCAGCCCCCTGTGGCTGCCCAACCGTAGGGCATCTACGCACGATCCTTCGATCACACATCTTGCGGATATCGTATAAGTCCTATAATTCGTTCGTTTTCCCGAAGTTTGTAAAAACACCGTGATGACCGACATCACAAACAACCTGCTCGTTTCCACGAAACTTTCCAACCCCGTCTACACCAACCATCCAAGCGGCGCAACCGTTTGTTTGAAAAACGCCTGTTCGCTCCGCCAATACGGGGTCAAGGGGGCTGCGACCCCTTGCGGGGTGTGGGGCAGCGCCCCACAAAACCGAAAGCAAACTCAAAACTCCGAAACAACCGCAACGATCAAAACGATCGAGAGGGAAAAGAATCCACTACAAAGAAAAGATGCGAACCGTTTTTTGCAAAGCAGCGACCAAGATATCGATCTCTTCGCGGGTATTGTAGAAGGACAAGGAAGCGCGAGCGGTGGCGGGGAGTTGATAATGCTGCATGACGGGCTGAGCGCAATGGTGGCCGGCGCGGATGGCGACGCCTTCTTGATCCAAGATCGTGCCGATGTCGTGGGGGTGGATATCTTGGATGCGAAAGGCGAGGATGCTGGCTTTGTGGGGGGCGGTGCCGATGATGCGCAAGCCGGGGACTTCTTGGAGGCGCTGCGTGCCGTAATCAAGCAAGGTCTGGGTGTAGGCGTGGATCGCCTGAAGGCCGATCTGTTCGACGTATTGGATGGCGGAAGCGAGGCCGATCACGCCTGCGATGTGGGGGGTTCCAGCTTCAAAACGGCTTGGGATGGAGGCATAGGTGGTCTTTTCAAAGGTGACTTCTTCGATCATGTCACCGCCGCCTTGGTAGGGAGGCATCTGTTCGAGCAGAGCGGCCTTTCCGTAGAGGACACCGATCCCTGTGGGTCCGTAGAGCTTATGGCCCGAAAAGGCGAAGAAGTCGCAATCAAGGGCTTGAACGTCGACTTTGAGGTGAGGTGCGGACTGGGCTCCGTCGAGTAATACGGGGATATTGTGTTGATGGGCAAGTGTGATGATCTCTTCGACGGGATTGAGTGTGCCGAGGGCGTTGGAGAGATGGACGACGGCAACGAGCTTGGTGCGGTGGTTGAGTAGATCCTGATACGCCTGCATATCGAGGACACCGCGATCATCCATAGGGATCACGCGAAGCTTGGCCCCGAGTTGTTCGCAAAGCATCTGCCAAGGGACGATGTTGGCGTGATGTTCCATCGCGGAGATCACGATCTCATCGCCCGCAGAGAGGTTTGTGCGGCCATACGTCGCGGCCACGAGATTGATCGCCTCGGTGGTTCCTCGGACAAAGATGATCTCGCGCTCTTCGCGGGCGTTTAAGAAGCGTTGAACGACGCCGCGTGCGGCCTCATAAGCCCGAGTAGCCCGCTCACTCAGCGAGTGTACGCCGCGATGGATGTTGGCGTAGTCGTGTTGGTAAAAATGGACCAAGGTATCGAGGACGGCTTGCGGCTTTTGTGCGGAGGCTCCGTTGTCCAAGTACACCAGCGGCTTTCCGTTGACCTTTTGGTGGAGAGCGGGGAAGTCTTGGCGGATGCGTTGGATATCCAATCCGCCCTCATTACGGGAAGAAGGAGCGGTCGATACATGGGCGGTGTAGAGAGACATCACACAAACTCCTTCGGATGAACGGCGTAAACAGACATCAGCCAAGCTCCTGCTCGTCGAGCAGGCCCATCAGATCGTCCATCGCAGACAATTGAAAGCGCTGCGCCAACAACGCGCTGAGTTCTTGTTGCAAGGCGGGCAATCGAACGCCCTCGATCAAGGCGTTTGCAAAGGCATACGTCAACAGACCACGCGCAGCGTCTTCGGGAACGCCGCGTGAGCGCGCATAAAACATCGATTTTTCGTCGAGATAGCCCGTCGTGGCTCCATGCGTACACTTCACATCATCCGCAAAGATCTCCAACTGCGGCTTGCTGTAGATCGTGGCATCATCGGACAACAGCAAGGCTTGGTTGGATTGCTTGGCATCGGTCTTTTGGGCATCTTGGCGCACCAAGATCTTGCCGTTGAAGGTGCCTTTTCCGCGTTCAGAGAGGATGCCTTTGTACACTTCGACGCTGTGGCAGTGGGGCTTGGCGTGATCCAAAAAGGTGCGGTTGTCGACAAAGCGGTCGCCTTCGACCAGATAGAGACCGTTGAGGGTGGTTTCGATGCCTTGGCCGTCGAGCGCGGCCTCGGTTTCATTGCGTGCGATCTTGCCCCCCAAAGAGACGGCAAAAGTGCTTACGCGGCTATGGCTCTTTTGATGCAGCCACGTCCAAGCGATGTGAAAGGCCGAGGGGTCGTCTTGTTGGATCTTGTAATGATCGAGCGCGGCGTTTTCTTCAACGAAAAAGGCCGTCGATGCGGTTGTAAAGTAAGGTGCGCTGCCCGTCGTGTGCGGGTTGTGTGGGGTGGGTGCGCTGCCCGTCGTGTGGGGGTTGTGTGGGGTGGGTGCGCTGCCCGTCGTGTGGGGGTTGTGTGGGGTGGATGCGCTGCCCGTCGTGTGGGGGTTGTGTGGGGTGGATGCGCTGCCCGTCGTGTGCGGGTTGTGTGCGCCGTCAGGGGAGAGGCCGACAAAACGCTCGATGATCGAGGCTTGGCTACCGCGTGCAAGCGAAACGAAGCTGCGGATCGCGCCGATCTGCGGAGTGGAAGAACAGGAGCCGACATACACGATCTCGATCGGTTGTGTGACCGATGTATTTTTGGGGATATCGATCACCACACCATCGGAAAAGAGGGCAAGATTGAGCGCATCAAAGGCGTTATCCCCGACGCGATCGAGCGCAAGCGCAAAACGCTGGCGCAAGAGATCGTCTGGCTCGTTTTCGGTATCGAGGATCTCACGAAGACTGCGGATCGAGACGCCCGCCGGGAGGGCTTCAAGAGACGAAATAGCGGGGAGGATCTGACCGTCGCCGATCACCACCCGCAAAGCGCCTTGTGTTGTGCGAGACAGCAGATCCTCAGCGGCAACACGAGAAAGCGAAAGAGGCAGCGGCGATTGGGCAAAAGCAACGGCAGTCAGAGGGCGTACAGGCGTGTACTTCCATTCTTCATGCTTGCGCGTTGGAAAGCCAAGCTCCGCAAGTCGCGCAGCAGCGGACAAACGGATCGCACGCAACCACGCAGGTTGCTTTTGTTGCGAACGCGACTGGCAGAGATCTTGGTAGTGTTGTATCGGATCGTGACTCATCGCTCTTTGTCCTTGTGGTGGCGTGGTACGCAAACGAAAAACGCTGTACGCGAAAGAGGTTGACATCGAATCGGGCTGACGCGGAGGGATGTGGATTTAGGCGGCGTGGCTTTCTTGGATCCAGCCGTAGCCTTTTTCTTCGAGTTCGAGCGCAAGTTCTTTGCCGCCGGATTTAACGATCTTGCCCTTGTAGAGGACGTGCGTATGATCAGGAACGATGTAATCAAGCAGGCGCTGGTAATGCGTGACGACGATCACGCTGCGCGTACCATCGCGCAAGGCATTGACGCCATCGGCCACGATCTTGAGAGCGTCGATATCCAAGCCCGAATCGGTCTCGTCGAGGATCGCCAGCTTGGGTTCCAACAACGCCATCTGAAGGATCTCGTTGCGCTTCTTTTCGCCGCCTGAAAAGCCTTCATTGAGGGGGCGTTTCAACAAGTCATCGCGCAACTTCAACAGTTTGACTTTTTCACGCAAGACCTTCATAAAGGCGACCGAGTCGAGTTCTTCTTGACCACGCGCCTTGCGGATCGCATTCAGCGCCATCCGCAAAAAGTAGGTGTTTCCAACGCCCGGGATCTCGACGGGATATTGAAACGCCAAGAAGATGCCCGCCCAAGCGCGCTCCTCGGGTTCCATCTCCAAGAGATTCTTGCCTTCAAACTCGACCGTTCCGCCCGTCACTTCAAAGGCTTCATGCCCTGCCAAGACATTGGCAAAGGTGCTTTTTCCCGATCCATTGGGGCCCATGATCGCGTGGACTTCGCCCGCTTTGACTTCGAGATCAAGGCCATTCAAGATCATCTTGCCGTCGACACGGGCTTGCAGATTGCTTACCTTCAACATACGCTTTTGTTCCTTTGTCTTTTATCACGTCCGAAAAATCAACGACAAGCTCTCAACCTACGGTGCCTTCGAGGCTAATCCCCAAGAGCTTTTGGGCTTCGACCGCAAACTCCATCGGAAGCTCGCGAAACACCTCTTTACAAAAGCCGTTGACGATCAGCGAGACCGCGTCTTCTTCGGAAAGACCGCGCTGACGGCAATAAAACAACTGCTCTTCGCCGATCTTGGAGGTGGTGGCTTCGTGTTCGACCTGCGACGAATTGTTATTGACTTCGATATACGGGAAGGTGTGCGCACCACAACGATCACCAATCAACATCGAGTCGCACTGGGTATAATTGCGGGCGTGGGTGGCGGACTTGGCGATCCGCACAAGACCGCGATACGTGTTTTGGCCCTTACCTGCGGAGATACCTTTGGAGACGATGGTGCTGCTGGTATTTTTGCCGAGGTGGATCATCTTGGTGCCAGTATCGGCCTGTTGAAAATGATTGGTGAGAGCCACGGAGTAAAATTCGCCCACAGAGCCGTCGCCTTTGAGGATACAGCTTGGATATTTCCAAGTGATCGCCGAGCCTGTTTCGACTTGTGTCCATGAGATCTTGGAATTCACACCCGCGCAGATACCGCGTTTGGTGACAAAGTTGTAGATACCGCCTTTGCCTTGTTCGTCGCCCGGATACCAGTTTTGGACGGTCGAGTATTTGATCTGCGCGTTATCGAGCGCGATCAGTTCGACCACTGCGGCATGAAGCTGGTTTTCGTCGCGCTGTGGGGCGGTACATCCTTCGAGATAACTCACATAGCTGCTGTCTTCGGCCACCAACAGAGTTCGTTCAAACTGGCCCGTCCCTGCGGCATTGATACGAAAGTAAGTCGAAAGCTCCATCGGACAACGCACGCCCTTGGGGATATAACAAAACGAGCCATCCGAAAACACCGCAGAGTTCAGCGCAGCATAAAAATTGTCGGTGTAAGGCACCACCGTACCGAGATACTTGCGCACAAGATCGGGATGTTCGCGCACAGCTTCGGACATCGAACAGAAGATCACGCCCAACTCACCGAGCTTGTCTTTGAAGGAAGTCGCCACCGACACGCTGTCAAACACCACATCGACCGCGACCCCTGTCAGGCGCTTTTGCTCTTCAAGCGGGATACCGAGCTTTTCAAACGTCTTCAACAACTCGGGATCGACTTCGTCCAAACTATCGAGCTTTGGGCGTTGTTTGGGTGCGGAGTAATACACGATCCGATCAAAGTCGATCGTTGGATAATCGACCTTTGGCCAACGTGGTTCGGCCATCGTTCGCCAGTGGCGGTAGGCTTTCAAACGCCACTCCAACAGCCACTCGGGTTCTTGTTTTTTGGCGGAGATCAAACGAATGATATCTTCGCTCAGTCCGGCAGGAACGCTGTCAGTTTCGATATCCGTCACAAACCCGTACTTGTACTTTTGGTTTGCTAATTCGTGGATGGTTTCTGTCGAAGAAGTCATGTTTTTGCTTTCCCTTGTTTACCACGCGATCCCGAAGTGTCTCACCGAGCAGCGACCGCAACTTCAGCGGTTCGTTCGATAACCTACTTTTGTACTAGGCTATTTGGTGGCGTACAGTAGTCGCCCTGATGCAAGATGTCAACCCAAAAGATCGACACCGGCCCCTCTTTAAACCGACGATTCGCGTTGATACACAAGCTCGATCCGTTTGTCTACTCTTTTAGTGGGTCTTTGTTCGACACCCCAGCCAACAGGTCAAAACCAAGGCCGTTTGTCTCATAAGGACGAGGCGACTGCCCTGTTGGATTCGCGTTGTGTTTGTTGGATTCGATGAGGGGGATGATTTTCTTTGCTCGGCAGGCCGATCACGCACACGGCCACAAAAGCGACACCCAAGCCCTACTCGGTGCGCTCGATCACAACGGCTGGATCGGGAAAAAGCCGCTGCCTTGATGACACGCAAACTCTTTCCTTGATCTTTGCATCTTGCCTGCGCTACCTTGAAAGGTCCTACGGCATCTCTCCAAAAAGCAGTGCCGCAGAAAAGACCCTGCAACCGAGCAAGGAGCCTCCGATGCTGCCTTCGTCCAAAAAACCTGCACAGCCGCCCCCCAAACCTCCCTTCCTACAAGCCGAAAACCTTTTGCTTGTGGGTTGGTTGCTGCTGTTGGTTGGGGCCTTTGCCTCTCTCTTGGTCATGGGTCTTCATCTGCTCTTTCACGCCGCACACATCGAGGCCCTCCAACCCCCTGACGCCCTCCCTTGGTGCTTGTTGGTGATGGTCGTCGGCGTCGCTTTGATCAGTCCACATCTTCCCCCGCGCAACCGCTCCTAAACACGCTCAAAAACCAGCGGCAAGAAAACGGGCTTGGATCATCAGCGCATCGCAGTCGACGGGCTTGTTCATGATCAAGGCCGCCCCTGCGCGCATCATCGCATCTTCCAGTTCATCCGACATCTCATCCGAAAAAACGAAGATCGTGACGCCTCGGGCTTTTGCCCAACGCAAAAGCTCGATCGAATGTTCTTGGCCACCATCCAAGACAAGCAAAGTCGGGAGTTTGCGAGCGATATCGCCGATTGCGTTGTCCATGCTGTCCCACGCACGAACTTGGCATCCCTGCGCAACCAACGACACCCGCAAGCGATTGCGATGGATGACATCCGTGTCCACCACAACCACATCCAGCCCCGCACGCCCCATCCGCACCATCATCACTTCTTCTTTAATGCGTTCCAAATCAGGGGGCTTGGAAAAAAACTGGTCGGCCCCCGCAGACAAACAAGCGTCCTGCCAAGTGCCAGCATCCAATTCAGAGACCACAAAGATCGGAAGATGTGGGCTTTGCGCCTTGATCGTCCGAACAAGGTCTGCGCCTTGAAAGTCCGGCACCTGCACCTCGCAGATCAACAGATCCAAATCGATCATCATCGATTTCATCATTGCTTCGGAACCAGTCGAGCAGGTGTGGATGTTGTACCCTTCTCCAGACAAGACGAGTTTCATCAACGAAAGGAACTGAACATCCGGATCAACGAGTAAGATCTGCACAGTGCATCCGCTTTTGTTGACGCCTTCTTCTCGGTGCTTTCTCCCAAAAAACCACCGCATGCCACACAAGAGGGGTACCTTTTTTCGACGGTTTTGGTTTCTTCTTCGCAGGCCACCATTGCCCCTGTTGCAAGCATCCCCTTCTCTAACAGAAGCCACCCAGCGCGTCAAGAATAGCGAACGTCCCGCCTTTCCCCCTCAAGTCCCTTCCCCCCCAAGCCACACCCATGTTGCTCGTCGCGCCATCCCGATCCGAGATTAAGCGCTTTCCGCCAACACAGGCCGACGATTGGATTCGAGGATCACCTTGCGCAAGCGGATCTCTTTGGGGGTGACTTCGACCATCTCATCATCGCGGATCCATTCGAGATAATCTTCGAGAGACATCCGAGGCGGCGGCGTCAAGATGATGGCTTCGTCTTTTCCAGCAGCGCGGATGTTCGTGAGTTTCTTTTCGCGGCCCACGTTGACGTTGAGGTCGTTGGGACGGCTGTGTTCGCCGACGATCATCCCTTCGTAGATGGGAACACCCGGAGGAATAAATAGCTGTCCACGCGGTTGCAGCTTAAACAACGCATACGCTGTCGACTCATCCGAACGATCGGCGACCATCGCTCCGTTGGAGCGGCGTGCGATCGGCCCTGCCCAAGGAGCCCAACGCTCGAACACGCTGGTCATAATCGCGGTTCCCCGCGTTTGTGTGAGCATCTGCGAGCGCAAACCAAACAAGCCTCGTGTGGGGATCAAGTATTCGACCCGAACACGCGCACCTTCTTGTTTTTGTTGAGAGAGCTGTGCTTTGCGGGTTCCCAACAGTTGCGTGACAGCCCCAAGGTGTTCTGTGGGAACGTCGATCACCAAACGCTCGATCGGTTCTTCTTTTCCGCCCTCTCCTTGACGGACGACGACTTGGGGGTTGCGCACGCAAAACTCGAACTTCTCGCGGCGCATATTCTCGATCAATACGGCCAGTTGGAGTTCACCCCGCGCAAGAACACGAAACTGCTCGGGTGTATCGCCTTCTTCCACGCGGATGCTGACGTTGGCATAGGCTTCTCGCATCAGCCGTTCGCGCAGTTGGCGGCTGGTCACAAACTCGCCACCGCTGCGACCTGCAAGCGGCCCATTGTTGACCTGAAACGTCATCGCCACGGTGGGTTCTTCGACGCGGATCGCTTCGAGCGTTTGAGGATGTGTCGGATCGCACAGCGTGTCGCCGATGTTGACTTCTTCGATACCTGATACTGCGACAAGATCACCGCTGCGGGCTTCTTCGAGAGGCACTCGCTTGATGCCGTGGAAGGTGAACAACCCCGTCACGCGGTAGCGTTTGGGCTTGGTGTCTTCGCCTTGGACGAGGGTCATCTCGCTGGTGCGGATCGAACCCGACAACACGCGACCGATCACCAAACGCCCGACGTACGGGTCATAGCTCAACTGGTTGACCTGCATACAAAAGGGTTCGTGCGAAAGATCTTCGGGGGCGGGCAGGCGCTCTGCGATGGCTTCGACGAGAGGGCGCAGATCCACGCCGGGCTTGCTCAGATCGCGGGTCGCTGTACCAACGCGAGCGTTGGTGTACACCACAGGAAAGTCGATATCTTCGGAGCCAAGTTCCAAGAAAAGCTCGTACACTTCGTTCAGAACTTCTTTGGGGCGTGCATCATCGCGGTCGATCTTGTTGATGGCGACCAAGGCAGGCAGTTTGAGTTCAAAGGCTTTGCGCAAGACAAAGCGAGTTTGAGGCAGCGGACCTTCGGCGGCATCCACCAGCAGCAAGACGCCGTCCACCATCCGAAGGGTCCGTTCCACTTCGCCCCCAAAGTCCGAGTGGCCGGGTGTATCCACCAGTTGCAAGCGCATATCGCCGAATTGGACGGAGGTTGCTTTGGCGAGGATGGTGATCCCGCGCTCACGTTCTTGATCGTTGGAGTCCATCACGCGATCTTCGACGTGTTGGTTCTCGCGAAAGATCCCCCCCTGCCGAAACAAGGCATCCACAAGCGTGGTTTTTCCGTGGTCGACGTGTGCGACGATCGCAAGGTTGCGTAAATTCTCTCGTTTGGCCATTTTCTTCGTTCTCTCAATACACAGCGCCCACCGCGTCGATCGCGTGGCTCACTGAAACAAATACCCTAGGCACATTCTTGACACACAGCAAAGCAACAACATACATCCAAAAGCCCAACGGTTTGCGCGTTTGCACAGGTGAGCACGCCTCACTCAACACGCATGATCTTCACAAAACCTTTGAAAAACGGCTTCTTGACCGCGTTCTGGTCGCCTTCTGGCCTTTCGGCGGCGGCAAAGTAGCACCGACCCTTTGCCCTGTCAACTGCGGCGTTGCATTTCCACTTCGGGCTGACTTGCGATCTCGTAGAAGTCCGATGTGAAACACCTGTCACGCCCATTCCAAGGAGCTTTGATGTCCACGCCCCAAGATCTCCGACGCCACGCCCCCGCCACCCAACGCAATCGCGCTCCCATCCTCGATGTCTTGCGTACCTACTTCCAAACAACCCGTCGCGTCTTGGAGATCGCAAGCGGCACAGGAGAACATGCCGTCTACTTTGGCTCACACCTCCCTCATCTCGACTGGCAAACCAGCGATCTCGATCCCACCGCCCGCACAAGCATCCAAGCATGGCTCCAAGACGCCGATCTCCCAAATGTCCATCCTCCCCTTGCGTTGGATGTTTGCAAGCTCCCTTGGCCTGTGCGCGATCTGGATGCGATCGTCTGCATCAATATGATCCACATCGCCCCGTGGGCAGCCTGCGAAGCCTTGTTCCAAGGAGCCTCCCAAGTCCTGTGTCCAGACGGTTGGCTGTATCTATACGGCCCATTCAAACGCCACGGCGAACATACCGCCCCAAGCAACGAGGCTTTCGACCAATCTCTCCAACAACGCGATCCTGCGTGGGGTGTGCGCGACATCGATCAACAGATCGCTCCATTGGCCCAACAATCGGGCTTTTGCGATCCCATCGTGGTCTCCATGCCCGCCAACAATCTCTCGGTGCTTTGGCGCAAAAACAACCCACAACTAGATCACCCTAGGACTTACGCAGTTGGATGATGTTTGTGGGGGTTTCACCCCACGCCCCACTGCCTTAGCGCGGCTCCCTTGACCCCGTATAGACGAAGAGATCACAGGTTTTTCAACCCGACGACTCTGTCGCTTGAAGTGTCGCGAACACGGCTTTTTTTGGCCACAAATCGCTCCTATCACCAAATAAAACAACATCCGTTGTGGCGGATGCAACGGGCCCTGTCTGTCCCACCAAGTCTGCAAAAATGGACGATGCTCTTCATAGGCAAGTTGTCCCCACAAAACGTCACCAAACCCGCGCCGCAAAGGAAAAACATTCGATGCAACTCAAAGAGATCCACCTCAAGGGTTTCAAATCCATCGACAACCAAAACGGACAGGACATCTCTTTTGGCAAGATCACTCTTTTGCTGGGAGCCAATGGCTGCGGAAAAACCAACATTGTCTCTTTTTTTCGGCTTCTTGCTTCCCTTGCTACCGGTGCTTTACAACAACATACCGCCAAACAAGGCGCTCACACCTTGCTTTTTTATGGACCCAAAGTGACGGGCTCTCTGGAGTTTTCCGTTTCAGTAGAAGAGGCAACCCACACCGACCACTACGGTGTAAGTCTGTCTTACGCCGCCTTGGAGCGCTTGTTTGTAAGTTCCGAAACAGTCCGTCGCATTGAACCTAGCACCACCAGCCCCCAAGCCGAGGTGTTGAGCGAGGGCAGTTCAGAAGCCGCTTTAAGCCAAGAGACGCACCCAAAAAACAAAGCGCTTCGTGATTTTTTTGCAAGTATTCAAACGTTTCAATTTCACGATACTTCGGATACAGCGCGTATCAAGAGCCGTTGTTATGTAGATGATGCTTCCTTTTTGCGCAGCGATGCAGGAAATCTGGCTGCTTTTTTAAAAGTCCTCAAAGAAAGCGACACCTACAACCGATACTACAAAAGGATCGTCAGCCACATCCAACGCATCATGCCCCAACTCAATGATTTTGTTCTGGATACGCTAACGACGAATGAACGGTACGTTCGTTTGAATTGGACGGATCGCGCTCGCCCTGATTACCTCTTTGGACCCGATCAGTTATCGGACGGTTCGTTGCGGTTTATGGCGCTCAGCACACTCTTACTACAACCACCCGCCTTTTTCCCAAAAGTGATCGTCTTGGATGAACCTGAATTAGGCTTGCATCCCGCAGCGCTCGTTGAATTGGCCGGTCTGATCAAACGTGCATCGCAACACACGCAGATCATCGCGGCCACCCAATCCCCCCGATTGATCGATGAATTTTCATCGGAAGACATCGTCGTCGTCGAACGAGATCCTCATTCAGGAACCAGCACGTTTCGCAGGCTCGACACAAACCAACTGAACGAATGGCTGCAACATTACAGCCTTTCCGAACTTTGGGAGAAAAATGTCCTTGGAGGACAGCCATGATCCGTTTGCACGTTACAGTAGAAGGGCAAACGGAAAAAGCGTTTGTTGATATCGTGCTTGCTCCCTATCTGGCGGGCTTTGATGTGTATGCGGATGCTCGATGTGTGCTCACAAGCAAAGACAAACGGGCCGCGAAAACGTATCGTGGCGGACTCATCAGTTATCAAAAAGCGAAGAAAGATATCGAAGCGTGGATGAAAGAAGATCAAGCCGACGAGTGCCGATTTACGACCATGTTCGATCTGTACGCGCTTCCTGACGATTTTCCCAAATACCAAGAAACAAAGATGTTTCCTCCTTATCTGCGTGTGAAAACACTTGAAGAGGCTTTTGCCCTCGACCTCAACGACCAACGGTTTGTGCCTTACATCCAACTGCACGAATTTGAAACGCTGCTCTTGGCTGCACCGGAATATCTGGATTGGGAGTATCTCGAACATGACGATGCCATCGCAAATCTCGCACGCAGCATCGGCGATCAAAATCCCGAACTAATCAACGACGGGCGTGAAACGGCCCCATCCAAGCGCATCATCAAAGAGATCTCTGAGTATGACAAAGCCACTTCTGGAGTCTCGGTTGTCGCTCGTATTGGTTTGGCAAAGCTCCGCCAACGTTGCCAACACTTCCACGAATGGCTTTGTATCATCGAACAACTGAACACCACGAAAACCTCGGACTTCTGAGCAACAAGAGCCTCAGATCGTTTGATACACTTTTTGCGCACACAGCTCTCGCCTCAGTTCTCCGTTCTTTTCTCCCCCTTCGCCGCAGCGACAGCGGGGAGAAAAAAGCGGGGGGATGAGGGGACAAGAACGAGTGGCCTCTTCATGGGCAAGTTGTCGCGCAAAAGCGCTGCGTTTGGCCTGTGATCGTTTGAGAACAACAAGAAGTCGGAACAAATCCCCCGATTTTTGGACAGTCTGAATCTTTTGAGCATGCCCCACAAAAATGCCCAGCCCCCACAAGCAAACAATTCTGGCCAACACAACAATCCCGATACGAAGAACACGAACCCAGAGGGTCAGAAAGGCGACAGTCTCGCCGATTCGGATCTGGATAACAAGCGTTGATGCGAGAATCACAACGCTGAGCAGCAAGGCAGTTAGCTACTGTGGTGCAGTTGACAAAGCAAGCGCGGTCGCCGGTGGTGGAGTTGATGGTTTCGCAGCGGGAACCAGAGGGGCAAGAAGAGGTGTTGCATTGGCGCGAACAGATGCCGATGGTGTCGTTGGGAAAGGTCAAGCAAATAAGACCCGCTTGGCAACGCTGGTTTGCGTTTGAGGGAGCGCAGTTCTCGCCATAAGCCATCGGGCCGGGGCTGGGTGTCGCTTCTTGAATTGCTTCTGGAGCCATCTCTTTCACGATTTCAATGGTTTCTGGCACGACTTCTTGGGCGATTTCGGGGATTTGCTCAGGAGTCGGTTCTTTGCTGCCGTCGCTCGTCGGTTCTAGCATCAGCTCGTTGCCAGCGTCGAGCGTCGGTTCCAGCATCGGCTCGGAGACAGTTTCTTCAAATGGACGGGATTGGCAGACACCACGAAAACAAAGCATGCCGTTCGGGCATTGGGCATCTGTGGAGCATCCGCAGTCTTCATCAACGACTCCATCGCAATCATTGTCTAAACCATCGCATACTTCGATACTTGGCTTACCTGCACCATCACAAACACCCCATTTTTCAGCGACACAATGCTGTTTTCCTGCGGTGCATTCTCCTACAGCGCGCTGTTGCGGACCGAGAAAACACACACGCGACGTTCCCGCCGTACATCCGCAGCTTTCGTCAATCGTGCCATCGCAATCGTTGTCTTGGCCATCGCAAGTTTCAGGACTTGGAGCGACGGCCCCGTCGCACGCTCCCCACACACCGTCTTTGCATTGTTGTGTGCCTGCCTTGCAGACGCCGACTTCTTTGTTTTGTGGCCCCAAGAAACAAAGGCGTTGCTCGCCAGCTTGACAAGCGCATATCTCATCAACTTTTCCGTCGCAGTTGTTGTCGATGCCATCGCAACGCTCTTCGGCTGGAGAGACCGCTCCTTCGCAAAGTCCCCATAATCCGCCCACACAACGCTGTGTCCCCGTCTGACAACCGCCCACGCACCGAAAGCCTTTTGCCCCACCCGCCAGGGTTTCCAAGACGCAACCCATCGGTTCCGTGTAGCAAGGCTTTTGCGAGCCTTCAAGGCATTTTTCCGTGGTGTGACAACCCACCAAACCATCGTCAATTAGCCCATTGCAGTCGTCATCTTGGGCGTTGCACACTTCTGCTTTGGGAACCACTTCTCCCTCGCAAGTTCCCCAACCTCCATTCGGTTGGCAGGTTCGAAAACCTGCGCGGCAACTGCCTTGGTTAAGAGTGGCTTTTTCTCCACGGTAGCAAGGCTCACTTCGGCCCTCAACACAAAAGCTTTTGCATCCGAGATCTTTATCGTCGACAGTGCCGTTACAATCGTTGTCCTTGCCATCCGAACACAAAGCGGCTGTGTTTTCAGGGACAATAGTCGGCGGCAGACAATTTCCCCAAAGCAGTTCTTTCAAAGGCTCGGGCTGGGCTTCTTGTTGGCCCCATTCACAAGCACCGACTTTTTGCAAAAGCTTGCAAGAGCGGATCTCGCCCTTGCGTTGGGCAGGACTGCGCACCGTCGAAACGCATGTGCTGTTGATGCAGTAGCCTTCGTATTTGAGGTTGCTGCAATCACAAGACTTGGTGCATTGCAAGCCGCTGGTGTTGTAATCCGTCGTCTGGATGCCGTTGATGCAGTTCGACGTTCCCCCACAGGACACCACAAAACCAAACAATACGCCCAAAAACAAAATGCTCCATTTTCCGACTTGTTGCCTCATTTCCATGCCTCTCTCATCTATGGTGCTTTGTCGTTGTTGGATGGATTCTTTGGGTGTACGCTTCTTAAAAAAAAACCGCAATCCACAACAAGAGATATCCTTGTGTATCAAGCTCCGAACATCCATCAGTCCCTTGTAGGGCATGGGGCAAAGCCCCACCCATCCAGCCAGCAAGCGACAGCTCTCACCAAACAAGTGACAAAGCGCGTGGTTTGCTGTAGTCTGCCTTCAAACCACCAACCACTTGCGCTTTTGTGGGCGCATCGCGAAGAGTGTTTTTGTAGAATCCATCGCATCAAAACAGGGTTATCATGCAACACAAAAAACAACCATCTCTCGCTTTTATTCTTTTTTGGATAAGCCGATCTGTTTCTTTTGCGCGCCTGTTGCGCGTTTGTGGATGGGCTTCGCTGTGCTTGATGCTGTCGGCAACCCCAGCGATGGCAGAAGATCCCAAGACGCTGCAACAGCACTTTTTACAGACACAAGAGGCGCTTGCGATCGGCGAGATGAAGGCGTTTGCGCAATCGCTCGAAAAGATGGAAAAGACCTATCTTGCGACCCAATCGAAATTGAAAGAGGGCGAGCGCGAGCAATTCCAGCTTTGGCTGTACCGCTTTCAGTTCAAGCGCTACCAGATGGAAGCCGATCCCCCACCGATCCGCAATATCGAATCCTTTGAATCGATCGAAGCCATAAACCAATACATCAAACGCTTTGAAGGCTCGCTTGGCAAGCTACAACAAGCCCTCGAAGCTCTTCGTCGCTACAACCAACTCTATAACAAGATCGCTCTGACACAGCGAGTCCAAGCGCAGATCCGACTCCAAGCCTCCCTCAGCACCGAGCGCGATATCGAGCTATTAACCCGCCAAGGACAAGTCTACGTCGCCCTCTTGCGCTTTGCCCAAAGCCAATGGAGCGACAAAAAAGCCCTCAAACAACGTCTCCAAAACCAAGACAGCACGATCTCGACCTTGCGCGAACAACAACAGCGCGTCACCATCGAACAAAGCGCCATCCGAAGAGAACAAAGAAACCTCGTCAGCAAAGTCAAAGAAGCGCATCTCCTGTTTACCGACGAACAAAAAGCGTTGATCGATCGCACCAACAACGCCCGCACTCTGTTCATTGTGGGTGGGATCTTGACGGCAGTCGGGGCAGGGATCGCGATAACAGGCGGGATCTTCGTGCATGACAACGCGGCCAAAAACCCTTACGCGACGTATAATTGCGAGGCGATGCCCAACAGCACAGAGCCCGAAAAGAACCTCAAAGTTCAATGCGAAGTACAACGCGCTCTCCCCAACCCGATCATCTCGCCCCCACAGGACGACGCAGGACAGCGCAGTCTCAAAGGCTTCTATGGCTGGGGTGGGCCGACGTTTATCGCGACAGGCGCGGTGATCGGAGGAACAGGGATCGCTTTGTTGATCGCGGGGTTGATTATCATCCCTCGCAAAGATGCCCAGATCAACGCGGTCTTGCGTTCACAAGAAAGATTCCTCAAAGAACAAAGCTCGATCTCTTCGGGAAATGCTTGGCCTTTGATGCAACTCCACGCACCTTCTCCCCAACGCGCCACTTCGCTCGGCGTCTTTCGATAACCCTCGGGCCTTGGCGTCTTGCTCAAAGCTATCGGCCCGCAAAAAGCGCACAGAAACCCACAACAAAGATATCCTCTCCAAAGCAGGCAACGAATCATGTGGAATCGATTTCTTTTTGCTTCGATCAAGGCTTCCCAAATTCTTTTTGCTTCGATCAAGGCTTCTCAAACAAATCGTCTGGATCGCGGGTTCTCTGTATCGCGGACGTTGCGCACGTTGCGGATATCGCGGATATTGCATGCGTTTCAGATGTTGCGTACGTTGGGTTGGAGTGTTTGCGGGCTGTTTGTTTTCATGGCTTTCACTGCAAACGCAAATCCTCCGAGCGCGTTGCAGCAGCACTTCCTACAAACACAAGAAGCGCTCGCGGATGGCAAGATGCAATTGTTTGTACAATCGCTTGAGAAGATGGAAAAGACCTATCTTGCGGAAAAAGCGAAATTGAGCGAGGGAGAACGCGAACAATTCCAATTTTGGCTGTACCGCTTTCAGTTCAAGCGTTACCAAATCGAAGCGAATCCCCCGCCGATCCGCGATCTAGAATCCTTTGAATCGATCGATGCGATCAATCAATACATTACGGAGTTTGAAGGGTCGCTTGGCAAGCTACAAAAAGCCCTTGATGCCCTTCGCCGCTACAACCAACTCTACAACAAGATCGCTCTCACTTATCGAACCCAAGCGCAGATCCGACTCCAAGCCTCCCTCCGTATCGAACAAGATATCGATCTGTTCACCCGCCAAGGTTGGTTCTACATCGCTTCGCTGCGTCTGGCCCAAAGCCAATGGAACGACAAAAAAGCCCTCCAGCAGCGCAACCAAAACCAAAGCAGTCTGTTGGCCTCGCTGCGCGAACAACGGCAGCGCATCGCCATCCAGAAAAGCACCCGACGTAAAGAGCAATTGTTCTTTGCCAACAAAGCCAAAGAATCGCATCTAACTTTCGCCAAAGAACACAAGGCATTGCTGGATCGCACCAACAACGCCCGTATCCTCTTCATCGTGGGCGGCTCTCTTGTGACTCTTGGGGCAGGATTCGCGATCATGGGCGGGATCTTTGTCCATGATCTCAGCGCCAAAAATCCTTACCTCGATTATAATTGCGAGGCGATACCCCAAAGCACAGACCTCAAAAAACACATGAAATACCAATGCGAAGTGCAGCGCGCCCTTCCTGCCCCGATCATCATGCCACCACGCGACGATATGGGACAACGCAGTCTCAAGGGCTTCTATGGTTGGGGTGGGCCGGTGTTTTTGGTGGGTGGGGCGATCTTGGGGGGGACGGGGATCGCTTTGTTGATCGCGGGTTTGCTGACGACTCCGCCCAAAAATGCCTCCGTCAACTCGGCGTTGCGATCTCACGAAAGGTTTCTCAAAGAAAAAAGTTCGATCTCTTCGGGGAGTGCTACTTGGCGTCGTTTCCCTTCGGACTTATCCTCTGCACACCGCGCCACGATCTTGGGCATCTATCACTGATCCCCACAACCCCGAAACCACCGAAAGACATCTACAAGGAACAAGCGCATGGAATCGGTTGAGACGTTAGAAGGCAAAGAGATCGGCAAGTACAAGCTGCATCAGTTGGTGGGGGATGGCGGCCAAGCCGTCGTGTACAAAGCATGGAACAATGCGATGCATACGTGGGTGGCGATCAAGTTCCTCAAGCCGGATCTCGCCAAGCGCGAACCTGTGCGCGAACGCTTCAAACAAGAAGCACGCCTCCAATTCCGTCTCCAGCACCCCCATATCGTCCGAGTGATCGAGATCATCGAAGAAGGCGCTTGGTTGGGGATGGCGATGGATTGGGTGGAGGGACAAGATCTCGAAAAATACCTCGAAAAAAATACGGGGCCTGTGCCTTATGCGGAGATCGAACGGCTGTTGATCCCGATCTTGCACGCGGTCGATCACGCCCACAAACAAAAGATCGTTCACCGCGATCTCAAACCCTCAAACATCCTGCTTCATGGAACGAGCGGCGAAGAGATCCCCAAAGTGATGGACTTTGGCATCGCCAAAAGTCTCGCCGCCGAAGAAAGCCAGACCAAAACAGGCTCCCTTCTTGGGACCCCCAGCTACATCGCCCCCGAACAAGCGCAATCCACCAAACACGTCGATCATCGGGCGGATATCTACGCCCTCGGCATCACGCTCTATCAGATGATCTCAGGGCGTCTCCCCTTTGTTGGGGATGATATCCTTCAACTGATCATGGCTCACTTTACCGAAAAGCCCCCAGCCTTCGAGACGTTCGGCCTGATGGTTCCAGCCTCCCTTCGTGCGGTCGTTCTCAAATCGCTCGAAAAATCCCCCGATGCCCGCTATTCGTCGTGCAAAGCCTTCGCCGATCAACTACAAGCCGCCCTCAAAGAAGCCATCTCCTCGGGCGCAGCATCCGCTCTTCCCGCAGCACAAAGCACCTACTCGCTCGATGCCGCCGATATCCAAAAACCACCACCGTCCTTTGCAGGGCTGTTGCCCAGCGGCGAGATCGCTCCCGAAAACAACACCGTGTTTCGCTCTCCCACCCTGATGTCCGAGCATGACAGCCCTTTTCGCCCTTCGGCTTGGAAAAAGCACCACCTCGTTGCTGTGGGTGGCGGCCTTCTTGTCATCCTTGTTCTGATCGCCGTCGCCTTCCGCAGCCCTTCTCCGACGCCCTCCGCTCTCCCTCAACAGCTTGCCTCCCAACGCACAGGCGGCGCTGCTGTCCCCTCCGATCCTTCGCGCCCCTCCCCTCCCATCACGCCCGATGCTTCGCGCCCTTCCGTTCTCAAGCCTTCGACGCCAAGCCATCCCCCAAACACACCGCGCCCCCCAGAACAACGCACTGAGCCTCCCACCCACCCGCGAACAACGGCCTCTGCGGTGCAGCCCAAGCTCCTTCAACCAACAGAGCCACGCACTACGACACCCTCGGTACCTTCCACCCATCCGCGCACCACAAACATCCAGACCGATCCATCCGCCCAAAACAGCGGCACCCCACGCCCCGTCCCTCCCGCCCAAAACAACGATGCCCCCCCCACAAACACAACGCCCCAACCACGCCCTCCTACCCAAGCCCTCATCCGCCCCAAGACACGCTCCGTCCCGAGCAACGGGGCTTGTCTGCGCTGTCTTAACCGCTTTGCAGCAGACAACTTTGGCCCCAACGCAGACGGTCTTCACCCTTGCACCCCCAACGGGATGCGCAGCGCGGCCCGCGTTTGCAAAACCCCTTGCAAGCGCGATGCGCTGGTGTTCTGCCGCGCCTACGCTCACACGCGCTTTTCTACGCCTCTCGGCAGCAAGATCCGCATCTCTGAGATGACATCTTGCCGTTCTCAGCTTCCGCGCCTCCTCCAACCTATCGCCCAATACGCCGGGTACAAAAGCCCCTCTCCCCAAACCATCGCGGCTTGCCGCAAAGCCTTGGGTCGTTGAGCTTCCTCGCATTCCGTGTGTTTCGATTCGTGCGCAGCGATGGAGCTTTTCTTCCTCGAAGCCTTGTGGCAGGCTTTGAAAGAAAACGCGCAAGGAGAGCCAACATGAGCAGACACGATCCACAAACAACACAACCAAAAAAGCTGCGACGAAAGACGCAAACCGTAGATCAGCAAAGGATGCAGACAAGGATAGGACCCTTGAGGCGAGATATCGGAGGTGTGATGGCGGGTGTGATCGTCTGGCTGTGGGCCGCGATCACATGGGCCGTTCCCGGGCCTGATTCGGTGGTGGTGGTTGCGAACAAAAACGATCAAGACAGCGTGGGGCTTGCGCAAAAGTACGCAAAGGAACGAGCGATCCCACCCAACCAGATCTGCCTTTTGGACCTACCGCAACAAGAAGATATCACCCAAACAGAGTACCAACAAAAGCTCTTGACACCGCTAGAGCAATGCCTCCAACAAGGCGGAGCCTTGGCGCGGATCGAAGCGGTGGTATTGATGCGTGGTGTTCCGTTGCGGGTGGGGATCGTCAACAACAACCAAACCCAAGGTGCGTCGTTGGCGGCAGTTGTAGGGGTTTGGAAGTCGACCTACAACGGAAAAAGCCTGCTCACAGAGATGCCGGGTCGCCAGATCACATGCAGCGGAGGGGCGGCGTGTCTGGCGGCGCGTTGGACCAATCCCTTTCGTACAGGCGTATTTCGTGCGGGTTATCAGGCCACTTCGGGGGGAGTGGATTGGAAGCCGCTGTTGGTGACGATGCTGCATGGTCGTTCGTATGCAGATGCCGAAAAGCTGCTCACAAGCGCGCTGGACGCAGAAGCACAAGGCGCAGCCAAGGGGCAATTTATGTTGATGAAAGGAGCGGATAGTGCGCGAGGTGCGTTGGATGGTAGCTTTCCGACGATCGAGACGCAGATGAAAGCGAGAGGATGGACCGATACGGTGATCGAAAACTTCAACAGCAATCTGATCGGTCGGTCGCTTGGGGCTTTCTTTGTGGGGACGGCCAGTCTCGGAAACACCATCGAAGGCAACACCTATTTGCCGGGTTCGATCACCGACAACCTCACGAGCTTTGGAGCGGTTCCGACGAACTTTCGCGCCACAGGGCAAAGCCAAGTCTCGATCGCCCGCTGGGTGGCCAAAGGCGCCGCAGGAGCGCACGGAACCACCGACGAGCCGCTCAACAACTGCTTTCCGAATCGCGCTTTGTTGCTCGATTATGTCGATGGCAGCACACTCGCCGAAGCCTATCACCGCCATCTGCCCTATGTGTATTGGCGCAATCTGGTGCTTGGAGATCCGATGGCGGCCCCGTATGCCAAACGCCCCAAAGTAACGATCAGCGGGGCCACAACGGGTTCGACGATCCTTGGGTCCACCCGAATCAAAGCCCAAGCAACAGAGACTTCGGGCCTTGGGATCGCGTGGATCGCGCTGTTTGTGGATGGAAAAGAAGTGGCTCGCAGCACGACTTCATCCGTTGAGGTTTGTGCGGATATCCCCATCGCTGCGTCTGTACAGATCCTTGCCGTCGCCCAAACCAAAGCCAAGACAGGCACGCCAAGCTTCCCAGATCAATTCCAGCCCAAGGGATGGGCTGAGGTGCGCGTCGTGGGACAAGCTGGACCCAAAGGCTGCCTATCCACCGAACCTTCCGCCGAGCCTTCAAACGAACCGATCTCCGAGCCTTCAAACGAACCTTCCGCCGAGCCTTCAAACGAACCTTCCGCCGAGCCTTCAAACGAACCTTCCGCCGAGCCTTCAAACGAACCTTCCGCCGAGCCTTCAAACGAACC
>JAKLKB010000098.1 GCA_023150835.1 Myxococcota bacterium | reverse complement strand
AAATCACACGGTGTTTCGTAGGGGCAGGCCCCCGTGCCTGCCCGATCTCTGTTGCGTCGGTGACCTCTTCATCGCCATCTTTTTTGAACGAACCCGTTCTTCGGGCGCGAAAGTTGAAGAAACTTAGTGATACTTACTTAAGTGAGCGCGCAAAGGCTGTGCAAGTCGAGCTTTCCGCTCACGTTCCAAACCCCGTGTTCGTGCCGTTTCAAGCGAGAGAGCAGTTGGTTTGAAAAACCAGCGATCTGTTCGCCAACATGGGGGTCAAGGGGGCAAAGCTCCCTTGTGGGGCGTGGGGTGAAACCCCACAAAATCAGCCCAACAGCGCAAGTCCTATGTTCACCGGTTTTTCAATGTTGGTTGTCTTGGGGTCGTGGAGCGAGTATGCCTTTTTGGGAGGTGTATTGATCCCAAGAGCAAGGCTCGGCATCGACGGGGATGGTTTGCATGGTGATGCACTGTTCGACGGGGCAGACGAGGGAGCAAAGGTTGCAGCCGACGCAGGCTTCTTCGATCACCCAGACCTCGGTGCGTCCGTTGTTTGCGGGTTTTGCGCCGATGGCTTGATGTGCGCCATCGTTGCAAGCGGTGTAGCAGAGTCCGCAGCCGATACATTTTTGTTGGTTGATGTTTGCGCGGACGACGTAGTTGAGATCGAGGTATTTCCAATCTTTGATACGGGGGACGCTTTTTCCGCGCAGTGCGTAGATATCGGCGAAGCCTTTTTGATCGAGGTATTGGTTGAGTCCGTCGATCATGTCTTCGACGATACGGAAGCCGTAGTGCATGACGGCGGTGCAGACTTGGACGGTGGTGGCTCCGAGCAGGATAAATTCGACGGCATCGCGCCAAGTGGAGATGCCGCCGATGCCGCTGATCGGGAGGTTGGCGGTTTCGGGGTCGCGGGCGATCTCGGAGACCATATTGAGGGCGATGGGTTTGACGGCGGGGCCGCAGTATCCGCCATGAGAAGAGTATCCTGAGACGGTGGGTCGTGGGGCAAAGGTATCGATATCAACGCTTGTGATGGAGTTGATGGTGTTGATCAAGCTGACGCCATCGGCTCCACCGCGTTTGGCGGCGCGAGCGGCGTAGCGGACGTCGGTGATGTTGGGGGTGAGTTTGACGAGAACGGGGAGGGAGGCGGCTTGTTTGACCCATTCGGTGATCTGGCAGGTGTATTCGGGGACTTGGCCGACGGCGGAACCCATGCCGCGTTCGGACATCCCGTGAGGGCAGCCAAAGTTGAGTTCAATGCCGTCTGCGCCCGTATCTTCGGTACGTTTGACGATATCTTGCCATGCTTTTTGATTGGCTTCGACCATCAAGCTGACGATCACAGCGTGGTGCGGGTAGCGTTTTTTGACTTCGGTGATCTCGCGGAAGTTGACGTCGAGAGGGCGGTCGGTGATCAGTTCGATGTTGTTGAGTCCCATCATCTTTTGGCCGTTGAGATCGACGGCGCTGTAGCGAGACCAAGTGTTGACGATGGGTTCTCCGAGGGTTTTCCAGACGGCTCCGCCCCAACCTGCGTCAAAGGCGCGCATGACTTGGTCGCCTGTGTTGGTGGGTGGAGCAGAGGCCAGCCAGAAGGGGTTGGGAGAAGAGATGCCAGCGATATTGACTTTGAGATCAGCCATGAGCCTGTGCCTCCAGCGCTTGGTGGATGTGTTGGGCTGCGGATTTTCCTTCGGCGACGGCGTTGACGACTTCTTTTCCGCCGTTGACGCAATCGCCTGAGGCCCAGAGTTTGGGGACGGAGGTCTGGCCGCCTTTGGAGACGACCACGCGGCCCGAAGCGTCGACTTGGAGTCCTTCGATGCCTGCAAAGAAATCGCGATGTTTGGCTTGTCCTGTGGCGCGAAAGACCCGATCGACGGGAAGAATGAAAGCGCTATCCTCGATCACTTCGATGTGGTGTTTGCCGCGTGGATCGGGGGGGCCGAGGCGATGACGAACGCACTCGATCCCGACGACGCGACCGTCTTTTCCGAGGATCTGGACAGGTTGTGCCATGTACAGGATCTCGACAGCACCCTTGCGAAGGGCGAGATCGATCTCGTGATCGTAGGCTCCCATATCTTCGCGGCTGCGGCGGTAGATCATGTAGACTTTTTCGGCCCCGAGGCTTGCGGATTGGGAAACGGCATCGATGGCGGTGTTTCCGCCGCCGATTACGGCGATGCGTTGGCCTTTGAGGGAGATCTGGTCAAGGGGCTTGAATTTGAGATCTTCGATAAAGACAAGGGCATCTTGGTAGCCTTGGAGGTCTTCGCCCGGCATCCCGAGGGGGGGGATCTGTCCGAGTCCAACGCCGACAAAGACGGCATCGTAATCACGGAGCAATTCGGCCATGTGGATATCTTGGCCGATGCGGGTATTGGTTTGGATGGTAAAGCCGATGGATTGGACCCATTCGACTTCTTTGAGGGAGGTTTCGGTGTCAAGTTTGTAATCGGCGATGCCGTAGGTGTTGAGTCCACCCGGTCGATCTTGGGCTTCAAAGACGATCACAGAGTGCCCAAATCGCGTGAGTTCATGCGCGCAAGCGAGTCCTGCGGGGCCAGCGCCGACGATGGCGATCTTTTTGCCGGTGGGTTCGCCGGCTTGGAAGAGGGGGATATCTTTGTACACAAAAGGATCGGTGGCGTAGCGTTGGAGGCGTCCGATCTTGATGGGTTTGTCGTGAAGGTCGTGAAGGACGCAAGCGCCTTCGCAGAGGACTTCGGTGGGGCAGACGCGAGCGCAAGAAGCGCCGAGGATGTTGGCTTCGAGGATGGTTTGTGCGGAGCCTTGGAGGTTATCGGAGGCGATCTTTTTGATAAAGCGGGGGACATCGATGTGGGTGGGGCAAGCGCGTGTGCAAGGTGCATCGTAGCAAAAGAGGCAACGATGGGCTTCTGCAAGGGCTTCGTTGCGGCTCATGGCGGGTTTGAGTTCGCCGAGTTTGTAGGAAGATCCGACGTGTTCACTCATAGATTCCTCTTCCGTCGCAAGATGCGGTGTGGGTTGGTCGGGCGTACTGGATGTTTGGAATAGGATCGACGCGATTGGATAGATTTGTGGGGCATTGTCCCACACCCCGCCACAGAGCGCGGCTCCCTTGACCCCGTATTGGTGGGGTGGTCAGAAGTTTTTCAGTCAAACGACTCTGCCGCTTGAAACGGCGCGAGCACGGGGTTTTTGTCAACGGCGTCGATCCTGTCGGGGGTTAAAAGTGGTTGGGATCGCGTTTCAAGAAGCGCCCACGTCCGACGGTTCCGACAAATTTTCCATCGCGGGCAGCGATCTCACCGCGAACCGTGACAACGTGGGGGCGGCCTTCGATCTTCCAGCCTTCGAAGGCGCTGTAGTCGACGTTCATCAGTTGGGTGGATTTCGAGAGCGTGCGTGTGTAGTGGGGGTCATAGACGACAAGGTCGGCATCTGCGCCGAGTTGGATGGTACCTTTGCGGGGATACAGTCCAAAGATCTTGGCGGCTTGGGTGCTTGCGGAGTCGACAAAACGGTGCAGGTCGATCTTTCCCGTCTTGACGCCGTAGGTGTAAAGCAGATTGACGCGATCTTCGAGGGCGGGGATGCCGTTGGGGATCTTGGTAAAGTCCGATTTCCCCATCGGCTTTTGCCCATTGAAGTCAAAGGGAGCGTGGTCGGTGGCGACGGTGCTGACGAGTTGATGGCGGATGGCGTCCCACAAGATCGACTGGTTGCGTTTGTCGCGCAGCGGTGGGGACATCACATACTTGGCTCCCTCAAACTCGGGCAGTTCAGCATAAGTTTTATCGAGAAGAAGGTACTGGATCAGCGTTTCGACCCAGACGTTGACACCGCGATACTTGGCTTGGGCGGCGACTTGAAGGGCTTCATCGCAGCTAAGGTGGACGATGTAGACGTGTGCGTTGTGGATCTCTGCGAAAGTGGTGAGGTGGTGAGTTCCTTCGGCTTCGACGCGGGGAGGGCGGCTGTAATAATGCCACTCAGGGCCGATCTTGCCTTGGGCGACCAGTTCTTTTTGGAGTTCTGCAACGATCACTTCGTTTTCGCAGTGAGCGGTGGTGATCACTCCCAAAGACTTGGCGAGTTTGAGGGTGTGGTAGAGTTCTTCGTCATCGACGCCAAAGGCCCCTTTGTAGGCCAAAAAGACCTTAAAAGAAGAGACGCCGTTGCGGACGATCTCGCGCAGTTGGCTTTCGACGCCGGCATCGTAGCGGGTGACGGCCATGTGGTAAGTGTAGTCACAAGCGGACTTACCTTCGCTGTGGGCGTTCCATGTGTCCCATGCAGCGAGGGGTTCATCGCCGCGCATGGGGATACAGAAGTCGATAAAGGTGGTCGTCCCTCCCACCAAGGCTGCTTGACTGGCCGTTGTATAGGTGTCTTTGGCAAATGTTCCCATAAAAGGGAGGTAGATGTGTGTGTGTGGATCGATAAAACCGGGGAAGACATATTTTCCTGTTGCATCGATCACGGTGGCATCGGGAGGCGGGGTGATATCTTTTTCGATGCGTGTGATGGTTTCGCCTTCACAGTAGATGTCGGCGGTGTAGCGTTCGCTTGCGGTGATGATCTCGCCGTTCTTGATCAATAGACCCATGAAAACAACCCCTCCATGTCGTGCGACGCAGGACTCTCCGCGTCGATGGTTTGCGCCAAGCCATACGAAAGAGACCGAAAACCGAACCACCCACCCTGCCATATTTTTCATGAAGCTGCAAGTCATCGGTGATACAACACAAAAAGAGTCCACGGACAACGACCAACGGGAGTTGCGCGCTTCGCAAAACACGGAAAGCACGGAAAAAGCAAGAATCACAGCGAATCGCGACAATGTTTCGTGTACGCATCTCTTCAGGAGAGTGGCGACCGATCAGGGTGTTGCTTGATGGGGCGAGGTACTCCTACGAAATCCGAATGATCTGTGATCGTAAGAGAGTACACAGACGCCCGATTCTTGGGCAGCCACAGGGGGCTGCCCCTACGTTTTTACGATCACTCAACAGGCGGATTTGATGAGCATCTGAGGAACAAAATTGTAAAGTAGCGGGTATAAAAAAAGTGTCGGTTTTATCAAGTGTTGGATCAGGCAGGGGCGTTGTGGCGTGCTTTCATCAGGCCGATGTATACGACAAAAGAGAAGAAGAAGCCAGAGAACCAGCCTGTGTCGTAGAGGATCTTGAGGGAGGGGACGGAGTATCCGACGAGGACGAAGGCGATACCGAGAGCGAGGGCGATCAAGGCGTGGGGATTAAAACCTTGGATGTAGTGATAGCGGCCCGTTTTTTTGTAGAGTTCATCGAGGGCGAGTTGTTTTTTGCGGAGGAAGAAATAGTCGGCAAGAAGGATAGCGATCACGGGTCCGAGAAGTGCGCCGTAGGTAAGCAAGAAGCCGACGATTACGCCAAGGAGTTTCCAAGGCATGATCAAGATACCGATAATCCCGGCCAACAGACCGCCGATTCGGAAGGTGATGCGTTGAGGCCAGAGGTTGGCAAAGGAGTTGGCGGGGGAGATGATGTTGGCGGCGATGTTGGTTGAGAGCGTGGCAAGGATGATCGCAAACTGCGAGAGGATGAGCAGAAAGGGCTTGTCTTCGAGGCGAGCAAGCAAGCGCACAGGATCCCACGGTGCATCGGAGGCGATCAAGATATCGTCGAAGATCAAGATCGCTGCGCAAGTGACGGCGACACCGATAAAAGAATACAAGACCATCGTGGTGGGAAGGCCCAAGAACTGCCCGACGATCTGGTCTTTTTGGGAGGTGGCGTAGCGTGTGATATCGGGGATATTGAGAGCGAGGGTGGCCCAAAAAGCCACCATCGCCGTCAACCAAAAAAGATAGGTGGAAAGGGGCGTTTGTGTGTTTTTGGCGGGGAAGGCTGCATACAAAGGAGCGATCACGACCGAACTCAGGTGCTTTTGGTTTGTGCCTTGAAACTGGATGGCGAGGGTGGTGGCGTTTTTGGACAGGGCGGCGGAGAACTGGATTTGCTTGGAAGAGAGCGGCAAAAAGGGCGTTTTGCTGAGGGCGGCTTTCCATTTGTCTTCGTCGGTGGTTTCGGCTTTTGTGAGCAGTTTTGCGCGGTAGGCGTGGGCGCGGATCTTCCCGTCTTTTCCGGCAAGCAAACGCAGATGCGCCGAGGTGGCACCGGCTTTTTCTTTGACAAAGACGACGCTGGCTTCGCGGAAGACTTCGGAGGAAGAGAGGACTTTGGCGAACCCCCCGCCGTTGCTGATGCCCCAATACAACATCCCCAAGCCGATCAAGATCAGCAAGGGAGCCGACAAGGTCTCAAGCCACTTGATGCTTTCCGTTCCTTTCCAGACAAAAAACATCTGGATGCCCCAAAAGACCATGAATCCGACAAATTGAGCGTTCCAAGATTGGTTCCATGCGGGTTTCCCTGCGATGACCGCAAAGATCGCGATCATGGCGAGTCCACCGAGCCATGTTTGGATGCCAAACCAGCCGCACGCCACGATGGCACGCAAGACGCTTGGGATATGGATCCCGTTGTATCCGAAGGATGCGCGCCCGAGTACAGGAAAAGGGATGCCGTACTTGGTGCCTGCATGGCCGTTAAAGACCATCGGGATCGCGACGATCACGTTGCCAAGTAAGATCATCATCAGCGCTTCTTTCCAAGAAAGGCCGCCGAGGATCATGTTGGAAGCAAGCATATAGGTGGGGACGCAAACAGCCATCCCCACCCAAAGAGAAGCAAGGTGCCAAAGATTCCACGAGCGATGAGCAAGGGCGGTGGGCAAGAGATCTTCGTTGCTTAGGGCGGGATCAAGGTCGGAAGTCTCGGTCAGTTCGTAAATGTCGTGTTCTGCGTGTAGCTTCGCCACGAGAAAACCCCTCTGGTTTGGTGGGATGGTTTGGAGGCCAAAGATATCGGGTCTGTTTTGCTCGGATGTTGGTGGTGCGGTGAAGGCTCAGGCGTCTTCGAGGATCATACGATAATCCGAGATATGTGTGCGAAGGGTAGGTGCGATCGGCGGTAGACGCCCTGTAATAGGGCAGCCACAGGGGGCTGCCCCTACGTGTTAGCGCACACAACGGATCTCGTGTCCGCCAACACCCACACGATCGGACGTTGCGGTGGTGCGGATGTCGTATCAGGCGTCTTCGACGTAGCGGTCGGTGATATCGAGGCCACGATCGATGATCGCGAAGGCTTCGTGGAGTTGTTCTTCGGTGATGCAAAGGGGAGGGTTGCACATAAATCCGCCGAAGCGCAGGAAAGTGAAGAGACCTTCTTGGTGGAAGAACTTGGAGATCGCTTGCATGGCGGGGCTGGAGCCGTTGAAGGGGGCCATCGGATCGCCTTGTCGGTTCTTTTGAAGATCGATGATCCCAAATAGACCGATACATCGGCCTTCTTTGACGGAGGGATGTTTGATCTTGAGGCGATCCATCTCAGCGCGCATCACACGGCCCATGCGTTCGGCGTTTTCGAGCATGCCTTCTTCTTCAAAGACCTCGATCACAGCGAGCGCAGTTTCCAACAAAAAGGGATGGGCGTTGTAAGTGAGTCCACCCCAAAACACGTTTTCACGGAAGTGTTCGGCGATCGGGTCGCTGACCACCATACAGCCAAGGGGGGTATAGGAGCTGGTAAGCCCTTTGGCCATTGTCACGATATCGGGGATGATATCGCCATGTTGGAACGCAAAGAGCTTGCCTGTGCGTCCCCAACCCGCCATCACCTCGTCGCAAACCAACAAGATCCCGTGTTTTTTCAAGAGAGCGTGAAGACCTTGGAGGTAGCCTTCGGGGGGAGCGAGGATGCCGTTGGTGCCTGTGACGGTCTCGATAAACATCGCAGCGATGGTGTGAGGGCCTTCGTAAGCGATGATCTCTTCGAGGTATTTGAGGTTTTCGCGGGTGATCTCGGCGTCGGTTTTGCCGAAGGAATAGTTGTACGGGTGGGGGTCCATGACGTGGATCACGCCCGGCATCCCGGGTTCGTTGGGCCAACGTCGGGGGTCGCCCGTAAGCTGCATGGTGGCGTTGGTTCCGCCATGATAGCTGCGGTAGCGACTGATCAGTTTGTGTCGTCCCGTGTAGAGGCGAGCAGCGCGGATGGCATTTTCGTTGGCTTCGGCCCCACCGAGTGTAAAGAAGGAGGTGTTGAGGTTGCCGGGCATCAGATCGGCGATCTTTTTGCCCAAGCGAGCGCGGGCTTCGGTGGCGGTTCCGGGGTGGACAAACAACACCCGATCCATCGCGGCTTTCATGGCGGCGACGACTTTGGGATGGCTGTGTCCGATGTTGACGCTCATCAGTTGGCTGTTGAAATCGATAAAGCGCTTGCCTTCGGGGGTCCAGAAGTAGATGCCTTCAGCGCGGGAAACAGGGGTGGGATCGACTTTTCCGGTCGCAGACCACGAATACAGGGTGTATTTTTTACACCATTCGACCATTGTTTGGCTGTCCATGATGTCGGCTCCTTAGCTCATCCAAGTGGCGTCGGGTTGAAGCGCCCACTTGGTTGTGATCTTGCGCGGTTTGGTCCAGAAATAATAGCCGTCGATGCCGGTGATATCGCCGTGCCCAAACTTGCTGTTGTCCCATCCACCGAAAGAATAGGGTTCGCGTGGCACAGGTACACCGATGTTGATCCCGCACATCCCTGCATTGATGCGGCTTGAAGCGTAGCGCGCTGTCGAGCCTGTGGTGGTGTAGATCGAGCCGCCGTTGGCGTATTCGTGGGTGTTTTGAAGGTGGAGAGCTTCGTCGAGGGTTTTGGTGCGCACGATGCTGAGGATCGGCCCAAAGATCTCGTCGCGGTAGGCGGGCATCTCGGCAGTGACTTCGAGGATGGTGGGAGCGAGCCAGTGGCCGCCTTCTGCGCCTGTCACGGTGGCTCCACGCCCATCGAGCAAGATCTTTCCGCCGAGTTTTTCGGTTTGTTCGATGTAGCCGTGTATGCGCTTGAGGCTTGTTGCGCTGACGATCGGCCCCATCTCTTCGCCCAGTTTGAGCGCCCGCGCTTTGGCAACCACAGCATCGATGATGTGTTGCACATCACCGACCGCGATCATGGCCGATGCCGCCATGCAGCGTTGCCCTGAGACGCCCGTAAAGGAACGCAGGATATCCACCGAGGTCATCTCGACTTCGGCATCGGGGACGACGATCAGATGGTTTTTCGCACCGCCAAGGCAAAGCATCCGACGGCCTGTCTGTGCGCCCCGTGTATAGAGCAGTTTGGCCACCTTGGTCGAACCCACAAAAGCCATCGCTTTGATCTCGGGGTGATCGCAAAGGGCTTCGACGACTTCTTTTGCGCCGTTGACGACGTTTAAGACTCCATCGGGGAGTCCGGCTTCGCGGAAGATCCGCGCCAACATACTTGCACCGATCGGCACTTGTTCGGAGGGTTTGAGCACAAAGGAGTTGCCTGCGACGAGGGCTTGGGGAAGCATCCACATCGGCACCATCATCGGAAAGTTGAACGGCACGACCCCTGCGCAGACACCGAGCGGTTCGTAGTGCGTCTCACAAGTAATCCCTCGGCTGACAAACGAGATCCCGCCTGTTTGGATGTTGGGCAAAGAGCAACCAAATTCGAGGCATTCAACGGCTTTGGCGACACTGGCGAGACCTTCTTCAAAGGTTTTGCCGTTTTCGTGGGAGATCAGCCATGCGAGATCGCGTGCGTCGCGTTCCATAATGGCCTTGGCGCGGTACAAGACTTGGGCGCGCTCTTTCATCGGGGTGGCTTTCCATCCCGGAAATGCGGCTTTTGCCGCTTGAACAGCAGCATCCACATCCGAGGCCGCGCTCAAAGCAACGTGCGTCATCACTTTGCCATGTCGCGGGTTGGTCACTTCCAATCGCGCTCCTGACGCAGCATCGACCCATTGGCCCCCGATCCAGTTTTTGACATCTTCGACGGTCTGGAAATCATAATTTTTGATGGTGAACACCTTGGCTCTCCTTTCGCTCTAGGGAAATCAGGCGAAGAGGCGAAGTATAGAACGCCATCCGCAAAAAACGCAAGCCTGCTGTGTGTGTGCTGTCGAAAGAGTCCGTCGATGGAGGATCGAAGTCTTTTGATCGGGCTGCTTCTTGGCAAAGGAGGATGCCGACATCCTACCGAGTGTATTTTTTTGTGCAAAGGAGGATGCCGACATCCTATCGAGTGCATTTTTTTGTGCAAAGGAGGATGCCCATGAGCGAATTCTGTTGTTGTGTGAGATTTTTTTCAACAAAATCAAATTCTTCGTAAAAATGACGTCCAATTAGTTGGATCAAATGTTCGCAAGGCGCGTATGGGGCAACGCCCCATAGGCGCCTTGTTAAGGTGGAAACCTCGTAGAGTCGGTCTTGATCGCCTTTTTTTTCTCCCCCCCTCAATCCCCCCGGCCAACGGGGGGAAGTTGGAACGGGCAGCGTCTGCATTTGGTGCATACAGCGTGCGTCATGAAAAAACAAAATCCCCGATGCTTTCGACTTTCGCTCCCTCCCCTGTTCACGGGGGAGGGCGGGGTGGGGGGCTTTCCTCCGCTTCACCTAACGCCTATGGGGCAACGCCCCACCAAAACCATCGGATGATGTGGCTGATCTCTTCTATTTTTCGCGGATGACGGGGACATTGAGTTTTTTGGGGCGGCCTTCGGGTTTGCACATATCGGTTTCGCGAGTGCCGAAGAAGAGCTTATCCCCTTCGATCTTGACGATGTCGTGATCGGTCGGGCAGTCAGCGATCTTGGGAGCCACACCGATACATCCTGTGCCACCGACTTCTTGGGGGACGCCGACGGCCCAAGGTTTTGTACCGCATTGGCTTTGGGTGAAGGTTTTGGCGAAGTCTTCGGTGTGTGCGATGAATTGGATCGAGGTATAAGAGAAGTTGCCTTGGGTTGCGTCGGGGACGTCTTTGGAGAAACCGAGCAGCGTGTAAGGGCCGTTGATACGGGAAGAGAACAAGGGGTTTTTACAGTCTTTGTCGGCGTGGATGGTGAATTCGAGCCACCAGCGGCGATCGCTCACGATAAAGTCGCGGGTGAGGTAGTTGGTTTGGCCGTTGGCTTGGAGGGTTTCGCAGGATTCACTTTTCCAACGCCCGATCATGTCGAAGGAGGACAAAGGCATCACAAAGGGCAGATCGACCCGTCGGATCAAGAACGGCAAGCTCGGAGGATTGGGATCTGCACCGACAAGGTGATCGAGTTGGCCTTCGACCACCCACGCGCTACCTGCATAGACGGCGAAGGTGGTGGGCTTATCGAGGCGCGAAGACAAGACGCGAACGGTGCCTTGGTTGCCATTGAGGGTGATCGCACTGAGGCGATCGGCGAAGTTTTCAGCCACCACAAGGGTGGTGTCGTTGATCATCTTCAACCCATCGCCTGCGACGAGAGAGCGGCTGAGAGTGATCTTTGCGACTGTTCCGGCGCTTCCATCGTTTTGGATGGGGATACGCAAAAGCGTTCCGCGTGCTGTATGCACCGTGTAAAGGGCGTCTTTGCCGTTGTATACGATACCGTTCAGGCCAAAGTCGCCTTGTTTGTCGATGGCAAACAGCGGATCTGTTTTCCAGACGGTGGCGCTGTTGTTTTGCAGGGCTTGGGCAGCGGGGACGCGGTAGATCTGCGATCCGAAGGAGTTGGTGGCGTAGAGGTTGCCGTTGTTGTCCAAGGTCAAGTCGTTGCAGAATCCCGTCATATTGTGTTTGGCGCGGACTTGTCCTGTTGTTTGATCCACAGCGACGATGCGGGGGGGTTGGGCGTTGGAGAGATCCGCCGAGCAAACCCACAGGATCTTGCGAGGTTCATCCACCAAAAGGCCGACAGCTTGGACGATATCGCCGCCGCTTGCGACGAAGGTTTCTGGTTTGCGTTGTGTGGGTGACTGGCGGAGGATCTCACCTGTCGCGATGCTTCCGACGTACACCGTACCATCGGACGAGATGGCGATCCCTTCGGGATAAAATCGCTCGCCCGGTAGTTGGATCTCGTGGCTTGCCGACCAAGACGGCGTTGTCGGGAGACCCGGGATGCCCGATAGACCGGGGGAGCCTGCATCGCCTTTTGCACCTGCATCGCCTTTTGCACCTGCATCGCCTTTTGCGCCTGCATCGCCTTTTGCGCCTGCATCGCCTTTTGCGCCTGCGTCACCTTTTGCGCCTGCGGCTCCGGTGTCACCTTTGGGGCCAGCGTCGCCTTTGGGTCCGGCTGGACCTGCACAAGCAGCGGTGAATAACACCAAACAGGCTATCAAGGACCATCGGGCGAGAAGCAGATATGTTCTTTTCTGTGGAAGGGTACGTGTTTGCATAACGTTGGTTTCTCCGTTGTGTTGGGGGAAAGAGTGGCATGGTGGGGCGGATCGTTGTGATTGCGCGCACAGGCACAACGAATCGAACCGCCGAGGCGGGTGTTTGATAAGGCTCGGTGAAAGGAGCGTTTGTTGACTTTCTTGTGCTTAGGAATACAACACGGAGGGAGGGGTGTCCAATGCAAAAAGAGGGAAGCTGGTATGCAAAAAACGCAAATCGAGCAGTTGAGTTTTCGGGAATTAAGGGCGCTGCAACTGTTGTTAGAGGAACGCAACTTAACCCGAGCTTCGGAGCGTTTGGGGCTGAGCCAGTCGGCAACAAGTCGGTTGTTAGGGCATTTGCGAACGGTTTTTCAAGATCCGCTGTTTGTGCGAACCTCCAACGGGCTGTTGCCGACTCCACGAGCCGAAGATCTGTTTGCGCCGTTGCAGCGGATGTTTCAAGCGGGGGAGGAGCTGATCGCTCCTGCGCAGTTTGATCCTGCTCGGGTGCGAGAGACGTTTGAGATCCGTGCTTCGGATTATGTCTCGACGGTCTTTTTGTTGGAGCGTTTGCAGCGGATACAGCGGGAGGCTCCGTTGATGTCTGTACGTGTCTTGCACCTTGATTTTCGGCGAGCCGATCTGTTGGAGAGCGGCGAGGTGGATGTCTTTTTTGGAGGCACCCTCAAAGACGGAGGGAGTCTGATGCAACGAAAAGTGTTTGAGGACGAGTATGTCTGCGTGTTTCGTTCAGGGCATCCGCTTTCCGAAAAAGCATCGTTGGCGCTTGAGGATTATCTGCATTATCCGCACATCAACGTCAGGGTGCGTGGTACACCGTCGTCGCCTGTGGATGACAGTTTAAAAGAGGCTGATGCTCCGCCGCGCCATGTGGGTCTTGTTGTGCAAAGCTACATCCTTCAATGGATGACGCTCCAAGATTCCGATATGATCGCGACGATCCCGCGCCGCCTCGTGGAGCGTATGTGCGTTTATGCGCCGTTGTTGTCGAGGCCGCTTCCTGTCGAGGTTCCTGCGATATCGATCGCGATGTTTTGGCCAGAGCGCTTGACGAATGCGCCGTTGCATCGGTGGTTTCGCTCGATGCTTCTTGCTTAATCGGTGGGGATGGGTATGTGTGCTAGGGGGTCTGTCCGCCAAACGTTTTGTGTGAAGGCTTCATCGGAGAATCCATCCGTTGTGCGGAGGGCTGTTGGATAATAGGTTTTGGTATGAGAAATCATTTGTTAGAGCGTGCGGTATCGGAATTGCCGGAGCTTGTGGGTGTGGGGTTGGTGGATATCGACACAGGCGAATCGTTTGGGTCGGAGAGTGCGGATGCACAAGGGCTGACGGATCTTTCGGGACTGGGGAATACCACACGCGATCTGTTTGAGGGCCCCAACATCCGAGCGATCGAAGATATCTTTCATGCCCGACGCGGAGATCAAAAAGAACCTTACTTTAAGGAGATCTTGTTTTATTCGAAGCACCTCGTGCATTACTTTGGGAAGCTGCAACACTCTCCGCGCCTTGTTCTCGCTGTTGTGGCGAACCAGAACGTCAACATCGGGATGTTGTTGGTCAAAGTGCGTGCCTTGTTAAAAGAAGAGCGACCGACAAGGCTCACCGCTCAAGATGTCGAGGATTCGGGGCTTTTGTCGGGTGAACGCCCAGACGAACAGGAGAGCGAGATACCCTCTTAGGAAGTGCAGGCGGCTTCGATCTCGTCGGGTGTGCGGGGAGTATGAAGGGTGAGGTTTTCGTATCCGTTTTCGGTGATCAAGATGTTGTCTTCGATGCGGATGCCGATGCCTTGGAAGGGATCGGCGGTGGTGACGTTGTGGTAGGCGTGAAAGTAGAGGCCGGGTTCGACGGTGAGGACCATGCCGGGGCGGAGGATGCGGGGGCGGCCTTGGGCGTCGTGGTATCCGCCAGCATCGTGCACATCGAGGCCGAGCCAATGGGAGGTACGGTGCATATAGAAGGTTTCATAAGCGCGTGCGACGATCAGTTCGTCGATATCGCCTTCGAGGACGCGCAAAGCGACGAGACCTTCGGTGAGTCGGCGTAATGCAGCTTCATGGACATCTTGGATGCGGTTTCCGGGTTTGCACTGAGCGATGGCGGCGTCGAGGGCATTGAGGACGATGGTGTAAACATCGCGTTGCTGCGGGGAAAATCGGCCATTGACAGGAAAGGTGCGCGTGATATCCGAAGCATAATAATTCCACTCGCAGCCCGCGTCGATCAGAACCAGCTCACCGTCTTTGAGCGGGTCTTGATTTTCGGTGTAATGCAGGATGGTGGCGTTGTCTCCGCCACCGACGATGCTTTGGTAAGCGGTGCCTGTGCATCCTTGGCGGCTGTAGTGGTAATGCAAGAGGGCTGCGAGTTCATATTCGTACATCTCGGGTTGAGCGGCGGACATGGCGGCGCGGTGGGCAGCGATGTTGATCGCTGCGGCTTTGCGCATCCAAGTCATCTCGGTGGGATCTTTGATCAGGCGCATCTCATCGAGTATCTGGGCGGGATCGATGATCTGAGAGGGTGTGATCACACCGTTGCGGCGTTTGCGTTTGACTTGTTCGAGCCATTTGAGTGCGCGTTGATCTTGTGCGGGTTCAAGGCCCATACGCAAGAACAAGCGCTCTGCACCGCCAAGCAGCGTCAAGATCACCTGATCGATCTCGTTGATATCATAAGTGGTGTCCACGCCGTAGTATTCGCGGGCGCGAGCGGGTCCGAGTCGTCGGCCATACCAGATCTCGCGTTCGGTGTCGCGTGGACGGACAAAAAGGATACTGCGTTCTCCTTCGGAAAGATCGGGGCAAAGCACAAGGACAGCTTCGGGTTCAGCGCAGCCGCTGAGGTACAACAGTTCGGACGTTTGGCGGTAAGGATGATCGACATCGTGGTTTCGGACCCGTTCGGGCGGAGCCATCCAGATCCCCACGCTTCCTGCTCCCATCCTCTCCATCGCACGCGCACGTCGGCGCGCATACACCTCTGCTTGTTCTAAGGCCACAGCACTCGCTCCTTCTTTTTGAAAGCATCGCAACGGACACAACGAAAGGCGAGCATAGCGCGCCAAAAGCGCATCGTAAAGGCAAGATTGATCGAGATCAAAGCGCGTCGGGAGAAATCCGATTAAAAAGCAGACTTGTTCGGTGGGATAGGTTGAACGGAAGATTGGGCAGGAGGTTCGTGTGATGGCAGGTTGTGGGTGTAGTTTGAGGGGGATGAGGCTGTGGGGGGTATGGGTTGTGGTCTTCGGATGGATCGGGTGGAGCGGTTGTGAAACGCCACAGACGGCGCTGTGTCCGAGCCGATCATGCGCGGAAGGAAAGTTGTGTCAAGCGGGTCTTTGTGTGTCGGGATGTGCGCAGGGATGGGTGGTTTGTGGGAAGGACTGCGTGGATCTGCAAACGAGTGTCGGGCATTGTGGGGCGTGTGGGCAAGGTTGTGTTGGAGGCCAACGTTGCGAGGGAGGGCGTTGTGTGTTGTCTTGTGCGGGAGGAACGGTGGCTTGTGGAGATCGGTGTGTGGATCTGGAATCGGATCGCTCGCATTGTGGGGTGTGTGGGAAGGTGTGTGTGGCGGGATGGGTGTGTGAGAAGGGGCGTTGTGTGCTGAGTTGTCAAGAGAGTTTCACGGCTTGTATCGGGCAGTGTGTAGATACCCAGACCTCTTTTTTTCATTGTGGTGGTTGTGTCAACCCTTGCAAAGTCGGCCAGATGTGTCTGCAAGGTCGGTGTCAGTGGAGATGTCCACACGGTCAAGAGGCTTGCGCGGAGGCGTGTGTGGATCTGGAGCGCGATGTCGCGCACTGCGGGGGGTGTGGCAAAACCTGCGGCACAGGCCAAGTCTGCGAAGAAGGAAAATGCAGGCCGACCTGCCCCGATGGACAGGGCTTTTGCGGCGCGAAGTGCGTCGATAAACAAACAGATCGTGCGCATTGTGGGAAGTGCGATCATCCTTGTGGGAGCGGGCAGATCTGCGCGGAGGGAGAGTGTCGCGTTTCTTGCCAAGAAGGTTTTACCAATTGCTTTGGCCTGTGTGCGAACCTTGTGAATGATCGCTTTCATTGCGGTGCTTGTCATCGGGCTTGTGTGTCGGGATATGTCTGTAGCTACGGAAAGTGCGAGATATCTTGTCCGGCAACACAGGCGAGTTGTGGGGGGAGTTGTGTGGATCTGGCCTCGAATCGCGAGCATTGTGGGGAGTGTGGGAGAGCGTGTGCGTTGCGAGAAGTGTGTTCGGATCGGCGTTGCGGGTCTTCTTGTCGAGAGGGTCGGACGGATTGTGCGGGAGATTGCGTGGATCTGCAATCGGATCGAGGGCATTGTGGGGTGTGTCGTCGGCTTTGTTCGGAGGGGTATATCTGTTCGCTCGGTCGGTGTGTGCTGTCTTGCCAGAGTGGGTTGACGAACTGCCAAGAACAGTGTGTGGATCTGCTGCGAGATCGCGATCATTGCGGTGCTTGCGGTGTGCGGTGTAAAGCGGGAGAAGTGTGTTCGGCGGGACATTGTACGTTGTCCTGTCAAAGTGGGCTGACCGATTGCGGCGGCTGGTGCGTCGATCTGCAACGAGATGTAAGTCATTGTGGCGGATGTTCGGTTATTTGCGGTGCTTCGGTTCCGTATTGTTATGGGGGAAAGTGCCGCGCTTGTTTGGAAGGGTACGAATCGTGTGGTGGTCGTTGTGTAAGTCTGGCCTTTGATCCGCAAAACTGCGGAAGTTGCGGGAGTATTTGTGGGGGGGGAGCGTACTGCGCGCATGGGGTGTGTACCTGCGGGATCGGTGCATTTTGTGACGGTCAGTGCGTGGACACACAAACGGACGCAACGCATTGCGGGGGATGTGGTCAGGTTTGTGCGGCAGATCAGGTGTGTGTTGGAGGGCGCTGTATCGTGCCTCCTTGAGCGGTGGAGCGGAAGTCTTTGACGGAAGGCGTTTGAACTGCTTGTGCGGGGTTTGTGGTTTGAATGTCGCGGATGGTGTGATCGAAATATGTAGGAGCAGCCTCTTGTGGCTGCCCAAGAACAGGGTGTCTACAGCGGATCGCACCGACATTCTGATCGCAGAGTTCTTGGATCTTGTGTGATGACGCGATCTGGCGCTTGGCTGGGCTAGGCTGCTTGCCGAGGTGGGTTGTCGAAAAGCACAGGAGGCAGACGTCGATGTTGTTGGAATTAAAAATACGCGATCTGGCGATCATCGAAGCGATGGATATCCGCTTTGATGCGGGTCTGAATGTTTTGACAGGCGAGACAGGTGCGGGAAAGTCGATGCTTTTGGCGGCGTTGGGGCTGGTGCTGGGGGGGCGAAGCGATCGCGACCTTGTACGGACGGGGAGCAAAGAAGCGTGGGTCGAAGCCTCTTTTGAAGCATGGCAAAGCGTCGAACCTTTTTTGCGCGAGGCGGGGATCGCGTTTGCAGCCGACGAGCCGTTGGTGTTGCGCCGCGTGGTGCAACAAAATGGCCGTTCACGCGCTTACATCAACTGCGTCAGCGCCCCCGTTGTTCTCTTGCGTCAGATCGCCCCGTTGTTGCTGGATTATGGACGACAACACGACCAAACAGCGTTGATGGATAGCGAGCAACAGCTCTTGCTGTTGGATCGCTATGCCAAAGCCCTCGAACGACGGGAGGCGGTGGAGTCAGCATACGCGCAACTGGCCGAGCGGCAGCGAGAACAACGAGAACTGCTGGCTCGACGCAGCAGTCGGGCCGAGCGCATGGATTTTTTGTTGTTCCAACGCGATGCCATCCGCGAAGTCGACCCCCAACCGGGCGAAGAAGAGGCATTGAACCAAGAATTAAAACATCTGCAAGAAGCCGAAAAGCGCACCCATCTCTCGCAAAAAGCCGCTGCGATGTTGTACGGTGGGGAGCATGCGATCTGCTCGCAGTTGTCGGTGATTCAGCGTCATGTCGAAAACCTCGCCATGTTGGACAGCGAAGAGATCGATCCGCTCGCCGAAGAATTGGACAAAGCGCGGATGGTGATCGAAGAAGTCGGGCGAAGTTTACAGCACTATGGGCGCGAACAAGACGACGATCCACAGCGCGTCGAGGAGATCCAAGAGCGCCTCGACGAGATCATCCGACTGCAAGAGCGTTATGGCGGGGCGTGGGATGCTGTGATGCAACGTCTCCAATCCATCGAAGACGAACTGAAAACACTACGCGGAGAAGAAGAGCGGATCAAAGAACTGGGGCGATTGATCCAACAAGGTAAGCAAACCCTCTTGCAAGCGACCATCCCGTTGAGCCAGTGTCGCCGCGAAGCAGCGGTGAGCTTGGCGTCCCAAGTCGCCGAAGAACTCAAGGGTCTTGCGATGCCGTATGCTCGTTTGGAAGTGCGCTTTTTCCCCGTTGGAGCCGAAGGGATCGCTTGTCCTTGGAGCGAGGAGATATCTTCCTCGCAAAGGGTCGCGCTGACACGTTACCATGATGCCGAAGGGATGGACGATATGATCGAACGCATTGAGGCCGACGCTCAGCGTCACGAAAAGCCGCTCACGCCCCCCGCTCAAGAGGCCCTTTCTTCGTGGCAGATCAGCCGTACAGGTGGAGAACGCATCTGTTTTTATTTGTCCGCCAACACGGGCGAAGAGCTGCGACCGCTAGGCCGTGTTGCTTCGGGTGGAGAATTAAGCCGGATACTGCTTGCGCTCAAGCGTGTGTTGGCGGATGCCGCCGAGATATCGACGTTTGTCTTTGATGAGATCGATGCGGGGATGTCCGGCTCTGCGGCTTCTTTGGTGGGCCAAAAGCTGCGGGAGATCGTCGATGATCCGCGCCAACAAACCCAGATCTTGTGCATCTCCCACACCGCGCAGATCGCCGCCGCAGCCGACGCGCACTTTGTGGTGCGCAAACAAGTCCACGAAGGGCGCACGCGATCCTACGTTTCGTTGCTCGATCAACACGGAAGAATCAAGGAGATCGCTCGAATGTTGACGGGAGATAACGCGATGGATGGCGCGTTGGAATTGGCCCGTGATCTGCTCGGGATCGAACGTCCCCCCCTGCTACGACGGGCTTCTTGAGGTTTGTGTACGCTTGCACGATATCCGGGAGTGATACGATATCCGAGCGGTGTGTACATAAAGCATCATTCGTAGACGCCCGATTATTGGGCAGCCACAGGGGGCTGCCCCTACGTCTTTACGATCACAGGCGCTGCGGATCTCGTACGACCGAACAAAAGACGCAGAACAGACGCAAGACACCACCACAAAAGACCGAAACATCGGGGATTTTCATCCAAGTCCTTGTTTGTAGAGTTTGTTCGCGGCTCCAGCGACTTGGCTGGAGATGCCTTTGTTTTTAGCGATATCGCGGATATCGTTTTTGCGCAGGGTGGGGAGGATGCGCAAAGCCACGCCACGCGGGCATTTGGGATTGCTTGCGAGGGCAACTTTTACGCGGTAGATGCGCATCCATTCGCGGTTGGTGGCGATCTGTCGGATCACATCGCCGCTCACAGAACGACTGGCTGCGATCTTGATGACTTCGCCGTCTGTCAGGCCGGGGTTTTTCAACACCGCAGCCGCGATCAAGCGGTTGGACTCGTTGATCAAAAGTCCCCGAACTTGCTTGTTTCCTTTGGAGGCCGCTTTGATCTTTTGTGAAACCGTCATCTGTAGCAATTTTTGAACGACATTTTCTGGCGCTTTGTCTTCGGATTCGCCGGGGGTTTCTTTGACGAACTCTTCTGGGATAAACGCTGCATCGATCTCCGCTTGGGAGGGGCCTTCTTCTAGCGGGATCTCACCTTCTTCATCGTCTTCAAACACTTCGTCTGACGCGATCTCTTCGGCTTCTTGTGCCGCGAGGGCAGCTTCTTTTGCAGCCTGTGCGGCTTTTGCGGCTTCTTCAGCGGCTTTTGCGGCTTGTGCGGCTTGTGCAGCTTGTGCAGCGGAAAGAAGTTCTTGTGCGCCTTCTTTTCCAAGGAGAGCGGCGAGTTGTTGTTGGGAGAGTCCCGTTTCGAGTTTGGAGCGGAGTGCGAATTCGGCGACGCGTGCGCGCAATGCTTCGTTGAGGTGGGGGTTTTGAAGGAGGGAGAGGAGCACAGGAGGGTGGCGGAGTTGTCGTTGTTGGTTGAGTGCGATCAGATCGAGCGAGGGGCCTTGGATGTGCGAAGCCAACCAAGCGAGGATCGGATCAGGCGTATTTTTGTGAAGGATCAGCGCGTGAAGGACGGCGTCGAGATGGTAGGTGTGGCGGGCTAAGAAATCGAGTAATTCGAGCGGTGCTTCTTCTTGGCTTGTCAGGGTGAGCAGCGTGCTTTCGGGCTGATTTTGGATGGATTGGACCGCCGTTTGGGCGATATCGGTATCGGAATCAAAGCTTAAAAGGTAAAGTAGGGTGATCTGTTGAAGGGGCGACATGGGCAAGCGCCCAGAGGCAGCCAATTTTTTGATCTTGGTGGGTGCGTCGGGTTCGAGGGCTTTTTTGGCAGGAGGGGGCAGAGCGCGGATGAATTCTTCCATGATGTTGCTCCATCGAAGGCACACAAGCGCAAGATGCGCGGGGTGCGCCGCAAGGTACGCGAAAGGGGTTATTCGTCGTCGTCTTGGGCAGGAAATTCAAGTGCGGGCGTTCGCGTTGTCTGGCCGGGTCGGATGGTGACGCGCTGTTGAAGTTGCATCCCGGGACCCGGGATCAGGGAACCCCGCTTGTAGAGAAGAAGGTCGTAGGTGCCTTCGTAAAGCAGAATCGGGCCGCCTGAACGCCCCAGCTTTCCGTAGCGTTTGGAGTACACCATGCTCCACGGGCGAGAATGAACGTACAGCGTCCCGGGGCGCAAGGTCTTTGTGTACTCGGCTTGCCCGCTTGCAGGCACCGTGACGGAAAACGAGTAAAAGAGCAGCTTTTTCTCTTCTTTGCACAAGAACTGGTACGTGCCCGAACTGCGTTGAAGAAGGATGGGGTTGTCTGTTTTTCCCAAAGATCGGCCTTTTTCGTAAAGAGTACAGGCCGGTTGGATCGAGATGCGCAAGCCACTCGCTGTTGTGGGTTCGGGTGTTGCTGCCGCGACGGTGGTTTTTCGCCGTACGGGGGGAACTTTGCGAGAGGGCTGCTTTTTTGTCACTTTTCCCCGAGAAATAGGCGGTTTGGGAGTGTCTTGGTCGGTTTTGTCGTCGGTTTTGTCGTCGGTTTTGTCGTCGGTTTTGTCGTCGGTTTTGCGCGCACGAGTAGGTTCCGAGTCTTCGGGCTTTTTGGAGTCGGAGTCTTCGGGCTTTTTGGAGTCGGAGTCTTCGGGCTTTTTGGAGTCGGAGTCTTCGGGTTTTTGGGTCGGAGGCGGCGCGGAGGGGCGAGGCGGTGTGGGAGGGCGTGGCTGTGATGGTGTCGAGCCGACGGAAGGATCGGAAGGCGTGTTGGTTTGGGTGGGTGGATCGGCGACAGGTGCGGGCGATACGATGGGAGTGGGAGGGGGGGCTTGGCGTCGAACGATTTGGGGGTCAGCCCACGAAGCCCGATTTTGCGGGGCTTTGGTGACAAATTCTTTGCGATCCCAAAAGCGGAATGCGAAAAGAGCCGCTGTCACGGTCCCAAAAGTGACGAGGATCAACAAAAGAAGAACAACCAACCCCATCCTGCGCTTTTTTTCTGGTTTGGGGGTAGGGCCGACGTACGAGGCTCCTGCTCCGACGCGGGCGACGGCCTCGGCTTCGGCGATCAAGGCTTCAGCTTCGCGTGGATCAAACGGTGGTGGTGCGGATCGCGAGGGCTGCACAGCCTCAAGGGAGTCAAGCGAGGCGCTGCTGCGTGATGTTGCGATGGGGACGCCACCGCGTGCGTGTGCGCCTCCTCGGCCAACCACAGGAAGAGCGGGCGGTTGGGGGCGAGCAGCGGGGGGCGGCCAAGTCGGGGGAGCCTGCGCAGGTTGGGAGAGCGGGTTGGAGGGGCCTCCGGGATAAGCATACGAGCGATAGCTTTCCGCAGCAGCGTCGGACTGAGGGGGAGGATAAGAGTGCGAACCGCTACCGTCAGGAGCAAGGGTCGGATCGAGAGAAGGCTGCGGATAAGCCCCGCTGGGTGTAGCAGGATGGGCGAAGGGGTTGGAGGCGGCTTGGGGATAACTTGGTTGCGGATACGCGCCGCTTTGGGCGTAGGAGCCGAAAGGCTGGGCAGAGGCCACAGGTGAAGCTGCGATGTAGGGAGCTGACGGTTGTTGGAATGACGAGGGCGCGGGTGGATAGACGGAGTTGTTTTCGTAGGCAGGAGGATATGGCGCGGGTGGATTTCCTGAGAATGCGGGTGGTTGTGGATAGGCACCGCTGCGAGACTGCGGAGGCTGAGCGTAGGGATCATTGCGAAGCTGCGGGGGTTGAGAATAAGCGCCACTGCGGGAGGGTGGAGGTTGAGCGTAGGGATCATTGCGAAGCTGCGGGGGTTGAGAATAAGCGCCACTACGAGAGGGTGGAGGTTGAGCGTAGGCACCGCTTGGCGAAGAAGAGGCAAATCCTGCGATGGAAGAAGAAGAAGGGCTGAGTTCTTCGGGAGAATGAAGGGCATCTCCCAGTCCGTACCAGTCGTCTTGTGGTGCGGTAGACTCGGTGAGGCCATGAGAGGGGCTTTGCCAAGGATTGGGATCCCCCCAACCGAGGGAGGGAGAGGCTTCTGTGTTGTTCAAGTTGGGCGCGAGCATGGTACTGTCGCCGTCATCGTCTCCTTCGAGATCGCGATGCGGGGACATCATGGTGCTGTCGCCCTCGTCGTCGTCTTCGAGCAATTCAAGGGACATGACGTTGTTGGCGTCGTCGTCCTGATGAAAAGAAAAGGGATTGGGGGGATGGGCCGCAGGAGGGCGGAAATCGTTGGGTTGGAGCGCGTGAGGGGACATCATGGTGCTGTCTCCTGTGTCTGCGTGTGCGTTCGCAGCAGGCGTTCCAAACGGCATGGGTGGAGTGGGAGGACGGGATGGGGGTCGTGAACCGCGTGATGGCATGTTGGGTACATCATCAATGGTAAAGACCCGATCGGTCGCTCGACTGGACTTTTTCTCGTCTTCGACGGGAAGCCACAACTCGTCGGGTGGGTTGTTGAGGACTTCTTTGGGGCCGGGACGTTGCGTTTTGTTTGCAAAGTCGGGTTTTTTGATCTCGCGTTGTGTTTCTGCGGGATCGTCGTGATCGCCGTGAGAGCCGAACAGCGGAGAGGGGGAGGATTTGGGTGGAGGGGGAGGTGTCAACGCCAGAACTTGCATGGTGTCTTTGGGGATGGGAGCGGAAGAATGAAGGGAAGTGGCGTTGGGTTTGGGCAAAAAAGATTCATCTAGCCCTTGGCTGCTGGCGAAGGGGTCATTTTGGAGGGCGGAGAAGGGGTCAAGAGAGGTCGTGGAGCTTGTGGAGGGGGCGGGAAGAGGCGGGGGCTTGGAGGCCATTGAAGAAGGAATGGGGGATTTGGAGAGGGTGGGTTTGGCGGGCAGGGGTGGGGGAGAAGGCAGGCCGATTGGAGGTTTGGGGAGAGCGGAGGAAGCTGCGGTGGGGCGGGTGTTGCGGTTGGCGGGCAAAGAAGATTGCGAGGCGGAGCGAGAGGCCGTCTTCATCGGGCGGTTGAGGGCATTGAGATCGTCTTCGCTTTCAAAAAGACCTTCGGAGAAAGAGGACAACTCGTCCGCAAGGCTATCAAATTCGGAGACACCCAAAGACTCGGAGGCACGCGATGCTTGTTGGGCATCGGTGTTTTTGGGAGCGTTGGGTTTGGGGGGGGTGAACATCATCGGCCTCTTGCGTCTCTTGTGAGCGAAGGACGCTTTGGGTTTGCGTCGTTTTGGTGCTACGCAGCGACCGTAGTGTAGCGGAGTCGTGCGAGACAAGCAAGCGACTTCCTTGTTCGGGGGTTTTGCGCCCACAAAAGAGGCCGATGGCTTGGGGAAGAACGTTGGCATCCAACAACGTCACTCCTATGATGAGAACTTTCCGATGCGGAAAAGGTCATCGATGGGTCGGTGTTGGTTTTTTTGCCGCCCTCGTGCCATACTGGGGCTGCTTTGCCCGAAAACCCCAAAACGAGTGTGCGCAAATGTCACGATATTATCCCAAGCTCTCAGATCTTTTTGCTGTCTTACTCTTTTTTTGCCTATCTGCGGTGCTGTTTCATTGCGATCCCAAACCTGTTTCGGAGCCGACGCCCGAAACAGCGCAAGACGCGGTCCCTTCGGAGCCTGAACCCACGAGCGAGCTGCCTTCCGAAGAAGCCGTTGTGGAAAAGGCGACCGAACCAAGCCCCGAACCCGATCCCGAGCCGATCCCTGAGCCGATCCCCGAGCCGATCCCTGAGCCACCAGTATGTCCCTCAGGGTATCGCCATTTTTCTTTGCCAAGCAGCTACGACGTGGGCAAGCTTCTTGATGTCAAGCGCTGCGTAAAAGATCCCGATTCTTCGGCCTGTACGCCGATTCACGAAGGAAAACCCCCAAGCCTTCGCCTTGTGACGGTTGCATGTGGCTTTCATCCACAAAAAGAACGTGATCGTTATAACTATCTTGTGCAGCGCATCACAGAAGGATTTCTTCGTACAGAGCCTTATAAATCTTTTCCAGAGCGATGGTCTATCATACGGAATGATGATCTTCAAACAGGCTTTGATCACACGCATCAACATTCGTATTGCTACGAAGCATGGGTCAACGCGACGGGGATGGGCGAGCAAGCCAAACCCAACTGGGAAGCCAAAGGAGGTTTGTGGTACAGCGCGACCTTGTTGGACGCTGGAAAACGCTGTCAAGCCCATAGCGTCGTGGTGATCGCCAACCATTCGGGTTGGGCGGGTGGGAATGCCAACAAGTGGACGGGCTGGATGAGCATCGTTGGATCAGGCAATGACGACCGTTCGATCCGCCGTTGGCGCACAGGAATCGAAGCGGCCTGCAACGCATGGATCGCCAAGTATCCCGGGCAGTGCGCGTGGGATGCCCCGGGGGGACGGTGCCTTTGCGACGATAGCTTGCCCGACCGCGAAGATGGATTACCCCCGAATACCCGCCGTTATCCCGATTGCTCGCAACAAAATTCATTGGGTTGTCCGTGGCCGTTTACGCACCCAGATGTCTTTATGGAGTACACAGCGATCCACGAGGTCGGTCACACGATCGGAAACTTTGCGCACCCTTCACCCGGGACGACGGCGACGGCGGTTTCGCCCGGTAGCGAGCCGCCGAACTGTTATCTTCCGTCGCTTGGGCCGACACCTGACCCCAACCAACCTTGCCCGCCTTGGCAAGGGGCGCAATTCAAGCGTTGGGTCTTGCCCGAAGATGCGCTTGGCAACGAGTCCAAGCGCTTTGGCTGCTTTCCGGGCTGCGCGGACAACAAAGCTCTGTTTGCGCCGTGGCAAGGGACACAGATGATGATCCGCGATGATGATCTGCGCTACGGCTTTTCGCCCGTCGAACGCTATATCCTCGAACAGCGCTTGACAAAAAATGCCTGTTGGGTGATCGGCCAAGTCGACTACCAAAACAATTTGCGCACCTGCCAGCCCGGCCCGAACTATGATCCCCGCTATGGAACGGGTTT
>JAKLKB010000097.1 GCA_023150835.1 Myxococcota bacterium | reverse complement strand
TTCTACCTCTTCTACCTCTTCTACCTCTTCTACCTCTTCTACCTCTTCTACCTCTTCTACCTCTTCTACCTCTTCTACCTCTTCTACCTCTTCTACCTCTTCTACCTCTTCTACCTCTTCTACCTCTTCTTCCTCTTCTTCCTCTTCTTCCTCTTCTTCCTCTTCTTCCTCTTCTTCCTCTTCTTCCTCTTCTTCCTCTTCTTCCTCTTCTTCCTCTTCTTCCTCTTCTTCCTCTTCTTCTTCCGTGTTTTCCGTGTTTTCCGTGGACTCTTTTTGTTTTTTAAGCAGGTACTTTTGCAGGAACGACGGAGACAATCGAGTCACCTTGGTCGAGAGTCAAGCGGATCTCGCCTAAGAAGGGGCCTTGTGGGCCACGAAACGGTTCGAGGGGGCGAACGCTTCCGCGAGCGAGCAGTTTTTTGGCTTCGGAAGGTGCGATCTGCGATCCTTCTACAGTATAGGGGATCATGGTGTGGCATCCTTCGCGCCAACGGCTGCATCCCCACGCTTGACGCCCCGAGATCAGCGAGCCTTGGTGGCATCGAGGGCAAGCCCCCAAAGCTTCGTTGTGGCCTTGGGTTGGCTGTTTTGGTGGGGTATCTCGCACGACATCTGCGATGGTTTTGGTGGAAACGGAGGTAGATGGAGGAGAAGCGTCTGCATGATTTGAAGGATCGGCGGTTGTGCGTTTGGTTTGCAAGATATCCGCGATCAACGCGCCTTTTGGTGGGGGGAGAACGGTGTCTTTGGAAGAGGCTTTTCTGGTTTTTTTGGCAGAAGGCAAAGCCCCTGTAGAGGGAGATGATTTTACGGAGCTTTGCGTTTGAGTGGTTTTCGCGGTTTGGGAGGATTGGGCTGTTTGGATCGATGGTGGAGGAGACGGTGCTTTTGTGCTGTGTTGGATATCGGAAAAGTCGAACTTGACTTGAAGTTGATCATCAAGGATCAAGCGGGCTTCAAAGGGCTGTTGGGTTTTGCTGACAAAGCCCTTGAGTACGCGGGTTTTTCGTTTGGTGATCAGTTCGCGCACCATCGCGTTCGATAACTTTTTGCCCTTGATCTCGGCAAACACACGAAAGCCACAGCCCATCTCTGGCGGTTTTCCGATGCAAGCAAAGACTTTTGGGAACACTTTGATCTTTCCCCCGCACGATGGGCAAGCGCAAAGCATATCGTCATTGCTAGGCTCGGATACATCGGCGTCTTCAAGGCTCTCTTCGTGTTGAGGGGTTGTTTGGAGAGTGGCGTGGTTTTTTTGGGCTTTGGGATCGCTGGCTTTTGGGGATTTGGACGACTTGGCTTTTGGGGCCTTGGGATCGCCGTTTTTGGGGGCCATCGAAGAGGCTTTATCGTCTGATGCGGACTCTGGGCTGTTTGTGGCAGAGGCTTGTGCGCCTGCGACAGCGAGTCGTTGGATCGGAGCTTGTCGGATCCCTTCGATCAGACGTTGAACATAAGCCCGTACTTTTTGGTCGAAGTCTTCGGCGCGTTCTTCACCGCGTGCGATCCGAGAGAGAAAGGCTTCCCATTGTCCCGTCAGTTGGGGAGAACGCAGCGATTGAGCAGGGATGGCATCGATTAGCTGCATCCCTGTTTCGCTTGGGCAGAGGGATTTGCCTTTTCGCAAGATGTAGTTGCGAGAGAGCAAGGTTTCGATGATGCTTGCGCGGGTGGCGGGAGTTCCGAGTCCGCTGTCTTTGAGGGCTTGTTGAAGCTCTTCATCCTCCAAGAGTTTTCCGGCTCCTTCCATCGCGGCGAGTAGGCTTGCTTCGGTGTAGCGGGGGGGAGGTTGCGTTTTTTTCTTGAGCAGTTCAGCCGCCAAAAGCGCGACCATCTCGCCCTTTTTGAGCGGGGGCAAGATCCCTTGTTCGTCTTCGTCTTTGTCTTGGGGATCTTCGCTCTCGTCTTCTTTGCCCTTTTTTTGGGGCTTTCCGCCGACATCATCTTGGAATCCTGCGACTTCTCGCCAGCCTGAATTCACCACCACTTTCCCACGCGTCAAAAACAATTCCCCAGCGATCTCCGTGATCACACGGGTCTTTTCAAACACGGCGTCAGGGAAAAAAGCTCCAAGAAAACGGCGTACAACAAGATCATAGATCTTGCGTTCATCAGGGGTCAGTTGTGCGAGATTGGCTTTGCGGGTGGTGGGGATGATCGCGTGGTGGTCGGAGACTTTGGCATCATTGAAGACGCGCTTTGGCATCGGCAGCTTGCCTTGGGTGCGCAAGAATTGGATGAACGGATCGTAGGGTGCTTGATCGAGCGCTTTCATGGTCTTGTTCATCTCGCCTTGCATATCTTTCGAGAGGAACATCGAATCCGTACGAGGGTAGGTGATCACTTTGTGTTTTTCGTACAAAGATTGTGCGATCTCTAGGGTACGTGCGGCAGAAAAACCGTAGCGTTTGTTGGCAGTACGCTGTAGACGGTTGAGGTCAAACAACAGCGGTGGGGGTTCTTTGACTTGTTTTCGTTCGACTTTGGCGATCGTGCCTTGTTGGCCTTCAATGCGTGCGATCACATCAAGCGCATCTTGTTCTTTGTCAAAGCGGTCGATCTGTTGGGGTTCTTGCTCGCCCTCTTGTTTTTGCAAACGAAACCAGCGCCCACGATAATTTCCTGCATTGGCTTGAAAGTCAGCTTCGATCTGCCAGTAGTCTTGGGGGACAAAGTGTACGATCTCTTTTTCGCGTTCCACGATCAAAGCCAAGGTGGGGGTTTGAACGCGACCGACCGAAAAGAGCGGAGCTTGCGTGCCTTGTGGAACGGCGCTGCGCACCCGCAGCGTCATCGCTCGCGTGGCATTGAGACCCACCAACCAGTCCGCCTCTGAGCGGCAGCGTGCAGCATCCCACAGCGGATCAAGCTGCGCGCCTTGTCGCAAACGCGCAAACCCTTGTTGGATGGCTTCGTCTGTCATGCTCGATATCCACAAACGCTCGATCGGCCCCTGATAACCGGCCAGTTGCGCAACATAACGAAAGATCAGCTCCCCTTCACGCCCGGCATCACAAGCATTGACGACAGAGCGGACATCTTTTCGCTTCAACAAACGCTCGACGACATCGAACTGATCGCGGGTTTGCTCGTTCGCTCGAAGCTGAAACCGCGCTGGGAGCATCGGCAACACCTGCATCGACCAACGTTTCCACGAAGGATCGTACTCGTGCGGCTCGCACAACTGCACAAGGTGGCCCACACACCACGTCACCAACCAACCATTGCCTTCGATGTAGCCTTTGTGCTTTTGTGTGGCTCCCAACACACGGGCAAGATCCCGCGCAACCGAGGGTTTTTCTGCGATCACCAACCTTGTCATCGACCATTTCTCCTTGTCGCACAATGCATCACCACAAACCTCCCGACTGTCCGAGGATTCCCCTTCGCTTCTGGGTGTTTGTTTTTACGCTTGTGCATCTTGACTTGCTCAAGGCAGGATAAAGCGGGGTTGTGCCACAATGCGTCACAAACTTTCAGTGCGTCGATCCTCGCGCAAGATTCAGGGGATCAACACTTGTTGATAAGCATCCAACACCAAGACCGATCCATAACGCCGCTCAAGGCTACGGATGCCAAAGTGGTAACGCGCCACACGTTGAAAATGATCCGCAAACGCCGCGTTGACAAATCCCCCGCCCAACGCCCCGATCAAAGGTAGCGCTTGAGCAAAGAACTTTTGCGACACCACCACGCCAAAGCGATTGGCGATCTGCGCAAGCAAAACCAAGACACGCGGCGCGGTTCCTTTGGCGACGGCCTCCGCAAGCTCACGCGCAGAAACACGCGCCATAAAGCCGGAGGCTTCGCGCAAAAGTACCGTCAACGAAGCGCGGCTCGTCAGATACGCACTATCCATCGAAGCCTGAGCATCGGGCGGGCCTCCATGACTAAGAACAGCGAGACACTCCAGTTGTACGGCAGGATCGCGGATATCTTCGCCATAAGACTGCGCGATCGAGGCGATCGAGCGCATGATCACGCCCGTAGAAAAAGGAAGCTCTACAGCCAGCCCCATGACTCCCAAAGCTCCACCCAAAGCGCCCGAAACAGCGGTCGCAAGGGTGTGTAAGGTCGGTGTCCAATCGGCCTCAGGCAATGGTTCGGCGGGTGTGTCGACTTGTTCGGGAAGTGTCATCACGGCCACCTCAAGGGCTTTTTCGAGAGCTTTGTGTGCGGCTTGGTGGGCAACGTCGGGAAGCTGCGACACAAGCCACTCCAACGGCTTCCCCAGTTTTTCAGCGACGCGCATCAAAAAAGACGGATGCTCTAGGTACTGAGCGGCTTCGGAAAGAAAGGCTTGCTCTTGTTGCGTCCAAGGCCCCACACCAGAGGATGCGTGAGAGGTATCGAAAGCGGGAAGTTGGTGATCGGCTGCGATCTCGGGATGTGCGGGGAGTGCGTAGGTTTCGGCAGAAACGTGTTCTTGAAGTTGGTGATCGACTTCGATGTGTGGGTGAGCAGAGAGCGTGTGCGCATCGTCTGGCGTCGGATGTGACGGTAGCTCTAGCGGTTTCGGGGATTCTTCGGGCGGTGCAAGTTGGTGGTCGACTTCGGTGTGTGGGTGGGCAGAGAGCGTGTGCGCATCGTCTGGCATCGGATGCGGCGGTAGCTCTAGGGCCTTGTGTTCATCGTGAGCAGATAGCTGGTGATCGGTCCCGAGACCTACAGGCCGATGTGGTGCTTTGGGTTGGGTCTCATCTTGGCGTTTGTGTTTTTTTGAACTTGTCATGCAAGCCCCCTTGATGGAAAACAGGTATCGAAACAAAAAGGCATCAAAAAAAGCTGCTTATACGAAATCCGCCCATCGTGTTACCGTAACGGTGTGGGGGCAGACAGGTGTGGCTGCCCAAGAATCGGGCGTCTACGCAACATCTTACGATCACACATCACTCGGATATCGTATTACTCGAAGTTGTCGATCTAAGGAAGAGAAGGCATCGAAAGAGTGGTGCGAGCGTGGGCAGTGGTGATCGAAGAAAGCGTCTCTTCATCGAGCCGCTTTTTGATGGAAAAATGCACTTGTTCGCGCACTTGTTCGACGATGGTTCGATCGAATTCGTGTGCTCCAAGCCAGTAAACCATGGGTTCGGGTTCCCAAAGATACGTCTGTCCGTCCATCTCGACCAATTCTTGCGCGACAAGTTGCGTGGCTTCTCGCAAAGGAATCCCCGCAAGATCGCGAATCAACGCCTCAAAACGACCCTGCCGCGCAGGCTCAACAAACCGAAAGTCCACACGCATCGCATAAGCGATATGGTACCACGCAGGACGAAGCATCACACCCTTGAGGCCCAATCGTTCGGCCATCCGCAACAACATCTCACCCGCTTCACGCGCCAAACCCAAGCCGGGTTTTTCTTGCCCCGGAAGCTGCGGTCGTTCCGAACCAAAGGTTGCCATCCCATGACGAAGCGTCAACCAATGAATGTACAACACCGACGCATTCTCGGCTTCTTGCTTTTCGACCACAAGCTCCGCGATCAGATGCTCGGCCCCTCCGCCCTCCGCATACACGCGCATCCGATCACCGACGCTGGTTCGGTCGATCACCACACGCGGTGTGCCATACCCCAAGCGCCGAACGTGATCACTAAGACCGTACCGAAACAAGGCGTATTCGATGCCTTCGGCGGTATAAAAGTCCAACAACCGATAGTGTTGAGAAGAGGGCATCCCCAAAGCCTCGGCCAGATCATCGTTGGTGATCCATGCCTCACCTTCGAGGGATTCGCTTGTAATCTTTTGTGCGATGCGTGTAAATCGCGCACGCAAGGGATCATACGTCTCTGGGATCAGGGTCGCCGCATCCAGCGCCAACGCCATCCCCGTCCCTGCCAACAGCTTCCATGTATCGCGGTGGTATCCGCCCCCCGGCACCCACACCGAAGGAACCCCTGCCATCGCCTTTTTGACAGCCAGATCGCGTTTGCGCGCTCCTGCAAGCGTCATCCCCAACATCCCCAGCATATCGCCCGCCAAGACGTCGCCGCCCGCGATCACAAACGCCAGCGCAGGCGGAGGCATCCGTGCCAACAGCCTGTCGAGCGCCTCCAGATACACACGATCCTCGGCCCTGCGCGGCAAGACCGTTTCATCCACACAAGGCAGCGGTCCCCAATCCGAACCTGAGAGCGAACCGATCCACACCAGCGGATCGTTGACAAGGCAGTCGGCCAAACCATCGGGAGGATGGGCGTCAAAGTCCAGCACGACGATCTGTTCGCAAAAGCCTTCGCTGCGCAAAACCGCGATCGCGATCGCGATATCATTGAGGACACAAAACCCCCCACCACTCGAAGGGCTTGCATGATGAAAACCGCCAAGCAAGTTGAGCGTCGCAGAGCGCGTATGCAGCGCCTCTTTGGCAGCAGCCAACGTTCCACCACAAGCAAGACGGATCGAACGCATCACTTCATCCACAGGGATCAGATGCGCATCGACCGCAAAGATCCGCGCCAACGCCTCGGGCTGTGACAACGATTCCAAGTACTCGCACGTATGCACACGAGCGATATCACGATAACGGATCCGCACAGGCTCCCGAACATCCGCCAGATCCACCACGCGCCGCTCCAACAGATACCAGATCGCAAAGTCCGCACGCCTTGGTTCCAAACCCGTCGCCACATCCAGTTGCGCCACAGGCAACCGATACGCGGGCGTATACCACACCGGCAAGGCGCGTCGATGCCACCACCGATGGACTTGATTGCTCCATGCTTGCCACCACCGCTGCACCGCCATTAGCGCCACTCCGAACTCACCACAAGATACCAACCTACGGATTCCAAAGGCGTATACGCCCACAACTCGGAGACCACCCCTTGGCGTTCCACGAGATAAGAAGTCTTGTTCTTTTTTGCCATCTGTTTCAACAACGCTTCCTTGTGAAAACGCGGAAGATCCAAGCTCTTCTTCGTGGTTCTCTGCACAAAACGCGGCAGTTGCACAAAAGCACGCGCCATCACACGCCCACGCGCATCCACCAGCACCGCATCTCGCGCCCACGGCAGCCCACGTGCGATCTGCCCAAGATGCGCGGTCATCTCGTTCAGTCGGATCTTGATCCCCGCTGCCCCCAAAAAGCGCTTGTCTTTGTCCAAGATCGCCGTACTACATACCAACGTCGCTTGTGCCGACTTGTGGACGCTCACAAACGGATCGCTCCACAAAAATCCCCGACGCGCCGAAGCCTGCGTGAACCAGTCCCGCTCTCTTGGATCGTACTCGTCGGGATATCCGCTTCGTCCCGGATAGCTCAACTCGATCCCTTCCTGCGTCGCCACAAAAGACGACGAGATCGGAAAACCGCTGCGCAACATCACCTCATGGCTTCGCTTTTTGGCCCCATCTACCGAGATCTCTTCACTTTGAAACACCGTGTCATACAAGGCCCCACGCAACAAAACCAGCCGTTGCAAAAGAGCCTGAAATGGCCGATCTTTTTTGGCCCGATCAAAGCGCTGTTTTGCGCTCGGAGCCAGCTTGATCACAGGCCATTCGAGGCTAACAGAGTCTTGGTAAAACGTCGATTTTTGTAGATCTTTGGGCGTAAAATCTTCGCTCAAATAAAACTTCTGCGGCTTTTGCGTTTCGCTCGGCAGCAACGCGATCTGCGCAGAGGCCGCCAACTGACCCAACAGCCGCTCGGCTTGGTAAAAAAAGCGATCCAGCTTCAGCCCGCTCTGGTAAAGCTCCGTCAATCGGCGCAATAGCTCGGCTTGTTCTTTGCGTTCTTCCAGCTTGGCCTCTTGCTGTCGGCTTAGATACCAAAAGTTGCTCCCTGCCCCCAGCAACACCAAGATCACCACCAACGCAAACAACACCGCCCGACGACGCGCCAAAAATCGACCGATGCGCCGAAACGCCGACCACGGCGCTGCTTTGATCGGCTCGTTTCGCAAAAAGTGCCGCAAGTCCTCCGCGAGATCTTGCACCGACGCATACCGATCTTTGATCTCCAACGCACAAGCTTTTCGGATGATCGCGACCAGATCCGACGGGATTTTTTCTTGCTTCGGATAGTTCGGAACCATCGGCGCGATATCTCCCGTATTCACCTTGTTCAAGACCACCACAAGGTTATCGCCCTCGAACGCTTTTTTCAAAAACACCAACTCAAACAGGATCGCCCCAAGCGCAAACAGATCGCTGCGGCCATCCATCTGATCGATCGCTCCCCGCGCTTGTTCGGGCGACATATAGTTGGGCGTGCCGATCAATTGACCGATCCGCGTTGAAAACTCCCCACCATCCGACGGCATGATCGAGATCTGGTCTTGCGCTTCTTGCATCAAGCGCGCAACCCCCCAATCCACCACATACACCTCCCCAAATGGCCCGATCATCACGTTCCCGGGCTTGAGATCGCGATGCAAGATCCCCTTGCTGTGGGCATAAGCCATCGCATCGCACACCTTCAAAAAATGCTCCAGCCGCTGCTCCAACGACAACGACTCCGGTATCTCCTCTCCTTTTTCGTACGCTTTGCGCGCTGACAAGATCAAAGACGCCAAGGTATCGCCCTCGATGATCTTCATCGTGTACGCAGGCAGGCCATCCACCCCTTTCACCAACTGATACACAGGCACGATACTCGGGTGCGAAAGCTGCGCAGTCACCCGCGCTTCTCGCAAAAATCGCCCCATCGCTTCTTGATCGTGGCGCAACGTCGGCTTCAATTGCTTGAACGCTACGTTTCGTCCTAACGTGTCTTCCCACGCATTAAAAACGTACCCCATCCCCCCTTCACCGATCGACTCCACAACCCGATGATGTGGGTCTTCCAACACCCACTCGCCCTCCTGCACCGCACGTCGCCCCGGCTTTTGCCCCTTGGATGGGGCTTTTGCCCCTTGCGCCTTGGGTTGCGCCATCAACGTCGGCAAAAAAGCCTCCACAGGAGCCTCATCTTCTTCCTTTTCTGCTGCTTTTGATACCTTCGCCAAACTCCCCGAAGATACGCTATTTTTGGCCATCACCACCGCAGCCTTGGGATCAGGCACCGCAACCTTTGGAGCCACCGTCGATGCCTCTGTGAGCTTCGACGCCGCGAACGGCGAAACGTAATCCGCCCCCATCATCGTCGCGCCGTCTAATTCATCGTCCTCACCAGCCTCCAAGCCTCCCGCAACACGGGACTGAAATGACGCGGCCTGCCAAGCGATCCGCAACGACTGCACCATCGGCCTTGTCAACAGACCTTCCGCCTCCATGTACACCAAGAACCCTTCGATATCTTCGCGCCCTTGCGCCCCCCGATAAGACGCATACCATGCCGGCATCTTCGGCTGTAACTCCGCGCTCACCACCCGCAAAAACGCTTCCCACAACTGCATCCGATCCTCCATCCCTCATCCTCTCCAAAACCCAGATCACACAAACCCACCTTATATCCCGAGATGCCCTTCCCCGCAACGCTTCCCTCAACCCATCCCCTAAAAACTTTCCCTCCTCACGAACTTTTCTTTTCTACCCCCGTAAGCGCAAACCACGCTTCAAGCGAAAACCAAATACTTCAAAAAAAACAAAAGAAAAAAACGAACTCCATCGAAGACTCTTTCGTAGCCAAGATCGAAACAAAAAGAAAACAATCTGAACTTTCTTTTTTCTCACACGTCAGCAAGCCACAAACCACAAACACCCTCACCCGATGAAAGGACTGGGAACCATGACTCGCAAAAAATTCTTCCAATCGCTCCCCCGCACCGCTCCCCAACCCCCCGTCCACATCAAGATCCAGCCTATCCGTATCCCAAGCGAGGCCGCTGCTTTGCCCCATTTTTCACTCGGCTTGTCGCTCGACCTATCGCTCGGCCTATCGCTCGGCCTAACAGCTCAACCCGAACACGCACAACCCAAACACAACCCGCTTGCGCCTCAACACATCCAAAACGGCGCTGGCTTGGCCCCCCAAGCACCACCGCACGTCGATGCACAAGAACTTCATGCCGCACAAGAACTTCATGCCGCACAAGAACTTCATGCCGCGCAAGAACTTCATGCTGCGTTGCTCCTCGCCGATCTTTCCTTCGCAGGCGATCTGACCCTTGCCCGCTTGGATGAGGCCAAAGCACCCGATAGACCGCAGGATCTGTCCGACGAACCGTACGTCCGACCACCGCCTGCGTGAACACACAGGCGGTTTTTTTTTGCGCATTCTCTGGGGTCGAAAGCTCACGGTGGGCTGCCTGACTGTCTATCAGGTGTTAGCGGGTTCGACTCCCGTCGGCCTCGAAATACTCGTCAAGACGGAGATCGTGGTGTAACGGTCAACACGCGGGTCTGTGGAACCTGAAACGGGGGTTCGATTCCCCTCGATCTCCCAACCTGCGGCGCTGAGGTAAAGGTAGCCTACAGGTACGCCATGCCTGTTGTGGGGGTTCAAGTCCCCCGCGCCGCAATCGCGAACTTAGCCCAATCGGTAGAGGTCTCTGGCTTAGAACCAGAGGGTTGTGGGTTCGACTCCCACAGTTCGCATCACTTGTGTATTTTTTTCTCGTGTTTTCTTTTCTTATAAAATGGGTACATTTCGATGGTTTTTGTGGGACGCTGCCCCACACCCCGCAAGGGAGCACAGCTCCCTTGACCATCGGCGGAACGATCAGAGTTTTTAAACCAACATCTGCTCCGCTTGAGAAGACGCGAGCACGGATTTTTGGCGAAACTGTACCCGACTCGTTTTTTGATAGCAGAGGTCGATTGGTTTCTTTTTTGCTGTCGTGACCCAATCGGCAGAGGAGCCTGTTTCAAAAGCAGGAGGTTGTGGGTTCGAATCCCACCGACAGCACAAGCCCTTGTTCGATGATTCTGAATCGACCGCTGGAGTAGCCCAAATCGGTAGAGGTACCTGACTGAGGTTCAGGAGGTTGCGGGTTCGAATCCCGTCTCCAGCACAAACGCGCCCGTGCGCGCCACACAACGCATCTGAAGGCGAATAGGTTGAGCCGCTGGTCTTTCAAATCAGTGTGCGCGGGTTCGAGTCCCGTCGGATGCACTTGGGCTGATCGTTCAATGGAAGGATTTCGGTTTTGCACGCCGAAGATCAGGGTTCGACTCCCTGTCGGTCCACACAGCACACAAAAAATAATGCTGGACTTTTTGTTCGCCATGATCTACAACCACCCAACGAAAACACTTGTTTCGCCGCAATGGTGTACCGGATGGTGCACGGTGGCCTCCGAAGCCACAGGTCCAGGTTCGACTCCTGGTTGCGGCATCTGCCAACAGTGACCTTGCTCCTAACTCCTTCGGGTGTCCCTAACCGACAGAGAAGGCGTACAGAAACCCTAGAACGACGGTGTCTGTGCGTGTCAACTAAAAAACTTTCCTTTGTGGATCAACGATCTAATGGAGGGTACAAAAAGACCGCTTGACAAACGCAAGATCGCCTACTAAAACATCGCTCTGTGTTTCGGCGTGTAGCGCAGCCTGGTAGCGCTCTACTTTGGGGTAGTAGAGGTCGCAGGTTCAAATCCTGCCACGCCGACAAGTTTCTTTCGGTTCCATCATTCGGGGTGTAGCGCAGCCTGGTAGCGCACCTGCTTTGGGAGCAGGGGGTCGCAGGTTCAAATCCTGTCACCCCGACCACTCTTTCCCGCGTTCTTTGGTTTCGGCGTGTAGCGCAGCCTGGTAGCGCACTTGCTTCGGGAGCAAGGGGTCGCAGGTTCAAATCCTGCCACGCCGACTTCAATTCTTCGTTCCCCCTCGGCGTGTAGCGCAGCCTGGTAGCGCTCTACTTTGGGGTAGTAGAGGTCGCAGGTTCAAATCCTGCCACGCCGACAAAAAAAGCCGCTTTCGTGAAGAAAGCGGCTTTTTTCATTTCCCCCCCAAACATCGGCATCATACGAAATCCGCAGGGCGCGTGATCGTAAAAACGTAGGGGCAGCCCCCCGTGGCTGCCCAATAATAGGGCGTTTACGTACGGCCCTTCGTGTACACATCACTCGGATATCGTATCAGTTCCCCCCAAATCTCGGCCTTGGCCCGTTCCCTCAAAAACGAGCGTCAAGGTTCGAGGATCACTTCACCAAAAGTCGCCCACCGAGGGAACGACAATTTTGTCGCCGCCGTCTCGCAGATCGCGGTTCTTTTTTCGGCGACACGGAAAAAATAACGGCCCGCCTTTAATCCTAAAGGAAAATGATAGGGGACCAAACCGGACTGATTGGGGGTGATTGTCGAACAATAGTTTCCAGCACCCAACCCCACACACACGATATCCTTCGGATATCCCGATTCGTCCGTCAAAGTAAAAGAGAACCAAACCTTCAGAGAAGAATCTGTCAACACAGCAAGAGAGACATGAAGAATGCCCCCTGCCTTCACCCGTGCGGGCCATGTCAGAGCTTGTTTGTTCGCATCCGCTAGTGACGCGCTGCTCACAGCAACGGATGTCCCTGTACACGCCGAAGACTCGACATTTAAGCCTCCGATGCTCCCTTTCTGAATCAATTCGCTCGACGGCATCGACTCAAACGCGTTCATGGCATCTTGACAACTTGGGAAATTCCCCACCATCGGGATCGCCAAAACAGTGTATTGAGCGCCCCCAGACGAGAGCCAAAGAGGCGCTTTCAGCGGGACGGTTGAGCGAGATCCTCGATTCAGCGAAGTCGAAAAAGACACGGGCAAGGTCTCCGAACAATCCATCGTCTTGATCTCTTTGTGGTAAGCACACCCCCAAGCCTCCACCCCGTAGCCTTCCCGCCAGATCCCGACCACCAACGATTGATGCGTAGCTGCGGTTATTTCGGGTACACGATGCGGATATCCGCTTACGCTCACCGTCAGATCCTCGCCTGACTTCACGGACAAGATGCCACTGATTGCGCTTCCGTTCACAGAGATCGTCACTGACCGAGGCTTACAATCGCGGCAGACCTTCGCTCCAAGTGCCCCCTCGCATCGTTGCTGCGGTGAACAAGCCGCCCTACCACCACAAGAGCACAACCCCGAAGCTGTACAGCCATCGGCGGTTTGCTTGTCGCAGATCGTACAGACTTTCCCGATTATCGCAGGATTTCCGCAGAAAAAGGGGAGCGGATCGAGCTTTGTGCTCTCCCCTGTCTGACGACAAAGCCCCAACGGGCCACAACAATGACGACAGACTTCTTCGCATCGGCAGGCCGCGATCGGACCGAGTTGAGTGGGTTGGCACTGGGGTGCAGACGCGCTCGAAAGCATCTCCCGCGTCCACAAAAAGATCCCGGGACCATCCACCTGTGCAGGACGCAAACCAGAAGCACTCGCCTCGAAACTCTCGCTCATAGAAAGAAGCCCCGCAACCGCCAACATCCCACCATGAGAGGCCAGCGAAGCCCTATCTACAAAAGAATCTCCCCAATAACCCGGAGGGATCGGCAGCGGACGTTTCATCGGAAAAGCGTAACCTTGGGGCGTTGCGGGAAACTCTGGCGCATAAACAAACCATGACGGGCTAGAAAACATCTCGTGCCAAGGCAGCCCCGAAGAAGTCTGTGCCAGATAAAGCGGCACTTCTCCCGCTCCGTTCGGGTCGGAAAGAAGCACCATCTCGGTTTGTTTGCCATCTTTCAACTGCCACGAATCGAGGAGCTGCGCTTTGTCCGTAAACACCAACACATGGGGCTTGCTCGTCGAATTCAGCTCTTCGTCAAAGGACATATACAGCCTTGTTTCTCCTGCCTTTTGTAGCGCCAAGATTTGCTTTGGCCGCTTAACGCTCGTCGCATCGTGCAAGACCATCTTCCACGTCCGCGTAGCATCAAAAGCCCCGTTATAACAAGCGACAAAGACGCCTTCTTGCGAGACTCCTTCAAAATTACCCAAAGAAAAAGGAACCGAAAGCGAAGAAACATCCCAACGTATCGCCTCAAAGACTCCCGCCCCTTTCACAGACGCCAACAAGCACCTCGTATCGGTCGCATCCCTCATCCACACATAGTCCACCACGTTTCCAAACCCACTGCTCGGCAACGAGCGAAAAAAGGCGAGCGAAAACGATTCCAGCGGTGGTGGATCGGCGCTACCGAATCGTAGCACCAAAGCATAGGACGAACCCGTCGGTAGGGAGACGCTTTGCGTGGAGCCGAGTACATCAAGAGAAATCGGTCCCCCCCCTTTTCCGATCAAAACCAGATCGGCGTGCCCCGTTCCGCGCACACGAAGACGACGCAACTCCAGATTTCCTCTCACAAGAAAAGAAGACAAAGGTGAGTATGGATAATATTCTCCATCCACATCTTTCACGAGGCCAAGACGCAAGACAGCGAGTCCTTCGGCCACCGCCCCGCCCACCTTGCACAACGGTAGAAGAGTCGGATTTTTTGGAGAGATCAGGATATCTTTTTTCAGGATATCCGAGCAACGGATGGCCAAAACGGCGCGGTCAGAATGTTGCGGATCAAGCACCACATCCCATTGTGAAGCCTCTTTGATGCGCGGGATCACCCGAGCGTGGTCGTATTCCACCCATCGCTTGTTGTTAAAATCCGCGAGAAAGCGCACCCGCATCAAACTCCAAGCTGTCCCAGTGTCTTCCGATTCCAAAACCGAACCATCCAATCGCGTAATCGTGCCTTGTAGCGCGAAAAATAAGTGGATTTCTTGTTTGTCTCCGATCAACGTGCGAAGACCTTGGAGATAGCCGTTCACAGCGAGATGCCGCATCAGCGTATGAGGGGGAGGCGTTGCATCCGGCCCGATCGTTTCGGGTTGCGGTTCTGGGCTCGGTGGTTCACTCGTTTCGGGAGGTCCACCGTCGGGGCGGATGTTTTCTTCGGGAGACTCTTGTGGGCCACCATCGGTCGTTTCGGGAGAAGGCACTTCGTCCACCCACGCCCCAAAGCGCAGCCGAGGCGAAAACAGTTCCACGCGCCCTGCGACACGCAAGCCCGAAGTCGGCCCCCCCGAAGTCAGCCCTCCCCACAACAAGATCTGTCCAGAAGACAATCGTGTCGCTGTGTGGAAAAGGCGCGGTATCGGTCGATCTTGTGATTCGTCTTTGTGCGTTCCTCCACCCCCGACGCATTGATACACCAATCGGCTCGGAAGTATGGCCTTCTGCGCAAAGACTCTTGGCGTATACAACAGCACCGAGCGCGGATGCAACATCTCTTCCATCCCGCAACGCAAAGCAGGCGGGGTCGTGGTGTCCGAAGGCAAGCAACGGATCCCGCCTGACAACAAGATCCGACCATCCAAAAGCCTCGTCGCTTGGTGCATTGCGCGTGCGCCAAGATCCGAGATCAGACAATTGCTTCCTGCTTCTGGGTTTCCTTCCTGTAAATTAATGGGCGACCACACCCATCTTCCACTTTCTACAGTTAACCAATATGCGCGTTGACGAACAAACAAATGGTTACGGAAAAACTCTCCTCGCAAGGGAGCAGACCCCTCAGGCCAAGGCCAACCATCCAAAGGCAACGAAAATCCCCCATACACAAGGATCTTATCGCCAATCGCCGTCATCGAATGGCCCGCCCATCCCGCCCGTTCGGGAAGCTCACCGCGTACCAGCGACAAATACTTACCGTCCTTCAAGATCGCACGGATCGTGATATCTCCTGCCGTAGGAGTTGTTGCGCAAAAAAGAGTTTGACCCTGAAGATGCGAAAACGGCGCACGCCAGATCATGTTCGAAAAACGCGGAGGCAAGAGACTTCCGTCACGACGGCTCCACACGCCACCCGAAACAACGACCTCTTGGCTGCTTTCAAGGATAGCTGATGCGTGCATTGTCAAGAAGATCTGTTCTTCTCCCGCCAAACAAGGAGGTAGCGATGGATCGGGCAGGTTTGTTGGGCCTTCTGGACTCTGCCCACCGATCAGCGCGAGATCTTTCGACGCCACCAGCGTGCCGTTGCCTTCAACGATCAAATGCCCTGCGGCCTGCGCTGACGGCTGCTCCAAACGCCCCGATATCGCCATCTCTCCGAGATCATGGATCGTTGTTGAGGAGACAGGAGGCAGCGTCAACGAAAGCACAGAAGCCCATCCTGTCGAAGAAGACCAGCCCCCGACCATCCATCCCTTGTTGGCCTGCGCTGTAAGCGAATGAAAGGCGCGCCCAAATGCTCCCTTGATCTCTGTTGCTTCGCTCACGGGACGCAAGGTCGCGGCTTCGGGATCATACACCCACCCCTTCTCCGCAAAGCTCCCTCCGTACTCCCCACGTGTTTGTGGACGCAACAAAGACGGCGGCACCTTCAACTCACCCGAAAAAGCCGATATCCCTCCCGAGACCAAGACCCGACCATCCCCAAACGCCGCACCAGCATGGCCCAAGACGCCTCCGACCGAAGCAGGCCCAAATATCGGGCTTTGTGATGTTCCCGTATTGTTTTCCACCACCAGTTCGCCCACACGCTCGGGCACCATCATCACGATCTTGACGGTGCCGGACTCGCAAAGCTCTTTTGAAAAAGGAACTGCCCCCTCCAAAAGCAGGTGACCACTCTCATCTTTTTTTTGTGCAAGCAATACATACTTTATCGCTTCACCACGAGAGTGATTCTCTGAACAGTTGACGTTCTCGTTGATGCCTTGAGTCAGTTTTGTTTCTTCTTGTTTTCCATCCGAAAGCGATATCTTTGAGATGACAACGCCGCCCAGTTCGTTTTGGCCGCTTGGAAGGTGGCTCTTTGAGTAGATCAAACGGAGAGTCAGCTTTTTCGCTTCTTTTTGTGGGTCAACACAAGCCATCCCCCCACCCATCAAAGACACACACACAAGCCACCAGAAGAAAAACAGGCCATTTTTCTTCTGCCTTTTCCACCGATCAAGCTGTTGCGTCATCGTGTTTGCCTTCCTTTGTTTCGCATCAGACGGGCGTCATCTCTTAAAAACAGGAGAGAGCTTTGCTTAAAAAGCAGAATGTTCGATCTTTACATTGGTTTTCTTCGATTGATCCTCCTGAAGCACCCGAGCCAAGAGGATGCCACCCGCAACGGCTCCAGCCACCAGCACCACCCCGATCGCAACACCGCCGACGATCCACGTCACAGGGATCGCCTCTTTGGGAGGGGGCGGGGGCCGACGAACCAACGCAACACGCAGGTTCGGTCGCGTTGTCGGATTGGGTAACGCCTTGAGATGGATAGTGAATTGTTGTGGATGCCAACGGCGGATCGGCAACACTTTTTCAAAGGGTTCGTATCCTTCGGAGGTTGCGCGTAATTTGACGTGATCTTGCAACAAGGAAAGCGGCCCAAGAATCGGGGTCCAACGAGGGGGAGAGCCGATCTTAGGAGATAGCCATGCTTCCGCCTTTGCAAGAGGCGGATCGAGCCGAAAAGAGATCGTGGTTTCGATCGTAACACAGCGCTGAAACATGAGACGGGCTTGCTCCATCCGCGAAGGCAACACGGGATTCACAGACCACGCGGTCCATTCCGCAGGGACGGTGCGAAGGCGTTGTTGTGCTTCGCTCAGCATACGACACATCTTCTGCGCGTCCTTTTCGCCTTCGGCGGCTTGTGCGCGCAAGAACAAGACATCGCAGCGCCCCAACGTTAAAAGATCCGCAGGCCGACCTTTGGGGGCTTGCTTCTTTTCAAGCAAAGAAAAGGTTTGCGCAAGCGCGATATCGGCTTCTTTCCATTGTTTTTGCTTGAGATAGCGCAGCCCTTGAAAATACGAATGGGCTGCGTCGTCTTCTGCCCATGCCAGCGAAAAACTCCCCCCACCTGCACAAAAAGCACACAAAAACAATGCACACAAAAAACCTACACGACACATACTCACGTTACTCCAAAGTCGCTGAATCCATCGGTGCCTTTGCGCTCCGTCCCTCCGTGTTGTTCCGTTTGATGGGCAGGCCGTCACAAGACGATGTGAGCCGTAGACCTTACCAGTCTGCAACAAGGTCTCAACCTCGGCGTCTGCACCGAAGTGGGGGGGCTGCTCGGATACTTGCTCTTGCGGCCTACAGCGCAATATGCCATAAACAAAAGCCTAGGGCCAGAGGCCGCCCCCACAGACAACAAACCACGCGACGATGCACAGAAAGGACTCCCTCATGCTCCCCGAAGAGATCTTCCACTCCATGATCGGCGCGCTGCACTTTGCAGCCCTACGCCACCGCGATCAGCGACGCAAAGATCAACCCCAAAGCCCCTACATCAACCACCTGATCCATGTACTCGATATCCTTTGGAAGGTCGGGGAGATCCGCGATCGAGATGTCTTGATCGCTGCCGTCCTCCACGACACGCTCGAAGACACCAACACCATGCCCGAAGAGATCAACGCTCACTTTGGCGAAAATGTCTGTCACCTCGTTCAAGAAGTCACCGACGACAAAAGCCTTCCCAAAGCCGAGCGCAAGCGGCTCCAGATCGAACACGGCCCCACCCTTTCCCTTGGTGCAAAACTGATCAAACTCGCAGACAAGATCAACAACCTCCACGATGTCGGTTATTCTCCGCCTGACTGGCCCCTACAACGCAAACTCGAATACCTTCAATGGTCCCGCGATGTCGTCGCTGCCTTGCGTGGAACTCACCCCGCTCTCGAAGCACTCTTCGATCAAACAGCCAACGAAGTCGAGATGTTGCTGAAAACCTCCACCCCCTAACCCCAAAGTGTCCTTCTCTCTGCTCTCTCCACCCGTAAAAGGGCGAATTGATGAGATTTTATACATCGCTTTTCGCACGAACCCTCTTGTTCACAGGAATTTGTCTTTTTGTTTTCACACAAGCACCACCCGTCGAGGCAACGCAGGTAATCGCCTACAGCGAACGAGAACAAGTCGAACGTTCGGCGCTGATCGTTTGGGGGCGTGTACAGTCTCAGATCGCCCGAAAGATCGGGCCGCGACAATACATCGTCACCGATAGCACCTTGAGCATCCGCCGAATCTTCAAGGGAAAGCTCTTGACAAACACCCTTACGGTGCGTTGTTTGGGCGGTCGAATCGGCGCACAAATAGCACACGTTGCGGGTGCAGGTCAGATCGCTGTAGGGGAAGAAGTGTTGGTGTACCTTGAGGCGGCTCGCCCGCTTCCTTGGCAACCCCAGCCCACTCATTACTACCTCACAGGCATGGCCTACGGTTTATGGAAGATGCGATGGTCTCCGATACACCGACAATATCAGCTTTTCCAACAACACGATCTGCCCACGCGTCTTGCACGCAATGCGCAAGGACAATGGACGCCGCTCCCTCATTTACACACACAACCTCGACTGTTGTCTGATCTCGTTGAGGCTCTTCAACGCCACCTCACCCCCGCACAGCCCATGCCCCCAAAAACAGACAAAGCGCACCGCCACTCCACGCAAAGACACCACCCGATCCAAGAAACACAGAAGCCCCCGCAGATCCGTCATGTTGCACCCCATCGCCCTCCACCACGCCACTCCATCGAAACGAAATAGACTGGGCCATCGCCTCCCCCAACAAGCCCTTTTTTCACCCAGCGATCGTTGATTTTGAGCAAAGCAGGCTTGGCAGAAGACAAAGAGCGTTGTACCCTAGGCCGTTCTCTTCCCCACAAGAGCGCCAAACCAATCCGACCCTCGATCTTGTTATGGAGGATGTTCACCGATGTCTTACAACGAACACGAAGAAGAGAGTTTACCCGAGACTCGCCTTCTTGAACCCAACGAGCAGATCGGTTCTTATCGGATACTCGGGCGGATCGGAGGCGGGGCTTTTGGGGCCGTCTACAAAGTCGAGCACACGATCCTTGAGCGATATTTTGCGCTCAAGCAATTGCGCCCAAGCGTCGCCAACCGCGAAGATATCGAACAGCGTTTTCTGCGCGAAGCCCGCCTGCTTGGGCTTCTTTCGCATCCGAACATCGTACAAATTGTCGACTGCCAGCATCATCCCGGGATCGGGTGGTGCTTGATGATGGAATGGTTGTTTGGTTGCACCCTTGATGTCGTCTTGCGACGAGGCCCCCTGTCTGCATTTGAAACCTACACCTTCTTTCATCAACTTTGCTCTGCACTCCATATCGTCCATCAACACGGCGTGATCCATCGCGATCTCAAACCTTCCAATCTTTTCCTCAGCCGAAAATCCAACCAGTTTCACCTCCGCCTAATGGACTTTGGCATCTCTTCTTCTTCTAACCAAAACCAAGACGAGCACAAGTTGACCGTTGTCGGCCAGATGCTCGGTAGTTTTCTTTATATGTCTCCAGAACAAGCCTACGGCCAGCACGAGATCGTCGATACCCGCTCGGATATTTACAGCCTCGGGATCTTGCTTGCGGAAACCCTCACAGGAAGAACTCCCTTTCAAGGAGGTATGCCAAGCATCCTCTTAAAACACATCCAAGAACCCCCACCACCGCTCAAAAAACTCGCCCCACATCTTCTTTACTCAACTGCTCTCGAAGAAGTTTACCAACGCGCACTTGCCAAAAAACCCGAAGATCGCTTCCCTTCTGTCGCTGCTTTTTGGCAAGCTCTCCACCATGCTTTTCAACTCGAACAAATCCCTTCTCCTGCCCCAAAAAGCGGGCGCATCTTCGAAGTGTTATCCGAGATCCACGATCAACTTTCCCCCAAAGAACACGCCTCCATGCGTTCCCATTTTCAAGACGAGATGCTTCAGCCCCCCCCCCATTTCTCGACCAGCACGCCTTTCGTCAAACAAGCCCCACAAGCCACCCCGCTGCCCAACGCAACACAAGCCCCACAAACCACTCCACCCCCTCGCACCACATCGTCTTCTTCCAACCCCACCTTCTCCCGAAAGCCTTCGGCTTACACCCCCATCCCCAAGCTTCAAGAAGCCAACAACGACACCACCATTACCCCGATCACAGGCGGCTCCAAAAGACCCCCCGCCACCCCGCACGATATCTTTTCCGCCAAAACGCCCCCTCCCAGCCGCAGCGGTGCTTTTGCTCTGTTTTCCTCTTTTGGTACAGATCGCGATGAAAAAGCATCCAAAAAACGCTCCACGCAAGTCTCTGTCCCTCCACCTTCTTCTTCTCCAACACCGCCGCCGCCTTCTTCCTCCACTCCACCTCCTTCTTCTCCGACACCAAGCCGGGCCGCACGATTGGTCGAACAAGGTTTTGAAGCACTCCGCAGCGGGCAACGCGAAAAAGCCAAACAACTTTGGGAAGAAGCCTTACGGCATGACCCCGAAAACAAGACCATCCAAAACAACCTGAAAAGGCTACAAGACACCAGTCATGGCTAAACATCTTTTTCACGTCTCTCCGACATCGATCTTTCCTTTTGCCTTTGCCTTCGTTTGGGTGTTCAGCCTGCCCGCTTCGGCCTACAACGTCAACAATTCAGGAAGCCAGATCAAAGGGTGGAGCGATACCAGTCTTCCTGTGCCTTGGTACTTTAACCCCAACGGATTTACCGATGTCAGCGAAGCGGACGCCGAGCGCGAATTTCAAGCCTCGATGTGGCAATGGACACAACAGCCCTGTACACGCTTTCGCGCCCGATACATGGGCCGAACCACCACCCTTCATAGCAGCGATCGCAAAAATGTCCTGCTCTTTGATTATCTCAGCGCAGGCAGCGCAACCACCGCCATCACCTACACCCTATGGGGTGGCTCCACAGGCTTTACCGACGCAGATATCGTCTTTCGCCGCACCAAGCCGTTTTCCGTCAATCCAAACAGCAACCAGCTTGATCTGCGCGGCACAGCCACGCACGAGATCGGCCACTTCCTTGGACTCGGACACAGCGGCACTTCCAGCGCCACCATGTACGGAACCACAAGCACCGGCCCAAGCCAACGCCGCTTTCTTCACGCAGACGATATCCAAGGCGTTTGTTTTATTTATCCCGCCACTCCCATGCCCCAAGGAACACTCGGCCTATTGTGTGGGAGTGACGCCAGCGGTGCGACCTGCCAAAGCGGCTTGTTGTGCGCCAAAGGAACACGCGGATCTTTTTGTCAGGAACCTTGCAACAACAACGCTTGCACCAAAGGAAAATGTATCGCCCTCCAACAAGGAGGCGGATACTGCGGCTGCAACGAACACAGCGACTGCCCCACCAGCGACTTTTGCCTCAACCATCGCTGCATCCCCCGTCCCAATGCCTGCGCCCAAGACACCGACTGCACCAACAACCTGCGCTGTGTCAACGGCTCCTGCGTCGTTTGTCGCCAAGATACCGACTGCACCAACAACCAAGTCTGCCGCCAAGGTCAGTGCGTCACCCTGCAACCGCCCTGCACTTCCGATGCAAACTGCCCATCTACCGAGCGTTGCAACACCTCCACAGGTGTCTGCGTCCCCAATACCCCACCGCCCTGCACATCCGACGCAAACTGCCCATCTACCGAGCGTTGCGACACTTCCACAGGAAAGTGCGTCCCCCGCAACCCCAGTTGCACCCAAAACAGCGATTGCGAAGCCAACGCCCGCTGCGATCAAGGACGCTGCATCCAATTCGTCCAGATCGGCGAACGCGGCTCGGTTTGTGGAGCCAGTGCAGGCGGGCAGTTCTGCGATGATCAGATGGTCTGCGTCAACAAGTCCGGCCAACCGGCCTATTGCCTAGCACTCTGCCAAAACGGCGGGTGCCCCGACGGTGGAAAGTGCCTTCGAACCACCCTCGGCACGCAGTTTTGCGCTTGCGATGGCGACTCCGACTGCAACGCAAACCAGTTTTGCTTCCAACGCTCCTGCTTCCAAAAAGAGATCCCTTGCACCAAAGATGCGGACTGTTCGGCTCCATCACGTTGCCTTCAAGGACGTTGCATCGAGCCCGCCCCCTGCACACAAGACAACGAATGCCCTCCCAACGAAGTCTGCACACAAGGCCGCTGTCAGAGCCGTACGGGGCTTGGTTTTGGGCAACCTTGCACCCAAGATATCGACTGTACCAGCCAGCTTTGTGCGCCCACAGACAGCCAAGGACAGCGCTACTGTAGCACACCATGCAGCGATGCCTCTCCTTGCCCTCCCGCTTACCTTTGCGAAGACAGCACACGCGGAAAGATCTGTCGCATCCCGCGTAGTCCTACGTGCCAAAAAGATGCAGACTGTGCAGAACCCACCCCGATCTGCCAAGCAGGACGATGTATCTCGCGCCCTCCTTGCCTGAACGATCGAGAATGCACTGCCCCGTTGCTATGCGTTCAAGGCCGCTGTGTCGCTCCTTCTTCCGAATCGTCCCAAGAGTCCGCCCCCGAAACGAACCAAGAAGCTACACTCCCCGAAGAAACCACGACCGACGCAAAGGACGCTGCACCCCCCGAGATCACACCGACCGAACAACCCGCCAAGGAATCCCCCACCCCAACCGACTCCAACGCCCCCATCGACGACGATATACGCCCCAAAGGCTGCGGCTGTCAAAGCCAAGACTCCTTCTCTTCATGGATTGGGTTATTTGTCCTTTTCCTGATCGGACTCTTGCGCAGACGTCCTCTCTCTCTCGAATCAGCGCAAGTGAAGCAGACCTCAACACACTTCTTCTTCAAAAGTCCCGCCCCCCTTAACCCCATACCGACGGAACAAATAGACCTTTTTCAAATCAGTTACGACAACGAAATTTGTTTCCATCTGATAGAGATAATTCTCAAGGAAAGAAGAAAGAACAGCTATCTTGTTCTTCGATCTTTCATCCAGCCGTAAAAAAATAACGCCTTGATGGTTTCGGTTTTCTTTGTGACTTTTCTCTCACGTGTCCGTCCACAAAAGCGCGACAACCGTATGTGCGCGGTCTTCAACAGCGCAGAACAGAACGAAAAGCAGGATGCGTTGGCATACACGAAAAATCAAGCATCGATCGCCCTCTTCCCAAAGCCGATCCACGCAGCCACAACAGCGTGTTGACGCCGTAGCAAAAACAGCCCATCATCACACGACGCGCAAGAAACGCAACCATCCACCCCCACACAAAGACTCACCCCCAAACGGATGGCCTCGATCGTACCAAAAGGCCTACAAACCAAGGAGCGCTTGATCATGCCCAATCCAATACCTCCGCCATCTTCGCCTCCCCATTCTACAGCCGAACACGCCCAAACACTCGACAAGATCCCCACCCCGAGCGGCCTTGCTGCCGTTCCCCCCGTCCGCTTGGAAGCGATCCCCGCCTACGAGGCACTCGCCCCGCACAAACACACCGCCCTGCCCCTTCTCTTGCGTATCCGCGTTTCCGAACACGCCCCCCAAAAGCGCTCCCCTGCGCTCGTCGCCATCTGCATCGATAACTCAGGCTCGATGAACGGTGATCCAATCAAGCTAGTCCTTCAATCCATCAGCCTTGTCTCCGATCACCTACGCGAAGATGACCATGCCTGCCTTATCAGTTTTTCTAACAGCGCCCACGTTTGGCTCGAACCGCAAACCTTTCACAGCCAAGCCCGAAGTCGGCTCAGTATCGCCCTGCAAACCATCCGAGCCGACGGAAGCACCGCCATGTACGAAGGTTTGGAAAAAACACTACAACTGCAAGCCGCACTATCGGGCGATATGCCACGCCGCGTCCTCTTGCTCACCGACGGCCAACCCAACGTCGGACCGTCCTCTTCGCAAGCGCTGACTCGCCTCGTCCGCGATCAACGCAAAAACGCGGTCGTGAGTACCTTTGGCTTTGGCTCCCACCACCAAGAACAAATCTTACAAGATATCGCACAAGCTGGCGGAGGCGGATACACCTACATCGAAAGCGCAGATAGCGCCCCCGCTGCCTTTGCGCTCGAACTTGGCGCGTTGTTTAGCGTGGTCGCCCGCCAAGCCCGCTTGTTCTTAAAGCCGCACGATGGATGCACCGTTCTTCGCGTGCGCGGCGACAACGATCAACGCTTTGGCTCCAAAGGTCTCGAAGTATCGCTGTCTGACTTGGTGGCAGGACGAACGATCGAACTGCTGGCCGATCTTGAAGTCGACACCAAAGATCCTCAAGAATCCCGCCCCTTGGCCACTTTGCGCATCGAGTATTGGCTCCCCGAAGCCAAAGAACCCACCGTCCACGAGATCGAACTCACCCTGCCCGTTCATGCCCAAGCCACCGGCACCATGCACCCCGAGATCTCTCGCCAACTGCTTTTGCTCGAAGCTGCGCAAGGTTGGAAAGATGCCCAAGCCATCGCCGCACGCGGAGACTTTTTGGCGGCAGCAGCCTCTCTTACCCCGTTGATCGAGCGCCTCAAAACCTCCCCCGATTGGGCCGATGAAAAAAGCGATATCCGCAACTGGTATGAGCAGTTGGTGGACGAAAAGCAGATCTACGAACAACGCCCCGAACAAGGGTGGTATCAAGAATTCCGCAAACAAGCTGCCGCTGAGATGCAGATGCCCAGCCAGACCACTTACACCGCCAATGTCACCTCTGCGGGTACAAACATCGCTCAAAAAAGCATGATGAAGGCGTTTCGCTTGGACGGGGGAGCCAAGGGACGCATGGAGATCTATGACACCCACCGCAACCTCTTGAACGTCCACACCTTCGACGAAGACCTCACCATCGGACGGGCGGCCAACAACGCCATCCACCTCCCCAGCGCGATGATCAGCAAACGACACGCAAAGATCGCCCCCTCCCGCAACGGTTTTATGATCGTTGATCTCAAATCAAGCGGCGGGATCTTCATCAACGGAAAACAGATCACCGCCCCCACAACACTCCAAGACGGCGATGAGATCATCATCGGAGAATTTATCTTGATTTATCGGGCTGAAACATAATACGATATCCGAGTGATGTACACAGCAAAGCAGAGTACGTAGACGCCCTATGATCGGGCAGACACAGGGGTCTGCCCCCATACGCGCCTTGTTAAGGTGGAAACACCGGATAGTCTAGCCTGATCGCCGTTTCTTTTGTCGCCCCCCCTCAATCCCCCCGTGAACGGGGGGAAGTTGGAACGGGCAGCGTCTGCGCGTCGTGCATACAGCGTG
>JAKLKB010000096.1 GCA_023150835.1 Myxococcota bacterium | reverse complement strand
CGTTTGAGAGATGGATTTTGTTCGGAATTTTAGAAGAAAGTCGGAAGGCTAGTAGAGGATGCCGCGTGCGGTCACACGCAAGATGGGTGAGGTCACGACCCAACAAGGTTCGTTGTGCCATACCAAAAGTAGCTCGTTTTGACGGTCAGGATCGACGGCAAGCATGGGTTGTTCATCCACGGGAAACTGCCAGTATTTGAGCGGCCCGTTGGGTGTTTCCCGATATTCAAGGTGCATGCAGTGAGCCAACCAAGTGAATGAGGAATTCTGCTTGGGAGACGACATACCGCCAAAGATAGGCACTTTTCGCAATCGGACAGCTTCTTTGGAGTGATCTTGTGGAGGGTTTACAAGGATTCGCGTTTGGGGATGTTTGAAGGTGTGGATGTACTTTTCCTCCACACCATCGAGATTCCATTTGTCCGAACGGTAGGTGATCTTGGTGGCTAACCCAAACAAGACCATCGGTGCAGGCCAAGCAAAGCGTACTTTCTTGGTGCGATGGGACTTCTTGCGCGACCAAACCTCGTAAAGCCTCCTTGCAGCGTCGATTTCAACCATTTCGCGCAGCCTCCTTTCTCGCAGCGAGCGCCAACACAACCACCTCGATAGCAGCAGACCCCGCGAGCGCCTTCTTTGCGAGCGGGGCGGGTTCACGCTCCCCAGCCAGCCATAACCCCACGCCGATCACAGAGGCCCGTAGCGTCAGATCTCTCGCCGCATAAGCCCATCCCCAAGGCTCCCCCCGCACGACCATCAACGCCGATCTTGCGGAGGGGACGACTTGTTCTTCGTATCTTGGGCCTTGCATCGCTCATTCCTTTTTGCGGTAAGCGTCGAGCGTCTGTTCGTTTCGGCGTATCCGCTCTCTGAGAGGATCAAGGGCTTCTTTCAACAACTCGCTAATGTCCTTGCGGATGTTGATACGCAGGTCGCGCAACGCCACACGCAGCTCTTGGATCGCCTTGTTCGTGCGTTTGATGGCGCTATCCGTGCGATCTCGATGCTCTTGGAGCGTCTTGTTGGTTTGTTCGCGTAGAGCGTTCATCTCTTTGTCGGTGCGTTCTTGGAGTTTTTGAACGTCTGAGATCGAAGCGCGGGAAAACAGCCAGAACGCGCCAAAAGTGGCCGTCCCAACGGCTGGAATCCCCAAGATCAATACTTTTCCGATGTTGGCTAGCAAAAGCGCCCAAAGGACATGGAAAGAGGTGAAAGGAGCGCGAGACTCCACACAAGGCATGGGTTGTCCTGTGGGTTCGGTCTCTTTGTTTTGTTGTGTTGTACTCATGTTTCAACAATCCTTTCGAAGAAGAGGAAAAAGCAGGCGATATCTGCCCACAAAGGGGGGCATCTCGCTGGAACGCATACTTTTGCCAGAGGATAAGAGCGGCCCTTACGAGACTCCCCTTGGCAGCCAGTACCCCGCCAAGACCGTCTTGTAAAAAAGCCGATTGTATGGAGTGGGTGGAGGAGACACCACACCGAGATACTTCCCGTACTCGACCTTAATGTAGACCTCGTTCTCTGCGGCGATCAGCGCGGGATACCCCTCAGCGACCGAAAAGACGCGGAACTCCATCAACCCTTCCCATTTCTTCGGTGCATCGGGAGAGGATGGAAAGTTGTCTATCGCCTCTTTCAATCCGTCTGTTTCTGCGCTTACCTTTGTGCCGACGAGCTTCCATTGATGGCGACCCAAGAAGCGCAAGGGTGGTTGTTCCACAAGTGCCATCTCGCCCCAAGATGTCGGCTCCATCGCGTACACAACGCAACCATACACCGTGATATGATAGATCCTTTTGTTCACGGAAAACCGCGACAAGCTCTTGGGCTTCACTTCCTCAGGAAGATCGGCAGGATCGCCCGAACTCCAGATCGTCGAATGAATGAAGGGCGTCGCACCTTCGGGCATCTCATGGCACATCACACCACCCCCAAAAATCCGAGGTTGTTGGGCAGTTTCTCGAACTCGATATCGTGAAGTTGCCAACCCATGATCAGGCGCTTGTTCGGGGCCATCCAAGCACGCGCAGTGTTCACGGTGCGGATGGCGTCTCGACCGATGCCAAACTGCACCACTGCACCTTGCTTGATTTGGCGCACCAGCAACGGTATCTGCGGAAAGATGCGCTCTGCGCACGGAGATCCCCAAGGCTCACCACGCACGAGGCAGAAGTTGCGAAGCCACGGTGCTCTTGTGCGAGAGTCACCTTCTTTGTAGCTCGGATCCTCCGAGATCAAACCAAGCTGATAGCCCAACAAAGATTCTCGCAAGGGCCGACGACTCAAGCCTTTTGTCCACAAGTCTTCCGCCGCATTCTGAAGAGTTTGCTGCCAAGCAAGGTTGGCCTCTTCTCGCTTGTTGAAAGATCCGATTAACTCAACAAGTGCGGCAACACCCGCAGCGACTGCCCCTACAGCAGCCGTAATCCACCCCGCGACAGGAACCGCAGAGGAAGCAGCAGCGGCCCCACCGATCACCGCAGCGACACCGACCTTGGCCCCTGCGATCAACAACGGAGCAGCCACGCTCAACAGCTTGGCTTCGAGTCCGGGGATCGCCTTGGGGTTGGCCATCATCACAGCGAGAAAGTTACCGGTCTTGATCAAGGCATGTTCGAAGATCAGCAAGAGTCCATCGCTCAAAACATGAGGTACTTTTTCGCGGTTGGCGTCACTTAGCGGAGGAAGCCACTTGGGGATACAACCGAGATGGCGGATATAGTCGAGCGTTTGGGGGATATAATCGTTGCTCGATTCCACTTCCCCCGCCCATGCTTGTTCGCGCACCCGTATAGCAGCGTCGATTACTTGGCGCCCATCTCGTGGGGTCAAGTAATCCAACACGAGCTTCTGATCTTGGTGTACTTCGCTCGATGTCTGCACTGTCCAACGGTTACGAAGGAAGAAAGAGCGGAGGTGTTGGGCCATCTCAGCCCCTTCTTTCGTGGGCTTGAGTGTGTGGAGCAACAAGGTCTGCATCATCGCTGCCAGCTCCTCCACGTCTTGCCATGTGTGGATGTAGATCGTTTTCGTCCGCATATCCGAGAGCGGCGCTCCGTCTTTTTTGAGCGCATCCAACACGCTTCGGGCGCTGGCTTCTGCTTGCGAGAGCGTGATCACAAACGGATTCGCGCCACCAAGCAAAGTGACGCTTGTTTTTGAGAGATGCGCGCCGAGAGACACACTCTTTTGTGCGGATGGCGTGAGGGTTTGGATGCCTTGACGTAGCAGTTTCTCTCGCTGTGTCACGGATGGAGCAAGAGACTTTTTCGGATCAGGCGGAGGCGGCGGAAGGGCCGACGTTTGCTGCTGGAGAGCGAGGGCTGCTTGCTTCCGTTGATGGGCGATCACTGCGGCGGCTGTTCCGCCAAAAAGTGCCGTTGCAGCAAACACTCCAAACGTCCACCCAAGCCACGCGGGGGCGGGGTTCTCGCGATATCTTCGGCTGCATGGCTCACAGGGGTTTGTTTGGTACGTTGGTTCGTTGCCTTCGCAGGGCAAGCCTTGTTCGCAACTTTTGCAGCACGACATCTCAAACCCCCCGCTTGTTGAGTGGTTTGACCATCTCGTAGCAGCGCAGATACACATTGAGCGTGTAGTTTTGCTGCGTTCCATCGGGAAGCCACATATTGATCGAACCCAGCGGGCGGGCCTTCACAACGAATTTCGTACCGGATTTCAAAAACATCTCTTCGGCCAAAATGTAGCCGTATGGCCCCTTGACATCGGAGCTTGGCCTCCAACTGTTTTGAAGGTTTGCTTTACCCGCATTTTCCGACATTGCCCATTCAAAATCGCGGCCTGTATAGCGCCAATCGATCTCCGTTTCGGGCGTGGTGTGCGGATACAGCGAGACATCCTCGCCGCTCAACGGAAGCCATGTATTTCGCAGCCCGACGTTCGGATCTTCAGCACTTTTCCATTGGCCAAATCCAACCCCCCACAGAAACAAGTGTTCGTTGGATGGGATGTCGATCTCTGCGCTGACTTCGGCTTCTGTGTCCCCAAAGAATTCGTTTTCTTTGCCCGCCTTGAGTGTGGCTGACAGAGTCGACTCGCGCACGAAGTGTCTCGGAAACAACTCGCGCCCCAATCGACCGATGGAGATCACTTGGTGGGCGGGTCTTTCTTGGGACACTGACTTTTTCAATTCAGCCAGTTCGCGTTGCATTTGACGCAATTCTTGGAGGGTGATTTTTTGATCGCTCATCTCTTTTTCCTATGGCCCGAAGGACGGGATTTTTCGATGTATGAGCGAGGGGGCGGGACGAGCAGAAGGCAGGATGAGGGCCAGAGATACAGGCTCCCTGCCCCTCGCGGTTATTCACGTCGAGATGGGATCAGCCGATCACAGGCTCAGCAACACGGACACAGTGCATGTGGAAGCTGAAGTTTTTCACGACTTCATCCGCCGCATCGAAGCGGGTGCTGGGGGTGTATCCCGCACCATTGTCTTCGTCGAAGAATTTGAAAACGACCTCGAAAGTCTCGCCCGCTTTGAGTTCGATGGGTTCTTTGAGCTTGAGTTTGCCGCGACCGTTGGTGTACTTCGCTTCACCCGCAGCACCCGCCGAGCCGATCACGCCGTTGATTTGAGGGATCAGACGCATGGGGATCTCGGCGACCGTCAACTTGCCCGCTTTCGTGATCTTGATGTAACCGCAGTTCATCACGAGATCGTAGAGTTCTTCGGATGTGGCTTTGCCTGCTGTTGGGGTAGGTACGTCATCGACGAGAGGGAAGTCGTCGCGGAAGTTCAGATAACACGAGAGTTCGCGCACTTCCAAGTCGTGACCCGAAGGGACTTTGCCAGCTTCTTCGAGATTGCAGAGAAACTGCTTGGATTCGCCAATGCGATCTTGGTTTTTGAATAAGACAAGGCCCGTACCCACCTCGGTCTCGCCTTTGTCTTGGTAGAGGGGAGTGTCGCGGAGGATGATGTCTTCCACCATCGCAACACCACGGGGACTTTGAGGGCTGCGGTTCTTGATGCGGTTGCCGCTGTGGGCTTGGGTAATCTTCTGGGTCATGGGCCTTTTTTCCTTTTGGTCTTTGGGCATATTGCCGACCGTTGGAAGGCTTTCTGCTTACTTGTGCGAAAGCCAAGTTTATGCTTGTACGAAAGCCAAGTTTATATTTGTGCGAAACTTCGCTTAATCGTCGTATTCTTCGTCATCGTCATAAGGATCTGCGTAGCCATCGAGAGGATCGTCGTTCAATTCGATCAATCCGCCGACATCGCCGCTATCGAGATCCACAAGGCCGCTCATCTCACCGCTATCGAGATCCACAAGGCCGCTGATGCCGTCGTTTAAGTCGATGAATCCGCTGATGCCGTCGTCCAAGTCGATGAATCCGCTCACGCCTTGGCTGTCGTCGAAGAAGTAGAAGGGTTTTTCGACGCCCACTTTTTTCTCTTCGTCGCTGGCAAACTCGATGTTGTAGATGGCGTGTCCTTTGAGGATGACCATGCCGTCCTCGGCCTTCCAAGCCATGCGCTCCTTGTCGATCAGGAGGTGGATATCATTGCCCGTTTTGGTGGCGATCCATCCGTCCTCTTGGATCTCGATCACGTTTTCTTGCACGAATCCGCCCGGCGTCTTGAATCGCATCGTTTCGCCTTCAACGTATGCTTTGACTTCAAGCGTCTTCTTGGCGGGCGCTGCACCTGTTGTTTGGGCAGACGATGGAGGCTCTTTGACGCCGCCACTTGCGGGCGGTGTCGTGGCTGCGCCTTGGCCGCTAGGAAGAGCAGCGGGCGTTGTGCCTGTTGTGTTCGCAGCATTCGCGGCGTTTGTCGTGGTGGATGTTGTGCTTGGGGCGGTTTGTACTGCTCGCTCCAAAGAGCCGACATCGCGTAACATGTTGTTCTTGCTCAGGCCCAAGAGTGCCTTGAGTCCGTTGAGGATCGCGCTTCCCATCATCCCGAAGCCTGCGGCGTGTCCAAGCGGATTGCCGTTGCGGTTGGCCACTGCAGCGCCCTCTCCACCGACGAGACCGCTTGCGACCGTCGAAAAGAGGCTCCCCCACTTGGTGGAGGCTTGTGCAGCGACCGCGCCTGTGACTTGACCCAGCAAAAGACCGCCAAGGGCTGCGAAAAACTTCTTGGTGTTGCTATGTTCTTGCGGCATTTGAGGTGTTTCTTCAGCGCGGGGTTGTTTTTTATTTGCCATCGTCGTCGTTTCCTTGTCTCGTTTTGGCGTTGTTTACGCACCGCGCAGGCTAGAGAAGCGCCCGTCGTTCCCAATCTTGGGGAGCGAGAGAGCGTCGAGAAGGTCTTGGTAAAGGGAGGTGTCCGCTTGGGTCAAATACATCCACCACCACCTCGGAACCACCCAGAACACCGTCGAGATCGATGAGGCCGTCGAGCGTAGAGGTTGCCCCGGCACCGAGAAGTTGCGGATAGGCGGGTGGCAGGTTCTTGGGAAGATGCCGCCCAGCATGGTTGATAAAACGCAAGGCCAAGAATGACCAGAAACCGGGGCGAACCTGTTCAAGTTTGGGATGAAGTGCGATAGCGCCCGTCCCACCGATGGAGACGAGGCTGATGCCTGTATCCACGATGCCTTCGTAATTTTGGATCATCTGCGGCGCGAACTTATCGAAGAGTGCGCGCAATCCTGCGTGCATCAAACCGGCCAAGGAGAAGGAGCCGAGTCCAGCGCCTACTTGCTTGAACATCTCGCCCCAAGCGCTATTGGGGTTGGACTTGTAGGGAGCCGCACGGCGGAGGCTTTGGTGGGCCTTGTGGTTGGTGATCGCCTTGTCCGACCAACGAACGATCACGCGCTCATTTTTGGCCACACCGATCACTGTGCCGTAGTTGTTTCGGTATCGGGCGTCATCGGAGCGGATCACGCTGTCGCCGATCTTCAAAACGAGACCGTCCACATCTTTGGAGCCTGTCGATTTGCCAACTCCTTCTACCGAAGAACCAGAGTCGCAGGACTTGAGCTGCTCTTTACACTCAGCGAGTTGTTTTTCTGGGGTGTCTTTGGCGGCAGCGATGGACTTTTTCATAAAGGACTTGAGATCTTCGGTATATGCTTGCACTTCTTTGGCCATCTTTTCGGCGTTTCCACCCGCGAGAGAAGCCGTTTTCTTGAGAAACTTCTCCGTGGATGAAAGCGTCTCTTGGGCCGCTTCTGCAATTCGTCCCTGCTTTCGCCCGCGCTTGGCGGGTTCGAGTGACTTGGCGAAGTCCTTGATGTTCTGCATGGACTCTTTGATCTTCACCGTGAAGCCAGAAGAGGCATCGCCGTCTGGATTGGACTTGTAGCCCTTGCTTGGGGATTTTGTGGGCTTGGTTGATGGCTTGGATGGGGGCTTTTTACCCGTTCCGCTGTTCATGTTCTTCCCCTTGTTTGGGGTGAGAGAATCGATAGACACGGAGCGGTGCGATTCGCCATTGACAAAGTAGCCCGTCACTGGGGTTGGATTGCTTTGGGCCTTGATGGGGAGTTCCCCTTGGTTCGATTTGCCTTTGAGGGACATCGGTTGCTCCTGTCGTTGCGTTACAATCAGGAGGCCGCGTGTGGCGGGGGGGAGCGTTTGCAGTTTTTTGTGGGGTCGTGTTGTGCGTATTGTGGGGCGTTGTTGCAGAATGAGCAGACGGGGAGATCGTTTATGCGTGATCGATCATCCACGATGGGCGCTCATGCCAATTACAGTTTGGTCGCCTTTTACGACGTTCTCACGTCATATCGGCTGGCCTGCTTTGGTTGACAAAAAAGTGGCATGGTGACACTTTTTTGGTATGTGGCGTACACGTCGTGGCGAGCATACTGTAAGAGCGCGAGCGGATTGACGGGCCAAACTCTCAATCTGAGATCGGAGGCTTCAAGTCCTTGGCCCAAAAGAGTTTCCACAGGTTTGTTCTCAAAGAACTCGGAGGAGAGGTAAAGAGGGGAGAGGAAAAGCCCAAAGCATTCAAGAGCATGGCTTTGACAACCAAGCCCACAGAGACTTTCCTGTCTTTTTCAGGGAAGAAAGAGTCGATCTGCTCAACAAGCTGAATTCGTTCGCAGATCCTTGCCACAATCTCTAGATGCTCCAACTTTTTTGTCCGATAGCCCACCTTCTTGCCTCGTTCTTCTCTTTCCTTGACAAACGAAGCGGCTACCCTACCAAAAAATCCTCTTCTTGTCGATCACCCCCTGTGGAAGCTGGGTTTCATCGTTTCGTTTGTATGAGAGCCGTTTTGAACCCACCTGCTTGCCAAAAATCATATACTCTTGATTGTCCCAAGAAGTTAGCGCGTTTTAGAAATTCGGCTCCTTCTTTCTTTAATCCCAACTCAAAACAGCAGTGACCCGCCCTCTCCAGAGCGATAGCGTCGTCTGTGAAGAACTTTATCGCCATTTGCAAGCAATCCCAAGCTCCTGCAAAGTCTTCAAGTAAGTAACGCGCTCCGCCAAGCGAGAGCATGAACCAAGGAGTTTTTCCAGTCTTCTTTTCGATACTTTCTAGATAACGTACGGCTTCTTCATAGCGACCGATGTTTGCGAGAATAATTCCGGGTTCGACATGCGGCTTATCTGGTTCGACGCCTGTACCTTCTGGTAGATTCGCCGCAATTTCACATTCTTGGATAGCCTCAATCAAAAGTTCTTCTTGTCGGAGGCCCCTTGCATTTTTACATAAATGTCCTAAATAAGCCCCGTAGAGGTAATGAAATGTTGCATTTTCAGGCTGAAGTTCTATTGCGCGCTTCATATGTAGGGCTGCTGTTTCGTAGTCCCCTCTGGAATCACATTCTCTTGCTTGTTCGTATCGATTCATAGCTTTCATTTTTTCGTTCCCACTTATTCTATAAAATATGGTAGTGACCAATCTGTAATGATGGTGTAGAATGCCTCCTTTGTAAGCCAAGAGGCAAGGAGGAAAGATGCCAAACTGTCCAGAGTGCAACGGAACGACCATCGTGCGGAACGGTAAGATTCACAACGGTAAACAGCGCTATCTTTGCCGTTCTTGCGGGCGGCAGTTTATCGAGAACCCGACCGTCAAAAGAATTCCATCCGAAACATGGGCACTTGTCGACAAGCTGCTCTTGGAAAGAGTTCCGATGGCCGGTATCGCCCGCGTGACAGGCATCTCGGATGTTTGGGTTCAACGTTACGTCAACCGCGTCTTCAAAGAAGTGCCGAAGCAAGCCGCGATCGCGGAAAAAAAAACGGCCCGCTAAGGCTCCAACTCGACGAGGCTTGGTCGTTTGTGCAAAACAAGGAGAACAAACAATGGATTTGGCTGGCATTCGACGCAGACTCCAAGGAAATCGTCGGGATGCACGTCGGAGATCGAAGCCGCACAAGCGCTCAGGCACTTTGGGACTCTTTACCAGAAAGTTATCGTGAGCGCGCCGTCTGCCATACGGATTTTTGGGAAGCTTACAAACAAGTCTTACCCTCACAAAGACACCACGCTGTTGGCAAAGACAGCGGAAAGACCAATGGTATCGAACGATGGAACTGTACGCTTCGCCAGAGGGTCGCAAGACTTGTTCGAAAAACACTTTCTTTCTCCAAGAAATTCGAGAATCATCTCGGTGCTCTCTGGCTTTTCATCCATCATTACAACGCATCATTACATGCTTAAGACTACCAAAATATCATATTTTTATTTTCTTCCATCATCGTTGGTGTAAAACCACCTGTACTCGTATCTTTCAACAAGATAAGATCCGCGAGATAGTCCATGAGTTTTTTCTCTGAAACAATTTTTAATTTTTTGATTTGCTCAACTTCTTGAGGGAAAATTTTCATCTGCAAGGCTTGATGTCGCAAGCGGCTTAACCAGCTTCCACAAACAAAAGTTAAGTCTTTCGCCCATGTTTGGTGGGTTTCTTGCTTCCATACTTCTTCCACAAGTTTACGTGATTTAGGATACTGACTTCCTAAAAAGAAAAACCCATGAAGATCTTGCTTCTCGTAGGTAGTAATGAGCATAGATTTCAACGAAGCATCTAGATTCCCCTCGTTTGTATCCTCTGCTGAGAGACGATCCACAAAGTTTGTTCCTCCACCACACCCAAAAGCTTCATAATTGACCCTGTTTCGATAAGCGCCCTTTTTTTCTCTTCCGTAACCGATAGCCCCATGGCATACCTGTCAACCTTCCAATCTCGAATCATTGCTCATAAGAAGGGCGACTATGATCCACCAGTCGAACGGAGGAGAAAAACACATCGAATCTTTCGGGTGTTCGATCTTCTTGTTATCGCGCGTTCGACCGACCGCCGCTATCAAGAGAATAAGTCAGGCTTGGAGTGACCGCTTCCCTGTGGAGAGTCCTCTGTGGGTGGCGAAAGAAGGCTTTGGTAGGCTTTTTTATCCGCATCGGTAGATTTAAGGATCTGATACTCCATGCCGCTTGCCACCGCGATCTGCTGCGCAAAAGACTTCTTTGCCTGTACCACGGCTTTTTCGATCTGGTTGTCGGCTTTCACTTCCACAAGGACGTACTTGTGGCTTCCATCTTCTTCTTCACGTTGGAAGATAAAGTCTGGATAGTAGCTACGCACCGTATTCGAGTCTGGATCGATGTACTGAATAAAAAAGTCTGATTGGCCGTGAGTTAACATCCCGGTAAAGTAGATCTTCTTCACACGCTGCTCGCGCAATAAATCCAAGAAAAGCGACTTTTCCGAACCTGAATCAAAGCAGTAAGGATCGAGGTGAAAACTTTTTTCGCGCTCTTGATCGATGATCTCCAAGTTTTTTAGGTACGCGGTATCGCCCTCAGCAGCCGTCGCCGCGTACTCGCCGTTCGGTAAGAGTTTTGCGCGCTCTTCACGAGAAAGAGCAAAGATATCCCTGTAAACAATCTTGTCTCTGGCCGCTGTCACCTCGTAATAGCCGTTTGGGGGGCTTTTGACCAGATCGACTTCGTGTTCTTCTTTTTGTTGTTCCTCGATAAGATCATACAGTTGGTGAAACAAGCGCGGGATCACCTCGTCGTACAACAACTCGTTGTACTCGTTGACCATCGCGACCAATTCCTCCGTCCCTTCCTTCGTTTTGTCCAGCAGATCTTCGATCTCCAACGGGCTTCGGTTCAGATAGCGAGCGATCTCGGCCACAAGCGTCATCCGTGAGAATGTTCGCTTTTCGCGGCGCTCGGTCAAGTCGAAGGTTCGGCTGGATCGAGATCGAGCGGCATCCGCAGCGGTCAACCCCGCCTGCTGTATCTCAAGAAAAAGGTACTTTTCAACGAGGGCTTTCCAAGCCTCTTTGTTTGAACGATCAAGACCCAACGCTTGCCCTGCTGTGAGCCGTTTCTCTTTGATCTCGTAACGCTTGCGTACCCGCACCAACTTGATCTTGACGGTAGGTTCCGTCACGCGGACTTGGACACGTACTTTGTCGCTCGCAACCGTTTGTAGCTCATCCGCGCTGATGTGGAAGTTCTGTTGAAGCTCATCGTTGAGTATGTTGAGGTTGCTTTCGGAAAGGAAGACGTGGCCGGTGTATTGAGCCTGTCCAATGGATCGTAGGCAACGCATCGTCGCTTGAAGCACAAACACCTTTGATTTGGGTTCGCGGAACAGTCCAACACCGAACAAAGAGCGACAATTCCAACCTTCGCGGCCTTTGTTGACCAAAAGAATGAATTGCTTTTCCGAATCTGGCTGATCCAAACGGTAGAACTCTCTTAAATCATCGTTTTTTGTGATCTTATCGTCCCCAACGTTCACCAAAATGCGCGACGTTGGGATGTTGTGCTTCACAAGCGCCCGCTCTACGGCTGGTTTGAGTTCCTCCGTCAGTTCTTCGATGGTGGATGCAAAAAAGGCCAGCTTCGGTAGCAACCCTTCGGGCGGAGTTGTCGGAGATTCTTTTAAGAAGGTTTCGATGGCGATATCGACAAACTCGTTGGTTCGGGGGTTGGTGTAGCCATGCAACATCACTTTCTTAAGAAACCCCTTTTCGATGGCTTCTTTGAGTCCATAAGCATAGACCACTTCCGGTAGGACTTCGCGGCCCACGTAAGGCGTTCCAGTGTAGTTGTAGCAAGCGACGACACGCGTACCCGATTTGTTGAGGCTCGCAGCGAGGGTGTCGATGGTTGTGCGTAGACTCGTATCCGTATCCTTTGCCCCCACGCCCATATCTTTGGCAAGAGCTTTTCCGAAGGCGTGGTGGGCCTCGTCCACATAAATACCAAGCTGTTCCAAACGGCGCAGCTTTTCGAAGCGTTGGTTTGTTGTCAGTTCTCCCTCTTCTTCGGGCTGATCGAGGTTATAGAGATCGGCTGCATCGGCATAAACACCCGTTGCCAGTATCTCGCCCGTCGCGCCAAACAGTTTATCCGTAGCCGTTTTGTCTTTGTGGCGACGCTTGAGGATGATCTTTTGGGTGTTGGAAACGATGATATTGAAGCGAGAATGATCTAACGTATCCAGCGAAGTTCCGGCATCTTCGAGATAATGAAAGCGCAGATGAGAAGTGAGGAAGTTCACGTATTCAGGTGGCACAACGCGAGTCAGATCGAAGGATTCGATTTCTTTTAGAGACTGAAGCACCGTTTTGTCTGGTGCAAACACCAAAGCATTGTGGCAATAACGTGTATCTTTGCTGAACTTATTTCCCAAAAGAAACTCATAGAAAATGCAGGTCGCCATCAAGATGGTTTTACCCGTTCCCATCGTCAGCGCGAAGATGTAGTTTGGGTATGTGCGAGAGTTTTTACGCATCGCAGCAAACACCGCTTCATATTGTTCCCGATTTACAAAATCGAAGAAGCTTCCTTGATTCGATGCAATACCGCCTTCCTTGCGCTCTGCGAATGAGCCTTTTTTCTCAAACCATTGATGAAGTATCTCTTCTATTTTGGCATTATCAAGAAACTCTTTCAGAAAGATATAGATCTCAAGTGCTTCGAATTGCGGTTGCCGAAGAAATGCCTTCGGATTTCTTTCAGGATTGTTAAAATCCAAAAACTTTTTCGTGAGTTCTTTGTAGTGTTTCCGAATGGTTCCACGGTTGTCTTGATAGAAAAACCACAGCGCTTGAAAAAAAGCAAAGTCGAGTGATGCGACGGCTTTGGACTTTGAGCGTTTAGCCATTGTCGATGCTTCCTTCCCATGACTCCGAGAGCAAGTCTGTGATCTTCACGCGAATCGTTCCCGCGTCTTTTGGTATCTTGTACTCGCCCTTGACCAGTTCGTTTTTGTCGGGAATGTCCAACTCTGCTGGTTGAAGCACCGCACCATCGTAATTCCAATCCACCAGCACAGACTCGACCAACTCTTTCCAATCCTCCACCGCCTCTTTTTGAAGAGAGAGTTTTTGTAGGAGGTTCATCGGGTAGAACTTCTCGATAATCAGCTTGCCTCCCTTGATGGCGAGTTGGGCTTGGGAATCGCGTTTGAATTCCAAATCAGCTTTGTCCCGCAGGATATCCACCACTTCGACGTCGATCTTGAACGGCTTGACGGCCAATTCCAGTTGGGCAGCCAGATCGGGTTCGTGTCCCATACAGACAAGCGTAAGTTTTTCGACGGAACGATTTGGACTTTCGATCTGCTTTTGTTCCCATGTTTTGTAGTCAAAGCCTGCAATTAACTCGTTCAAATCCGCCCGCGTTGCGATCCGATTGATCGGCATGATCTTGACCATGCGACCGTCCTTTTCGCCATCAAACACGGTACTGAACTCCAGCGTCTGCACCTCCAATGCCTCGATCAGCAACTCCTTGGCTTGAACAGGGTTGCGGAAGATGTCGTAGTGGTTGACGTTGTACACCTCGAATCCTGTAAAGTGTTTGGTCTGGTTATCCAGCGATCTTTGTGTGATTTCGCCGCCAACGCTGATGAGTCGTTTTGTCGTTGTTTGGATCGCTCCCAAATTGATGTCCGCTCCGATGAAGCGACGCCCAAGCTTCATCGCAACAGCCTGCGTTGTCCCCGAACCCATAAAGCAATCGAAGACTAGCCCTCCCTCCTGTGTATGCCCTTTTACAATCCGCTCTAGAAGAGACTCGGGTTTTTGAGTTGGGTATCCAGTTCTTTTTGGGTCGTTTCCGCGAAGAAATTGAATGTCATCCCAACAATCATCTATCCCGGAATATTCAATGTCGTTCCAGTAATCGTTTATAGCTTTGCCATCTTCAAGAATTTCGTCGATATAACGTTTGTATGGTTCTTGTCCTGTCGCTTGACCACGCGTCTCCCACACCCATTCTCGCCCGTCAACATCTTGGTGGACTTTTCTTCGCAAAGTTCTCAGCCTCTCTTCGCGGTCGTATGTAATGGCAATTTGCTTCATATACACGCGAGTACTTTCTGATTTTGCATAGAATAGAATCGTGTCGTGTTTTGAGTTATATTTTTTCTCTATATGCATTTCTCGACCTGGATATGCCCAAATAATTTCGTTTCTGAAATTTGAAAAACCAAAGATTTCATCCAATAGGCAACGTAAATGATGAGACTTATGCCAGTCACAATGCATAAAAAATGCACCGGAAGAAGAAATAAGCTCTCGTGCGATGACAATACGATCAAACATGAATTGTAAGTATTCATCGTTTACCCAAATATCACCGTACTGTTTTTCTTCAAAGGATAACCAATTATTAGATATTGATTTTCCTTTTGTGGTGACTGTCATTTTGTAATCAGCTTTAGAATCGAAAGGAGGGTCGATATAGATTAAATCAACCTTTCCCCGAAATTCTTTAAGCAGATGGCTCATCACTTGAAGGTTGTCGCCCCAGAAAATTTTGTTGCGCCAGCCGTCGACTTCTTCGCCGTGGACTTCCTTTAGTTGCGCTGGGTAATACTGTGTTGAAGTGAACGGACGTTTGCCGCGCCAATTCAGCATCGGATAGCCTTTGATCGGCTCGAATTCGAACTTCTCGACGTTGGTGGCGCCTTGGTTCGGTGCAGCGAGTGGTAGCGCGGTCTGATTTGGGACGGTTGTTTTTGTCATGGATTCTTTTTCCTAAATTTCCAATTTTTGGAATCACAATACGCACGCATATCGCAGTTGGTGCACAATTTGGCTGGTCGTGCGGCGATCTGGTAGTCCTGATGCTCGATACGCGCCACGATATCATCGAATCGTGCGATGGTTTTGCCGATAGAACGGTCGTCTTTCGTGAACGAAACATAGGGATTGCCGCTGTCTTCGCCCGTGTAGTACAGGTGCATTCGGCTGACCTTTTGGCCTGTGCGTTGTTCAACAAGGTGGGCGTACACTTCCAGTTGGTGTTGGTACTGCTTGAGACGCTCTCGATCTTTGTCCATGTCGGGTTTTTTCTCCGACTTAAAGTCGACGATCTCAACCGTTCCATGCTCACCACGGATCAAGTCGACGTTTCCTCTCAAGATGTATTGCTCTTTGACCAACGATATCTCGACTTCGGCTTCCTTGATGCGTTCCCAATTGCCGTTTTCGCGCTTGTAGTAGCGCAGAACATGCTCAAGCGCCGCCTTTTGCGAGCTTGGAGCGAGGTACACACGTTCTTTTTTGGAAAGCATCGCGTAGTTGGCTGAGAACCAGACGTTGATTGCGTCGGTGTCTACGGTGGATTCTTCACCGCGCAAAACGGCCTTGTGGATGTCCTCGATGGTTTGGTGTACCAAAGTTCCAAACAACATCGGGCTTTCGCGGATGGGAGTAAATTCCAACTCTTTGAAAAAGCGGTACTGTTCCGCACAGTTCTCAAACACCGTGATGTGCGAAGTGAACGAGTATTCGCGCTTTAGGTTCATCTGCTTGATCGCCTCGAAAGTCAGCACCGAGAGATCCAAGTCGCGCCAACTGGGTAGCTCGTAAAACAACGGCTCGAAATACTTGGAGGGCGACTTTCCGTGTCCTTGTCGTTCCTGAGCAGCCAAGACCAACAGGTTTTGTGCACGAGAAAAGGCTGTATAAAACAATCGCCAGAAATCAAAGAACTTGATGTCATCCAATGGCTCAAAGCGTTTTTTGGAGAGGTAGTCGCCGTTTTCGAGCAAAACGTCCAAGTCGCTGTATTGTTTGCGTGGTACGGCCTCCAGCGAGCCACACACCACAATCGGAAATTCCAGCCCCTTGGATTGGTGGATCGTGAGAAAAGACACGCAACCTTTGGGGACGTACTCGGCCTCGTCTTCGTATTCGCCGATCCCTCCGTCCGCAAGGAAGCGTAGAAATTGGTTGAATAGATCGCGGATGTTTTTTTCGAGGTATTCGGTACTCAAGACGCTGATGTGGTGCAAGTATTCGAATTTGGTGATCAGCTTGGAAAAAGTACCGAGATTGCGTGCTGCGCGGCCTTTGTCCACGCCGAGGATGGCTTCTTCGGTCAGAAATCGCGAGAACAAAGGGAATTGGAGAAGTTGGTAAAACAAGCCTGAGAAGGCATAGTCCGTGTTCTGTGTCAACGCCAAGTGGCGTTTTGCCAGCGGTCTCGCCCAGTCCCACAACGCTTTGTTTTCAGGCTTTCGCAGTTCATCCGTAAAAGGCTTGAAGCACTGGTGATCGTAGTAGTCCCAGACGGCTAACTTTGCTCCTTCGGCCCAAACCCGCACCGCCGAGAATTGCGGGAAAAGGAAAATCAAGGCACCGATCATCAAGCGGATCTCTTCTCGATCAAAGAACATATTGGAACGGGGTGAGAACACTGGGATGCCTTGCTCTTCGAGGAAACGCGCAAGAGCGACGACCCTGTCATTTTTCACGGAACGAAAGAGGAAAGCGACCTGATTCCAGTCAGCCAATCGCCCTGATGCTTGTAAGCCATGAAGGAATGCGAGTACCTCACCGTGCCAACTTGTGGTCTCGTCCTTTTCGTCTTTTGCGGCCAAACGCAACGTCGTGGGAACTTCGGGAAATGTACCGTGACGCGGCACGATCTCTTTGGCAAAACGAAACACTTGCGTCCCATCGCCCCAGTCTTGCGCACGCATCCACTTGTTGTAGAAACGGATGATATCTGGGTGTGAGCGATAATTGACGGTGAGTTTGACCCGTTTACACGGTGTATCGGGAAACAAGGAGGGAAATTCCAGAATGTTACGGATCGTCGCTCCACGAAAGCGATACAAGCCTTGATCGTCGTCACCCACCACACACAGATTTCGGCGCTCACCTGCAAGCAACAAAAGGATACGTTCTTGGATGGTGTTGGTGTCTTGGTACTCATCGACCATCAGATACGTTAGCTTTTCGCGTAGCTGCGCGAGCACATGCGGATGCTTTTCTAAGAGTTGCAGCGCTTCGTACTGGATGCCGGAAAAGTCGAGCGAGTTATGTTCGAGCAGCATCTGTTGGTATTTCGCGAAGCATGCGGAGAGCGCTCGGATCTCCGCTTCGGGGGCTGCCGCCAACGTATCGGGGTTGAGTGCTTCCTCTCTTACCTTATTCAGCCATTTGAGGAGGTTTTCTGATTGCGTCCATCGGCCAGATTGCTCTTCACCCATCACAAGTCGAGCATCGGGCAACGAACGGAAGTCCTTGATGTGCTGGTAAAGGAAGTACTGTTGGTCGAACTCATCGAACAGCGTAAAGCTGCGCTTGAGTCGCGTGAACTCGCGGTAATCTTCGAGCAAGCGCAGACAGATCGAGTGGAAGGTTCCGAGGTACATCTCGTTGAGGTTGAAGTGGACACCCAACTCGGACAGTCGATTCGAGATGCGTGTCGTAAGTTCGCGAGCAGCCTTGTCCGTAAAAGTCACAACAAGCAATGACTCAGGAGCAACACCTTTGTGCGTGATAAGGTAAACAATCCGCTCAACAAGTGTAAATGTTTTGCCAGAGCCGGGGCCTGCGATAATCAGAACAGGGCCATCTGTTGCGAGAATCGCTTCGAGCTGCTGTGGATTGGCCTTACTTTGAACGGTGTCGATGGTCATGTACCGCCTCCATCACGCTTGGCGCGGTCTGCTCCGTGAGGTAACAGATCTTTCACGTCGATTCAATCGCTTGAGGATACCCAAGCAAAGTGCAAAGTCAAGGCGGTGAATCAGAGCAAGAGAAAGGTTGTTTGGGAGAGATCGTAGCCTTTTCTTCCAAGGAGAGAGGGCGCGAGTCAAAAAACGTTTAGCCCTTGCAAGTCTACGTGGTCTAGCGCTATACGGACTTGCGAGGCCCGCGAGGTGAACCCATGCTTGGTGCCGTTCTTTTCTTCTGTGACGGGTTCGCTTCTTGCGCCCCACGCTGTCAATTTGACCCATAATGGAGTATGCGGATGGAACTCTTGCCACCAAACGCCAAGAAAAGCCTAGAGGTGTCAGAATTAATCGAGGCTGAGTCAGTCAAAGAAGATACCTTTGCGTTTTACATCGACGCTTTACAAGAAACGGCGAGCCTTCCTATTGAAGACGTGCAAAAAGTGCAAGACTTGTTCGACGAAGAACCCACACCCTACCTGATCGATGCTGTGAAGGAATACAACCGCCGAGTGATCGCATCCTCTTTGGGACAGACGGTACTTCGTCATGGGCGATAGAGATCTGGAAATTCGCTTGCTGCAATCTGCGGATGAGCGGACGCAAGTCGATTGTGTTGTTTCTGCGTAGAATACTGGCTATTTGTTCATGTAAATATGTTCTCTATATAAATAATATAAACCAATCAAATAGATACTCTTTGTAGTCGACGTATACATCCGGGTAGAAGGGACTGCACGCGCACGAATTCCACCAACCACTCTTGGCGTTCGTGCGCAGGTAATTCGGCGATCTGGTGCATGACATCGACAAAACGATGACTGCTGATCCTCACACTCCGACCGTCGATCTTGATCTCGATGGCTCCTTCAGGCATCCAACGCAAAGCCAAAGCATCGAGGCCCGCATCAAGGAGGTTATCGAGGCTTGGCCGCCATCCCTCCCTCAACCTGTTCAACAACGCCGTTTCACCACAAACACCCGACGCCGTTTCGAGAACCTTGAGAAATGCCGCCGACTCTGGAGAGGGGCGACGACTTGCCGCCTTGATCCCCGATGCGAGATCCGCAGCGGTCAAGTGCAGCCCTTTGAGATACCGTTTAGCCACGACCCCACCTCCCGTCATCGATGGAGCTTTCGATTTCCCACACCTCATCCGCAAACGCTGTCGCAAGCTCTGTCGCGACCGTCGCAAGCTCTGTCGCGACCGTCGCAAGCTCTGTCGCAACCCCACGCTCTCTTTCTGAGCGCAAGAAAAGGCTTGTAGCAGAAGGACTTGCGGGAAGTATCGGATGTTCTGTCGCAACTGTCGCAACTGTCGCAAAGGTTTCGATATCACGTTCCGAAGAGGTCTCTTTATGATTCCCTCGATACTTGGATTGGAAGGCTACCGAACCCGTCGTCTCGGAAAGTTGCGCGACGCCCGCGACACTTGCGACACTTCCTGCTTCGCCTTGCAGAGAGTGGGTCTTTTGCATCATTACCTTTGCGACACGGTTTGCGACACTGCTTGCGACAGAACCCACGCTCCCAGTTGCCAAGGAAAGGAGCGGATCTCTTGATTCCGAAGTAGCGCCGTGTGTTGCGACAGTTGCGACACCTGCGACACCTTCTCTATCAGTTTGCTTTTGTTGCACTTTTTCCGATGGAAACATTGCGACGCTGTTTGCGACAATCGTGACAGGTGCTGCGACACCACCCATAGCAGCTTCCAACCCCGAAGGCTCACGGTGTGTTGCGACGCCTCTGACCGATGGCTGTAAAGAGGTCGTGTATGACCCATCCATCCCCGAAAGCCCGCTGTGTGTTGCGACACCTGCGACACTTGCGACACGACCGCTATTCTCTTGTTTCTCTTGATGTTTTTCGATTGGTCTTTTTGCGACACCTTCCGCGACGCGATTTGCGACACCTTCCGCGACGCTTGCTGCGCCATTTGCGACAGGAGCAACCCCCCCCGAAAAACCATCCGTGATGGCAAAACATTGATTGCGTTTTTCGCCTTGGATCAGATGCGAGCCTGACAGCGGTTGAAGATATCCCCGCTCCACCAGCAGCATGATCGTATGTTTTGCCACAGCGGTCTTGCGTAGCTTCGTTGGGCCTTTGCGACAGATATCCCGCGCTGAGATCTTTTGCTCACCCCATTTTTCGTGCAGCCATCGCAGCAAAAGATCCGCGAGTTCTTCTTGTTCGGTGGGTCGTGCTGCATTGGCGCGTAGTTGCTCGCTCAGATAGAAGCGCACAAGCGCGATCCCCTCCTCGATGGCCGCTGCTGGAAGATGCGTCGCACGTGGGTCTTGAAACACCGTCAACAGGGCCGCCAAACGCAGCGCATGTTGCGGTGCTTTCCCCAACCACCCCATGATCTCACGATGCTTCGGCATCATCGCTTCGATCTCGTCGTGGAAGGCCCCCCACAAGCGCAACGCTTCGCCTTCTAGCTGCAACGTGGGAGGGCGGAGATCTCCGTCTTCGTCCAGCGTCGCTTTGTGTTGGAGAGAGACCTTCAACCTGTCCGCAAACCATCGCACCCAACGATGTGCAACCTCTGGAGTGGGTCGTAAAAAGCGCGTTCCGATGGTGCTTTCGGGATCGGCCACCAAACAACGCGCCGAAAACCCCAGATCCGTCAACATCCCATCCGCAAGCAGATCGGCGCTGGCTTTCGGCTGGATCTGCAAATGCAACGACAAGCGCCGCCCACTCAACACTTCGTAATCTGCGGCTCTTGGGCGATCCAGATCCCCGCCATCCCACAGCTTATTGAGCGTGCTCACGGTACGCATCCGTTGTTCTTTTGACATCGAGAAACCACCGAGAAACGTACCGCCTTCGTCGTTTAAGAGACCTTGGGCAAGCTGTCCGACCTTGAGGATGCGAAACAAGCCCTCTTGCGTAGGTTCTTTGACCTGTAGGATCGGCTGTTTCGGTGGTTTCGGTGGTTCGGTGGGTGGCCCACTTTCGTTGCGTAAGCGTTCTTTTTCGCTGGTTTGCCAACGCCATAACGCATCGTTGTAGTCCAATAGTTCTTGCTTATAGTTGGCTTTCAACTGTTGTTGATACTCGTGGATGCCGAGTGTTGCGAGACGATCAATCGCAGTCTTCCGCTCGCCGGATTGGGCGACTGAGACGAAAAAGCACGAAGTGGGCTGCGAAGAAGTCTCGGGGCCACCGAGACCCGGTATGGAGATGTCGGCGATGTGCTGCGTTGCGACCGCTGTTGCGGCCAGAACAGACTGCGCGCAAAGAACATACGGTGCGCGGGTGATCTCGTGGATCGCTTCGATCACGGGATGGAGGGAGATCTGTGGAAACTCCCCAGCCTTCGGGCGTTCTGGAACAATGGGCAGGGGATCCATCGGCAGACCTTGCGCGATGCGATAAAGCTCCGGCCAACGCTTGAAGTTCTCAAAAGCCCCCTTGTCAGCGGAGCCAGAAAGACCAGCGGTATCCTCGAAGACAAAGGGGGTTGCCGCCACAAGTTGCTTGATCTGCTCGGATGTTCGGCCAAGTCGGTGATACCAATCGTAGACATCTTCGCCCTTTTCGAGATCAGGAAGCTCGACGATCTTGATCGTTCGTACGCCAACCCCTTTGAGGATCTCCGTCACTTCTTGTGCATATTTTTGTCCTGAGACATCGGCATCTGGGAGGATCACGATGTCGCGGCCTTGGAGCGGAGTCCAATCGGTTAATCTTGCGGCGTTTGCGCCCCCTGCGCTCGTCACCGAAAACAAGCCCTGTTGGGTGTTTGCAACGCACTTTTTCTCGCCTTCGACGACATAGATCGGGCCGTTTGGAGGGAGTACTTCGTTTTGGTAGAGCGGGCGCGGCCCTTCGAGCTGCGCTTGATACCAGAGATCACCGATCTTCGAGACAGGGCGGATGATTTTATTATCATCACGCCCTTCCCATCGGCACACCACACAGGCGGGTTGGCCTTCTCGCATGTAGATCCACGTTCCCGAAGGCTTGCCCCAAGGGTAATGCTGGATCGCTTCGTTGGCCGTGGAAAATGCCTTGCCTTCGGGCTGTTTGATCGGTCGGTCGTGGGGTGAGGACGGCGCGTTCGGCAAGTGCAAGTCCGAAAGGATGTCCTCGAAAGAACAACCTGCGTGGCAAAACAACAGGATGTTGCCATCGGTGCTGGTTCCGATAGAAAGCGAGCGGTGCTTGTCGTCATGGGAGGGGCATTTGGCTTCCCATTGTCCGTGCTTTTGGGTGGGTTTGACACTTTCCAGACGGCTCAGGATCGTGGAAATGTTCGTGTGCTTTCGGGCGGGTTGCCCTTGCTTGGGAGTCATTGGTTTTCCTTACCCGCCATGCCGCACGATGGCTGGGCTGTTTGGGGTGCGGCCCCATATACTTCTGCCTCGCTCGGACTCGAACCGAGGGGATTTCTTCCTACCTACCGAGGCTTTTGCTTGTCATCGCGGGGCGTAGTCTGTTCGATCCTTGATCCTTCTCGCTCAGAAGACGCAGAGCAGGATGGTTCGTGGGGAGAAGATCGCGCACCGTCACAGCCCCATCCGTCGCGTCTTGGATCTTGAGTGCGAGTTCTATCGATGGAGCCTTTCGCCCTGTAACGATGTTGTGTATCGTTCCGCGGAATACTCCCACCGTACGGGCAAGATCCGTTTGTGTTATTCTTGTTGTCTCTAGGTATTCCTTTAGCGTCATTTTTATTTGCCTCCTGAAGAGTAAATGTATGCTAAAGGAATACTGGCGTGTCAAGCGAAAAGTTTTCTTGAGGAATACTCCTTGTTATAGCGAATGGGGGTGTATAGTGATAGGGAACATTGTTTCTGGTAAGGAGGAGGCAAATGGAGATCGGCACCCGAATTCGGGAGTTGAGGAAACGTCGTGGATGGACAATTCAAGATCTGGCAGACAAGGTAGACCTCACCAAAGGGTCTATATCGAACATAGAGAGAGGCATCAAACAACCCAGCTTGGACACTTTGGCGAAGATTGCTGAGGTATTCTCTATTTCTCCGGGCCTTCTTCTAGATCTTCAAATCGAGGTTGCTCGGCTTGTAGAGATTTCGCATGTTTTGGAGAAGGCTCGAACCCTAACCGATGAGAAGCTGGACTTGCTTGTTCGCCTTGCAGAGAATCTACAAGACGCCTGAGCATTCTGGCGTTCTTTAGGCTCATTCTCTCCATCGCCCCCTGTATCTTTCCCACTTTCTGATCGTTGACTTCCCGCATAACACTGTCCTTTTGTTATCTGTCTATCCGTATCTATTATCCATAAGTACAGGATATTGTTGCGTTGTCAACAGAGTATTCCTTTGGCATACTTTTCCCTTGACAGTCTTGTATTCTTTAGGCATACATTCTCCTATGTCGCAGTGCGTCATCCGACGCAATCCCTTAACTGCATAGGAGGCTCCATGAATCCGTTATCCTCCCCGACTTACCGCCACATTCCTGCATCTTTGTTGATCGCATGGATGGAAGAGGCACGTCGGCAGTCAGACGAACTCGTCCGACAGAAAGTGGTTATCACCAAGAATTTGAGCGCAACACGCCAAACGCTCGTGGATATCCACGCAGAGATCCAACGCCGCGCAGAAGTCTCATGGCGCAACCGTCTTCGTCTTGGCCTTCAGCCGATTCCTCCGACGGTCTCGGCCCCTTCATCCATTCCCCCTGCGCCTGTTCCTCCGCCACCTCCGCCGACTCCTGCCATCGCCTCGATCCCCGTCAAAGAGCAGGGCAACGAGCAAGGCTGGGTGGAACTTCGCCTCGACGAGTCCCGAACTTGCGGAGAGTGCGCGAACTTCCGTATCGAGAGAACTGGTGTGGAAGAACACCGTGGATACTGCTTTTACGTGGACGATTCTGTTGGGAGCCGCGCACCCGCGAGTGGATGCCCTCGCTTTGATCCGCTCCCCAAATCCTCTCCCGACTTTGATCCGCTCCCCAAACCCTCTCCCCAAGCTGTATCTGCGCTTGATTCGCTCGCAACCCCCGAAGAGATGGAGATATGCGATGTGCGCCGCTAAACTTTTGACGGTGGCCACGTTGCCCCGCCAAAAGACGGGCCGACTTTGTGCGACCATCGCCAACAAGGTTCTTTTGTTAAAACGCGAAAAGACCCCGATTTTGCTCGTGGATACAAGCAGGCTTCAAGCAGCGAAGACCTTTTCTGAGCACAACGAACATCGCATCGAGCTGATCCTAAACAAAGGCGTTTCGGCTCTTTCGCATGATAGCTTTTTGGTTTCAACAAAGAGTCGTGAAGAGTCGGAAGCTGTGATGGATTGGGTCTTTTTGGCGATGGCGGGTGAGCAGGGAGACTTTCTCTTTTCTATCGACGACGAAAGTATGTTTTCAACCAAGTGCGAAGCAGCACAAGAAGAAAAGAAAAATCCGCAACATGCGGAAGAGTGCGCCCCAGAGGACACACCAAAGAGCCGCCACAAGACACTTGCGCGCATTCATGCTGCTGCAAAGGAAGCGGGGTTGGATCACGCTGGTATCAAGTCGTTGTTGCCGGTGGAGTGGTCGTTTCGGACGTTGGAGCAGCGCGTGTTGGATGCGGTGGTGAGGCTTCTTGGGGCAAAACACATCGCGGCGTTGCGTGATGCGTGGGATGCCCATCCATGCGCGGCGTTGGTTCGCCTTAAAGACCACATGAAAAAATATTTGCAGTCCAAAGAGTTGAAGCGCCAACGCGCTGAGGAGATGCACGTCGATGCTGCCGCTTAGACTCCGACACTCCGATGAAACAGCCAAGATGCTTGGCTATCCGAGCGCAGAGGCGCTTCGCAAAGCTCGTGACCGTGGTTTTTTGCCAAAAGGTTCTTGCTATAAGGAAGGGCGGTTTTGGTTTTACTTGCCACACAAATTTACGGAGGTTCCAGATGGCAAAGAAATTGCCTCGTGGGCTGACCGAGACCTTGCAAGGGTATCGGATACAGTTCAGCAGTCGCCACACACGACCCGGAGAGATGTATCGAGAGCGTCTTCCCAAGGGAACAACACTTTCACAGGCAAAAGAGTACCTAAACAAACTTCGAGAGGCCGACAGATTGGGCAATCTGATGTGGCTAGAGGAGCGTCAGCAAGAGAAAGAGCTGCAGCGATCCTTGACCGTTGGTGAGTTTGCGCCGCTCTACATGGAGCACTGTAGCGCGGATAATCGTGCGCCAACGCTCAAGCGCAAAGCAAAAGCACTACAAGAATTGGCTCGTTGGTTTTGGGATATCCGCATGGAAGATATCACGAAAGCCAACGTTTCTCGCTTTGCCACCGAACGAAAAGCTGAGGGCGTTTCTTCGCGCAGTGTGAATCTCGAAATGGGCCAGCTCGCTCACCTTCTCAGCGTCGCCCACGATCTTGATTATCTTCCCCATCGTCCCCCCAAGTTTAAAAAGCTTTCTGAGAAAGATCGGCGCTCTGCGCGATTCCTTTCTCGTGAAGAGGCTGGGATCGCTTTGGATGCAGCTTCTGAGAGAGGGCCGATGTGGCGTGCTTTGTTTTTGTTCTTGCTACATACAGGGGCAAGATGGGGAGAGACAAGGGGACTGCTTTGGACGGATGTGGATCTGGAAGCAAGGCGGGTGAGGTTTCGAGGGCAGGTGTCCAAAGGTGGGAGAGACCGTATCATACCTTTGTTGCCAGAAGTGAATGAAGCATTGGAAGGTCTGGAGAGGTTAGGGGAGTATGTGTTTATGCGAGTTCTTCGGGGGAGACCTGTTCGCGTGACGGTGGATGGTCGGTTGGAAGGAAGGTTCTATCCTTGGGCGGATCAGGAGAAAGGCTTTGACTGCTCTCCTCACGTGTTGCGCCATACGTTTGCGGCTTGGCAACTTCGGGCAGGGATCGGGATGGAGAAGGTGCAGAAGTTGATGGGTCACTCAACGATCAAGTTGATTGTCGACACTTACGGGCATATCGTTTCCGACGAACACGCCGAGGAGATCGAACGCATATACAGGCCAGCACAAAAGCCAATTCTTCGGGT
>JAKLKB010000095.1 GCA_023150835.1 Myxococcota bacterium | reverse complement strand
ACGCGCCTTGTTAAGGTGGAAACCTCGTAGAGTCGGTCTTGATCGCCTTTTTTTTCTCCCCCCCTCAATCCCCCCGTGAACGGGGGGAAGTTGGAACGGGCAGCGTCTGCGCGTCGTGCATACAGCGTGTGTCATGAAAAAACAAAATCCCCGATGCTTCCGACTTTCGCTCCCTCCCCTGTTCACGGGGGAGGGCGGGGTGGGGGGCTTTCCTCCGCTTCACCTAACGCCTATGGGGTCTGCCCCTACATCCTTACAATCACACAACGGGCGGATCTCGTATCACCCCCTCGCTACGCCGCCGCGCCGCTTGATCTCCAGACCCAAACGATACAGATCGGGCATATCCACCCGCCTCTCATCGGGCATACCCGCCCTCCTTTCTTTGCGCACCTTCAAGATCCCCAATCGTTCAAGCTCCGCAAACACACGCTTTCCATCGCTCCCATAGCCATCCTCTTTCCCATCAAGCGGAAGACCTGACAGCTTTTGTTCAACCTCTTCTTGGGCTGCAAACAGCGTCATCCCACGCAACAACCCAAGGCGTTGAACGAACAGATATTCTTCTTGCAGTTCCTTCATCCGATACACGGACGCTTCTCTCAGACCTTCCATCAACGCGGTGTGGTGCAACAGATGCCCTTCTTGCACTCTCGGCATCCGCTTCAAAGCGTCACTCGCTGCAAAATAAAACAAGTTCAGCATCGAACGCGGCACGATCGCTTTGTTGGCGTCCGAAAGATGGTTGGGGATCCAACGATGCACATAACCCTTGTTCACACCAGCCCCCATCGTTCGCCCCACCATCGCTTCCATCAAAGAAAGCTGAGAAACCGAACGAAGCTTCTCACTTCTCCCCTGCGCACCTTCCAGAACTTCGGGGATCGATAGCTGTGGGTCGTCTTCTGTCTCGGGCGGCATAGACGGCGGATACGCACCCCACTCAGGATCTTCTATTCCAACAGGGAACCCCAACGCGACCAACCACCCCCGAAGCTCCTCTGACGCCAACATCCGTCGGTACAACACTCGGTACAAGTTCTCGACCGACCAACGCATCGAACAAGACAGGCTTTCCAACTTCCCTGCATCCGTATAACTTCGGCTCACCGATTGATAAAGGTCTTCACGCAAAAAGATCTTCGCTCGCAGGCGTTTGTATCGGCTCGAAAACGACTGCCAGATCTGCAACAAGATCTTGATCGATTCTTTCTGCATCACCGCATCACCCAAGCCGATGCGATCAAGCTGATCGTACACCACAAACAGATACCGCCCCTCTCTCTCCAATCTTTGCTCGATCTCGTCCAACACCCCCAGCAACAACGAGACTTGCGCCCCCACCGCAGGAGCCCACACCGACGGAGCATGACGCGCTGCACGCCAGACTTCCCAAAACGGCGACAGCTTTTCCCACATCGCTGCTTTTCTTTCCGCATCCTCCCCCAAACTCCACTCCCCCAACAGCCCCACCAAAGAACCGAACCAAAAATGGCGTAGCCGTTCAGAGTCTTGTGGAGCCTCACGATAAAACGTCGCCAACACCAACGGAGAGGGGTGTTGCGTCCCTTCTTCCGAAAATCCAACTAGCCACCGATTTTTCTCCAACGAAAAAGACGACTCCCAACGCATCCAAGCAGGCACCTCAACGCTTTCTAACCGCCCCTCACGAGAAGCAAACATGGAAAACACATGAAAAAGCGCTGTTTTTCCTGCGCCCCGTTCGCCCCGCACCACAAGAACACGCGGATCGAGCGCCTCTCGATACTCCGGCAACCACAAAAATCGGCGGCGGCGTTCCTGTGGCTCGCTTCGCTCTTCGGGGCTGGTGATGTCGCGCAGCGCCCACAAATACCGCTCGCGTTGTTCCAACAACTCGTTCACCGCCCCACCTCCCCATCCGCAGGTTGTTCCGCTTCGCACAGTTCTTCCACGCGACGGCGCAGCCTCGCGTAGCTGCTGTCTGGATCCTCCAACAACAAACGAAGATCCGCATCGGCAAGCGAAGCGGCATACCCGACGCTTTGGTTGAATTCGATGGTCCAAGGGAAATGGGCGGCTTGATCGTCTGCTTCCTGCGGGATCTCCGATGCGCCGCTGTACATCTGATTCGCTTGAAAGAGTTCGTACAACTGTCCTCGCCACCTTTCATGCTGCCCCGCACGCTCGTCCTTGTCCGCCGAAGCAAAGGTATGCACCAAACAAATACGTCGCTGCTGCTCTTTTCTGCGCTGTTTTTGGAGCGCCAAGATCACTTCCAAACCATGTCGCGTCTGCAACGAAGCACGACCCACAAGGACTTCGACGTGCGCGAGATCGTGCAACCCCAAACCCCCCAGATCATGGAATCCTGCGCGGCAGTCCAAAAACACAAAATCAGGCTTCTCTTGCCCTTTTATCGCCCTCAAGAGGTTTGTCATCCCCTTCGCAACTGGGCTTTGTGTCTCGCTCGCCAGATCTATCCCCGACAAATAATCCAAACGTGCCAACTTTTCGACGTACGCAACAGCATCCGATTTCCCCGCCGGAACAACCCACACAGGCACACCATGCAACGCAACCCGCCGACAGATATCGGAGAGTTGCAGCGTTGCCGTCCCTTCCCCAACCAGCGAGGACAGCAGATAGTCCATCAAACCAAGTTCCGGCACCGCCAACCCCAACACATCCGCCACTCCAGGGGCTTCCAGATCAAGATCCACACAGACCACTTTCTTTCCCGCTTTCGCAAGCTGGTACGCGAGTACACCCATACAAGTGGTCCGCCCCACCCCACCCTTAAACGAATAAAACGACACGATCGCAGGATTTCCCTGTTCCAACCCCCACGGCGGCTCTCCCGACGTCCGCGATAACCATGTTTCTTTGCTTTGTACCCGCTCCAAAGAGCACCAGCGCTCCTGCTCAATCGGCCTCTTTGCTCCAAGTTCCCCCTCCACCTCTTGCGGCCAATGGGGAGGCCAACCGATCTTTTGCCTACAGGCCCTTTCCATCAGGACCTCGGCGGTACGCCTCCGCGCCATCGATTCATCCACACAATTCGTCAAGATCGGCCCTTGAAACCAAATCCCTAACTGCCCACGCAGTTCTTTCTCTAAATCTGGTATCTCCGATCCGCGCTTTGTGGATTCCTTGAGATGGAGCACCAGCCGCAAGCAACCCCGAAGATCACGGATCACACAGATCTTTTCCATTCCCTCCTGAAACAGCGGGCTACGGCTCACGATCCCCATCAATGCAGGCAACACAGTATCAAAATGAAGGCTCATCACTGTTCGGTCTCTTTCGACGGATCGGCGACGCGCTTGTATGGGTCGATGCCGAAGGTGACGCATCTGACCGCCAAACTCTCGGGTGTCTCGGTCTTTTGTTTTTCGTCACGTCCATCAACCTCCGAACTCAGAAGGCGACAACCCTCGTCCTCAAATCTCTGGGTCAAGCAAGCGGCCATCCGCCCACAACAACGCCGTCACAACCTCCACGTTTTTCTCCACAAAGTCAACCAATCTCCGCACTTTTGGCTCCTGATGCGTCCCTGTTCGCGCATAACGCGCCTCGGGATGCCACTCCCCCACCACATCCGCCGTTTCGTTTAACTGCAATCGATACCGCCAAGCGTGCGCATCCAACGACAAAAACAGGTCCAAAAGATCGGTCTCTTCGAGAGTATGCCCCAACGCCATCCTCAAATCCGCAGCATCCTTCGGTGCCTTTTTCGATCTCGCCTGAGACTCCCTGTCTGCCCACCGCTCAAACAAACACGCCTTGCGCAAACACTCCAGACCAAACCCTGCCAAATGCCACGACTGATCTGGTGAAGCCACACAACCTCCCCGCTCTACAAGCAACGTCCGCGCATCTCTCGTATGCCGCAACGCCGCCGAAAGCATCTGTTTTTGTTCCTCGCTCAACGTGTGCTTGCTTTTCTTCACCTGCTCCCCTTCTTTCCGCGCCCTGCGCGTCTTCGCGCCCACCACGGTTGGCGGCTTTGGGCCATCGCTTTTTTTGCGTCCACCACGATTGGCAGCTTTTTGCCGTCGCTTTTTTTGCGTCCACCACGATTGGCAGCTTTTTGCCGTCGCTTTTTTTGCGTCCACCAAGGTTGGCGGCTTTGGGCCGTCGCTTTTTTGCGTCCACCAAGGTTGGCGGCTTTGGGCCGTCGCTTTTTTGCGTCCACCAAGGTTGGCGGCTTTGGGCCGTCGCTTTTTTGCGTCCACCACCGCCACAAAAGACCAAGAGCATACTCAAACGCACCCCAGAACCCGCTTGACGGCCTCATCCAAATCTTCCCCCGAAGGCAGGTTAGGCCCAGAGATGAAGCGCTGTGCAAATTCATCCAAACCAACGCGAATTCTCCGATTATCAACCAACGTGCGTTGTTTTCCGTGCCCCACCGAAGCGGACAGATCGTAAGTGTAGTCGTCAAACAAAACGAACCTGAGTTCCTCGCCAAAAGCGTCTTCAGCCACCGATCGCAACACAGCGTAGTCGCGTTCGTAAAGGCGATTGGGACAGATGATGCGGTCACCAAAAGCAGTCGTGACGCTGCAAGTGCCGTATGCCAAGAAACACCGTTCGGAATCTCATCAAGTGGTTGCGTTCATCCCCCAAACTGCGTATGGGGGCGTTGATCGAGAAGCCTTGGCATGGCGGCCCACCAGCAACCAGATCGATCTCGCCCTCGACCACACCGAGTTTACGCTTCAAATCGGTTTCGCTGACTTCGCGCACATCCCCGACGATCACCTCTGTGTTTGGATGGTTTAGCTTATAGGTTTCGGCGTACTGAGGCACCCACTCGTTCGCCAACAGGGGGGTAAAGCCCGCCAGTTGGAGACCGCACGACAAGCCACCCGCCCCCGCAAACAAATCAACACTCTTCATCGAAAAACAAAACCTCCCGTTGGAGAACAGAGTTCTTCGCCCCCTTCCCCCTTGTTCAGCAGCAAGAGTACGCAACGCTGTTGTTTGTAGCTAGGATTGAGCGGGAGGGATAGGGACAGAAGAAGCGGGAGCGCCTTTGGTTCGAGGGGCCAAGGGGCGAAGCGCGGGGTACAAGAGCGCAGACTGTTTTTCGAAGTGATGGAGAAAGCGACCCGCAGCGAAGAGGCTTTGGTAGGCGAGGTGAAAGAGAGTGTAAGCGCGGTTGCGTTGTTGATGGGTTTCTTGTTGTTCTTTGAGCAGGACGGTGTGGAGGACACGTTCGGCGTGTTGGCTGGCGCTCTCAAGGTCTTCGAGAGTGATCTGGGATTGGCCGGCGATCAGATCCCAAGACTGGCGAAACAAGATCACAAGAGCAGAGAGATCATCGGCAAGGTCTTGTAGGCTGGAACCTTCGCGGATCTGTTTGAGGTATTTTTTGGTGCGCTCGTCGTGACGCCAAACATAATCGGCAGCCGAAAGCAGTTCTTGGCGGGCGAACTTGGCGCTGGAGACATCTGCTTTTTCGGATTTGGGGAGTTTGAGGGCGCGTGCGTTTTGCCACAAGAGTTCGGCATACAGCAAGGCCAAGACCAGCGTCTCAAGCTGCTCAAGGCATTCGGCAGAGAGTTCGCCGATAGAGACCAATTTTTTGAGTCGGGGGAGGTCTTTTTGGATCTGGAGATAGAGCTGAAAGCCCAAGACCACAGCGTCGGCAACAGGCAACGCAGGGTTCAGGATCTCTTTGACAGAAAGAGCGTTGAGCCGAGGCAATACGCGCTGATAAGCCTGTTGTAGAGCCTGTTCGTGGAGAGAAGGGAGATGATCAGACAAGCCTTCGGCGGCAAGCAAAGCCTGAAAGGACTGTTGAAGTGTGGCGGCAGCGGATATCTGTGCGGGATCGGTGGGGGGCGGAGGCATCTTGGAAGTTTTGGAGGCGGCAGAGGAGGCCGATTTTTTGGAAGGTGCTTCGGTGGAGGCCGCTTTTTTGGAGGAAGTGGATTTTTGGGGTGCGGCGTTTTTTGGGGGAGCCGACTCGGTGGAGGCGTCGGAGGAGGCGGCTTTGGTTTTGGAAGAGATCTTGGCCATCGGTGTTTCCGTCCTAGCCCGCGAGAGTCGGCGGGCTTTTGTCAAAGGGAAGCGTGAGAGCGAACGCGAAAGGGCAATACAAAAGAAGCATACACAAGGGAGCGATGAATGGGGTGTGTATCGCAAAAACAGCCAAAAGGCAAGAGCGCAAAGAGCGGCGCAGGGAGATTCCAAGATGCAGGCCCATCGCGGGTCAGCTTGTTTGACAAGGGATGGGGCTCTCCATAAGATGCCTGAATCTGGACAATTAAAGTTGAAGCAAGCGATGCCTGTGTAAGTGACGGGGACATAATGATTTTTCGTGGGGGAGAACGAAGCGAAGATGTTGGCGGATATGCGGGGGGAGATCCGCGAGATCGTGGGGATGATCGGTGGCGTGTGCGGCAGTTGGGCAGATTTTTTTCGAGTGCCGTTGATGGGGGGGCATATCCGCAAGATGGAGCGAGACACAGAGACAGTGCTGGGACAATACGTCCACGAGCTTGGGGGGCGAGGATGGGGACTTGCGCGAGCAGCTCGGTGTTGAACCGTTATGCGCAGTCGTGGGAAGTCCCGAATCTTTTTTGAGCGATTGCGCGTTTAGGGGGAGCCCTTGATTGGGTTTGGAGCGGTGCCACCGTACTGTTCGGTAAGCTTGCCGTCTTGGGTGTAGATGCCTGCCCGAACAAACGTCTCAAATTTTTCTTTATCGCTCAAAGCATGGAAGGCTTCCAAAGCGGCTTTATGAAATTTGTACTCTTCGGTTTCCTCGCGAGGAATGACTTCTTGGCCGAGCTTGGTAGTACGTATCCGATTCATCAAAAAACTCCTTATCAGGAAAGATTCGGGAGAAAAAACCCAAGAACACAAGAAAGATCCCTTACGGCGATTTGTGTATGCGTTTTGGTATGTATCGCGGCTCCCGGATAAGCCAGATCGCCTTCGACAAACACTCCACGCACCGTTTGATAATAACACCCCGACGAACAAGCGTCCAACAAGTCCATATACCAATTCAGCAAAGCACAATCACGGAAACGCAGCAAAAAGTCTCCGCTTCTTTTGCTACCTTTTCGATTTTCTGGAAGATCGAGATGTTGGGAGCGAAGAACGGCTTCCCAACTCACAAAAGCCTCGGACAGTTGAGCGGTGTTGTACGTGTCTGTGAGATCGAAACATCGTCCAAGGTGCAAGTACGCCCCAAGAACAGCAGGGAACTCGATTTTTCCGCGCTGTTGTTGCTCGTGAGCAAAGTCTAAGGCTCTTTGGGGGGCATACTCCCAAAAATAAACGCCTTTTCCCAACCAATCAAATGGGTTCTCGCTGTGACGCAAAGAGCCTCCCTGCAACAACACTTGCTCGACAACAGAGCGATCACAGCCATGAAATCCGACGATCAGCCTATGGTAATCAAAAAGAACGCGATCCTTTTTAAAAAAGTTCAATGGTTGGCTCCGTTGTCTCTGCGCAGATTGCGCGTTTAGGGGGAAGTGTAGGGGGAAAGAGCCCAGAGGTGAAGAGATTGGAAGCGGGAAGCGAGGAGGCGGAGCTGTTGGAGGGTTTGCGCGAGCTGTTGGGAAGCAAGAAGCGAGGAGAGTCCGGGCAGATTGGAGAGAGAGACTTGCCAGTTGGGGCGTCCCGGGAGGGAGAGGTATTCGATGCGGGTGTCGGGGGAGAGGTCAGCAAGAGAGCGGGCGCGTTCGATGGCGTCGAGAAGCCCGCCGAGATGGTTGACCAGCTTGTGTTGAAGAGCGCGTTGGCCGGACCAGACACGGCCTTCGCCGACAGCGCGAACCGCCGTAGCCGTCAGTTTACGGCCTTGGACGATGCGGTCGATGAATTGGTCGTAGCGGAGTTGGATGTATCGCTGCATCTGTTTTTGTTGGTTGGGAGAGAAAGGTTGGAGGGGTGAGAACAAAGACGCCATCTCACCGCGTTGTTGGAAAGTGATCTGCACACCGATCTTTTGGAGCAATCCCGAAAAGTCGAACTTTCCGGCAAAGATGCCGATGGAGCCTGTGACGGTCGCGGGAGAAGCGAAGATCTCACGGGCAGCAGCGGCGATATAGTAGCCGCCCGAAGCAGCGACATCGCCCATTGAGACGACGACAGGCTTGATGCGGTCGAGCATGGCGACTTCGCGCCAGATCAGATCGGAGGCAAGGACTTCACCGCCGGGGGAGTTGATGCGCAAGACAACGGCCTTGATGCGGCCATCGGAGCGGGCTTTTCGGAGTGCGGAGATCAAGGTGTTTGTGCCGGAGAGGGTGACGCCAAAGATCGGGTCGTGGACATCAACGCCTGAAACGATGGTGCCATCGACGTGCAAGACCGCGATCTGATCGAAGCCAAGCCAGCGTTCGGGTTGGGGTTTGGCGGTAAAATAATCAGGTGCAAAGCGAAAGGCGCGGCCTGTGGATTGGGCGATCTTTTCGTCGATCTGTTCCCAGAAAAAGAAGTCATCGATCAAGCCGAGGTCTTTGGCTTCTTTGGCGGTAAAGAGGCCCGTTTGGAAGGAGGATTGGAATTGGGGGAGAGTGATCTTGCGGGTGCGGGTGACATCGGCAAGGATCTGAGAAAAAAGGTCGTCGAGAAGCAGCTTGTTGGCTTCGCGGTGGGGGGGAGTCAGTTGAGACTCGGTAAAGCGGTTGGGGGCGGTTTTGTAGGCCCCGACCTTGATGAACTGGGGCTGAACCCCGATGCGTTTGAGGGCTTGGGCGAAAAACAAGTGGGAGGTAGCGAGGCCGCCAAGCAGCAAAGAACCCGCAGGATGGAGAAAGACGCGATCAGCGGCAGAGGCGAGATAATAGCCTTTGAGATCGCCGCCTGTGATGTAGACAACGATGCGTTTGTTCTTTTTGCGGATGCGTTCGAGGATGGCGCGGATCTCTTGAAGTTTGGCGTAGCCGCAAGAGAGCGCGCCGATACGCAGCAAAAGACCCGTGACACGGGGATCTTGTTCGACGCGCTGGAGGGCCAAGAGCAGCTTGAGGAAAGAGGGTTCGCCCGCCCGCAAAGACAGACGCAGATCGCGTTCGGGGAGTGGGCCGCTGATATCCAACAACGGCATGATGCCAGCGTCTTGGAAGATGGGGCGGTGTTTGGCTCCGCTGACCCATGCCGAAGCCGAGTAAGCGCCAAAGCCACTTCCAGCGCCGCCATCGGTGCGCAGGCGCCCGCTGCCAAACAGGTCAAGGCCGCCATGACCAAAGCGAAACGCCAAAAAGCCGCCGATCTCCAACGTGCGCAGATCAAGGCCATGTTGCAAACTCACGCCCAAGACCAAGCCATCCAGCGCCTCAAACTCGGTGCGATAACGAAAAAGCAGCGGCTGTCGGAGCAGGTCTTCGGAGACAGAAAGATCCGCCGAGAGCGTCCAACGATCGTTGAGCAAGGGGCGGATAGCCAAGCCGACATCCCAGATCCGCGAGAGCAACGCTCCGCCCAAGGCAGGGGCATTGAGATCGCGCACATGAACGCCCACCGAAAGGAAGTTCCAAGGACGGAAGATCAGGCCGAGATCAAGGCTAAAGAGAGATTGGACTTCGGGCGAGCGGCCCAGATAGCCGTGAAGATTGAGGCCAAGGCCGACCCACGGGGCAAGGCGCAAGGCTCCTGCGAAAGAGATCCGCGCCATGCCACCGACTTGAGCGCCATTGTCTTGGTAAGGCCAAAGGTATTGGATACCCACGCCAAGCCCAAGCATCGACAAGGGTTTGAAGGAGGCAAAAAGGGCTTCTCCATCGCCCCGCTCGCCGACAAAGGGCTGGCCTTGATCGATGTGTGTAAGGCGCACCCCCCATGCCGACTGAAAGCCCAAGGCAGCAGGATTCAAGCGGATAGCCGAAGGTTGATCCGTATCGGCCACAGATCCCCAAGGTGCGGCGATGCCCGCTTCGGGCGGGACTTGCGCCCAAGCCCGCGATGCGGCCCCGAAACCGAATAAGCCAAACGCACCGAACAAACAGGACAAGACAGCCCACCATCCGAAAGGATATCGGCGGGAGAAACGTGTTGTTTTCAACGAGGGCAAGGCTTCAGTCGGAGAGGAGTGTTGAGTAGGCATCAGTGATTCGATCTCGCGGATGTTTGGGAGCGCTCCGAGGAGAGAACAAACTATTCGATCTCACGGAAGTTTGGGATATGGAAGAGGTCTTTGATCACTTCATCGAAGTAATCGGGCATATACTGGTTCCAGAGATGGATCGGGATGGCATCGATGTGGGTGCGAGGCGAGATGCCGCAAGCAAAGATGTATTCCATGAGATAGCTGACGTTTCGAGCGAGGGGGCCGCGATAAACTTGTTGGATGCGCTGTCGGACGATGCGATCTTCGTGCATGGTGCGGCCGATCTCGGATTCGAGCATTTGTTCGAAGTTGCAGATGATCAGTTCGATGTGGATGGAATCTTCGCCGCTGAGGACAAAGTCGCGGAACTCATTTTGGGCGTCGGCGGGGTTCATACCGCGAGCGGCGAGGCGTTGGAGGGTATCCGGTTCGAGAGGCGCAGCCAAAAGCTCGTCGGTACGGGGGAAGTAGCGAAAGACGACGTTGGTTGCGTTGTATTGGCCGCGATGGTGTTCGATCTCAAGGATCTGGCATTGTGGTGATTCTTCGAGGAGGCGGATCAAGCCGGGCTGTTCTTCATCTTCGACGATGATCTTGATGCCGAAGACATCTTCGAGGACGAACTCAAGGGCATCGCGAAAGAAGCGACCACGTTGGATATCGGAGGCGATGCGGCGTTCAGCGCGTTCAAACTCGACGACCATCTCGCTTGGGGAAGTGATCAGATTTTTTTTGGTGACACCGAGAGCATCAGCGCGCTGTTGAGCAAGAGCATCGGCGCGAGCTTTGATCTGTTCGTAGAGATAATCGCTGACGCGGCGGGCGCCCTTTTCAGCGATACGTCGGACGCGCTTGACACGGCGAGAGCCGACGTAGGTGGAGATGCCGTTGCGAACGCCTTCGTAGATGACGCCCGAGAAGGGGGTTTCGCGAAAGTAGCGCTCAGGATGTTCGCGATAACGCTCGATAAGCTCGCGGATGCGCTGGTTTTCAAAGGGTGGGTGGGCGACCAAAAGGTCTTTGAGAGCGCCTTTGCTGGTGACGACACGCTCGACGATGGGAGGCTGCGCGTAGGCCCCAAAAAGCCATTGGGAAAAGCTGCGTCCGATGCGACCCATCCAGATGCTGTTGTAGTTGATGATGGCCTTGAGGGCGGGGACATCGCCCGTTTCCATTTGGTTGTAGAACCAACGCCGTGTGATATCGAGAAGGCGCTGACGATGAAGGAAGCTATTAATTCGGATCATAGGGTGATGTTGTCCGATGGCGAGCGCGAAGGCGAAGCGGTTTTGTTCGAGGGAGAAGGACTATCCAAGGCGATATGTTCGGGGATTGGGATGTCCGGGAGCAAAAAGGACTTCGATGACGCGCAGGGTTCGAGGGGCTTCAGGGTCTTGAAGTTGTTGCATGACTTGGGGAAAAGAAGTGTTGGTGCGGTTGAGTTCTTGGGCGTCGATGGCGCGGATGCGGCGTTGTGCGGTTTCGTGTTCGTGGAGGGCTTGGATGCGGTCGTACACGCTACGTTCGGAGCGATGGATGGACGAGATACGCATGGTGATGTTTCCTCTCGGTATAAGGGGTGCAAAGAACGGAAGTTGTGGGGAGTCCGCTTCGTGGGAGAGGGAGAGAGGACACGGAGAGGACGGTACAGCGCATTCTGTGGGGAGAGGATAGCGCTGTACAAGGCAACAAAAAAACGATAGCATAAGTCACGAAGAGAGCAAAGCCACCCATCCACTTTCTTTGCGGGTTTCGCATGCAACGAACAGACACAAGATTTCACGACGCGCACCGACCGACGGACGAGTTTTCGCCCCAAGCGGCGATGGGGGAGTCAACCCAAAGCCAGCCATGCCTTGTGCAGTTATCGGGAGTGGGGACGGGTCGGCTGTTTTACTTGCCAGCGCGAGAAGGGGCGATCCAGATCGGTCGAAGGGAGGGGGCGGATCTTTGCCTTGCGTATCCAGAGATCGCGACCGAACAGGCGCGTATCTTTGTAGAGGCGGGTCAGCTTTTCCTCGAAAACGTACACCCCCCTCAAAGCCTTCGGATCCAAGGGCAGCCGATCGTGGAGCGTCATCGACTCCAACACGGCGATCGGTTGCAGATCGGGCCATATTTGGCGTTCAAGTTTTTGCAACTAAAAGAAGACGAGATCGCTTGCCAAGAACAGATCTATCGGTCTTCGAGCCACGATCCGCTAACGCAACTCGCGAACGCAAAACACTTTCAAGATCTTCTCGACCAAGAGTGGTCGTATGCCAAGCGGCACCAACACCCGATCGCGATCTTGTGTTTGGATATCGATCGTTTTCGGCAATACAACGAGAGGAGGGGGTTTTCGCAAGGAGATCGCTTGCTGTGCCAATACAGCGAGCGGTTGCAACAAAGCCTTCGTCGGGAAGACACGCTTGCGCGTGTAGGAGCCGATGAATTTGCGATCTTGCTTCGCGGAACGCCCCACGAAGGCGCGCTTCATGTCGCCGAGCGCATCCGCCAGACCACAAAGCAGCTTGCGATGGCGACCGATGCGGCACGGTGTAGTCTGACCGTGTCGATCGGGATGCTTTCGACGATCCCGCACCCCGCTCATCTGCCCCTCTCGCTTTTGCAATCCGCCTACAAACAACTCCACCACGCGCAACAACAAGGCGGCGATCAAATCGCCTTTGAGACGCCATCGCCAACAGCCTTGGATGCGGAGCTCTGTCGATGACCGAACGTGAATCCCCCCTGCTCCCCGAGAATTTCAATGCCAGTTTGATCGCGGTCTCTTGGCAACTGGGTGACGATGTGTGCTTGATCCGCCGAACCGTCGCCTCCAAAGACGAAGAGATCGGGCGCGTGCTAGATCGCGTCTTGATGGAAGCCTTTGTCTTGGGTCACCTGCGCGAAGTCGATGCGTTTTTAGACCCGAAGACCGTCCGCAATCGCTGGCAAGCGTTTGTCCGACGCAACGGCCACGATGAACCCCTGCGCATCAACCAGACCTTTGCACAAGCCAACCTGCAACAAGCGGATCGGTTGTTGTTGCGCCCACTCCCTCAAACCGTCCTACCCGCCGAAAGCCTGACCGAAGATCTGCTCCAACAGCCGCCCAAGACCAGCGGCTTCTTGTGGGTGTTGCTGACCTTGTTGATCGTTCTTTTCGCGGTCGGCGTGGCTCTTTGGTTCTTGCGCGCAACCCTCTGGCCGCCCTCCCCCCCCGCTATCCAAGGAAAACAACGCCCCCACCCCCCGCTGCCCGCCCTGCCCGCCCCCAAATCGCCCCGCATCGCCCCCAACGCAGGAGCTCCCGCAACGACCGAACCTTCCGCAGAGTCCGCCCCTGCGGACGAACCTTCGACAACGACCGAACCCAACACCACCGAACCCAACACCGCCGAACCCAACACCGCCGAACCCTCCGCCGAAGCCGCTCCCGCCGACGCAGGAAGCGATCCCGCAGAAGAAAAAGAAGAAGAGGAAGAAGAGGCTACCCCCACACCACCTCGGCGCGTCCTGCTCCTCAAACGGCCTAGCCCTTTTCGCAAAGGCCCGACCAAGCGGCTTCTGCGCAAAGGTTCGCCCCGACAACCCACAGCCCCCCGCCCCTCCAAAAGGCGACGCGCACTCAAAAAACGCTCGGCGATCGGCTCCCCAAACGCCGCCCCCTCAAAGGCTCCGCTTCGCCGAAAAGCCCTCAAACGCAAACCACCCACCCAAGCCCGCCCAGCCGCATCGACAGAACCCTAGCAGATCGCAAACGTCTGCTTGCTGCACAAGGCATCCGGCATTGAGGTTCTTCTGCTCGCTGCGCCCCCCCCTACCTCACCAAACCAACACGCGATTTTTCCGACATCTTGGAGCGTTCGATGACCCAAACTCAACAAGATCAAAGCGATCTCGAATGGTTGCTCCAGTCAGGGCAAGAAGAAGAGATCCGCGCCTTTGTCAAGCTGTTGCGCCCCGAAGATCTGTCCGTTCTGCTGGACGAAGAGATCAAGCCCCTCGTCCGATTTATCCAGCGCGAAGAGATGCAAAGCCTGCTCTCGGCTTGCGATACCACACAGCGCCGCCGTTTGTTGATGGCCATGCACCCGTCTGCGATCGCCGATCTGCTGATCATCTTCCCCACCCAAGAATGGCGTCCGTTGCTGGAATTCCTTGATGGGGAGCAGATGTCTGCGGTACTGGCCGAACTCGAAGAACCCGAAGTAGAGCGGGTTCTCGAACACATCGAGCGCCAAGTCTTGCCCGATCTGCTCTCGGAGATGGATTCGGACGATGCCGCCGATATCCTCGGGGAACTCACCCACAACGAAGCCCAAGAGATCCTCCGTCAGATGGATGCGGACGATGCCGCCCCGATCCAAGCGCTGCTCAAATACGACGAAGACAGCGCAGGGGGGCTGATGCAGACCGAGTTGGTGTGGGTTCATCTGGACGGAACCGCCGACTCGGCCTTACAAGAGATCCGTCAGCAGATCACCGAACATGAAGGAACCATCGATATCCACGAAGTGTTTGTGGTCGATCAAGAACACCGCCTCCAAGGCCAGTTGTCTCTGGAAGCACTGATCACCGCCAAGCCCCACGTCCCGCTGCGCAATGTACTCGAAACCGATATCCATTGGGCCTTACCCGAGATGGATCAAGAAGAAGTCGCCACGCTATTCGAGCGCTACAACCTGATCTCTTTGCCGGTCGTCGACAACAACCGCAAACTCCTCGGTCGGATCACGATCGACGATATCGTGGATGTCATCAAAGAAGAAGCCTCCGAAGATATCTTGCAGATGGCAGGCGTAGGAGGCGAAGATCTTGTGGCGGATCGCACCGTACGCAGCGCAATGTTGCGACTGCCTTGGCTGGTGACGAACCTCTTTGGCGGGCTGCTAACGGGCTATTTTATGTGGATGTACAAAGCAACGCTGGATCAGATCATCGCCTTGGTCACGTTCGTTCCCGTGATTACAGGGATGGGCGGAAACGTGGGGACACAATCCGCAAGTGTGACGGTGCGGGGCTTTGCGCTAGGCCGTATCGATCTCAACAACATCCAGCGATTTTTGTGGAAAGAGATGCGCGTTGGCGCACTGATGGGCGTTTTGTGCGGTGTGGCGCTGACGCTGGTGAGTTGGGTCTGGCACGGAAATGCGTATCTGGGCTTGTTGGTCGGCTGTTCGCTGTTTGTGGCGATGACGGTAGCGTCGAGCATGGGCACACTGATCCCCGCTGTATTCGAACGATTGAATATCGATCCAGCGCTCGCTTCGGGGCCTTTTGTGACCACCCTCAATGATGTCTCTGGGATCTTGATCTATCTCAGCGCAGCCACATTCTTTCTCCAATGGCTGCGCTAAACCAAGCCAACCAAATACCGCGACATCCACTCGCTCTCTTCACGCCGCTCAACCTTCACCTCACAAGGAGCCGATCAGATGCCTCAACCCACCCCCCGCGAATTCTTCTTTCAAATCCTCGCAGATTGGGCCAAAGAAGTGTTTTCCCCCCCACCCCTTCTCGAAGAAGCCTGCTTTGATGTGCAACTGGATATCCAAGGCGAAGGTGGCCTGTCTTGCAAACTCACCTTTGATCTAGGCGATTATAGCGCCAAAGAAACCCGCAGCAGCGATCCGCTGTTGACGGTGCGCTCGACCCGCCAACAATGGGATCTCGCCCTTCCGCTGTGGTACGACCGCGTATGCAAAGAGATCGAAGAAGCCGGTGGACCCGAAGAATACATCAACAAACTGATCGCCTACGAAGAAAAAAAGAACGGTAAGCTCCCCCGCCTCACAGAAGCCAAACTCCAAGCCCTCCGCCAAACCCCCGTCGTCTTTGAAGCCATCCTCGAAGGCTCCCCTGAAGGGAACCTCTCGCTCAAAGCAGGCTTGTGGACGCAGCAGCTCGACCGCAGCCCAGAGTTTGTCTTGCGCACCGATTACGCCACAGCCCGCGCCATGCAAGAACGCAAACTCCATCCGCTAGAGGCTTGGAAACAAAAGAAAGTCGCCATCGACGGCAACCTCGCCTTGGCCCTCAAGATCGGCGGAATCCTTCAAAAAGACCTCTAAGCCCTTGCTCCGCTCCGCCCTTTTCGCTATGATGCGCAAGGATTCTTCACAAGATACCGCAGCAAGCACACGCACCGAAGTTTTCTTTCCCCCCACCCCCACAGTGTCCCCCAAGCGGAGAGCGCCTCGATGACAACAGGCCGCGTAATCGGTATTGATCTTGGAACCACGAACTCTTGTGTCGCTATCGTCGAACAAGGCCGCCCCCGTGTTCTCGCCAACAGCGCAGGGTACACCACGATGCCCTCGATCGTCGCCATGACCAACAAAGGCGAACGACTCGTCGGACACCTCGCCAAACGCCAAGCCATCGTCAACGCCACCCACACCGTGTACGCCTCCAAACGCTTGATCGGCCAACGATGGGATTCTCCGATCGTCAAACGCATGCAAACGGTCGTTCCTTACAAGATTATCTCAGGCCCCCACAACGACGCTCGGATCGAGATCTACGGCCACGCTTATAGCGCCGCCGAGATCGGCAGCGTAATCCTCGCCGAACTCCGAGAACTCGCCGAAGAACAACTCGACGAAACCATCAAATATGCCGTGATCACCGTCCCAGCGTACTTTAACGATGCCCAGCGCCAAGCCACCAAAGACGCAGGACGCATGGCCGGCCTCGAAGTCTTGCGCATCCTCAACGAGCCAACCGCCGCAGCCCTCGCCTACGGACATGGACGCCAAGACGAAGATGAAAAGTGCATCGCAGTGTACGATCTAGGCGGTGGCACCTTCGATATCTCGATCCTTGAACTCAAAGATGGTGTGTTTGAAGTGATCTCCACCGCAGGCGATACCTTTCTCGGTGGCGAGGACTTCGATCAGCGCGTGATCGAATGGCTGATCTTTGGGTTCGCCAAAGCCAACAAACTGGACCTGCGCCGCGAACCCATGACCATGCAACGCCTCAAAGAAGCCGCCGAAAAAGCCCGATGGGATCTCTCCACCATCCAAGAAACCGAAGTCAACCTCCCCTTTCTGATCACGGATAACGCAGGGAAAACCCACAACCTCCAACAAACACTCACCCGCGAAAAACTTGTGTCTCTGTGCGATGACCTGATCCAACGCTCGATCAAGATCTGCCAATTTGCCCTTGATTCGGCCAACCTCACCCCCAAACACATCGACGAAGTGATCCTCGTCGGTGGCATGACGCGGATGCCCCGCGTCCAACAAGCCGTGACATCCTTCTTTGGACGTACCCCCTCGCGCAACGTCCACCCCGACGAAGTGGTGGCCCTCGGTGCGGCCCTCCAAGGTGCCTCCCTCATGGAACAGCGCAACAACGTCCTGCTCCTTGATGTCACGCCCCATACTTTGGGCATTATGATCGCAGGTGGCTTCTTTCAGATCCTGATCGACAAAAACACCACCGTCCCCTGCTCACGCAGCCACATCTTCACCACCGTCAAAGACTACCAAACCCAAGTCAAGATCCTCGTCCTCCAAGGCGAATCATTCCGCGCCGAAGAGAATCAATTGCTTGGAGCCTTTGTGCTAGATGGCTTGCGCCCTGCCCCACGCGGCGAAGTCGAAGTCGAAGTCAAGTTCTCGATCTCCGCCGATGGGATCGTCTCCGTCGCCGCCCGCGATCTCGAAACAGGTCAACAGCAATCGATCATCGTTGAAGCCAGCAACCACCTCACCGAAGAAGAGATCCAGCGCATGATCGAAGAAAACCGCGATCACGCCCTCGCAAGCAAAACTTCCAAAGAATTCCTCCGCCAACGCGAGATCGCCGAGCAAGATATCGAATACGTCCAACGTATGAAAACCAAAGTCCAAAAGATCGTCGGCGAACTACCGCTCGGCCAAGATGCCTTGCGCAAAGCCAACGAGATCATCGAACGCACCCATCACGCCATCGCTGCCGAAGATCTCCCTCAACTGATCTCGGAGATCGCTGCACTCCAACGCACACGCAAGATCTTTCACCAGCTCCTCGAACACGCCCAAAAGGGAGCCTGACCCGATGACCGACGCACAAGTCCGTATCCTAACCCTCATCGAGAAAGGACGCCACTTCTACCAAAGCGGCGATTGGCTTGAAGCACAACGCTGCTGGCAAGAAGTCTTGCGCGTCGACCCTCGCCACCCCCACGCTCTCTTTCTCCTTCAACAACTCCCCTACTCGCCCCCCCCTCTCCCACAAACATCGACCAAACACTCCCACCCATCACCCACTTCTCACAAATCTCCCGTCACATCGACCCATCCAGCGCCCACTTCTCACAGATCGACAGAGACCTCTGCACACACCGCGCCCCCCGCTCGCAAATCTCCCGTCACATCGACCCATCCAGCACCCAACCTCGCGTCGGCTTCACGCAAATCCCCTGTCACCTCGACACATCAAGCACCTGACCTCGCACAACACCTGACCTCTGCCGATCAACACAACACCGATCCCGATATCGATGCCCTCTTTGCATGGCCGACGGGTTCGCCGTCTCCCTCACCTCTCCACGAAACATCCGCATCTTTCGATCAAATGAACCCGCCACCTATGCGCCCCTCGGGTCGCATGGATCCGCCCTCTTTCCCCGAAGAAGACGCCTACTTCGACGACTCTTTTCTCTCAGCCCCCCCGAGTAGCTTCGTCGCACGCGTCTCCCACCTCCAAAAACAAGAACACTCCCACAACGAGTCTGTCTCCAGAGGTGGATCGTTTGATTCCCCCCTCCAAAAACAAGAACGCTCTCCCGCCTCACAACCCCCCTCCCATGAAGAGGACGACTCTTTTCTGAACCCTCCGCCTAGCAGCGACTACGCTCACTTGCTGTTTGATGATCTGCATCTCGCTTCCCCTTCCCCTCTCGCTTCCCCTTTTGAAGGCCCCTCCCCACGCTCTAGCCGCGATCTGTTGCCCGCACTCTCCGCACATCTCACCGAGACCGAAAGTTCGCCGCATTACACTTCCTTTCCACAAGCAGCGCCCCCGCACGCTGCTTCTGCTGCCACGCAACATCCGCCCCATATCGAACTCTGGGAAGAAACCCCTTCTGCTCCTCGCGATGAACGCGATATGTTACTCGCCGCCGCTGAAGACTTGTATCACTTTGAGGATTATCAAGGCGCGATCGAGATGATCGAGATCCTCCAAAGTTCGGGAAAACTCTCCGACACCGCACAACGCCTCCGCGAACGCTGCGAACGCTTCCTCCAAGAAGAATACGTTGGCCTGATCTCCAATGCCTCCCAAACCCCCCGCCTCAACGTCTCCTTCCAACAGCTTTCCAGCCTCGAACTCGATCACCGCGCAGGTTTCCTGCTCTCCCAAATCGACGGACGCACCAACCTCCGCGATCTCCTTCTCCTCAGCAATCTCCCCGAATTCCATTTTTTGCGCCTCCTCCATCAACTCCTCCAAAAAGGGATCATCACCCTTTGACGATGCAACGCTGTTTTGCTCCGCCTCGCTTCGTCTTCTGTCTGTTGCTTGTTTGGATGCCTCTTTTGAAGGGCTGTCCACGTCACCCCCTCCACGAGCTCCATGCCCCCCAAGTCGCCCAAAAACAACGCATCCGCTGGCTTCGCACCACCTTTTATCAACTCTACCCCCGCGAAAAAGAACAACCCCAAGATCTCCTTCGCCTCTTGATCTTGCGCTTCCCCGCCATCTCCCTTGAAACCTATCACGCAAACCTCCAACACATCGAAGAATACAAACAAAAACAAAAATCCTTCGGAAACCTCGAACAATTCTATCTCCTGATGAATCTCCTGATCGAAGAATCCTTACCACCGCCGCTGCAACCCAAACTCCAACAGCTTCGCCAACAAGCGCGCACAAAGCCTCCTTGACAAGAACAGACCCCAAAGAACCGCCCAACACCAAAAGCCGCTTCGCCAACAAGCGCGCACAAAACCTCCCTGACCCCATCGTGCGACAAGACCGCCCACAGCACCGACCATTCGGAGAGACCGATGCCCTCAGCCCCCGAAGAACAAGGATACATCCCCCAAGTCAACACCCCCGATCCTCAGCGTATACTCCAAGGCATCCGCCTTTTTCTCGAAGGTCTGGGGGTTCCGCCTGATGCGCCTCACTTGCGCGAAACCCCCGAACGTGTCGCCGCTTGTTGGCAAGAAGACCTCCTTGATGGGTATCGATACGATCCCGCCCGACTGCTCGCCGATCACTTTCCCGCCCAAGATGGCGGTCTGATCGTGGTCCGCGATATCCGCTTTCATGGGATCTGCCCTCATCATCTTCTGCCCTTTTTTGGCGTCGCACACCTTGCCTACCTCCCCAAACACCGTATCGTCGGCTTTTCACAACTCGGCCTGCTCGTCCGCTGCCTCACCCACCGCCTCACCCTCCAAGAACTCGCCACCCACCAGATCGCTCACGCTCTGATCGAACATCTCGATGCCCTCGGCTCCGCCTGCGTTATGCACACCACCCAACTCTGCATGAATCTCCGCACCACCGAACACGCCCACAGCAGCGTCACCACAACCTGCTTTCTCGGCTCCCTGCGCGATCATCTCCCCTACCAACAACAGCTCTTGCGTTAAATCATACTCCGAGCGATGCACACAGCATTCGTTTGTTCTCTTAGAACGACCGATTGTTTGTCATCGAACAGTGGTGCAGATCGTGTCGCTCGCCCCATCGCGATCCAACCCGCATACGATATCCGCAAGATCGGCGTTTTCGCCACCCAAACAACCCCAACACGCCCACCAGCCACCACCACGAAAACACAGGTGGGATCTGCGAACATCCCGCATCACGGAACGCCTCGGATTGCTGGTACACAGGGACATTGGGGGTGGCCTTGGGTGGATAGATCGCGCAAACCCCCCCGATATCATCCTCCGCAAGCGTCCGCTTGTTCGTGTCTTTTTGATCGAGTTGGGTGTACATGGTGGACTCTTTGAAGGCGGCCTCTTTGACTTCTTCCAAGCCCACCCAACGGCCTACGGCAAACGTCAACACGCTTTGCAGATCATAGCGCATCTCTTCTGTATTGTCGGTCTGCGTCGAAAAAGCGTAGTGTTCCGCGTTGATCTCTGTATCAATGTCGAAAAGCTCGCCTGTGTTTTGGTCGTAGCTTAGGGTGGTTTGCTCGATCAACAGCTTGTCGTAAGGCCACGAACCTTGGGACGAATGGAAGACGATCAAGTTGGTGTTGCAATCGGTACACGCCTTGTCGTACCCCACCTTCTTTCCTCCCACCAAACCGCCGTCCGTAAAATTCAGCGAAGTCTTTTTTCCGCCCACGCAGGTGGCCTTGGACCAGACATCAAACGCCAGTTGAGCCGCCGCAAGCTCCGAGCCGACAGCACCGCGTGTCGGGGAGTTTCGGAAATAATCGCCCATCCCCCGATTGTCGATCACAAAACGCACAGGCATCCGCTTCCATGCAACAGCCACTCCCGCTTCGGTTTTTCTGCGCGAATACGCCTCGGCTTGTCCACACACCGTCCAACACACCACCCAACACCACACCGCGCACAAACACCCATCGCCTCGCCAACGATACCACATCGCAGATCCTCCCGTTCTTTGCGCTATGATCCATCCAAAAACACTCCTACCACACCTCTCCATCAGCGTTCAAGTCCGCCAACGCAAACGTACCCTCCGCCAAAAACACCGACGGCATCCCACCAAACAACACACGATGCTCACGCCACCAGCCCCGCCAATCTTCTTGTGGGCTGATCTGAAAGATCACAGGGCAAGGGATCTGCCGCGCCCAAGCCGCTCGAAGCCCCCGCCCTCCCGCCAACACAAACTGCGAACAGATCGGAACCAACAGCGCCACACGCGAAAGATCATGAACCGCTCCCCCCGTCTCACAAACCTCCCCCCACAACCAAGGTAAAAAATCGTCCGATGCTTGCGCTTGCATCGCCAGAGATCGAAAAAAAAAGCCCTGTAGTTCGAGTTCACGACCCAACGCCACCTCGACAGAAGCAGGCAACGTCGGACCCACCAACAGCGCATTGGCAAACATCCCGCGATGCTCCAAATAAAAAAACAACGCATCTTTCCACACCTGCGCGATATCTTCTCGCGCATACCACAGCAAAGGCTCCATCACGTTATGCTCCCTTTTTCCCGAAACCACCACGTCCTAAAACAACCACTCGTGTACCCACTCGCTGCCCTTGACAAGGAGATGCCCGTATGTATCCTGCAAAACATATCAAACGCGCAAGAGACCTCACTCGATATCACACAGCATCCGTTTTCTCTCTCTGTCCTTTGTGCTGCCCCTGCTCGTTGCCCATCGCTTGGCTGAGCCAAATGCCTACAAGCGATGTTTTGTCCCCATCGACCGAACCTATGAGGAATGCCCATGAAGAAGATCATTTTCCTGCTCGCCGCCTTCTGGCTGATCCAACAAAACCTCCACGCAGACAACAAAAAACCTGCACCCCCCACACCACCGGCCTCACAGCCCACGATCAAAGAAGCCGCCAAGCCCAAAGAAGCCGACGCCCCGCTCTACTTGCTCGATTCTCCCGAAATGCCCAAAGCCACCGAAGGCACCAAACTCGCCCGCATCCTCCAATCCCAAGTGCTGCGCGCTTGCGTCCGCTCCGATGTTCCGCCCTTTGGCTACTTCCTCGGACGCCGACTCGTCGGCTATGATATCGATCTCGTCGAGCAGATCGTCCGGCGTTTGAGCGTCTACTACAAACGCAACCTGACCATCGAATGGACCGTCATCAACGCAGGAACCCGCATCTCTAGCCTCCAACAAGACACCTGCGATATCGTAGCCGCCGCCTTTTCGCGCACCAAAGCCCGCGCCAAACTCGTCGGCTTCTCCAAAGTCTACCTCAAAACCAGCAAAGTCCTTGTCTCTGCCGAAACCACCCGCAAAAAACCCATCATGGCGATCGTTCGCGGAACCACCACCCCCGATGCACAATCGCTGTTTAACGCAGAGATCCGCTTCTTTGAAAATTATAAAGAGGTCATCTACGCTATGGAAAGCGGCAGCATCGACTATGTGATCACCGATCACCCCATCGCCCTACACATGATCCGCAGCGTCTCCAAAAAGTACAAGATCATTAAAAACCTCGGTCTGAGCGAAGAATACGCCATCGGCGTCCAACTCGAAAACAAAACCCTGCTCCATATGGCGGATCTCATCCTCCTCGACCTCGCACAATCAGGCAAACTGGCTTACCTTCAACGCCAATGGCTCTAAACCAACGCTCCTGACGGTATGGCGGATCTTTTGAAAACAAACTCCACCCGCCACCGTCTAACCCTCGCGACCCCCGAAAGCACAAGGCGTCTTCGGGGTGGCGAAACGTTCATCCGGCGCGACAAGACAGACCCACCCTGCCACCGTCCCGCCCCAAAACCTCATCCAAAGGAGGATGTCATGAAAAAGTGGCTTTTGATGGCTGTAGTGCTTGGCGCGGGATCTCTATCGATGCTCCCCTCATCCGCCAGCGCAAACACTTACTGTCGCACAGTTTGCACCAACGTCCAACGCTGTTTTAACACCACCCGCTGCTACCAACGCCGCTACTGCTACCCGCAAACCCGCTGTGGTCTTAGTCGCGTTTGCGCATGGAGCGGCGATTACCAAGTTTGCCGTTATGTCCGAAACTGCAACACCTACACGAATTGCAGCTATCGCAACCATTGCTATCCCGTCCAACGCTGCCGCACGCGCCCTGTCTGCGTCCAACGCTGCGATTATTACTGACCGCTGCCCACCACACCCGACACCTCGGGCCTTGCGCCCCCAACACAACACCTCCACTTCTCCAGATCACCCATCCTCCGCTGCTTCCTCGACGCAACCCCTCAAAACAACAGGGGATGTCGCCGAAGCCCGCGAGCTCCAACCCATTCAACCTCCGCCCCCTCCAAATCTGCTACTGCCCTTGTACTTCTTGAGGAATGTACTCAAATTCTGCGGCGCGGGGTCTTCTGCATGCCCAAAGCCTGTCACGGTTCGGAAACAACGCCCCTGTTGACGTGAACCCCCCTTCTCGCTACCCTACGCAACACGACCAAACGCCTCACGCTACATGCAGGACCAGTCACAACACAGAACGATTGCTGATACGGAGCCAGAGATGGTTGACGAGCGATGGGAACGATATCAAATCGGTGGCTACCGACTCCAACAACAAGCCGCCAAAGACCGACTCGGGACGCTTTACGAAGCTGTCCACGAAGACACCACTTATCCCGCGTGGATCAAGATCTTTCACACCCCACACACCCGCTCGCATGAGCTACAAACCCGATACCGCGAAGGCATCGCCTACTTGATCCAGTTTCGCCACCAGCACGTCGCGCAGGTCTACCACGCCGATCATGACCCTCAGACGGGCCTTTACGTCATCCTTGAACACGCCTCCGGCCATCCGCTCGATCGCGTCCTCGAACAAAAAGTCATCCCCCCGCCACTTCGGCCTCTCCCGCTATTTCTTGAGATGCTCGACGGCCTACACAAACTCCACCAATCCTCGATCATCCACGGAGATCTCCGCCTCGCCAACATCATCCTCGGCCCCTCCGAAACCACCCAACGCGATCAACTCCAGATCCTTCACTTCGGACAAAATTGGTGGTGGGATGATCGCTTGCGAAAAGCCGGTGGATACGCCCCCGAATCGGCCTTTTATACACCCCCCGAACAGATGAACGGCGACGGACTCCTTGATCATCGCATCGATATCTTTGCCGCTGGCGTCGTCCTCGCCGAGATGCTGATGCGCAGACGCCTGTTTGATGGCTCTCTTGCACGCCTGCGCGATGCACAAAAAGACTTCTTCGCACAAGTTTGCACAGACCTCGAAAAAGAACGCAAGCTCTCGCTCGACCTCGAAGATGTCCTCCGCTACGCCCTCGCAGAACGCCCAAACCACCGCTACGCAAGCGCCCAAGAGTTCGCAGACGCTCTGCGCGAGCGTTTTGCAAACGTGCTCGGAGAAGGCGACGATGAAGAAGGCGAAGCCACAGGCCGCTTTAGCGGCTTCGATGACCCCCTCGGACTGGAACCCTCCGAAGCCACCGTCGTCCACCGCAACGCAAACCAAGACTACGACGTAGAAGATTACGACACCGGCCCACAAACCCAACGCATCGATCTCGAAGCCGAAGGCTTGATGGTTGCGATGGACAACTTTGGACAGCGCAAAGCTGCCCCTTATGGCAGCCCTTCGGGTGCTTATGGAAACGCAGGAATCGCCAGCGGAGGTTATCAAAGCTCTGCTCACCTCCCCACCGCCCCTCCCCCCGCACATACAAACATCCCCGCAAGCGCCTTGACAGGAGGCCGCGATCCACTCGACGTCACACTCGTTGGCCAAAAAAAGGGCAAACCCCAAGGCACAGGCCCCCACAAAGGCTTGATCTTCGGAGCCGTGGTGGTGGTCTTGCTTCTCGTGGGTGCGGGAATCTTTGTCTTCCTTCCCCCCACCCCCACCAAAGATCCTCGCGTCGATCCCGACAAACAAATCTTCGTCAAGCTCCAATTGCACAGCGTCCCCGCTGGCGCGGAGATCTGGCTCGGCGGCGAGAAACAAGAAAATACCACTCCCGCAGAACTCAGCGTTCGCATCGGAAGAAAAGTCCAGATCCAGATCCGAAAAGACGGATTCCTCCCACACCTTTACAGTTGGACCGCCACTTCCGACACTTACCAAAACGTCCCGCTCCAACCCCTGCCTCGCCCGATCGCCTCGAACCCTCCCCAACAAGGCAACAGCACAAACAACCCCCCCAATACCAACACCCCCTCCAACACCGCAAACCAATCCACC
>JAKLKB010000236.1 GCA_023150835.1 Myxococcota bacterium | reverse complement strand
CCCTGCAAAGGCCAAAGAAGAAGCCGAACCCCCCCCTCCACCCGCAGGAACCCCCACCAGCTTACCCGTGTCGGCTCCCACAAGCAAACCTGCGATGGTGCAATTCCTCACGCCCCAACAAGCCGATAAGCACCAAGAAACCATCAAAAAAAGCCAACCGGGCGACACGATCTTGTTGCGTGCCGGGATCTACCGCTACAAAAAAGGGATCCAGATCCACAACATCCAAAAACTTAACCTCGAAGGACAAGGCGAAGTATGGATTATTGTGGAAGATCTCTACGACGATGTGCTCCAGATCAAAGATTCTTCGGATATCAAGATCCGCTTCCTCAAGGCCCGTCATGCCCGTCCCTTGGGCCAGTTCAACTGCGAAGGCGCTGTCATCCGCGCCATTAGCTCCCAACGCATCTGGGTCGATCATTGCGAGTTAAACGGCTCGGGTGCGGTCGGCATCCGAACCTACGATGTCAGCGACCTGATCGCAACCAACAACTTCATCCATCACAACACGCTCGCTGCGTTCATGATCATGCAGTCGCGTTGGATCGCCATCCACAACAACACCATCGTCAACAACGGCTCCAGCATCTACAGCCTCGGAAACGCCAGCATCCGCATGAACAAAAACGTGATCGCCAACAACGCTGGCAACAATACATGGTCCAATGCCTTCACGCGCAAGATCCTCGGCGAGTGATCCCCCCCATTTTCGCCGCCCCACACCCAGCCCGAATCTACTGTGCTCCCCTCACAAACCCCCGAGATAGCTCGAAGTGACTCGCAGACTCCCCCCCACGTTCGCGCCCTATCAAACGCCAGAGCGGTGGGTTTGAAAAACGCTGTTCGCCCCATCAATACGGGGTCAAGGGAGCCGCGCTCCCTTGCGGGGCGTGGGGTGGCACCCCACACAACAAACCGAACCTAGCTGCGTCCGTGTTTTTTGATGGCAGCGCGAACCACCGTCATGGTGTAGTTGTCGGGTCCGTAGCGACCGATGATCACGGGCTGTTTGTGTTCTGGGTCTTTGACAAGAAAGAAGGGGCCTTCGACCCCCGCACGTAGGACATAATCGCCTGCGGGTTTGTACGCATCAAAGCGTTGGCCAAGAGTTCCCGAGGAGCCAAACAAGCGCTCTTTGACTTGGAGGGTGAGGACTTGGTAAGGGAGATCGCGGGGGATGTCGACCATATCGGGTTTTTCGGGGGTGGGGATATAGTCTTGCTTACCGCGTTCTTTGATCTCGATGACTTCGGCAACGACGCCAAATTCGGCTTGGGGCAATAACTCGTCAATGGGTTCGGGTGGTAGTGCCATAACAGCCTCCTTGGTAGATACAAAAAGACCGCCCTCCTCGTGTCTTCGCCGCGTATTTGGCGGGGAGTTGTGGAGTGGCGGCCTACATCAGGTTTGAACGAAAAAGTGTTTAGCCTTGAGCGATCGTCACGCCGCTGTAGTAGTGAACGAAGTCTTTGAGTTCGAGGCGGAAGATCCCGTCGTCTTTGCCGTCATAACCGGGTTCCGTAGAACCCCATGGATTGCGCAGTTGGACGTATTTCTTGCCGTCTTCTTCTTGGACGCCCATCACGGTGTAAGCGTGCCACGGGTAGACTTTTTGTCCCGCGTAGCGTTCCGCTTCGGGGCTGTCTTTTCCGTAGGTTGCGGCAGTTGCGGGCCATCCGTTTTCTTGGGCTTTTTTCAGGCTGTCATAGACGCGGTCTGCGTTGTAATCTTCGACACCGCTATAGGTGGTGCGTGCGCCCAAGATCGCAGTCAAGGCGTCGCCCGTGCTACCACCGCTGCCGATCTTGTCGTAGCTGCCTTTGTAAGCAGCGTAGGCTTTCTCAAAGATCGGATACCACATCTCCATCTGGTCTTTGCTGCTGGAGTTCATGCCCGCGCCGTAGAGAGCGGCACCGTTGGCGCGGACGTACAAGTCCCCATCCACCGTGATCTTTTTGTCGGTCAACGTCCCGCGATAGTCGCGCTCTTTGAACGTGACAGTATAAGTTCCATCGCCGTTGTCTTTGATCATGTTTTTGATGGCGTCGGGATCGGTGTGTGCCGCTGCTGCCGCTGCTGCGCACAAGAAGCAGTTTCCGAGTTGTCCTTGTTTGACGTCATCGACTTTCACACCCTCCGCAAACAAGGGGCCTGTGAAGCGTTCGGACTTCACGGAGGGCGTACCATCGGCATTCACGTGGCGTTCTTTCCAAGGCATCGGATCTTCGAGATTTTTCGGTTGAGGTGCGCCTTCCACCTTGATGGAGCCAGCCACTTCACGGAAAGAAGTGTTATTGGTTCCATCGCTCACAGCGACCGAGAAAGCATCGCCAGCTTCGCCTTTGACGCTGACGCCACGAGGGAATTGCCCGCTTTCGTTGAGTGTAAAGTCGAAGGATTCGCCTGTGCGTTGGTTGGTGAGGCGGACTTGGGCGTTGGGTTCGGAAACCATGCCATTTCCGAGGTGAACGAGATCGACAGAGCCACGACCATTGACTTCAAGGCCGAGTTCTTCGGCTTTGATCTTGGCGTTGCGGGTATCTTCGCCGCCCATGCCTTGGGCTTGGAGATTGATCCAGTTGCTCACGTTGCCATTTGCACCGCGTGATCGGACACGCAGGTGATCGCCTTCTTTGACGTTGTCCACTTGACCGCTAAATCGGCCCCATTGATCGACTTTGACTTC
>JAKLKB010000235.1 GCA_023150835.1 Myxococcota bacterium | reverse complement strand
CGCCCTCCCCCGTGAACAGGGGAGGGAGCGAAAGTCGGAAGCATCGGGGATTTTGTTTTTTCATGACGCACGCTGTATGCACGACGCGCAGACGCTGCCCGTTCCAACTTCCCCCCGTTCACGGGGGGATTGAGGGGGGGCGACAAAAGAAACGGCGATCAGGCTAGACTATCCGGTGTTTCCACCTTAACAAGGCGCGTATGGGGTATCACCCCACACCCTACCGCCTTAGCGCGGCTCCCTTGACCCCGTGTTTGGCGAACAGATCACAGGTCTTTCAACACAACGACTCTGTCGCTTGGACGCTCGCGAACACGGGGTTTTTTGGGCAACTGCATCACACTTCCAACCACACGCACTGCGTCGAAGGCTTCCATCCTGATGATCTTTACCGCAAAGTCGGCTATTCCCACGAAAAAGCCTTGCAAGCAAGCCTCGCCCTCCATCGTCGCTTGGCTCGTTGAAATTTGAGAGATTGTTCTTCTGGCTAGACAGATCTCGATAGCGCCGTACATCGGGCGAGAGAGACCTCAATTGTTGCAAAAGGAGCGGACTGTCGATGAGAAAGAGATTGTGTGCGATAGGGGGCTTTGTTGTCGTCTTTGGCTTGTTTTTTCCCGGGTGCATCATCGTGGATACGATACCACCCGCGACGACGCAGCAAAAACAAAAGCCTGCGAAAAGCGGACGAGCACCACATTCGACTGCAAAAAGTGCTGCGTAGAAGAACAAAAAGCAGATCTTCACACTTGGTACATCGGCAAGTGTACTTGCCAAGTGCTCGTTCGTTAGTTACGTGATCGAGCAAACAGCGCGCTTGCAAAAAAAGGTGCGGTACGATATCCGAGAGAAGAAGTGTGGGTGTGATCCGCTGTAAACGCCCTGTGTTTAGGCAGCCACACCTTGTTGCCCTACCTTTTGCGATCGCACTGTGGGCGGATCTCGTGTGATCCAAAGAACCAGCGGAGACGCGAACGTTGCAAAGAGAGACCAAATTCACGAGCGACGGAGTGATCGTCGCTCAAGGTGACGCCGTAGAAATCCTAGATGTCCTAGTCGAGAATAGCTCGGTGAAACTCATCTTTGCGGACCCTCCCTATAACATCGGTAAGAGCTTTGGTGAATTTCGGGACAAATGGCCTTCTGATACGGATTACGCCGAATGGTGCTACAAGTGGCTTGAGATCTGCTTACGAAAACTGTCTGATGACGGCAGTTTGTATGTCATGACAAGCACCCAAGCGATGCCCTACATCGATCTTTGGCTGCGCGACCGTTGCTCGGTACAGTCCCGAATTGTCTGGCACTACGATAGTTCTGGCGTTCAAGCCAAACGGTACTTTGGGTCCATGTACGAACCAATCCTCTTCTGTGTAAAAAACCCAAAACGCTACACATTCAATGCTGAGGCTATCGCCGTAGAAGCCCGCACGGGCGCGGTTCGTAAACTGATCGACTACCGAAAGCCTGAGCCTACCTTATACAACGCGTCGAAGGTTCCGGGGAATGTGTGGTACTTTCCTCGTGTCCGCTACAGAATGGATGAATACGAGGAACATCCTTCGCAAAAGCCAGAAGCACTTCTCGACCGCATCATCCGTGCAAGTAGCAACCCGGGCGATCTTGTTCTCGACCCATTCGCAGGAACCTTTACCACGGGGGCGGTTGCAAAACGTCTTGATCGTCGATTCATCGGGATCGAACGTGAGCGCGAGTATATCAAGATCGGAGTCCGTCGCCTCCAACTTCGGCAGGAACTCGACGGAGAACACCTCGCATCGCCGAAGAAATCTTACACGAGAAAACACGGCAAAGGCTCGCACAACGAGCAAACCAGCGCAACAGGCGACCTTTTCGAGGTAACCAAGTGAAGCTTCATCCGTTCACTCATACCATCCTTGCCGTCCTCGAACGTCGCTTTGGAGACGCAGCACAGGATTTGATCGAGAAAAGCCCCCTCCTGCAATATCTGAACATCAAGACTCAATCAGCAAATCGCGGTGCAAAAGCACGAGGCGCATTCGCCAACCACTACGCGCTATACGTCCTTATCGAAGACTACATCCACCAAGGCTATCTCGGAGCCAAAGCGGGCCAGTACAAACAATACGAAGGAGCCCGATATGCCGACCTCTTTCGCCGCCAAAGAGAACTCCCGTTCGGAGCAAAACTTCAAAACCATGCTCTGAATTCGCGCCTGAACGAGGAATTCGCCAAATATTTCCCCGCCAGTGGTATGCGTCCGATACTGCGCGATCAGACCGATCAGAAATACTGGATCAACGAGGGATTGCTTCTTGTGCAAGTCGGTACCGGAACAGAAAGACGCGAGCAAAACATCGCCGAAGCTGTACTCGACATCATCGACCACTACGTCAAAGCCAAGCGCTCTGCCTTCGAGCAATTTATCGATGCGTGCAGAAAGATATCCACCCTCTCTTCTAAAGATCCGAGCGGTGCGAGCGCTTTCATCGAGAGTCAACTCCAACCAAACGTGGACGCACGAATCTTTGAGATCGTCAGTTTCGCTATCCTCAAAGCGCATTATGGGGAACAGTCTATTTTCTGGGGATGGAGTGCTAACGAACTACGGCAGGACTTCCTCGCGCTGTACAAGACGGGAAGAACAAACGCCAACGACGGGGGTATCGATTTTGTCATGAAACCGCTCGGTCGCTTCTTTCAAGTCACCGAAACCATCGATGTCAACAAGTACTTTCTTGATATCGACAAAATTCACCGCTTTCCTCTGACCTTTGTTGTCAAAACAACCGAATCCGAGGAGGCTGTTCGACGACAGCTTCAGGCAGAAGCGCAGCGAAAGTATGGCGTTGACGTGATCGTCCAACAGTACATGGAGGCTGTTGAAGAGGTCATTCCTATCCCTCGACTGATGCAAGTATTCGACAAGAGCGTCCAGATGGGAAAGCTTGCGCAGATCATGGATGAGATCGTGCTCCAAAGCCGCGTGGAGTTCAACGTGGACGAAGACGAAGACAACGAAACATCCGACGACACATGAATACAAAATCCGGCCATCGTGTTAGTGGGTGTTCCATGCCACACGCTGTTTGCACAAGAGAGCGTCTTTGCCTCCTCCCACTTCCCCCCGTTGGTCGGGGGGATGGAGGGGGGGCGACAAAAGAAAGAGCAAAAGGAGCGGACTGCCGACGAGAAAGAGATTGTGTGCGGTAGGGGGCTTTGTTGTCGTCTTTGGCTTGTTTTTTCCCGGGTGCATCATCGTGGATACCACCCGCGACGACGCAGCAAAAACAAAAGCCTGCGAAAAGCGGACGAGCACCACATTCGACTGCAAAAAGTGCTGCGTAGAA
>JAKLKB010000094.1 GCA_023150835.1 Myxococcota bacterium | reverse complement strand
GGGAGGGTGCGGAGGGGAGGGAGGGTGCGGAGGGTGCAGAAGAGGCTGTAGGGGGTTTGCGGTGTGGCTTGGGGGGGAGGGAGGAGGCAGAAGAGGCTGTAGCGGGATTGCGGTGTCGTTTGGTGCGGCTGGTTTGGAGGATGCGCTCGTTTTGAAAAGTTTGGTCAAAGGCTTGGAAGAGGATGGCTTCGGCGAAGAGAAAGGCGGGTAGGAGCAAAAAGAGGTAGGTGCTGGAGGGGATCAGGCGGTTGGCGCGGAGCAACCAACGGGGTGGATCGCGGAGTTCGAGGGCTTTGGCGCGCATGAGGCGATCGCGTTCGAGGATGAAGTTGTAGAAGACGATCAACGCAACGAGCGGTATAAAGGCCATCAGGGCGGCAAAGATCTTTCGGGGTAAGAAGAGTTGGGAAAGGATCACCAGCAAGATGGTGATATCGAGGGCGGTTTGGCGGAAGCGCTGAGCGCGTTGGAGTGTTTTGTCAAAGCGCGCATGAAACAGCAAACTGCCTACACCGATCGCAAGAAAGGCGATCAAGGTGATCCACCAAACCGCGAGGTGACGAAGCGTATCCACAAAAAACCCAAGAGGAGCCAACATGATCCAGCGCAAAAGCTGGGGAGGCATCTGGATCTGACGAGCATAAAGCCACAAACCAAGCCCAAGCAAGGGGAAGATCATCAAGCGCGCCAACAGCCAGCCCAAGGATTCTTGATCGCGTTCTGTCCACCCCATGAAGTAGGCGCTCGCAAGAAAGGTGGAGATCAGTAAAAAACGCACAAAAAGCCGATACAGCAAAGAAAACGCACGACTGCGGATCACGTCTTTCCACGCTTGCAGGGGCTGAATCAAGCCAAAAGACAGAGAGGTGGAAAGGGGAGAAAGCGTTTCGTTTTCTTTGGTTTTTGGGGTCATGATCCCGCTCGGGTGATGGGTGGAGAAAAAAGTTTCGTGATGCGTTTGTGATAGGAAAGAAGAGAGGTATCGGCCTTTTTGGTTGGCGGAAAGCTAGGCTTCATCCGCCCATCAAAGAAAAGGAACAAGGTTGCATTTTGCTTTTGTGGATGATTTGGGTTTATGTTGTGGGTTGTGAGTATAGAGACGCAAGCAGCAGACCGTCAAGGAGATCCTCTTTTTGAACGTTCTAAAAAAGCGGCCATCCTTTCGCATTCGCCTGAATCAACGATGCGCAACGTCCTTTCATTGCTTGCTGTCGACAATCCGGCGTGAGGGTGTTATCGCGAGGGTAAACGGCGTGAGGGTGTTATCGCGAGGGTAAACACTCGTGCATTTTTCTGCTTCGTTTATGGTGCGTTGCTTGCGGTTCTTTTGATGCTGCAATGCTTCCAAAGGAAAGAGTGGGCATGATCTGCCCTGCTGAGTTTGTGCGAAATGTTCCAGCTTATCCAAAACAATTTTGCTATCTCATCACAAAAAAGTCCTCGTTGGGCTTGATCACGAGGCTTGTATAGGAGGTCCCGCCATGAACCAATTGCCACTTCTCCAACACCAACGCACCGCACGCCAACAACAATTGATGCTTTGCAAGCTTCAAGGGGGTGCTTCTCGTTTTGGAGCGTCTCAGGGCGACCCTGTCCAAGCCAACGGTGGAACACGCCGCGCACGTTTCGACGAAGGCTGCGATCCCTCGAAAACGACCCGCTCGCGCTTTCACGAGGATGATGTACGCGTGAGCGCCCTTCAAACGCAAGGATCGCTGCCCGAAACGTCCGTCACAACGACAATCTCGCGTCCGCATCTGTTGCCGTCCGAACGTTTTGTCGGTGGATTCGAGCAGATGACCGCCATCTGATCGCGTTGTTTTAGCGAAACGTTTTGAATTCGTTGTTTTTGTATTTTTTCCAGTAGTCGTCCACCTTGGCTTTGACCTCTTTTCGCATCAGAAAAAGCCCGATCATATTGGGAAAGGCGCAAAGCAGGATCATCATATCGCTGAAGTCGAGGACAACGCCGATTCGGCTGACGCTACCGAGGACAACGGCTCCGAGAAAAAGCAAACGATAGATCGAGATCGATCGCGCACCGAACAAAAATTCCCATCCTTGCTCGCCGTAGTAGCTCCACGAGATCATGGTGGAATAAGCGAACAAAAACACCGCGAGCGCGAGCAGGTAAGGAAACCAAGGCACGACGCTTTCAAAAGCGCGGCTGGTGAGTTCTGTTCCTTTTTGGTGTTGTTTGTGTTCGGCTTCGGCGTTTTGGAGGGCGGATAAGGCGATGCGTTCGCGTTGTTGGAAAGCAGCGGCGGCGGTTTTGTCGGTAGGGGCGAGTGTTGCAGCTTGTTTTTTGAGAGATTCCAGTCGCAGCTTGGCGTTGTAGACCTTGTGTTGGGAAGAACGGAGCTTTTTGAGAGAGACGTTTTCGGGGGCAGTGATCAGGATCACGCAAGCGGTCATCATGCAGATCACGACAGTGTCGATGAAGGGTTCAAGGAGAGCAACAAAGCCTTCGCGTGCGGGTTGATCGGTTTTGGCGGCGGAGTGAGCGATGGCGGCGGAGCCGATGCCGGCTTCGTTGGAGAAGGCCGCACGTCGAAAGCCCGCAACCATCGCTCCCAAAAAGCCTCCAAAGATGGCTTCGCCTTGGAAAGCAGAAGAGACAATCAAGCGGATCATGCTGGGGATACGATCTGCATGGGCCAAGATGATGTAGAGGCTTGTGAAGATGTACAGCACAACCATAAACGGGACGATGGCGGATGCGGCTGCGCCGATGCGCTTGATCCCTCCAAGAACAACCAACGCGACAAGTCCCGCAAGTGCGAGTCCAAACAGCCATGCTCTGCCTTGGAAAAAGGGGATTTGATCGGCGACGATCTCGTAAGATTGGTTGCTTTGGAACATATTTCCGCCGCCAAAAGCTCCACCGATGATGCAGATCGCAAAAAACACGCTGAGAAATTTTCCAAGGGTCGAGTAACCGTATTTTTCGAGACCTTCGGAGAGGTAGTACATCGGGCCGCCGCGAACGTGTCCGTTTTCATCGATGTGCCGATAAGATTGCGCCATCATGCACTCGACAAACTTGGCGGTCATCCCGAAGAAAGCGATAAACAGCATCCAAAAGACGGCCCCGGGGCCACCCATGCCTACAGCCAGTGCGACGCCTGCGATGTTGCCAAGGCCGACAGTTGCGCTGAGTGCGGCGTTCAGGGCTTGGAAGTGAGAGATCTCGCCCTTGTCTTCGGGGTTATCATATTTTCCGCGCACGATGTCGATGGCGTGTTTGAACCCAAAGAGGTTGATGAAGCGCAATTGGAAGGTAAAGTAAAGCGCGCCGCTGACGAGTACGAGAACGATCAAGGGAAATCCAAAGATCGAGAAAAAGACGATCAGTTCGAGGGTTTGAACGATCCGAGCAAAGCCGACGATCACAAAGTTTTGTTGGGAAACGGCTTGGGGTGCAGGGCCGGGTTGCGTGTAGGCTTTTTGGGCTGGGGTGTTGGGGGAGGCCAAGCGTTGGAATGGAGGCGTTTGTCGAGGTGCGGTGGGGCGCGAAGCGCCTTGGCTTGGCGGAACGGGCGGTGGAGTCGGCTTTGCCGAAGCGGCGAAGGGCAGAAAAAGCATCAACCAACAAAGGAGCCATGCGTAGGTTCGTTTCATCGAATTGTCCGTCGTTTCGTGGTTTAGCGCCGAGCGGGTTGCGCTGGGTGCGGAGATTTTCGCCATAACGCAAGTGAAGGGTATGTTATCGGGCATGGGGCTTGGTGGGAAGGGGTGCTTGGGGTTGACGGGGAAGCGGAGCCGTGGTTGTCCAGTGATCTCGCTGGGCTCCGTTCATCAAAAAGCCTCCCTCGTGTTAGGCGGTTGTTTCGGGCGATATCGCCAGCCAAAATTAGGGGAGTATACCGATCTCGGCGCGGGTTGCAACCTTACAGTTCACCGGAGTGACTTGACGCATCGGGGAGGGGCTGTTAGAAGGCGGGTGCTTCGGGAGCCGCGTTGTGAAAAGGCATCGGTCATATAGGAGCCGCGTTTTGAGAAGGCGGATATTGCGGGAGCCGCGTTTTGAGGAGGCGGATATTGCGGGAGCCGCGTTTTGAGGAGGCGGATATTGCGGGAGCCGCGTTGTGAAAAGGCGGTTATTGCGCTGTAGAGGGGGCGTCGGAGATCGGCCATGTGTTTTCGAGGTAGCGTTTGATCAGCCCTGCGTGGGAAAGCGGTTTGCGTGGATCGTCGATATCTTCGTTGGTTTCGTAATCAAGGAGTACAAGATCATGGTGTTGCATGATATCGAGCAGGGCGGCGACTTCTGTTTGGAGTTTGTGATCGAGTGCCCACCGATAAGTCGGAAGGTAGATCGTGTATCGTGCCTTGATGTAGGGCAAGAGTTCGTTGCCGTGAAGTCCGTTGCGATGTCCGAGGACTGCGCCAAAACTGCGGACAGTGCGCTTGAGTCCCTTCATGTCCGTGATCGTGAGTTTGTGGGGATCGACGTCGCGGTGTTCAAAGACCTTGAGGGCTTGCCAGATCCCTTCGACAGATCGGCTGGTATGGCCTGTTGAGAAAGGAACAGGGATATCGCCAAGCGGATAGAACGGACTAAAACGTACCCAAGGTGATCCGCCTTTCGAGGTGACGTCAATGATCTGGGCCTTGGGTAGGCGTTTGAGGAGCGATGCAGGGTTTGTGCTTTTGTGTCGGATGAAAACAGCCATCGTGTACTCCTTGGGAGGGTGGTTTGGGGCGAAAGAGGCATCTTGACGCACGTTGTTTTTGAGGGTTCGTTGTTTTTTCGATTTGGGTGGAAAGGAAGAAAGCATGAAAGCAGATGAAAGTGCGCTGGAGATGGGGCAGATCGCACTCCAGCGAGGGGCTTTGGCGGAAGCCAAGACGTATTTTTTGTGTGCGTTGCAGACGCCCGAAGATTGGCAAGAAGCGCGTCGTTGTTTGGCGCGGATCGCCTTGATCCAGCAGCAGCCGCACGATGCAGAGATCCATCTGCGGGTCTTGTTGGAGGCTGATCCCGAAGATGCCGAAGCGATAGCCTTGGAAGGGCTATTGTGTTTGAGGCGCGGAAAGCCAGATGAAGCGGTAGAGGTGTTGGAACGTGCGCGAGCTTTGGCCCCGGGATTGGCGTTGATCTACGCCAACCTTGCCTTGGCGTATCGTTCGGTAGAGCGGCAAGAAGACGCGATCGAAGCTGCCCGTCGCTGTGTTGCTTTGGATCCCGATCATCTGCCGCATTACGATGTTTTGGGGCAGCTATGGCTCGACAAAGGCCGAAAAGGTGAGGCGATCCGCGTTTGGACAGAAGCTCTGCTGCGCGACCCCCGTCGTTTGGGGACGTATCTTCAGTTGGGAGCCGTCTTGCAACAGGCAGGCAAGCTGGATCAAGCGATCAAGCTGTATCAGGAAGGCGCGCAAGTCGTCGCTGATCCCGAAGGATTGCGAGAACGCTTGTATGAGATGTTTCTTGCTTCTCAACAGCCCGCGCTTGCTTTGGAACAAGCGGAGGCTCTCAGGAGATCGCGGGGGAACCATTCGGATATCTTGTTGCAGGGCCGATGTTTGTTGATGTTGGGGCGGTTTGAACAAGCCGAACAGGCTTTTTTGGATGCCTTGGCGATGGAGCCAGAACGTTGGGAGGTCCACTTTCATCTCGGTGAGGTGTACCAAGTGTTGCAAAAAGCCGAAGATGCCGAAGATTTCTATCTTTCGGCGATCCGCCGCGAACCTCGGGCATGGCAAGCTCACAATGGCCTCGGGCAGTTGTGGTTGCACTTGCATCGCTACGAAGAAGCGATGGGTTGTTTGTGCCAAGCACAACGCCTCGCCCCACAGCGCCCAGAGCCGTTGTTGAATCTCGCTCTTTGTCATGCTCTGCAAAGCCAGCCCAAAGAAGCAAGTGATCTCGCCCAACAGGTGCAATCGATCAGTCCCAAAGGATCGGCCTCTTACGAAGAAGCTGGGCGCTTGATCGAGGCGTTGAAAAGTGCGTAAGTTCTCGATGGCTTAGGTTTTTTTCTTGCGGGAGGACGTGGTTTTTGTGGGGGGCGGCGGAGGCGAAGTGGAAGGTGCGAGATCGGCGATCTCTTGGAGGGAAAGACCGGTGGCGTTGGCGATCAGGTTGTGTGGGAGGTGTTGGGCGAGTAGGTTTTTGGCGACTTCTTTGTGGCCTTCTTTGCGGCCTTCTTCGCGGCCTTCTTCGCGGCCTTCTTCGCGGCCTTCTTCGCGGCCTTCTTTGTGGCCTTCTTCGCGGCTGAGTTGTTTGGTGAGTTCCCAAGCGGCTTCGTCTTTCAGCTTTGCGAAGTCTTCGGGGGAGAAGGCTTGCTTTTGGACAGAGAGGAAGGCGCGTTGGAGGGTGGGGTGCTGTTGATAGGCGGAAAGATCGACAGAGTTATCGAGGGAGTCTTGGACGGCTTGAAGCCAGAGGCGGACATTGGGAGAGATGCGTTCGTTGAGAAGGTTGGGGTTGAGGAAGATCAGGCGGTGGGGAAAGAGGCGATGTTCGTGTTGGTATTCGTCGATGGATTGGAACGAGACGTTGAGTGTGCCAAAGAGGCGTTCGGTATCTTTGGGGAGACTGGTGAGAAGGACGATGGTGTAGACGGTCTTTTGGAAGCGGTAGTCACGGAAGTTGTGGACTTGTTCGATCATGCCTACGAGGTGGTAATAAAGAAAGCGGTCGAAAAAATCGGACTCGTAAGCATGTTGAACTTCAACGATGACGCGGCGTTGTTTGTCTTCGGCGAACAGGTTGTACTTGAGCTTTACGCGACCGATCTGCTCGTGGTAGCTGTACTCTTGGATCACCTCATCGACTTCAAATTCGATGTCGAGGACGTCGCGGACAAAGGCGTTAAAGACATCGACTTGGCCGAAGGCTTTTTTGAAAGCGACATCGTAGCGTAAGGGGACGACTTCGATGATGTTGGATGTCATGACAGAGGCCTCCATGCTTGGGTGGCTTGGGTGGGTGGGTGACGTTTCCACAAATGCACGAAAAGCGCAAGCGTCGCAGCGGTGGTCGGTGGTGCCAAAACAAGCTGATGACAGGTTATTTGGGTGGTCGGTGGTGCCAAAACAAGCGGATGACAGGTTATTTGGGTGGTCGGTGGTGCCAAAACAAGCTGATGACAGGCTATTTGGGTGGTCGGTGGTGCCAAAACAAGCGGATGACAGGCTATTTGGGTGGTCGGTGGTGCCAAAACAAGCGGATGACAGGTCCTTTGGGGTGGTCGGTGGTGCCAAAACAAGCTGATGACAGGTTATTTGGGTGGTCGGTGGTGCCAAAACAAGCTGATGACAGGTTATTTGGGTGGTCGGTGGTGCCAAAACAGGCGGATGACAGGTTTTTTGGGTGGTCGGTGGTGCCAAAACAGGCGGATTGATCGGGTTATGGGTGGTTGTGGACAGCGCGCACAAAGGCTTCGGCTCGTTGGGGATCGACGGCTTCGGTGGAGATGCCGTTGTATTTGAGCGATGTCCCAACGATAAGCCCCGTAGCATGGGGGAGGAGGTTGGGCAGTTGTTCGATGGTTGCGCCCGAGCCGATGTAAAGGGGGCATTCGGGGAGTGCTTCGCGGAGTTCTTGGAGGGTTCGGGGGTTGGTGGGAGAGCCTGTGTGTGAGCCTGAAAGGACGATGCCATCGGCATGGGCGCGTTGCCATGTATCGAGGGCTTCGTCGGCAGGTAAGCGCGGAGCGATAGGCGCGGCATGTTTGACTCGGATATCGGCGAGTATCCGTACGTTGGGGGCGATCTGTTGGCGAAGGCGTAGGGTGATGTGAGCTTTTCCTTCGATGATACCTTGATCGGTGATCATGGCTCCGCTGTGGACGTTGATGCGTACAAACGCTGCATCGCTCGCCGCAGCGATCGAAAGGGCCGCGACAGCATCGTTGCGCAAAACATTGATCCCGAGGTGAGGGGGAGACGCATGGCGTTGATGGAGGGCGTCTTGAACAGCACAGGCAACGCGTGTGATCGCGGAGACAGTGTGGGGAGGGACTTGATCGGGGTAAAAAGGAGTGTCGCCAAAGTTCTCGATGATCAGGGCGTCGAAACCAGCATCGGTGAGGATCTGTGCGTCTATGATGGCTCGTTGAACGATCTGGCGCATCGGCAGGGCTGCGGGGCCTTCGAGTAGACGTGGGAGATGCAACATCCCGAGCAGGTAGGTTTTAAGTTTGGCGTGATGGCGTGGAGGGAGCGGGCGTTGGAGCAGCGGGCTTGTAAGTTCCGCGCTCTTGGAGGCAGCGGCGTCGTTGTTGTTGTGGGGTGGCGTGGGGATCTTTTGTTGGGGCATCTCGATATCCTTTGGCAGAATGAAGAGGTGTGGAGTGGTTCTTTGTGTATCTTTCTTTTTTGTCTTTGGCAAGACGAGCAGAAAAAACTCGTTGTCTACGGTGTGTGATTCGTGCTAAAACCGTTTTTGATTCGAGTTCGATAGAAAACGAGAGACGCAGTCGGATGGTGTTGTGGGGCGTTGCCCCACACCCCACAAGGGAGCGCGGCTCCCTTGACCCCGCGTTGGCGAAGAAAACATACGTTTTTCAAACTGGCAACTCTGTCGCTTGAAACGGCGCGAAGACGGCTTTTTTTGGCCATCGCGTGAGGCCGAAGCGATAGAACGCGAGAGACGTCGTCGTACAATGGGGTGTTGGTTTGTGCAATTGCCTAATCGCAAAAGAGGGAGAAGCTGATGCACCGAGCGTTTGAGTGGGAAAGAGCTATCTTGGGATCTCTCTTGAAAAACGGGGCCTGTTTTGTGGGAGTGTGGGCGTCTATGGTTGTTTGTATGGCGCTATTTGCGGGGAAAACAGCATCCGCTGAAGGGAAAGCCGAGAAATTGGCTTTTGTTCACAAGCCTCCGCAACGACTACAGGCGGGGACGCGCTATGTGCTGGAGGGGCAGATCACGAACAACGATGATCTCGACGAGGTGTCTTTTTGCTTTCGACGAAAAGGCGAGGTGCGTTATCTTTGCTCGCGGATGACGTTGTTTGGGGGAGATCGCTATCGGATGATCTTGGAGAGTATCCAAGTCCGTAAGCCTGCGATGGAGTATTATGTGCGGGGGGTGGACGTCAACAAAAAACCTGTGGCGTTGTTTGCGTCCGAAGCATCGCCCTCTCAGATTACGGTGGGGGATGCACCAACTATCGCGGGAGATGCGCCGACAGCACCAAGCACAGACGAAGAGGAATTCGGCGAAGAAGAAGGCAAAGTCTTTACAGCATCGAGGAAAGAAGAACGCATCCAAAGTGCGCCTGCGGTGGTGACGGTTATTACGGAGGCGGATATCCGAGACAGCGGGCATCGTTCTTTGCTGGACTTGATGCGTTATGTGGTGGGGATCGATATCAATAACAACGGTCACTGGCCGGATATCGGGATGCGGGGCGTCAATCCACGGATCTCTTATGGAGAGAAGATCGTGGTGTTGTTGGACGGTCATATCATGGCATGGCGGCAGTTCTTTCGGAACTATATCAATTCATCTTGGGTTAGCATCGACAACATCAAGCGGATCGAGATCATCCGAGGCCCGGGTTCGGCTCTTTGGGGCGCAAACGCTCTTAGCGGCGTGATCAACATCATCACCAAGACAGGAACGGATCTCAAGGGCTTGTCAGGAACGATCGGCGGGAGTCCTCTGAGTCAAAGCAGCTTTTTGACGTTACAGGGCGGGCAAGAAGTCTTTGGCGGCTTGAATTTTCGGGCCTCTTTTTCGATGGTGAACGAGAACCGTAGCCCGATCTTGGCTCCGATCTACGAGTTTTTGAACTTGAAGGGAGGCACTCCGATCCGCCACATCCCGTTGGGAGATCGAAGTTACTCGCAAAATTTCTTTACGCAGATCACTTGGCGGGGTTGGAACTTAACTTATCACCAAAGCCGCTATGATCCGACGGGGCCGATGAGTAGCTTTAGCAATCTCGACGGGGACGATACACGTCTTTCGACAGATCGGCACTTTGTGCGTCTTGCGTGGGCAACGTTGTTGGGTTCTTGGGGGCAGTTGGTGTTGTGGTCGTCGTTTGATCATTATCAGTTTATTGATGGCGCACAATACGAGGAACAGGCATTCGATCCGACGAAGCGTCGAATTGTGAAGCTGGCAGCGCGTGATGTGCGTGTCGAAGCGGGCGGGCAGTTGAGCGCGCAGATCGTTCGGGGGCTTTCTGCGACGGTCGGTTTTGATTTCGAGTACGTGAACCTCTTGCGATTTTACTTTCCCGAGGTTTGGCAAGCCGACAAGATCAGCGATCCGTTTTTCGATAACATCCATGCCAGCGGCTTTTTGCAACTACAATACAAAGTGGGGCAGTTTGTGGAGTTTACTTTAGGGGGGCGTGTCGACTACGACCAACGGTATGGGTTTGTGGCAACGCCCCGTGCTGCGGTGGTTTTGACGCCGGGGGGTGGTTTTTATACCAAGCTGCTCTACGGCAACGCCTTCAAAGCGCCGTCGTTTCACGATCTGTATTTTTATCGCAAGAATAACTTTTACGGGAATCCAAAGGTGGCACCTGAGAGCGTGCATACTGGGGAGCTTCAGTTGGGTTGGTCGCGCCGAAACGTGATGGCGGTCAGCCTCAACGGGTATTTTTCTTATTTCCGAAACCTCATCGCTTACGCTGTGCGGAAAGCAGGAGACCCGCTTGAATCTGCCGAAAGCTTTCCTGAGTCACAACGGCCTGATCCGACCGCAGCCTTTCGTCAAAAAGCCAACGAAGGGGATCTTTACACTTACGGCGGAGAAGCCGAGCTACGCTTGTTTTTTGTGCGTGGTTTGAATGTGCGTGCCAGTTTCGGGGTGTTCTTCCAAAACACCCAAGCGAACGGAGAAACCAAGTTCTTCCAAGCCCCCGATTATGCGGCGTGGTTGACGGCGAACTTGATGGCGTCTTACAAGCTGCGCCTCAAGCCCATCGATCTGGTCTTTTCATTGGGGATGACGGTGGCGAGTCCCAAAAAGACTCCAGCGATCGCCTTTACCATGACAGGGACACTTCCGGGAGGGCAGACTGTGCCGAACTGGACGGCGGCAGACGATCCTGCGTTGGAGACGCCTTGGTTTATTCAGTCTTACTTTACTTTCCAAGTGCAGCGGATCTTTGGGCATCTCGATCTGATCTTGCGTTTGAGTAATCTTCTAAATCGCGATAACTACGACGCGAACAACGTGTTGCTCTATCCCCAAGAAAAATTCGATATGATGCTGTGGGCGCGCTTGAAGTATTAGCGGCGAGAGTGGGGCTTGTGTTTTTTGGGTGATCAAAGGCGCAAGCGAAGGGCGGAAGGTATCATTTCGACGCGAAGGGGGAGGCGGCCAAGGGCCTCACCGTCCACATCAAGGAGGACGCGATCGGCGAGGTCGGGATCAGCGAGTGTGATGTGGAGGTCGGCAGCACGAAAAGATTGGACGTGCGCCCGTGTGAGGTGTTTGCCCTCGTAGAGGGAGGGGAGCAAGGGGATGAGATGAAGGCGGGAAGGGTGGGCAAAGTTGACGACATCAAAAAGCCCGTCATCAGGTCGTGCATGGGGAGCGATCTGCATCCCGCCGCCGAAGAATCGGGCATTGCAGATCGCCAGATTGCGAGAGTGTAGTTGCTGTTGGGTGCGCGTCGTCGGGGCGTGTGGTGCTGCGATCTCGATGTGAAGCGGAGCCAAGACGTTGTCTCGAAGCGCATGCAAGGAAGCGGCGAGGTAGGCACGTTGGGCATTGGAGCTGCGTGTGTGCTGGATCTGCTGATCGACCAGTCCGCCCAGCCCGACCGAGGCGACGTTGACAAAATATCGTTGCGTTGGGGTGCCTTCGTGATCGAGAAAACGCAGATTGCCGATATCGAGGTTGCGTGTGCGTGGCTGAGCGAGGCGTTGGAGATAGCTGGCGGGTGTCGGATCGAGGCCAAGCGAACGGCGAAAATCGCCGCCTGTACCCTGTGGAAAAAGCCCCAGATCCGGTGTTTTGGTACGTATGGCCTCGCTTTGGTGTCGCATTAAGCCGTTGACGACTTCGTTGAGTGTGCCGTCACCGCCGACGGCGATCACAAGATCCGCACCTTCAAAAGCGGCTTGTTGGGCAAGTGTGCAAGCGTGTCCGATCTGCTCGGTCCAAAGGGGCGTTGCATCGGGTAAAAAGTGACGGATCATGGGTTCAAGTTGCGGCCAGAGACGAAGCGTCCGTCCTCCCCCTGACTGCGGGTTAATAATCAGTGCGGTTTTCATGGAGCGGTTTTGCCTTGGATCTGTCGCAGCCATGAGGCGGAAAGCAGGTCGTCTTGCCAAGCGTTGGTATCGAGGGAAGGTGTGTCGTCTGTGGGCCAGACGATGCCGCGTGTGCGAAGATCCTGTACCGTGTCGTAAAGGGTTTGCATGGGTTCGCGGGTTTTGAAGTCGAGTTCTTTGCGGGCGCGGGTATCGTCAAGATACCAGAAATAACGGGATTGATCGATCTCGCTGTCGAGGACATGGATCTTGTGGCCGAGAGCTTCGGAGGCTCGTTTGAAAAGGCGATGGCTGAGGTCGGAAAGGAGGGCGTCTTTGGGCATCGGGAGAGTGGGGGCTTTGATCCCTGAGACGCGTTCGAGGCGGCCAAAAAAGTCCGCGAAGGTCATATTGGCTCCACCGAGCAGATAGCGTTGCCCGGGGCGGGCTTTTTCGATCGCGCTTACCGCGATATCGGCGACATCGCGAACATCGACAAAAGACAGACCACCCGAGGGCAGGGCGGGGATCTTTTCTTCGAGGAAGAGGCGGACTTCTTTGGTGGAGGCTCCTGTGATATCGCCCGGGCCAAGCAGAAGAGAGGGATTCAGCGATACCACCGCAAAATCGGGAGTATTCATGCGTAGGGCGTCTTCTTCTGCATAGAGTTTGGAGCGGTAATAGGGAAGTCGACCAAGCAGTTTGAGTGGAGTGGGGGAGGTCTCGTTGGGCAGGGGGGAGGGCTTTTCTCGGATGGCGACGGTTCCTGAAGTGCTGAGATGGACGACGCGAGGGATGCCGGCTTCTTTGGCGGCCTTGAGTGTATTGCGTGTGCCGTGGTGGTTCATGCGGGTCATCGCGAGTGTATCGTCAGGATCGCGGGAGACTTTTCCTGCTGCGTGAAAAAGTCCGTCGAATGGGGCGGATAGCGTTCGTAGTGCAGCGCGGACGCTTTCGATATCGAGGATATCGCCAAGGACGGTATGTACGCCTTTTTGGGTGAGTGGTGGGTGAGGTTGGCGCACAAGAGCGATCACTTGATGCCCCGCAGCAAGCAGCGCATCCACAAGATGCGCGCCCAAAAAGCCTGTCGCTCCTGTGACGAAGTAGGTTGCCATCCGTCGTATCCCTTTCTTTACAGTAGGATAGGAGTTACGCAGTGGAAGAGGGAAAGCGTGAAGAATCAACCCGTTGTAGGGGCGGTTCGCGAACCGCCCGCGCCCGAACATGGGCCTTTTTCGTATCGAGCTGCGTAAGTCCTATAGGAGTGACGCAACTATCAAAAAAGCGGTGTTCGTGTCGCTTCAAGCGACAGAGCTGCTGGGTTGAAAAACTTTGCTCTGTTCGCCAAACACGGGGTCAAGGGAGCCGTGCTCCCTTGTGGGGTGTGGGGTCAAACCCCGCAAAACAAACCCAATCGTGTAGGTCCCATCTACAGGTTAAAGATCCGAACGAAGTGTTGGAGTAAGAAAGGATTGTTGGATTTGATCTGTCCAGAAAAGAACATATCGGGATCGGGAACATAGGACTCTTTGACGATCTGTCGGAAGATCTCGGGAGAGGTCTTGAGGACGCAATCGGCGGCACCTTGGGAGGGTTTGCCGGGATGGATCGCGCAGCTTTGTTTGCCGATCTCGATACTCCACTTGCTTTGGGCATCTTCGCCGAGGGTGAAGTAGAAGCAGAGAGGTTCTTCGACTTCTTTTTGGTTAAAGCGATCTTTGAGGTAAGCAAACAGAGCAGGGACGATATCTTCGGGTTTGTCTTCTTTTTCTTTGGTTTTGGGGATCTCGTAGGCGGCGAGATCGAAGCGCTTTTTATCGCGCAAGTGTTCGATCGCCGTTTGGATGATGTGTGTAAGGATGCGCGAAGCTTCGGGGATCTCGCGACCTTGGACGAGGGCTTTGAGTTGTTCGATATCGAGGGGAGCGCCGATATAAGCACGCAGTTTGCGTTTGGTCGGTACGGCGCGGCCTTTGGGCATACTTTGGTACGTTCCGCTCAGGTAGATCGGGAGGATATCGAGGTCGAATTCTTGGGCGAGATAGCCGATGCCCGGTTTAAACGCAGCGATGGAGCCGTCTTTGCTGCGGGTTCCTTCGGGGAAGATCAACAGCGTCTTGCCCTCGCGTAGGACGTTGCGAGCTGCCTCAAGGCTTTTGTCAAAACCGCCCTTGCGATCGACGGGAACGACGTTGGTAAAGTTTTCAAAGTAGAAGCGGCGGAGATCGTCTTTGAAGAAATAATCTTGTGCGCCGAGAGTGACGAGTTGATCGCCGTAGGAGCCGAGGGCTGTGCGAACAAGGCCCGTATCAAGGTGGCTTGCGTGGTTGGCTGCGATCAGGGTGGGGCGGTTGTGCGGGATGTTGGCGCGTCCGTACACTTTGGTGTCCATGACGCTTGTGTAAAAGCTTTCTTGTACGTTGCGTAGGACATCTTTCACGGTGTCTTGGACGACGCGGGGAAGGATCGGGGGCGTGGTGTTTTTGTCGTGGTCTTCGGCCTCTTCTTCAAGCCAGACATCGGCGCTGTTGTGGAGGCTGATCTGTTCGCCTGCTGTACGTTGAAGATAACGTTGGATCTCGTCGATGGTTTCGTAAGAAGAGAGTTCGTCGGCTTTGATGCGGCGATCGAGCATCCTTTCCAGTTCGGCGTGGAGCTCACCCATCATCAAGGAGTCAAGGCCGAGATCGGCAGCAAGGCGCGTCTCTGCTTTGATCTTTTCCGAAGAGATGCCAGCGAGGCGCGCCACCGTTTTGATCAGTTGCGTGGAGATCTCGCCCGTTGTCTCGATGCCTTGGATCTCGTGTTGAGCCTCCATCTTTTCGAGCAATGCGCGGACTTCTTTGCGCTTGACTTTGCGTGAGGCGGTGCGCGGTAGTGCTTCGGGTTGGAAGTGGATGACGCTTGGGCGGCTGTGAGAAGGCAGTTTTTTGAAGCGGTCATGGAGATCGGTTCGGGCCTTGAGAAGGGCTTGTTCGTAGGTGAACGATGGGTCGTCTGCTTCTTTTCCATACGCAGGGACGGCCATGATCGCAACTTTTTCGGTGTTTCTCTCGTCGCTGATGCCGAGTACGACGAGTTCTTTGATGGATCGAGGAAGGCCGATCATGTCTTCGAGATCGTCGGGATAGACGTTCTCTCCGTTGCTGGTGATGATCACTTCTTTGGAACGCCCCACGATGGTCAAACGCCCCTTGTGATCGAACTTTCCGATGTCGCCTGTATGGAGCCAGCCGTCTTGATCAAGGACCGCAGCGGTGGCTTCGGGATTGTCGGCGTAGCCAGCCATGACGTTTGGGCCGCGTGCGATGATCTCGCCGATACCTTCGTTGTTTGGATCGTGGATGCGCACTTCGACGCCCGGGATGGGTTTTCCGACGTGTCCGAGCTTTTCGTTGGGGCCGCCTTTGGCGACGGTGAGAACAGGAGCGGCTTCGGTCAGGCCGTATCCTTCGGCAAGATGGAGACCAAGGCCGTTAAAGAGTTCTTGCGTTTCTTTGGGCAGGGCTGCTCCGCCAGAGATCAAGTAACGCAGATGTCCACCAAGCTGCGCATGGATCGGGGCAAACAGCGTTTTTCCGAGATCGATCCCCGTCATCTTTCCGATGCTGCGGTTGAATTGGAGCAGGTTGTCAAATAGGTTTTCGAGCAAAGCGCCACGTTCTTTGATGCGAGAACGCAGGCGTTTGGCGAGCAGTTGCCAGAGGGCAGGAACGCCGACAAGAGCCGTCACTTGGGCTTCTTTGAGTGCAGTGATCAGGTTGTCGCCGTTGAGTTCTTCGAGATAAGTGATGCGCGCACCGCAAGAGAGCGGAAGCAAGAGGCCGCAAGTGAACTCAAAGGTGTGATGGAGCGGCAACAAAGAAAGGGCGCTGTCGTGGTGTTTGAGCGGAAACAGCGGAACAAGGGAGGCGCGGATCTTGGTGAAGTTGGTATGCGTCAGCATCACGCCCTTGGGCTGGCCCGTTGTGCCGCTGGTAAAGATCAAGCTGGCGATATCTTCGGGATCGATCGTCACGTCTTGGTAAGGATGATCGGGAAGTTTGTTTTGTTCGATATCTTCAAAAAGCAAGAAGGGGACGGGCGGATGGTCGGGTTGCACGCCATTTCCGACGAGGACGTGTCCAGCATCCCGATAAAAGGCTTGATCCCAGATCGCAAAGCGGGCTTTGGAAGATTGAAAGAGAGTGTGGAGGCGTTCGGCTCCGAGGTCGGGATCGAGCGGAACAGCCGTGGCTCCCGCGTAAAGGATACCAAAATAAGCGATCGGCCACGTCGGGCTGTTGGCTCCCGCAAGCAAGACACGATCGCCGCGTGTGATGCCTTCGGCTTGGAGCATCCCTGCGATGCGGCGTGCGCTGGCGCGAAATTCTCGGTACATCACAGATTCGAGACGCCCGTCGACGAGCTTTTGAAAGGCTACACCGTAGGGGTTATCGTCTACGACTTCATCGATCATGGCGACAAGATCGGCATGTGCGCGCAGTGGCTTGAGTGTCTTGCGCAGCTTGTCTTCGATCAGCGGGCGGACCCAATTTTCGAGGCCGGGGATATGGGTGTCGAGAAAGTAATTGTACCAGTCGATCGCTTCGGGTGTCCAAGGCAGTTTGGCGCGATCTTGTGGTGTGAGCATCGCATAAAGCTCTCGGGTGTTGCGGGTTTCAAAACGATAGCGCCGATCGTAGATAAACGGCATAAACGTTTTGAAGATCCCTGCCGTCTTTTTCAACGAGATCGACGCTTGTTCAAGCTGCTTTGCACTACCGCGCAAGAAGCCAAGACCCGGGATCTTGCCGACTTCTCGGGTGATCTTGGAGAGCCCTTTGGCCCATCGACTGTAAGCGGGAACCCCGTAGCGCTCGAAATCATCGACAGACACACCTTCTGAACCGTAGAGGGATTGGATGGCCTGTTGTAGCGGACTACTCAGCGGTTTTTTACGCAGCATCCGATGTTTGTAAAGAGAGCATAATTCGATGGAGCGGTTCATGATCAAAGGGTTGGTGTCGCCTGAGGCCAACTGATAGACCGGCTTGTGCTTGTTGGCGATCAATGCAGCGAGTGCAAAGATCATCCCTGCACAGACCATATCGTTGGGGATGATATCGAGGATCACGTCCCAACGACCGGGGAAGATCGTCGCTCCACCATGCACGATGATGTAGATTAGCGGCGCAGAAGTGTTGATCCCTTCGTTCCATCCGGGAAAAGGATACTCGACGCAAGACTCGACGATCGAAGGCCGAACGATGGTGGCGCGCAATCCTGATTGCATCAAAAGCTGTTCGCCGATGCTTTTGCTGTAAGTGTAAGTGTTTGTCCAGCCCCAGTGATTCGCACGTTTTCCGCCTTCGTCGCTGAGCATCTCTTCGATGAATTTCTTTTTGATGCGTTCGAACTCGTCTTGAAGTGCGGGACCACGGCAAGGTTCGCCTTTGCGGTTGAGGTTTTCCTTGGCGGTGGTCAAAAACTCGGACTCACGGTAGGCCTCGCTGGCTTCGCGCTTTGCGTGATCGGTCAGCCGGTGCCCTTCTTGGATCTCGCGTTCGGGATCCCAGTGTGTTGGGTCGATCTTTTCGCAGTAGGGGAAGGGAAAGCTGCGCGGATCGATCTCGGGGATATTGCCGTCTCGGTTGCCTGCGACATAACAAGTGCTGGTGTGCAAAAGCGGCAGATCGCCGAGCGTTCGGCACAGTTCGATCAAGTGGATCACACCAAAACAGTTGACATGAAGGGCTTCGTCGATGGGAGGATTGAAGTCCACAACACCCGCGACGTTCACGACGACATGGGCTTGGCTGCGTAGTTCATCTTGAAGCTCTTGCGAGATCCCGCATCGGGGCTTCGACACATCGCCGTCGATCGGGAGGATCTTTGCTTTGAGAAAAGCGTCTGCTTTGTCTTGGTACTTTTCGCGTAGGGGCCGAAAGACTTCGGAAGAGGCGATCTCGCGCCAAAAGCGTTGCTCGGAGGAAAGATGAGGACGTGCGCGCACCATCAGATACAAACGCCCGATATCAGGGTAGCGATGAAGCAACATCGACACCCAAACTTTCCCCAAAAAGCCTGTTCCTCCGACGACAACGATGTTTTTTCCTCGGAACGTTGCCTCTACATCGAGGGTTTCGTTGTTTTGAAGCTCGAACGACGGGGTGGAGGGCGTCGTTTTGATGGGGAGAGGCTGGCTATGTTTTGTCTTCATCGAAATCACCGTCAGCAAATGCCGCTTGTGTCGGGCGCGGCGTAGGTATCTTGTTTGTGTGTTGTTGGGACTGCTTGCGAGGTTTTGCGTCGAGGCCGATCAGGTCACATCTGTGATGCTCAAGGTCGATCAGGTCACATCTGTGATGCTCAAGGTCGATCAGGTCACATCTGCGATGCTTGAGGTCGATCATGTCACATCTGCGATGCTTGAGGTCGATCAGGTCACATCTGCGATGCTCGATGTCGATCATGCCGTATCTGCGACGATCGAGGTCGATCAGGTCACATCCGCGATCAAGATAGGCGGGACGTGGAGTAGTGTGATCTGTGGAGAGGGCGGCGCGGTATCTTGGGCCATCTCAAGGGCTTCGTGCATGCTGTTGGCTGTTTCGTAACCAAGTAGCTCCGGGATGTAGCTATTGTCGGCTCCTACGACGATCACACGGCCTCGGTGTTGGCGTCCTGCTTCGCCCCAGTACCACATAAAGAACGGATGCGCGGGGTGATAGGCTTGTCCGCGTCGATACATCTCGATGTAGGCGGGGTTAGAAGCAAAGTCTTCTTCCATGTGATGCAGCTTCATGGCATCGCGTGTTTGAGGGAGTAGGCGGTGGACAAACTCGATGTATGGGGCGTGTTGCGCATGATCGAAGTAGTCTGTACAAGGGTGGGTGATGATCATGGTTCCGCCTTTTTTCAATAGCGGCTTTCCTCGGTACATATTAAAGAGGTAGCCTTCGGCCATGACCGTCACAAGCAGCGGATTGAGGTAGGCGTTGACGTTGTAAGGGGAGATGTATGGTATGCCTGAAACCAAGATATCGGCCTGTCCTTGTACGGGGACGGAGAACTGTTCAAAGCCGCGTTTGAGGGTTTTTTTGTGCGTGGCCTCAGTCTCGCCTGCGTTAACGCCCGTCACACCGTAGGGAGCGTGGACGCGCTCAAAGATCTTTTGTCGCGCCATTTGAGGCAAGGCATCGAGTGTTTTGATCATCGCTTTGCATCCAAAGCGCTCGGCGCTGTTCCAGCGGTCTTCTTGTTTCATCAAAAAGGAAAGCGGATCATCAAACATCTTCGTATTGACGGTGGTTTCGATCGTAAAAACATTGAGATGTTTGTTCGCGAGTTTGCCCATCCGCTCGACGCTGGTGTTGAGCTCGGAAGAGGCGGGGTCCATATAGCTATGGCACTTGCGCATGACTTTGGGATTGTGGTGTGCTTTGAGGCTGCGGTATCCGCACAGACCGACGCTCACCGATTTGTGTCCCCCATCCATCGGCACAAAGTTGAGGTTCACGTAGATGATCAAGTCCGATTGAACGGCGCGTTTGTTAAGTTCGACTTCTTCGCCATGATCGGTTGTTCCAAGGTACTCCATATTGTCCTTGTCTTCGGCATCATGGTTGTAGAGCCGATCAGGCCAATATGCTTTGAAGATCTTGTCTCCGACCATGTGACGGACTTCTGCAGCGGTCATGCGGCGGTGAAACGAAGTTGCGACGCATATCTCGATATCGTCGATGCCGTAATCTGCAAGCAAGGCGAGAACGATGTGTAAGATGCGCTCTCGCACATCGGGTTGTTTCATCGGAGGCAGCGAGAGCGAGATATCGTCGACCGCGATAAAGACCTTCATTCCGGGCTTTAAGCGTGCATACAACGGCTCTGCGTTGTGGGGGTGGTTGATCGCGTAGCGGATGGCTGCATCGACGTCTTTGAGCGGTTCAAGCGGTGGATTGGGGTAGATCACGCGGGTTCCAACCGGAAGGTCTACTTCGATCAGGCGTGTCCCAGCGAAGATCACACGAGGAACAGAGTGGTTGTCGATATAAGAAACAGAGGGGTGATTGATCATGGGGATTGGCCTTGTTTCAACATTCGCGTTGCAGGGATCGAGCCTCCAAGGAGGGGAGGGCGATCGATCCGAAGTGAAGAGGGTTAGTTGCGCTCGTTACCTGCGTCGAGATCAACGATCGGCCACTGGTAGGCCAACGCAAGTTGTTTGAGCTTTGCATCTGGATTGACGGCGGCAGGGTGACCGACCACTGACAGCATCGGCACATCCGAGTAAGAATCCGAATACGCGTTGCAGTGGTTGAGATCGTATCCTTTTTCTGCTGCGTGTTGTCGGATTAAGAGAGCCTTTTCTGGGCCTGCAACAATTGGACGCAACATTTTTCCCGTCAATCGGTGGTTTTTGACTTCGAGGCGGTTGGCGATGATCGTCTGCGCGCCGACTTCTTTGGCAAAGTGTTCGAGTACGACTTCTAAAGCGCCCGATATAAGGACGACTTCGTGTCCTTTGTCGAGGCTGCGCTGGATCAGATCTCGCGCACCTTTGTAAAGTTGTGGCTTTAACACCTCTTCGTGGATCTCTTCGGAAAAGAGGCGCAAACGATCTTCGGTCATGCCTTCAAAAGAGGCATAGAGCATCTCGTTAAACAGACGCCGATCTCGAAGTTCTGCAAGGGCCATCGCGGGTCCGCGAGAAAAGGCGCGTGCAAGCATTTTGAAGGATTTGATGGGGTTGGCTTGGGCGCGTAGGTAATACAGCGTTGGGTGGATCAGGTTGGTGCGAACCAACGTCCCATCGACGTCAAAATAGCTTGCGGACATCCTCTGCTCTCTCTTCTTTCTCTTGTGATCGCGGCTTTCCCCCCGATCCATCGCACGCAGGATGAGAGGGCGCTTCTGATGGTTCCTGATGAAATCGCCCAACCTTCGGGGAAAAGCAAACTGTTTTGCCCTCCATCCGAAGCGAAATTTCGTTGCGTGAATACCTTGCGCGCAATGCTTTGTCAAGGTTCCTTGTCTTCGGTCTTGTCGCATCCCATGTTGCTGTGCTGTGGGCTAAGTGGCTTGTCTTCGCGTCACAAAAGCAGGAAAACATCGCGCTTAGACGGCCAGCGTTTTGGCGTGAACGTTTTGGGGTCGTGGCGTGTGGGTGGCTGTTTTGGCAGGATGGCGAAGGAAGAAAAACCGATGATCCGCGAAGTCTCGGAAGATGTCTTGTGGTCGCCAGCGGACGATAAAGCGCTGGCGTCGTTTTTGAAGGCGACTTTGCAACACGCACTGCTTGAGGCGTTGTTGTATTTGGAACGTGCCGATGCTTCGGATCGTTCCGTGTGTTTGGAACAGCTTGCGGCTTGGGGAGAACGTGTGCAGATGACCGAGGAGTGCGCTCAACCCCATGCACAAGCCGAAGTCTTGCGTCGCGTGTTGGTCGAAGAGATGGATCTTCAAGGAGACACCGAGTCGTATCATCAGCCCCAAAATAGCTATATCTCGCGTGTGATCTTGCGCCGTCGAGGGCTGCCGATATCGCTTGGGGTGGTGTGGATGGAAGTAGGGCAGCGCGCAGGTTTTCGTGTCGAAGGCGTCGGTATGCCGGGGCATTTTCTTGTTCGGGTGGGCGGAGAGAAGGGCGTTTTTGTTGATGCGTTTCATGGTGGAGAGATCCTGTCTCGTGAAGAATGCAAAGAGCGTTTCCGCTCGCTCTCACACGGACGGGCCTTCTGGGAGGAACGCTTTCTTGATGTCACTCCCACGCGCAATATCTTGGAGCGGATCTTGCGCAATCTGAGTTATGCGTACTTAAAGCAACAAGAGGTGATCCCTTTTTATCGCATCCATCGCTTTCTTTGGTCGCTGACATCGCACGAACCGACAGCTTTAATGGCTTGTATGCAGATCGCCGAACGCTTCGGCTACATCGATCAAGCTCTCGAAGACGCAGAACTTCTTTCCCAACGCTACCCCAACACCAAAGAAGCACAACTCGCTACGTACCATCTTACATCGCTATATCATCAGAAACACTCGATGAATTGATGTCAGGACTTGCGCTCTTGAATGGTTTTGTGGGTGGATGGTTTTGTGGGTGGATGGTTTTGTGGGTGGATGGTTTTGACTTTCGCTCCCTCCCCTGTTCACGGGGGAGGGCGGGGTGGGGGGCTTTCCTCCGCTTAGCCTAACGCCTGTGGGGCGCTGCCCCACACCCCGCAAGGGAGCGCGGCTCCCTTGACCCCGTATTGATGGGGAGAACAGTCGTTTTTCAATCAAACGACGCAGCCGCTTGAAGCACAGCGAACACGGACTTTGTTTCTTTGTTGGGTTGGTGCTGTGTGATGCTTGCGTCTCTTGTGTGATGCTTGCGTCTCTTGTGTGATGCTTGCGTCTCTTGTGTGATGCTTGCGTCTCTTGTGTGACGCTTGCGTCTCTTGTGTGATGCTTGCGTTAGAAGGGTGGGTTGTGTATATCCGTGAGGCTTTGGTTTTTACTTTCGATCTTGTCGAAGGCATGGACAACACGGAGGAAAAGATTTTGACGAAGAAGCCCAAAAAAAATAAGCCGAGAGCGAACGCATCGCAAATACCGCCTTCTGCTCGTCCGAAGAAACAGACCAGCCATCCTAAACAAGAGAGCAACTCACAAACACCAACGCTGCGGTCTGCCTCTGAGCAAAGCGCTGTCGTTGCAGAAACCACGTTCCCTCCGCTGGATTTGTCCACCCCGCAACTTACGGTGCGTGCGATCGCTACAGGGATGTTTATCGGTGCGTTGTTGTCGTTGTGCAATATCTATAGCGGTTTGAAGATCGGCTGGGGCTTCAATATGTCGGTAACTGCGGCTCTTTTGAGCTACGGTTTTTGGCAAGCTTTTTCGAGTCTAACGGGTTCGCGTGAATGGAATATCTACGAAAACAACGTCAACCAGACGGCAGCTTCGAGTGCTGCGATGATCTCGTCTGCGGGTTTGGTTGCGCCGATCCCTGCGTTGACGATCATGACAGGGCAGAGCTTTTCTTGGACGATCCTTTCGGTGTGGGTGTTTTCGGTGGCCTGCGTGGGGGTGGTGGTGGCGATCGGTTTGCGGCGTCAAATGTTGGTGGTCGACAAACTGCCCTTCCCTAGTGGGATTGCGACGGCAGAAACGCTCAAACAGATGTATGCTCGCGGTGACGAGGCTATGCAGCGCGTCAAGATGCTGTTGGGTGGGGCGTTGGCAGCTTCGCTTGCAAAGATCGCGGTGGCGATCTGGAAGATCAAAAATCTCCCGATGTTTGGGTCTTTTCCTGTGGGGGCAAAGATGCAAGCTGCGGGGATCTCTTCGTTGTCTTTTTCGCAGGTATCTTTTGCTTTTGATCCGAGCACGATGATGGTCGCGGTGGGGATGTTGATCGGTCTGCGGGCGTGTGTTTCGATCTTGCTTGGGGCGGTGGTTGCTTGGACGGTTGTGGGCCCTTATGCGGTGGAGGCTGGATTTGTGGCGTATCCGATGCGTGCGCTTGATCCGTGGGGTCTTGTGACCGTCGTTGATCCGAGTGCCTCGTTTTATGGACCGATGTTGAAGTGGTTGCTGTGGCCGGGAGTTTCGATGATGGTGGTCGCAGCGTTGACTTCGTTTGCTTTTTCTTGGCGCTCGGTGTTGGCGGTGTTTCAAGGCGGACGTCGGTCGGATCAAGAGGTTCAAGATAGGGGGGCTTCACACGATGTACCGCGTGCTTGGTTTTTATCAGGCTTGGTCGTCACTTTGGCGATGTCGGTGATCTGCCAGAGCTGGTTGTTTGGCATCGGGACGGGCATCGCGACGTTTGGTGTGTTGTTGAGCTTTTTGCTTGCGGTGGTTGCAGGCCGCGTTTCCGGGGAGACGGGCATTACACCCGTTGGGCCGATGGGTAAAGTGACGCAGCTAACTTTCGGTGTGTTGGACCCGGGCAACGTCAGCGCGAACCTGATGGCAGCGGGTGTGACGGGTGGGGCAGCCAGCCAATGTGCGGATCTTTTGCATGACTTGAAGACAGGTGCGCTGATCGGCGCTTCGCCGCGTTATCAGGCCATTGCGCAGTTTTTTGGTGTCTTGTCGGGGGCGCTTGCGGGATCTGCTGCCTATTTGTTGTTGATCCCCGATCCAAAGGGTATGTTGATGACGGAAGAATGGGCCGCGCCCGCTGTCGCGCAGTGGATGGCGGTTGCAGAGGTCTTCAAAAAGGGCCTGAGCAATATGCCTCCCGGAAGTCTTGTTGCGATCTTTTATGCCGGAGTAGCGGGGATGATCTTGGCTGTCTTGGAAAAAGTTTTGCCGAAACATCTCAAAACATGGGTTCCCAGCCCTGCGAGTATCGGCTTGGCGTTTGTGATCCCTGCGTTTTACTCGATGTCTTTTTTCTTTGGCGGGATCATCGCTTTGGCGATCTCTCGTTTGGCTCCTAAGTGGTCCGAACGGTTCCTTATCGTCCTTGCTGCGGGTGTGATCGCAGGAGAAAGCATCACAGGGATGATCTTGGCTTTTATCAAGCTGTAAAGAATGCGGTCTGTTCTGGATATCGAAACTTTTCTATTCGGTCGATAAGGAGATCGTTGATGTCGTCCTTTGTCCGTGTGGGTTCTTTGGGATTTGTTTTTTTCCTTGCTTTTGTGCTTGTGGCTTGTGGGAAAAAGAAGAATCCCTCGCATCCTTCGTTGTTGTGTAGCAAAACTTACGAACATATCTTGCGTATCGTTGAAAAAGAAGCACAGTCGGCTCTTTTGCAAGCTGCATCTCCAAAGGCCACCAAAGCCCAAAAAAAACAAGCGGATGTGTTGGAGGAGGAACAAAAGCGTTTGCGTTCAAAACAAGGCAAGCAGCGCGCTCTTGCGCTCTGTACTGTCGAGACGACGGAGCCTCCAAAGAAAAAAACTGATGCAGCCCACACCACGGCCTCGTCACAAAAGCCCGACGCTTCGAATGGAGCCGCTTCGCCAAAAAGGTTCGAGGCTTCGAAGGCAACGCCTACATCACAAAGGTCCGATGCTTCGAAGATAGCGGCTCCGTCAAAAAAATTGGCCTCTTCTAAAAAAGAAAGCCCTGAGAACCGCCGAAGACGGGTGCGTTGTGTTCTTGCAGCCCAATCTCTACGGATGATCCGCGATTGTTATCAATTCGACGCGGATCTTTCTTTGTACTCTCGACCGATGCCGTTTGAAACCCTACATCCATCGGCCATGACAAACAGCAAAAAACCACAGACCACCCCCTCATCGCTGCGCCCCTTGCCGAGGCCTTCCTTATCGACTCGCCCGTCTTCGATCTCTTCTTCCACGAAGCCTTCGACCTCTTCTCCCCGCCCTTAAAGGATCGCTTGTGTGTGTTGTTTTTTCTCGGAGGAGGGCGTTTCTTTTTTTGTGGATCTTGGTGTATGTTGCGTTGTGCATCGTGTGTGCGTAGCGACGGATAGAGCAAGTATCGTGCGTTCGTAACGACGAACAGAGCAAGTGAGGTTTGGTGAAGATGCGTATTTTGGGCTTTGGACTGCTCTTGTGGTTGTGTTCTTCGTTGGCGTGGGCAGCGGCAAAGGATCAAAAGACAGCGTCTTTTTTGCTGATGGCCCGTGAGGCTCTTGCTCTTGGAGAGATGCAACAATGGCAACGTGCGATCGAGCGGATGGAACAGGCTTTTTTGAGCGAACGCGGCGCGATGGAACCTGAAAAGCAACAGATGTATCGGCTTTGGCTGTGGATGATGTGGTCGAAGTTTTATCAATACAAAGGCAAACTCCCACCCGTTCGTGATATCGGGACGTTCGAGTCGCCGTCACATTTTGACGCGCACACACAATCTTACGCGGTGGCTGTCGAAGCTTTACAGAAGGCACACGCCTATCTCAAACGCTACAATCTGCTTTATCAACAGATGGCGGAACAGTCGAATATTCGCGGGCAACTTCAACTTCAAGCCTCGCTTAGCCTCGAACGCGACTTAGAAGGCACCATCCAAAGCGCCAAGATCTACATCGCGTTGTTGCGTTTTGCCAAGCAAAATCAAAAAGATATGCGTTTATTGCAAGCGCGGCTTGCAAAGTCGATGGGAGCGATCCAAAAGCTTAAGGCCGTCCAAGAAGACGCCGCTCAAAACAAGCGCCAGATCAAAAAAACGCAAAAGAAACTTTCGCTGATCTTTCAGCGTGTTGAAGGGGCTTATCTCCAATTTGAACAGGAGCGGGTTGCGCGCCAAAGCGGTTCACGTGCTTTGCTGATATCAGGTGCCGTTGTCGCTGGAGTCGGATTATTAAGCATCATCGGCGGTATCGTCATCCAAGTGGATATCCAAAACCTTCAGAAAGATGCAACGAATCGCCCATTGTTCTCGCCGAGTGCGGGATTTTGTTCTCTGCCTTATACAGATCCACTCACCCCAAGCGGATGCTACAAAGAAGGCGATTGGAAAGGTATTTTGGAAAATGTAAGCTACGGCCTTTTTGG
>JAKLKB010000093.1 GCA_023150835.1 Myxococcota bacterium | reverse complement strand
TCCGAGTGCCGTACACCGCAAAGGAGAACACGTAGACGCCCTATGATTGGGCAGACACAGGGGTCTGCCCCTACGTCCTTACGATCACACAACGGGCGGATCTCGTATTATACGATATCCGAGTGCCGTACACCGCAAAGGAGAACACGTAGACGCCCTATGATTGGGCAGACACAGGGGTCTGCCCCTACGTCCTTACGATCACACAACGGGCGGATCTCGTATTACGCATTCGAATGGTTTTTGTCCGGTGTCACCCCACGCCCCGCCACAGAGCGCGGCTCCCTTGACCCCGTATCGGCCGATGTCTCATACGAAACCTGAACGCCTTCGAGCGCTCCCTGCGGTCTCAAAGGGAAACCTGAACGCCTTCGAGCGCTCTCTACGGCCTCTTCAAGGAACCTGAACGCCTTCGAGCGCTCCCTACGGCCTCAAAGGGAAACCTGAACGCCGCCCAAAAATCCCGCAAGGCTTTACTAGAAACCTTTTTGGAACAATGGTGCTTCAATTTTGTATTTATGCAAACCAAAATGGCACAGTCGCCTTTTTTTTTGCCGTTCAACGAACCTGAACGCCTCCGAGCGTTCCCCGCAGCCTCAAAGGGAAACCTGAGCGCCTCCGAGCGTTCCCCGCAGCCTCAAAGGGAAACCTGAGCGCCTCCGAGCGTTCCCCGCAGCCTCAAAGGGAAACCTGAAATGGGATGGGGTAGGAGTGGCGGGGTTGACGAAAACCCCCGTGTTCGCGCCACTTCTCGCGTTGAGGCTGTTTGTTTGAAACACGATCGATCACCCCACCAATACGGGGTCAAGGGGCCGATGGTCCCTTGCGGGGCGTGGGGTGGAACCCCACAAGATCAAGACATCCGCCCATTCTACCCATTCCACCCATTCCACCCACCCACAAGCGTAAAAGAGCGCAAAGAGAACCGATACGACGGAAAAAAACGTGGCTCTTGCGTTGGACTTTGTGGGTGGGCTATAACACCTCACGAGGTTCCCCACACCCCAACGCCACCCAACCCCAGTTCGAGTCATGGCGTTCTGTTTTGTAGGATCTTGCGTACCCCCGTGAAACATACTACATCGTTTGAACGCCTGTTCATACGCGCCAGAGAAGAAAGGATCGCGAACTTATGACCGAGACCAGCCAAGCCTCCGAACCGCAAAATACGGCCCAAGAAGCACGCCAGATCAATGACTTTTGCATCAACGTGGCAACGACCAACGGGACAGGGAGCCAAACCTCGAACATCGCGTTGTTTCGAGCGATGTTTCGGATGGGGATTCCTGTGTCGGGAAAGAACCTGTTTCCCTCGAACATTCAGGGGCTTCCGACGTGGTATCGCATTCGATTGAATCACACGGGGCATGTGGGATATCGAGACACGTGGGATATCTTGGTGACGTTGAATGCCAAGACCCTTGCTGAAGACCTTGCTGCGGTGCCTTCGGGGGGGGTGGTGTTTTATGACAATGCGTTGCCTGTCAAAGAAGATCGCGAAGACGTTGTTTATTATGCGATGCCGGTCAAAGATCTGGTCAAGCAAAGCGGTGTTGCTCCGAACTTGCGCGAATACATCACCAATATGGTGTATGTGGGGATGATGGCGGAGCTTTTGGGGATCGAACGCAGCGCGATCCGCAGCGCGTTGGATACGCACTTTTCGGGCAAACAAAAAGCCGTCGATCTGAATATGCAGATGGTCGATCTGGCGGCAGATTATGCGCGAAACAACTGCGTCAAGCGCGATCCTTATTGGGTCAACCGCATCGAAGGCGGCAACCGCGATATGATCTTGATCGAAGGAAACGCAGCAGCGGCGCTTGGCAGCGTGTATGGGGGCGTGAGTGTTCTTGCATGGTATCCGATCACACCCGCCACGAGCCTTGCGGACGGGATCAACGAATACTTGCCCAAGCTCCGAAAAGACCCGAAGACCGGCAAAGCAACGTATGCTGTGATCCAAGCCGAAGATGAGCTTTCGGCGATCGGGATGACGCTTGGGGCAGGTTGGGCGGGTGCACGTGCGATGACTTCGACTTCGGGACCCGGGATCTCCTTGATGGCGGAGTTTACAAGCTACGCCTACCAAGCCGAGATCCCCGCCGTGATCTGGGATGTTCAGCGCGTCGGACCCTCGACAGGACTTCCCACCCGCACTTCCCAAGGCGATCTCGCCTTCACCTATCGCCTCGGTCATGGGGATACCCGCCACATCATCTTGCTTCCGCACGATCCCTCCGAATGTTTCGAGTTCGGCTACAAATCTTTTGACCTTGCAGAGTTCTTCCAAACCCCCGTCTTTGTTCTCAGCGACCTCGATCTCGGCATGAACGTGTGGATGTCCAAGTCCTTCACCTATCCCGAAACCCCGATGAATCGCGGCAAAGTCCTTTCCGCTGAACAACTCCAAGAACTCGGCGGAAAATGGGGCCGATACGTCGATGTGGACGGCGATGGTGTGACATACCGCACCCTCCCGGGTACGGAGCACCCAACGGCGGGCTACTTTACACGCGGAACGGGACACAATGAAAAGGCCGCATATAGCGAGCGTTCCGAAGATTGGGAAACCAATATGATCCGTCTTCGCCGCAAATTCGACACGGCACGCCAACACGTCCCCAAGCCCGAGATCGTCCGACAGCAAGGCGGTGATATCGCCGTCGTTTCCTTTGGCACCAACCACCAATCCATTCTCGAAGCCGTCGATCTGCTCAAACAAGATGGACTGCGCTTTGATTATCTGCGTATCCGCGCACTCCCCACCAGCCCAGAGATCGGCGAATTCCTCGATGCCTACGAACGCATCTATGTGATCGAAAACAACTTCAACGGACAGATGCACGGGATCCTCTTGCAAGAATATCCCGCTTACGCCACACGCTTGATCTCCATATCCCGCCAAAACGGGATGCCGCTCAGCGCTTCGTGGATCCAAGAACAACTCAAAACGACCCACCAACGCTTTCTCCAAGCCCTTGCTTGATCAGGAGATCTCACCATGTCAGACGTCACCGAAACCCTCAAAACCAACGCCGTCGGGCTCGAAAAAAACGACTATAAGGGCCTTCCCTCGACACTTTGCAAGGGCTGCGGCCACGACTCCGTCAGCGCACGCATCATGAACGTCGCGTATGACCTGAGCCTTCCCCCCCAACGTACCGTCAAATTCAGCGGTATCGGTTGCTCCTCCAAAAGCCCCGCCTATTTTCTCGGACGTTCCCACGCCTTTAACTCGCTTCACGGACGGATGCCGAGCGTTGCGACAGGAGCGATGGCCGCCAACCACAACCTGATCACCATCGCCGTTAGCGGCGACGGCGACACCGCCTCCATCGGCCTTGGTCAATTCAAACACCTGCTTCGCCGCAATGTACCGATGGTCTATATCATCGAAAACAACGGTGTCTACGGCCTGACCAAAGGCCAATTCTCCGCCACCGCTGACGAAGGCCAAACGCTCAAATACGCCGGAATCAACGACCTCCCCCCCATCGATATCTGCCTCGAAGCCATCATCGGAAGCTGCGGATTTGTCGCTCGCTCTTTTGCAGGAGATCCACGCCAAGTCGAGACCTTGCTCAAAGCCGCATTTAGCTACAAAGGCACCGCAATCCTCGATATCATCAGCCCTTGCGTGACCTTCAATAACCACGAGTCCTCGACGAAAAGTTATCCCTTCGGAAAAGACAACAAGATCACACTCCACGACATTACACACGTCCCTGCTTATCAAGAGATCACCATCGACGAATACGCCGAAGGCGAGCGCAAACAAGTCAAGCTCCACGATGACTCATGGATCACCCTCAAAAAGCTTGAAAAAGGCCATGACCCCACGGACTTTACACAAGCCATCAAAGTCCTCCGCGACGCCCAAGTCAACAAAGAACTGATCACCGGCCTGCTCTACATCAACAACAACCTCCGCGATCTGCACAGCCTCCTTGGAACGGTCGAAACCCCTCTCGCCTTCCAAGCCCCCGAAGCTCTACGCCCAAGCCCTGAAAGCCTGCAAGCCTTGATGGCCGAGATGCGTTAACCCCTTGCTTGAAGGAGTTTTTTTTGATGAATGAAACCTTGATCTTTATGGGTCCACCCGGCGCAGGCAAAGGCACGCAAGCTACCAAGATCTGCGAAAATCGCCAACTCAAGCAACTTTCCACAGGTGATATGCTCCGCGATCATGTCCGACGTGGCACTGATCTTGGCGTCCAAGCCAAGCAGATTATGGACGCTGGAAAGCTCGTCTCCGACGACGTGATCATCGGGATGGTCCGCGCTGAACTTCAACAGATGGCCGATATCCGCGTCCTCTTTGATGGATTCCCCCGCACGACCGCCCAAGCCCAAGCCCTCGATCAACTCCTTCAAGAACTCCATGCCCCCCTCTATGCCGTCGTTCTCCTCGAAGTCGACGAAGAAGCCGTCGTCCAACGGCTCCTCAAACGCGCTGAGATCGAAGGTCGCAGCGACGACAACGAAGCCACCATCCGCAAACGACTCAGCGTCTACAACGAACAAACCTCCCCCCTGATCGGCTATTACGCAGGCACCGGCAAGATCAAAAAGATCGACGGCATGGGGACTGTCCAAGAAGTCGAACAGCGCATCAAAGAGGCCCTTGCTTAGGTCTGCGAGAGATACGATATCCGAGCGATGCACACAGCAAAGGATAGTACGTAAACGCCCGACTATTGGGCAGCCCCCTGTGGCTGCCCCTACCTCTTTATGTACACAACGGACGGAGCAACGAGGGAGCTTGTGCCAGCGGGGAAGGACGGATCAACGAGGGATCTTGTGCCAGCGGGGAAGGACGGATCAACGAGGGATCTTGTGCCAGCGGGTGAGTGCTTCGAGTGCGGCTTGGATCTCGAGTCGCCCATCGCGACGAAGAAAGACGCGGGTAATCTCGGCGATATCGGCGCGTTGAACAGGCGTTAGCATACGATAAAGCGCATAGAAGGGGTCTTCGGGATGAAGGGCGGGGATAATGGAGCCTTGTTGATCGACCAACGCGAGACGAAAGCTGCGTTGTTGGCCGTCAGGAAAGCGTGCAAGGATGTGGTGGGGTGCGGGGCCGTAGGCCCACGAAACGAGCATCTCTGAGAACACTTTTTTGTAATCGGCGGCCTCGCCTTCGGGATGGATCAGCATCTCGAAAAAGGCTTCGAGCAAGAGGGGTCCATCGATCGCGGAGGCTTGGTTGGCTCGCGAGGGGTCCGAGGGCGGGAGGAATCCCCAAAAGCCAAAATCGGCCATCCGCTGCGACATCCCGTCGATCAAAAGACCGTAGAGGGCTGCTTCGAGGGGGCCGATCGACGAGCCACTAAACAGTTGGCGCGCCGCTTCGGGGTCTTCGCAAAGCTCGATCAAGGCTTCGCGGGCTTCGGGATATCGAGGACGAGGGGCAGGTTTGGGCGGAGGTTTTTCGACCGCAGACAGCCGTTGCCCGGCCCATTCCATGTAGTCGTTTTCGGCTTCTTCAAGAGCATACGCCAAACGCCTCGCAACATCGGGCTTTGGGATATACGTCCCCTCTTCGATCCGCTCCACAAACGAGCCTTGGACCCCGATATGGGCTGCGAGTTCTTCGGCTGTGTAGCCCATCGCTTCGCGTCTCGCACGCACACGCGCAGGAAAGTCTTTCAATACGGCCATGTTGTCCTATGCCACCGACACGCCCACACCTCACCCAAAGCAGCAAGGTGGGCCTCGAAAAGATCACAGAAAGGCCGACTGTAGGGAGCATCCTGCACTCTGTCAAGCCTCTTCTCTGCGCCCGCTGCGCTTTTGTCGAGAAAAATGCCTTGACCCTTTTTTGGAAAGGCTGCTATCTTGGCGATATTTCCAAGAAGATCCCCACGTCTCTCTTGGTGACGTTTGCTGATTTCTCAGATATCTCTATCTCGCCCGTCTTGCCGAGAACATCGGCTCTCATCGCACATGCCCCTCGGTATATGATCCGACGACCTGAAACTGCGCGAAAGAAGCAGCGTTTCCGAAGATGCTCCTCGGTACACACTGCTCCAACGACCTCCACTCAACAGGGGCGCACCCTGCAAAAGAAAGAACAACAGATGGCAAAACCAAACAAGATCAAAGGCGGTGAGATCCTCTCTCGGATGTTGGCCGCAGAAGGCGTCAAGCACGTATTCGGCATCATCGATGGAACTTATTTTGGCTTTTACTCTACGCTCGAAGAAAACGGGATCGCTTTGATCTCCCCACGCCATGAAACTTGCGCAGCGCACATGGCTGGCGCTTATGCCCGACTCACGGGAGGTTTGGGCGTGTGTATGGCAAGCAACGGACCCGGAGTCGCCAATATCCTCCCCGGCGTCGCCGTCGAACAGGCCGAAGGCCACCGCGTTTTGTTGATCACAAGTTCCCGCCGCACAGGGATCAGCTATCCCGAACGCGGCGGCACTTACCAATACTTCCCCCAAGTCGATGTCACCCGCCCCATGACCAAATGGAGCTGCGCAGTCCCCTCGATCGACCGCGTGGCAGAGCTGATGCGACGTGCGCTGCGGATCAGTTTTACAGGACGCCCGGGCGTCGTACACCTCGATGTCCCCGAAGATATCATGAATACCACCTACGATCTCGATCCGACATGGTTTCGCTCCCCAAGCAGCTACCGCGTCCTTGAACCCTTGGCCCCCACCACCACCCAAATCCACGCAGCTTGCCGTATGCTCATGGATGCCAAACAGCCCCTTCTCCACGTTGGTTCAGGCGTAATCCATGCCCAAGCCTTCGCCGAACTTCAAGAAACCGCACGCCTACTCCAAGCCACGATCACCACCAGTTGGGCTGCACGCGCCGCTTTGGACGAACGCACCGAGGGCCTCGCCCATATGCACTATGTGGACGCCGTCGCAGAAGCCCGAAACAAGGCCGACATCGTGCTTGTTCTAGGCTCCCGACTCGGTGAAACCGATTGGTGGGGCAAAGCCCCCTATTGGGCCAAACCCAACGAACAAAAGATGATCCAAGTTGATATCGATCCCGAGATCCTCGGAAATATCCGCCCCATCGACCTCGCCATCCAAGCCGATTGCAAGACTTTCCTCCAAGCCCTCAACAAGGAACTCGAACGCCTCCATCCCGCCATCCCTTCCCACCGCCAACAAGCCCGACAAAGCATCCTCCAAAACACGCAAAAGCGCCGACAAGAACTCGACAAGATGCTCCAAGATCACGCCATCCCCATGCACCCCGCCCATGTACCCGTCGCTTGCCGAGACTTCTTTGATGATGACGCGATTATCGTGATCGACGGCGGAAATACCTCGATCTGGGCGCACTTTTTCCACCAAGTCCGCACACCCAACGCCCTCGTCGGAACCCCCAAAATGGGCATGCTCGGTGCGGGTGTCTCCCAAGCCATCGGCGCGCAAATCGCCTACCCCCAACGCCAAGTCTATTGCATCATCGGTGACGGTGCGATGGGCTTTCACATGCAAGAGATCGAAACCGCTGTCCGAAATCATCTCCCCATTATCTACCTCGTCCTCTGCGACAAACAGTGGGGCATGGTCAAGATCAACCAACAATTCGCCCTCAAACCCCTCAAAACCTTGCTGATGAAATCCCTCAGCCCCGAAGAAACCATCAACACCGATCTGCATGAGATCGAATTTGACCAACTCGCCCGCGCAATGGGCGCTTATGGTGAACGAGTCGCCGATCCATTCGGTCTGCGCGAAGCCCTCGAACGCGCACAATCTTCGGGCCGTTGCTCCGTGATCCACGTCGACGTCGACCCCACCAAACATATGTGGGCTCCCAATCTCAAAACCTTCAAGGATATGCACCAAGAACCCGCTGGCTAATCCCCCCCCGCTCTTTCGGAAAACTTCCTCCCCCCCCCAACACCCGAGAGAAACGATAATGACCAACCCAAACCTGTCCACGGAAAACACGGAAAACACGGAAAGAAGACAAGAACAGTCCACAGCAGACGGCCTAATGGAGTCCCGCCCTTCGCTAAACACGGAAAACACGGAAAGCACGCAAAGCACGCAAAGCACGCAAAGCACGCAAAGCACGCAAAGCACGCAAAGCACGCAAAGAAGACAAGAACAGTCCACAACAGACGGCCTAATGGAGTTTTGCGATCCGCAAAGAACCGAGCAGCGGAGTGCGTTATTGATTACAGGTGCGGGCGGATACATCGGTCGTTTGCTCTTGCGTGCGTTGGCGCAGGAGCCGAGGGGATTCCACACCATCGTTGCGATGGATATCCGAATCCCTGATCAGTCCGAACGCATCGACGGCATCACCTATCTTCAACAAGATATCCGTGATCCTTCGATCGCGGGTGTGTTTGCGCGATACAAGATCGATACGCTCGTCCACCTCGCTTCGATCGTGACTCCGCCCAAGGGCATGGATCGGGCCTTTCAATACGCGGTAGATGTCGAAGGCACAAAAAATGTCGTTCGCGCTTTCCTTGCCCACCAAGGAAAAAAACTGATCGTCACAAGCAGCGGTGCGGCTTATGGCTATCACCCCGACAATCCTCCCCTACTCACCGAGGATTGCCCTCTGCGTGGAAATCAGGTCTTCGCCTATTCGGATCACAAGCGGCTTGTGGAAGAGTATCTCGCGCAAGTGCGCGCACAATCCCCTCAACTTCAACAGCTTATCTTGCGCCCCGGAACCATCCTTGGCGCGTCCGTTTCCAATCAAATCACCGATATCTTTGAAAAGCCGATCATCACAGGTCTCAGAGGCTCCACCGTCCCCTTCCAATTTGTCTGGGATCAAGACGTCGTGCAGGCCCTCCTGATCGGCATCCATACCCCGAAAACAGGCATCTACAATCTAATCGGTGACGGCATCCTCACTCTGCGCGAGATCGCAAAACTTCTTGGAAAACCCTATGTCGCGCTCCCTCCCGCTCTACTCGAACAATCGCTCACTCACCTCAAGCGATGGAATCTGACGCAGTACGGACCCGAACAGATCTTGTTCCTCAAACACCGCCCTGTCCTCTCGAACGAACGGCTCAAACGCGATCTCGGCTATACCCCCCAAAAAACATCCCGCGAAGTCTTCTTCCTCTACCTCCAAAGCAAACAGGGAACATCTCCCCCTCTTCCCGCTGCATCGGCCTCTTCGTCGAAACAACACGCATCCTCCGCTGCATCGACCTCTTCGTCGAAACAACACGCATCCTCCGCTGCATCGACCTCTTCGTCGAAACAACACGCATCCTCCGCTGCATCGACCTCTTCGTCGAAACAACACGCATCCTCCGCTGTTTCGGTTTCAAAAGTCGTCGTGATCACGGGTGCAGCGGGAGGGATCGGGCGAGCTCTCGCCTTGCGCTTTGGGCAACCGAACCACCGCCTTGCGCTGCTTGATGTCGAGGAGACGGGCTTGATCGAAACAAGTCGGAGGGTCGCAGAACAAGGCAGCGAAGTACTCACGTATGTTTGCGACATCCGCGATCTGTCGGCTTGTCAACGCACCTTCGACGCGATCTTTGGGCATTGGGGGGCCATCGATATCCTGATCAACAACGCGGGGATCACCCACCGCAGCCTGCTTTCCGAAACACGCGCCGAAGTCCTTCACCGCGTAATGGATGTCAACTTCTTTGGGGCCGTTCATTGCACACAATGCGCACTCCCAAGCCTCAAGGCCCGCAAAGGCACCATCGCAACGATATCGAGTGTCGCGGGCTTTGCTCCCCTTATCGGACGCACAGGGTACGCCGCAAGCAAACACGCACTCCACGGATTCTTCGACTCTTTGCGCGCTGAACTCGAAGACGCAGGCGTCCACGTCCTGTTGGTCTGCCCCTCCTTCACCCAAACCGCCATCGAACAAAACGCTCTCTCAGGAAACGGCCAACGCACACAAAGCAAGATCCGCGAAACCATCGGCCAGATCGCTTCCCCAGAGCAACTCGCCGACGCCATCGCCGTTGCCATCGAACAACGACAAGATCTGCTTCTTCCCTCCACCCTCTCCAAGATGTCTTACCTGCTCTCCCGCATCGCCCCCCCACTTTACGCCCGCATCATGCGCGCCAAACAAGGCAAAGAATTCGGCCTCTCTTGAAGAAGGAGCCGCTTGCGAACAAAAAGCCCCGTGTTTGCAGGTCTTTTATCATACGATACGAGATCCGCCCGTTGTGTGATCGTAAAGATGTAGGGGCAGCCCCCATACGCGCCTTGTTAAGCCACATCTGGCCCCCTCTTACATGGGTACAAAACGCGGGCATCACGCAGAGGATATCGAAAAGAAGAGTCCACGGAAAGTACGGCGGCGGGGTATCTCTGTGCGCTCAGACTTTCTGCCTTCCTCCCCCTCGCGGCAGCAGCGAGGCTTTGCGAGCGTCGCAGGGAGAGGGAAGGAAGATTACGGAAGGAGAGGGCAAGAGTTGGTGGCAGGATCGATCGGCATACAAGCATAAGGATCGATGCCGGGAGCGGGACGAGCGCCGCCTGTGCAGCAGAGTTGACCTTGGGGGCAACCCGAAACGGTGCAAGTGCAGATGCCGATGGCATCGTTGGGTTGGAGACAGGGTTCACCTTTTTTGCAGTTGACGTCGGTGCAAGACGTGCAGAAGTTGGCGCGGCGAAGGGGAGCACAGAAGCCTTCGTGACAAACGCGACCGATGCGAACGCAATCACAATCGTGTTTGCAAGCGACGGGGCATTGGGAGGGATCATAACCGGGCTTGGTTGGATCGCACACAGCGGTCTTTTTGCATTTTCCGCCAGCATCGGGATAGGTGCCATCGAGAACGCATTGGTAACCTTCGGGGCAAGGCAAACCAGCGATACCACCGCAGAATTGACCTTCTGGATTGCATACACCTTTTTCCCAATGACCTTTCCATTGGCCGGTTTCACCGGCTTGTTGGCGGATGTGGGCGCGCAATGCGCAGACGTTGCTGTGCGTTCCTTGGGGAGCGGGTGTGTCAGCGCAGATCGGGGCGTAGTAATAGGGGCAAGCGGTGCTTTGGCTTGCGCAAGAGCCTTCGCGAACGGTGGAAGTGACGATGGGTCCGACGTTTGCGAGATGTTGTTTTGCTTCGGCTTCGGAAGAGACGTTGATCGCGTAGAGATTGCGGTAGGATTGGCCTTGTTCGTCTGCGGTTTCGTATTCGAGGCAGTATTGGGTACGGACGCAAGCAGCGTGCAAGGAGTACGTTCCCGTTGTGCGAGGCCACAAGCTATACACAGCCACGAGATAAGCGACATTGCGGGTGGCTTGGTAGGTGACGCTCACTTCGTTTTTGTAAGAAGCGCGGGTGTAAGCGACGCGTGCGCCGTTGTCGAGCGTATAGATCGCGATCGCTGCGCCGTTGGACGGATGGTACGTCGCTTTGAAATGAAACGTATAGCGATAGCCGAGTTTTCCGGGGAAACGGTACATATGCGCGCTATCGATTCCCACAAATCGGCCTTTCATCGTCTGATCGCAAGCCCAATCATTCGGGAAATAACGCAGCCAAGAAGGAACCGAAGTCATCGCCAACGGCGCAGCTTGGCGCTCCAACGATTCTTCTCCGCAAGCCACGACGCTCACAGAAGACAACAACATCGCCCACAACAACACGCGGAATCTTTTCATCGTAAAGCCCCTCCAAAGGCCAAAGAAACACCCCATACGCGCCACTCTCTGCTACGCTGGAGTCCAAACACAACAAGCCAAACACAAGCATTCGCTGTTGATCAAAAGGAAGATGGGCGGGGGATATAGTGAAACAAAAGAAAATGTCAAGACGGATATCTGATCAAGATCTCTCGATTTCACACCACGAACGGCGAAATCAACGGTGCATCGGGCTGTATAGGTCGTCGCTTATTTCGCATAATTTTATGCACACCGAGATCACAGATCAGGATCACGCGAGGTGGGGAGCCGCGCCCCACCAAACCGATCCAACAAGCGACACTCATACAAGATCCGCCCATCGTATCGTCGTAAAACGTAGGGGCAGCCCCCTGTGGCTGCCCAAAAACAGGGCAATTTCATACAAGATCCGCCCATCGTATCGTCGTAAAACGTAGGGGCAGCCCCCTGTGGCTGCCCAAAAACAGGGCAATTACAGCGGATCGCGTTGGCATCGCGATCACAATTCGCTCGGATATCGTACCATCCAAAGGAGCAGTTGCGCAAAGACGAGCAAGTATTGTAGCTTGGAGAATCCAAAACAAAGGAGAGAGAGCCGATGAGAGCGGATGAATGGGAGAGTTATTCGGGTGCGGGTTGGCGGGTAGAGAGCGCGGAGCATGTGGTCAAGCTGCGGCTGGATCGGCCCCCCGGCAATCGTTTGAATATCGCAGCACTTGAACGATTGAATGATATCGTCCATGCACTCGCGCAAGACGAGTGGGTGCGTGCTGTGTTGTTGTGGTCCACAGGAGAAGACTTTTGCCAAGGCGTCGATCTTAACGATGAAGAATTAGTAGCGTTGATGACGGAGGGACGGACAGAACGGATGCGCTTTGCAAAGCTTGGGCAACAAGTGATCGAGGGATGGATCAGTTTGCCGATGCCGACGGTGGCGGCCTTGCGAGGGCATGCGATCGGTGGTGGGGCGTGTCTGATCACAGCGTCGGATTTTCGCGTGGCCCATCCAAGCGCTCGCTTGAGCTTTCCCGAGATCGATCGTGGCCTTCATCTTGGATGGGGCATCTTGCCTCGGGTGGTGCGGGAGTTTGGGCTACCTTGGGCGCGTCGCTTGGCGATGGTCGGCGAAAAAGTCCAGATCGGCTCTCTACCCGATCGGGCGTTTTATCAAGTCGGCGAAGGGCAAGAAGACGAACAAGCCGAACGCTTGGCCCTCGCTCTCGCAAGCAAACCACCGATGGCGATGCGCACCATCAAATCGGTCTTCCGCGAGATCACCAAAGAAGATAACCTCGATACCGAAGACGACGCCTTACACTTCGCCCAAACCATCGCTTCCCAAGACTTCACCGAAGCTCTCGCCGCTTTCTTTGAAAAGCGCAAAGGCGATTACAAGGGTATGTAGCGTAAAAGCGCGCCCTTTGCCACAGGAGTTTTCATGCGGAAACCGATCTCTGTTCTTGGTTTGTCGGTGCCTGTCCGTTTGTTGTGGGTGGTGTTGTGTTGGAGCGTTGCACTGCTTTGGGCGACTCCCGCGCAAGCCGACACTCCGCGCACTTCGGCCACTCAACCCGCTTGGCTTGAACGCCCCTTGCTTGCGCGTCTTTCCAAACCTGCCGAACTCCACACTCGCTTCCAACGCGCTTGGTTTCCGACCCCCTCCACGCCCAACGATGCCCACTCCCACGAGCTTCTCGACACAATACACCTGAACTCAAAGCTGCCGTTCACGAATCTTGGGCTGTTTGTATCGCTGTTCACAACCATGCCCGTTCATCTGGGCGTGATGCTCGCACAATTGATCGTCTCGATCGGCAAGAACCTCTTGCACAAAAGAGTCTGGGGCATCATCGGAATTGTCGCTTCGACGATCGCGCTGGCTTGGGGCACGATGTGGTTTGTTCTGGACACAGGCAACATCTCGGAGATCGGGTGGCTTGGACACATCGGGTTGACTCTCTTGGGGCTGGGTGCTTTGGCGTGGAGCATCGTCAACCTCGTGGCTGGGTTGAAACAACCGAGTCGCCTCGCCGAAGTGATGCCCTTCACCATCGTTCCGACCTTCTCGGCTTCTGCAACCGAAGGAACCAACCTCGGATTCGCTTTTGTCGGGCATTTTTGATCGCATAGGAGTTCCGTAGGAACACTTCACTCGGATATCGTATAAGTCCCACCGCGCCGGAGTTCCGTAAAAACATGGCTTCCACCCAACCCACCGCGTTACACGAAAGGAAGTCCAAGAGACTTGTTGAACTGTTGTTCAATATACGGGGAAGGTCAGGCGAAAAGGCTTTACAAGGCGGGGGTGTCATGTTAAGACTTGCGCGACTTTGCGGCAAACAGACCGCCTGACGGCACTTCTTTCTCTCGGAGAGTCCGCGCTCTTCAGCACGTCTACCCCATCGGTTGTCTGGAAAGACACGGGCAGCAGATCGGCTGGAGGGGATCGGTGCTTGGGTGCCTAGAGGCGTGCGAAAAAGCACGATACAAGGCCCCATCGGCATCACCGATTTTCTGCGGCCCCGATCCAAGGGGTACGTAATTACCACATTCCAAGTGCCTACAAAGTCTCACGAAATAAAATAAAGGATATCATCAGGAGAAGCGCATGCCTCGAAAAGTAGCCTTTGAAGCGAAGATCGAACATCTCCAGATCCTCGACGAGAAGGGCAAAGTCGATAAGTCGATCGGCGTACCCGCAGGACTCGACGACGATCGACTGCTGGAGATGTACCGTTGGATGTTGTTTTTTCGGCGCTTTGATGAAAAAGCACTGGCCCTGCAGCGAACAGGTCGCTTGGGGACGTACGCAAGTTTGATCGGCCAAGAAGCCACGCAGATCGGCGCAGCTTATGCGATGGAAAAGCAAGACTGGCTGGTTCCGTCGTTTCGCGAGCAAGGGATCATGATGGCGCGGGGCGTTCCCGGGTCGAAGATCATCACCTATTGGAACGGTGACGAGCGGGGTTGTGTCTTCCCAGAAGGCGTCAACAGCCTACCGATCTGCGTTCCCGTCGGATCACAGACCCTTCATGCGGTGGGGATGGCGATGGCGTTTGCCAAGCGCAAAGAAGATCGTGCGGTATTGGGATTTATTGGAGATGGCGGAACTTCGGAAGGCGACTTCCACGAGGGTTGCAACTTTGCGGGGGCCTTTCGTGCGCCTGTTGTAATCATCGTCCAAAACAACCAGTGGGCGATCAGCGTACCGCGCCACAAGCAGACGGCTTCTCCGACGCTTGCTCAAAAGAGCATCGCCTACGGGATCCCCGGACTTCAATTCGATGGCAACGACGTGATGGCGGCTTATCAAGCCACCAAAGAAGCGCTAGATCACGCTCGTTCGGGCAAAGGTCCGTATCTGTTGGAAGCCGTCACCTTCCGTATGCAAGACCACACCACCGCCGATGATGCGACGAAGTACCGCGATCCAGCCGAAGTTGAAGCATGGAAGCCACGCGATCCGATCGCACGCCTCGATGCCTATCTGCGCAGCAAAAAGAAGCTCACAGACGAACAGATCAAGACGTGGGAAGAAGAGATCGCCGCAGAAGTCGCCAAAGAAGTCGAAGACCGTGAAAACCTCCCCAAACCCGATCCCCTCGAAACCTTCCGCCAAGCCTTTAGCGGCGAGATGCCTCAACATCTTCGTAAACAGATGCAGGACATGAAGGAGAACCTCGCATGAGCCAAGCTGCACAAACGACTTCTGCTACAAAGACGATGCGCGCCACTCTCGTCCAAGCCGTCGCCAATGCCCTGCTTGTCGAGATGGAACGCGATCCATCGGTCGTCCTGTTGGGCGAAGATATCGGCAAAGACGGTGGTGTCTTTCGCGCCACAGAGGGACTGTGGGAGCGCTTTGGTGACGAGCGCGTGATGGACACACCGATCGCAGAATCCGGGATCGTGGGCGTTTCCATTGGGATGGCGCTTGGAGGACTTCGCCCAGTCGCCGAGATGCAGTTTATGGGATTTATTTACCCCGCCATCAACCAGTTGCTTGCGCATGCAGCGCGTTATCGTTGGCGCACTCGTGGAAGACACAATCTCCCGATGGTGGTGCGTATGCCTTATGGCGGTGGGATCCATGCCCCCGAACACCACAGCGAATCCTACGAAGCGATGCTTGCACATTCGCCGTCGATCAAAGTGGTGATCCCCAGTACGCCTTACGACGCCAAAGGGCTGTTGATCAGCGCGATCCGCGACGAAGATCCCGTGATCTTCCTTGAACCCAAACGCATCTATCGCGCTTTTCGCGAAGAGATCCCTGTCGAGGCTTACACCGTCCCCATCGGCAAAGCCAAGATCCTCCAACAAGGCTCCGATCTGACGATCATCTCCTATGGAGCCATGATGCGCCCTGCGCTCGAAGCCACCGAAACCCTCAAACAAGAAGGGGTCTCCTGCGAGTTGATCGACTTGCGCACCATCATGCCGATGGATCAAGAAACCATCTTGACCTCCATCCGAAAGACGGGGCGTTGCGTCGTGGTTCACGAAGGCCCTCGAACCTGCGGTGTAGCCGCAGAGATCATCGCCCTCGCCAACGATGAAGCCATGTTGAATCTGCTGGCTCCCATCGGTCGCGTGACGGGCTACGATACCCCCATGCCCTACGCAAAAACCGAACTCGCCTATCTTCCCGATGCCAAGCGCGTCCTCAAAGCAGCGCGTTCTGTGATGGAGTTTTGATATGGCCCAATATACCTTCCTCTTGCCTGATGTCGGCGAAGGGATCCACGAAGGCCAGCTTGTCGAATGGCTCGCCAAAGTCGGTGATTCCATCAAAGAAGACCAACCCCTCGTCCGTTTCGAAACGGACAAGGCTGTCGTCGAACTTCCCTCCCCTGTGAGCGGCGTCATCACCCAACTCAAAGGAAATCCCGGTGAGATCATCCATGTAGGCGATCCCATCGCCTTCTTTGAACTCCAAGGCTCCGCTCCCGCGCCTGCCCCCGCTCACCACGACGCGCCCGCAACCAAAACAGCACCATCCGCTCAAACCTCCGCTGCATCGGCCAAAACAACTGCATCGACTTCTGTTGCCGCTCCTGCTTCGTCTGTCGCTTCGGCCCCATCTGTCGCCCCCGCGCCTGCAAAGCGCCCCCAAGATGTCCTTGCGACACCCCACACTCGCGCTGTCGCCCGTCAGATGGGCGTTGACATCACACGCATCCAAGGTACAGGACGCGGTGGCCGCATCACCGACGAAGATATCCAAGCCGCTGCAAACGGCCCCTCCTCGGTCTCTTTTGCGCACACAGCCCCAATTCACCAACAAGTCTCCGCACAGATCGAAGCCCCCGCACAAGCTTACACGGCTCGCGCCCCCGTCGAGGCCACAACGCCCGCAACTTCGGCAGCCCCGACAAAAAACATCGAGATCACCACACACGGCCCAGTCGAGCGCGTCCCACAAACTTTCCTCCGACGCAAGATCGCCGAACAGATGGCGATCTCGCGCCAACAGCTTGTGCATGTCACACACGTCGAAGAAGCCGATGTCACGGCTCTTTTTGAGCATATCGAAGGCTCCAAAAAGAGCCTCGCCAAGCGCGATATCAAGCTGACGCCGCTCCCCTTCTTTATCAAAGCCACCATCGCTTGCCTCAAAGACTTTCCGATCTTTAACGCAAGCTACGACGCCCAAAAAGGCGAGCTCCTCTACAAAAAATATTACAACATCGGGATCGCCGTCGACACCCCCGAAGGTCTCGTGGTTCCCGTGATCAAAGATGCGGATCGCAAAGATATCCTGACGCTTGCCCGCGAGATCCGCGACCTCGCAAAGCGCGCACGCGAACGCACCCTCAAGATCGAAGAGATGCGCGGTGGTAGCTATACCATCACCAACATCGGCCCTGTCGGTGGCGTCTTTGCCACCCCGATCATCAACTATCCCGAACTTGCGATCCTCGGACTGCACAAGATCGAAGATCGCCCCGCTGTCGTCGATGGGCAGATCTGCATCCGCAAACGCATGTACCTCAGCACTTCTTTCGATCACCAACTGATCGACGGGGCCGATGCTGCGCGTTTTATGCGCACGCTTGCGGAGATGCTTGCTGAACCCGCTTACCTCTTCACACGCTTCTAGGAAGGAAAGATCATGGTTGTAGGAAACGTCAATTCCTCCGAAGCTTGTGATGTTGTCGTGATCGGCGCTGGACCGGGCGGATACGTCTGTGCGATCCGCCTCGCTCAACTGGGCAAAGACGTGATCCTCGTCGAGTCCCGCGCAAGCCTCGGTGGAGTCTGCCTCAACGAAGGCTGCATCCCCTCCAAAGCCCTGATCCACGCGGCTGAAACCTTGGAACATATCCGACACGCCGACAGCATGGGCATCCACATCGATTCGCCTCCACGTCTCGATATGCCCAAACTCAAAGCGTGGAAAGACAGCGTTGTCAAACGCCTTACAGGCGGCGTCGCCACCATGCAAAAAATGAATGGTGTGCGCGTCATGCAAGGTACAGCCCGCTTTGTCGGAACCCACCAAGTCGAGGTCATGTTGGATGGCCGCCCGTCGATGATCGACTTTCAACAAGCTGTCCTTGCCACGGGAACCACCGCCATCGAACTCCCCTTTCTGCCTTGCGACGGACAGTTTGTGATCGGCAGCCGCGAAGCCCTTGACCTCGAACAAGTCCCCGAAAAGCTCGTCGTGATTGGGGGCGGATACATCGGCCTTGAACTCGGCACCGCGTACCGCAAGCTCGGCTCCGATGTCACCGTTGTCGAGATGCTCGATCAGCTTCTTGGCGGCAGCCTCGAACCCGAGATCAACACCCTGCTCAACAAACGTTGCAAGCAACTCGGTATCAACGTGTTGCTCCAACACAAAGCCATCTCCGCAAAGGCCGGTCAACCCGGCGAAGTCGTCGTCGAAGACAAAGACGGCAAGCGCCTCACTCTTCCCGCAAACAAAGTCCTTGTTGCGGTCGGACGAAGGCCCAACACCGCCGCTCTCGATCTCCCATCCATCGGCCTCCAAACCACCCCCCAAGGCTTTGTCCAAGTCGATATCGAACGGCGCACCGCCCTCCCCCACATCTTCGCGATCGGCGACATCACCGAACAACCGATGCTTGCACACAAAGCCTACCGCGAAGCCAAAGTCGCCGCCGAAGTGATCGCTGGACATCCCGCTGCTTACGACGTTCGCGTCGTCCCTGCGGTGATGTTTACCGATCCCGAGATCGCTACCGTCGGCCTCACCGAAGCCCAAGCCCGTTCTGCCGGATACAACGTCCAAGTCGGTGTCTTCCCTCTCAAAGCCTCCGGGCGCGCCATGACCCTTGGCGCACCCGATGGCTTGACCAAAGTGGTCGTCGATCTCGACTCCCAACGCTTGCTCGGTGTCCACCTCGCTGGACCCCAAGCTGGCGAACTCATCGGCGAAGGCACTCTTGCTCTCGAACTTGACGCCTTCATCGACGATATCGGACACACCATCCACGCTCACCCCACCCTCTCCGAATCCATCCTCGAAGCCGCTGAGATCGCCCTCGGAACCTGCGCCCACTTCGCCGCTCCCAAACGCTAGTACGAACATCCTCCAAACAGCGGTCTCCGCTTTGCTGTTCTCGCTTGCAAATCCACCTGCTTTGCGCCACCTTGTTGCATCGGTCGCCCACGCTGGGCATCTTTTGAAGCGAGCTTTTGTTCAAGCAAAAGCACCTTCGCAAGCGGTTGGCGCTCTGCTATGCTGCCGCTTGTGTTCACTCTGCAACTTTGCTCTTTCCAAGACCGGAGGTCACGGATGCAACGACGTACACGAACAGCGCTCATCGCCTTCTTTGCGTTGAGCCTGTGGGGCGGATGGACTTCGCCCTCGTGGGTTTCTCTTGTTCCTGCTGCACACGCCCAATTTGGGGGCTACCGCTTCACCGATATGTTCTATGTCAAAAAGGTCGTTTGGCTCGTCGAAAAAAACTACGTCGACCCACAACAAGTCAACCCACAAAAGATGCTCTACGAGGCGCTCAAACAACTCCAATCCACCGTCCCCGCCATCATGGTCCAATTCGCCAAAGACCACAGCAGCGTCACGATCCATATCGATCAGCGCTCCAAAACCTTTCCGCTTCCTCCCACCCGCGTCATCTCGGATGTCCCCTACCAACTCCAACCCGTCTTTGCCTTTATCAAACAGCACTATCGCGGTGACGTAAAACTCCGAAATATCGAGTTTTCCGCCATCAACGGTATGCTCCGCACACTCGATGTCCACACCGCTTTTCTGCCGCCCTCTTTCTACAAAGACATGAACATCCACACCAGCGGCAAGTTCGGCGGCCTTGGCATCGTGATCCAAAGTCAAGAAGGCTACATCACCATCGTCAGCCCCATGCCCGACACCCCGGCGGCTCGCGCAGGACTTCGCTCCAAAGACCGCATTGTCCGCATCGGTGATGAATCCACCATCAACATGGACCTCAACGCCGCCGTCAACAAACTTCGCGGTGATCCCGGAACCCCCGTCGTGATCTGGGTCATGCGCAAAAGCTTCAGTCAGCCTCGCCCTTTTCGTCTTGTCCGCGCCATTATCCGCGTCAAGAGCGTCAGTTCCCATCTGCTCGAAGACGACGTCGCCTACATCCAAATCAAAAACTTCCAACAAGACACCACCAGCGAGATGCTCGCTGCTCTCGAACGGATGTCCCTCAAAGTCAAAAAGCTGCGTGGCTTGATCCTCGACCTGCGCGACAACCCGGGCGGACTCCTCGACCAAGCCATCCGTGTCTCCGACGCTTTCCTCTCCAAAGGCATGATCGTTGCCCACGCTGGCGGTTCTTCCCCACCCAGCGAGCGATACGCCACTTACGTCGACACACAACCCGACTATCCCATCGTTGTCCTCGTCAACAACGGCTCCGCTTCGGCTTCCGAGATCGTCGCGGGCGCGCTCAAAAACAACAACCGTGCTCTCGTCCTCGGACAACGCACCTACGGCAAAGGCACTGTCCAGATCCTTTATCCGATCATCTCGCGCTTTAGCCCCGAACGCACCGCCCTCAAACTCACCGTCGCCCAATACCTCACCCCCGGAAACATCTCCATCCAAGATATCGGCGTCGCCCCTGATATCTCTCTCAGTCCCGTTCATATCCACAAAGATCAAGTGCAGCTTTTTGAAGAAAAACCCCGCAAGACCAACGGCAAAAAACTTCCCGCTTACCTCAAAGGCGTCCGTGAACAACGCACCGCCATGTTCCGCCTCGGCTATCTCGACAACGAAGAAAAAAAGAAACCCTCCGCCGCTGACGACTACAAAGAAGACAAAAAGCTCCAGATGGACTTTGAGATCAAACTCGCTCACACGCTCCTCTCCAAATCCGAGTCCTCCGAGCGCCTCAAAATGTACAACGCTGCTCTGCCTCTCCTCCAAAAAACCAAAGAAGCCGAAAAACAAAAGATCCACACCGCCCTCAAAAAAATCGGTATCTCGTGGAAAACAGCCCCCGCCGAACCGCCTTCTCTCTCTCTCTCCTATAAACTCATCCCCATCAACGGCAAAGACAGCAAAGACAAAGACAAAGCCTTCTCCAAACTCCAAAATGGCCGCATCCTCGCAGGTGGCGCTTATCAACTCCAGATCACCCTCCGAAACAACGCAAAAACCCCTGCCTACCGCGTCCGCGCCGTCACCAAGTCCTCCTTCTGGTTCCTCAATCGACGCGAGTTTATCTTCGGACACGTCCCGCCCAAACAAACACGCCGATGGACCGCTGAGATCAAACTACCCAAATGGGTCAACACCCAAGTCCATCCCATCGAGATATCCATCCTCGGTTCCAACAAACTCCAACAAAACAAAAACCTCCTCCTCCCTATACAAGGGCTACCACGACCTCATTTTGCCTTTTCTTATTTTCTCCAAGAGATCAACGGCAACGGCGATGGACTCGTCCAACCCGGCGAAACCTTTGCCATGCACGTCTCTGTCCGAAACCAAGGCCCCGGAAAATCCCTCCAACTCGTCGGCGAGATCAGCAACGAAGGCGGCAGCGAACTCTTTATCCAACAAGGTCGTGTTGTCTTTGGCTCCCTCTCCCCCAACCAATGGCGAACAGGCTCTTTTCTCTTCCGCGTCGAAAAAGACGTCTACATGAAAAAAGCCCTCGATATCCGCCTCAAGCTCATGGACGGCGAACTCTTCACCTCCGTCCAAGATCGCCTCCACCTCCCTATCCGCAACGAAGATATCGCCCCCATGGATATCAAACAACGCTGGATCCGTGTCTCCGAACGCACCACCCGACTCCTCAGCGGTGCCGCCCTCGATGCCCCCAAGATCGCCTTCGCCAAACAAGGCACCGCCCTTCGCACCAACGGACGCCTTGGACCCTTCTATCGCGTCTCCCTTCCCCCTTCGGCCATCACCCAACCCGTCCCACCACCCAACGATGTCATCAAACCCGATCCCGCACCACCCTTGACCTTTTGGGTCCTTGCCCGAGACGTCGAACCCTTCGCCAAAAAACCAAGCCCCTCCGCCCAAAAGGTCAGCCCCCTCTGGCAGTACAAAACGCCCGAGATCTCCTTCAAGCTCCCCAACCAACCCCTTCACCTTACCTCACCCTCTTTCCGACTCCAAGGCTCCATCCAAAACAACGTCCCTCTCCTTGACACCTATATCCTCGTCAACGGCGACAAGATCTTCTACCGCTCCCTGCGCAACCTCCCCAAACTCCAATTCAGCCTCCCCATTCAACTCAAAAAAGGCCGAAACTCCGTCATCGTCGTTGCCCGCGAAACCAAGCACTTCGTCGGCTCCAAAGAACTTATCCTCTACTACCACCCCAAAGAAACCACCCACCCCACCCCCAAACGCCCCACCACCCCCTGATCCCCATCAAATAAATAGGCTGTTGGTTGTTGTGGGGCTTTGCCCCACACCCCACAAGGGAGCACCGCTCCCTTGACCCCCATATCGGCGAACGAATCAAACGTTTTTCACACCAACAACTCTCTCGCTCGAACTACCGCGAACGCGGGGGTTTCGTCCAAGGCGCTCCCCGCCCGTACATTGCCCAAAAGGCATCCCGATAAGGCGCTCCCCGCCCGTACATTGCCCAAAAGGCATCCCGATAAGGCGCTCCCCGCCCGTACATTGCCCCAAAGGCATCCCGATAAGGCGCTCCCCGCCCGTACATTGCCCCAAAGGTATCCCGATAAGCTGTTGGATGTTTTGTGGGTTAGCTCATTTCGGCGAGGCTGGCGAGATCGGGTCGGATGGGGAGATCTTGGGGGAGATAACGAGCGAGGTCATTGGCCATCGGGCCACGGATATCGAGATAGGGGTAGCCTTTTTCGCCGACGAGCAGTTCGACAAGGGTTCCGTCTTCGCACAGCCAGCGGCCCATCTGGTTGGGGGGCAAGTTTTCGGAGGCGGAGGGGGTCATCTGCCAGATGCGCAAGACGCGCTTGACTTCGGCGAGTTCAAAGTCTGGATCAAGGTACAGGATGCTTTTGCTTTCGCTTGCGAGGGCCTTGGGGGTGGGGGGCAGGGGCGCGGAAGCGGAGAGTCCGAGATCATGGCGAGGTTCGTCGAGTGTGGGTTCAACGGCTCTTTCGATGGGGGTAGCGCGTTGGCCGGGAGAGGTCAAAGCGGAGAGGGAGTTGTCGTTGTCATCGGGAAAAAAGCTCAGGGTTTGTTTGGGCGAATAGGAGCGGGTTGTGGGAGTGAAGGCAGCGGGCTTGGCGGGAGGTTCGGCTTCGACGGGAGAGAGGGGTAGATCGTCAAGGGCCGAAGAAACAGGACGAAACGAGGAGATCTCTTCGGTCAGTTTGGCTGGAGCGGCGCGGGGAGCGGGAGGTGCGGGGGAATCGAACGGGATCTCCAACGCGGGAAGTTGGGGGGTAAAGGCGCGTGGAGGTGGTGCGGAGGGAGGTTTAGGCAAGCGCAACGCAGAAGGCCCCTCACGGAGTTCTTGGAGTTGACGCAATCGCTTGCGGCGTCCGCTGGATTCAACGAGAGAGACGATGATTGCGAGCAGCGCGACAGCGAGAACCAATCCACCGGCGATCATCACGGTGAGAAGAAAGGCATCCATCGAAAAGCCTCCGAGTCTACGTGCGTTGGGTTTCAATGCTCGTCCGCCCCGAAGGACGAACGCTACCTGATTTCAGACGGTGTTTGCCGAGGGAGAAGGCATCCCCTTCAACCAAAGAAGGGCGCTCGGCAAACAAAAGAGCAAAGCGCAGTACAACAAGAAGAACAGACTATAGCCCAAGACAAGCCGCAAGCCAAGAAGCCCGCAAACAAAAGCACCACATCGATCCAAGAGATCGCTGCAAAACGTGGGTATTTTGGGCCAGACGCGCCCAACGGTCAACCCTTTCTTCATCCGCCATGCGTCACCCGGTGAAAAAGAAAGACGTGTTCGCGGGGTGACATTGTGTTGTTGTACAGAAGACAGGTCTTGTGTATAGGCATGGATGTGTCGCGCAACAACAAACCAAGCGAGAGACTCCGCCCCCCAAATCGAAGGAGGAAGCCACCTTGTCGTCTCAAACGCCGCTCCAAGTCGACATGGAAAAGTTGACACCCATGATGCGCCAGTACATGGAAGTCAAAGTCCAATACCCCGAAGCGATCATCTTTTTTCGAATGGGCGACTTCTTCGAGATGTTTTACGAGGATGCAGAGACTTGTTCGGATGTTTTGGGGATCGCGTTAACCAGCCGCAACAAAGCGGGGGACGAGGATATCCCAATGGCGGGGATCCCACACCACGCACACCGAAGCTACATCAATCGGCTCGTTGAAAACGGCCATACGGTGGTGATCTGTGATCAGGTGGAAGATGCAAAGCAAGCCAAGGGGCTGGTTCGGCGCGAAGTGACGCGGATCGTCACGCCCGGGATGGTGCTGGATTCGGATGATCTGGACTCACGCGCCAACCTTTACATCGCAGCGGTGTTTTTTGCGCGAAAGAGCAGCGGATTGGGTTGTTTGGATCTGACAACGGGGGAGTTTCGTGCAACGGAGTTGCCCGCAGAAGATCTGTTGATGGAGCTTCAACGCATCCAGCCTCGCGAGATCTTGATGAGCGAAGATCAAAAAGAGACTCCGATCGCGGATGAGTTTGTGGCACGCCTCGACAAGTTGCGCGTGACATGGCGCGAAGGACGAGAGTTTGCGTTGCGCGAAGGAGAACAGCGGTTGTGCCGCCATTTTCAGATCGCAAGCCTCGAAGGTTTCGGGATCATCGAGATGGATGCGGGGGTGCGCTGTGCTTCGGCCTTGCTCGGTTATGTCCAAGAAACCCAAAAAAGCGACCCACCCCACATCGCCAAGTTGGTACCCTACCAGATCCAAGATTACATGATCCTCGATCAATCGACGCTTTCCAATCTTGAGATCTTGGAGAGTATGCGCGAGCGCACACGGCGAAACGCTTTATTTGGGTTGTTGGATCGCTCGGTCACAGGCATGGGGGGCCGAAAACTCAAACAATGGCTGCTTTACCCGCTTATCCACGCCGAGCGGATCCATCGACGCCTTGATGTGGTCGAGTGCTTCGTGCATCAAGGGATGGCCCGCGAAGATCTCCGCGCCTCCCTCAAGTACATCGCCGATATGGAGCGCCTCAACGGAAAAGTCTCCTCCGGGATCGCTTCACCCAAAGACCTTGTTTCTTTGAGGACCTCGCTTGAAGCCGTCCCGCAGATCCTCCAGCTCCTCCACCCTCTCCACACCCATCAAAACGAAGTCCTCGCCCCTTTCCTCAAGATGGATCCACTCGATCACGTCGCTGCCGATATCCGACAAGTCCTCAACGACGATGCTCCCGCCTTGATCAAAGATCCGGGCTTTGTCCGCGAAGGCTTTGATCCCGATCTCGACAAACAGCGCACCCTCGCTCGTGACGGCAAAAAAGGACTCGATCAGATCATGGAGGCCGAACGCCAAAAAACGGGCATCCGCTCACTCGGCCTCAAATTTCACAAAAACCTCGGATACTCCTTCTCTGTCACCAAAGCCAACCGACACCTCGTCCCTGATTACTTCCGCCGCAAACAAACGCTCGTCAACGAAGAGCGCTTTACCACCGAAGAACTCGACGATTACCAACTGAGCATCTTGGGGGCCGAAGAGCGCGCATGGGAACTCGAACAAGAGCTTTTCTTTGCTCTGCGCACCCGCGTCTGCGAACATAGCGCAGCCATCGGCAAACTCGCAGACCAGCTTGCTACGCTCGACGCGCTCTCCACTTTTGCCGAAGTCTCCGTACGCAACGATTACACACGCCCCACTCTCTCCGACACCTCCGAGATCCAGATCGAAGCTGGCCGACATCCCGTCGTCGAACAGATGCTCCCCACAGGCGGCTTTGTCCCCAACGACTTGTCCATGCACCCCGAAAAAGGCCAGTTTATCTTGTTGACTGGACCCAATATGTCGGGAAAATCCACGATCATGCGCCAAGCCGCATTGATCGCTCTAATGGCCCAAATCGGCTGCTTTGTCCCCGCCAAATCCGCCTCCTTGGGCATCTGCGATCGCATCTTTACCCGCGTCGGTGCCTCCGACAACCTCGCAAGTGGACAGTCCACCTTTATGGTCGAGATGACCGAAACCGCCAATATCCTCCACAACGCAACCTCCAAAAGCCTCGTCATCCTCGACGAGATCGGTCGAGGAACCAGCACCTTCGATGGGATCTCGATCGCGTGGGCTGTCGCAGAACACCTCCACAACCGCACCCAATGCCGCACCTTGTTTGCCACCCATTACCACGAACTCACCGAACTCGAACACTCTCTCCCACAACTGCGCAATATGAGCATCGCTGTCCAAGAACAAGGCAAAGATATCGCCTTCTTACATCGCCTCGTCGAAGGCGGTACCAACCACTCCTACGGCATCCAAGTCGCCCGCCTCGCTGGAATGCCCGCAAGCGTTGTCCGCCGTTCTATCCGTATCCTCGCCTCTCTCGAAGAAGGGAAACTCCCCAACACCGAACACCTCGGCAACCTCCGCCAAATGCAACAAACCCGCAACCAAATGTCCCTCTTTGCACCCGTCATCGTCGAAGAAACCACTCGCTCCTTCCTCGAAGACGAACTCGAAGATCTCGACCTCAACGGCTTTTCTCCCATGGAAGCCCTTCAACTTCTCTACAATTGGAAAAAGCGCCTCTCCGAACCCAAAGCACCTTGATCACACCAATTTCCGTACTTTCCGTACTTTCCGTACTTTCCGTACTTTCCGTACTTTCCGTACTTTCCGTACTTTCCGTACTTTCCGTACTTTCCGTACTTTCCGTACTTTCCGTACTTTCCGTACTTTCCGTACTTTCCGTACTT
>JAKLKB010000234.1 GCA_023150835.1 Myxococcota bacterium | reverse complement strand
TTTGTCCTTCGGGCCAGCGCGATTGTGGCGGTGCTTGCGTCGATGTCGTGCTTTCGCCCAAACATTGCGGCGCTTGCAACAACGCCTGTCCAAGCGGCCAATCCTGCGCGATCGGCGAATGTGTTCAACAATGCCCTGCATCGACTCCCTCCCTTTGCCTTGGAAGCTGCGTCGATATGACCCGTGATGCCGCCCATTGCGGTGCGTGTGGAAGCGCCTGTCCTGCGGGTCAACGCTGCCAAGACGGGCGCTGCATATGCCCAGACGGAAGCACCCTATGCGCGGGACGTTGCGTCGATCTACAAAGCAGCGGCCAGCATTGCGGTGTGTGCGACAATCCCTGCGCAAGCGGCAGCGTTTGCGCCGAAGGTCTGTGCATCCCGTCCTGTCCAAGTGCGACCTCCGCTTCTTGTTTTGGTGGATGCGTCTCGACGCAGACCAACGCCGATCATTGCGGTGGATGCGGGAAAGCTTGCAAAGAAGGAGAAGTCTGCAACAACGGAAGCTGCGCTTGCCCGAGCGGTTTGCTGTCGTGCGATGGCTCTTGCCTCGATCCGAAGGTCAACCGCCTGCACTGTGGGGCCTGCAACAACCTGTGCAAAGCAGGAGAAGTCTGTGCAGGCGGTAGCTGCGTGCAATCGTGTCCTACCGTCACCAACACCGCCTGTTATGGAGGATGTTTCGACATCCAACAAGACGCCCGTCATTGCGGCAAATGCGGCATCGCTTGTCGCGCTGGCTTTGTTTGTAAGGCGGGTGTGTGTACTTGTCCAAACGAACAAGCCTCTTGCCTTAGCCGTTGCACCGACCTCCAAACCAACAGTCAAAACTGCGGCGCGTGCGGCAAAAGATGCGCATCCACCGAGTCTTGCGACAAAGGCCAGTGCGTTCTACGTTGCGCCCCTCCCACCCAAGCTTGCAACAGCGCTTGTGTCGATACCAAAACCGACAGCCAACACTGCGGAAGTTGCGGGAATAGTTGTACAAACACGCAACAATGCAAAGACGGTAGCTGTGTTTGCCGCGAAGGGCGCGCAGACTGCGGCGATGGGCGCTGCATCGATACGCTCTATAACGCCCAACACTGCGGGGCTTGCAACAACGCTTGCGCTGGAGGCCAGATCTGCGATCAAGGTAAGTGTGTTTGTCATCCTGACGGATGTCCGCTTGTCATCCAAGGCATCGGCACAGACAGAAAAAATGATGGCGGTCGGTTTACGAATCTCTTGATCGGTAAAAACCAAGAACGGATCTACGCGCTGAGCTATCGAGGGAATGTCAACCTCGCAGGCAAAGCGTTCAAAGGCTCCAACGCCCCTTCTCTAGGCTTGATCGCGATCAAACCCGATGGAAGCGGCCACGAATGGGCCGTTGAAGTGGCCGGAGTTTCCGAACCCAACAACCCCGATGGCATCCGTGTCACCTCCATGCAGATGGACAACAACGGAGCCCTCTACGTCTTCGGAACCTTCGCCAAAAGCATTACTCTCGGCAATGCAACCTACACTCCTCCACAAGGGCCATTTCCTAGACGCCACGGGTTTGTTGCAAAGCTCAACGCACAACGGCAATGGGAATCGGTCAAGATCCTCAATCTCTCGGAGATACAGGGCGTCAACGATATCTACATCGAGACCTTCGCACTAGCCCGCGCAAGCACAGGCGAGATCTACCTCAGCGGGATCTTCAAAGGCAAACTTACTTTCAGTCCGCTTTCGCCTTTGGGTTCGCTCTCGATCGAAAGCAGTACCCGACAACTTTTTGTCATACAGCTAGGCAGTGATCTATCCGAAAAATCGGCAACACAAAGTACCGATGCACCAGACATCTCCCGCGTCAACCTCGCCATCGACAGCGCAGATCGCCTTTATCTCTCAACGAGCTTTACAGACAGCATCAAGCTTGGTGGGCGACTGCTTAGCGGCTCCACCTCCGGCGAGACGATCCGCGCTGTCGCTCACCTTGATTTCGGCAACACACGCCTTCCTTGGGGTTGGTCTTTCCTCGTCCCAACCGGCGACGATGACGAGCGTGGCATCCTTGCCGCTCCCAATGGCGGGCTACTTGTGTCTACAACGCTCCGAGACGCCTTCACGCTCGGCAGCACAAACCTCCCCAAACCGCCCCATCCCACCGCCCTTCTCGCATCGTTCGATCCACAAGGCCAAATCCGTTGGACCCAAACCCTCACCAGCAACAACCAATCGGGGGGCAGCATCCTCTACGCCTCTCCCAACGGAAATCCCTTGTGGTTCGTCACGCACGTTGATGCAGGGCAAATCGGTGGACTCTCTGCACTTCCCCCTCAACTTGGCGAACCGATCGCGGCCTCCATCTTTTCTTTTGATCCCCTCGGAAAAGCACTCACCGTATCAACCCTCACCGCCGTAGGGTTGATACGTACCGGATTTGAAGGAAGCCCTCTGGCCATGCAGATCAAAGAAAAAAGCCTTTTTCTTGCGGGCAGTCTCCGCCAAGGAACCTCGATATACGGCCAAAGCTACAACCCGACGGGTGCGGAAGATCCTTTTGCTTATCGCCTGTTTTTCCAATAATGTTCAGTTTATTTCTGTGCAGATAAAGGAGAAGAGAATGATCCGATGGAAACGACAAATCGGGCTGCTTGGCCCTTTGGTGCTGTGGTGGTGGATGGCCGCTTGTGGCTCTCCCACCGGCACTTGCCAACAAGACAGCGAATGTAGCGGCGGCCAAAAGTGCCTCGAAAAGCTCTGCCGTTGTCCCGATGCTTCCGCTCGTTGCGCAAATACTTGTGTTTCTTTGCTCAACGACAACGCCCATTGCGGCGCTTGCA
>JAKLKB010000092.1 GCA_023150835.1 Myxococcota bacterium | reverse complement strand
CTCCCCCGTGAACAGGGGAGGGAGCGAAAGTCGGAAGCATCGGGGATTTTGTTTTTTCATGACGCACGCTGTATGCACGAGATGCAGACGCTGCCCGTTCCAACTTCCCCCCGTTCACGGGGGGATTGAGGGGGGGAGAAAAAAAAAGGCGATCAAGACCGACTCTACGAGGTTTCCACCTTAACAAGGCGCGTATGGGCAACGCCCCACAAAACGGGCCGCCACATCATGAAACGAGCCGATCACACCGCTCATTGCGAAGCGAAGGAATTCACGGACGGATGGCACGCAACAAAAAAAACAAACCCCATGCTCCCAAACCACCGAAGAAAATGCCTGCTGTGCCGAACCTCGAACCGCACCATTTGAACGCATCGGCTCCCGCGCAGGCATCGCCGACTAAGCCTCCCACAAGTCCGACGGGTGCGGCATCGCTGTCTTGGTTGGATCGGTGGGTGTGGATGGGGATGATGGTGTTGATCGGGTGGGTTTTTTGGGGGGCTTTGGGTGGAGAAGCGCTGAAGTGGGACGATAACAAGTATTTGAACCCGCAAGAAAACCGAGCGTTGCAGGCAGGGTGGGCGGGGCTTTGGGTCGCTTGGTCGTCGACGTTTGACAACAGCTGGTATCCCGTTTTGCAGACGTGGTTTTGGCTGGCTGCTCGAATTGCCGAAGGGTTGGGGGTTTCGGTGGTGCAAGTGATCAAGGCGGGCAATGGGTTGCTGACCTTGGGTGGGGCGTGGCTGTTTTGGCGGATCTTGGTGTGGCGTGTGCGGTTGGTGTCGTGTATAGCTTGCCTTTTGGTGGGGGTGGTGTGGCTGCATCCGCTGCGGGTCGAAAGCTTTGCGTGGGCCTCGAATGCACGGGATACGGTCAGCTTGTTTTTGTTGATGTGGTCGTTGGACGCCTATCTACGGGGGGCGCGGACGTGGTGGGGATGGGCGTTGTTGGCTGCGTTGAGCAAGACCTCGGTGGTGTTAATGCCGTTGTGTTTTCCGTTGGTTGCGGGACTGTTGGAGGGGGCGCATCCCAAAAGCGAGAACGCGCAGAACAAGCAACCGAAGATGGTTCAAGGCACGTTGCTTTGGGCGGTGGTTGCGGGTGTTTTGTTGATGATCGGGGTGTTGGGTTATCGGGAAGTGGTGGCGCGCAACTGTTTGTTGGAAGAGGGATGGGCGGGGCATCTTGGGGCGGTGGCGTGTTTGCAAGCGCGTTATGTGGCGCGGATCTTTTCGTTGGCTCCGCCTGTTGCGATCCCGACGGTGCCTTGGTCGTGCGGTTGGGGCTGGGTGCAAGGGCTTTGTTTTGTGGGGTGGTTGGGATTGGGCGGGGCGGCGCTGTGGCTGCGTGAAGGAGTCGGGCGTTGGTTTTCTGTGGGAGTGGCGTGGTGGTTTTGTGCGATGTTGCCGATCGCAGGGGTAATCCCGATCGCTTTTCCGATCGCGGATCGCTATACGCTGCTTCCGATGGTCGGCATCACTTTGATCGTGGGGGCGTGGTGGAGATCTGTGATGCGAGCGCGCTCTTCACTCGCAAAGCCCCGACACGCGTGGCTGTTGTGGTTTGCGTTCTCTTGTGTGATCGGGATGGGGATGTACACGCGGCATGCTGTGGCGATCTGGCAGACGGACGAGCATCTGTGGTCTTACAATGCGCGTCTGGTTCCCAACGAATGGGCCGTTTTTCTCAATCTTGGTGGAACATCGGGTGGAAAGGGGGATTTTCCCAAAGCGCGGGCCGCGTTAGAACGTGCTTGGCTGTTGGCCCCGCACCGCTATCTCGTTTTGCAATCGCTGTTTTTGGCGCGAGCCGTCGTGTTAGAACCGAAAGTCGGCGTGTCGCTGCATCGGGCCTTTCTGTTTGCACGCAACGACCGCGAAAAGCTCAAGCAGATGCTGATGAGCCCCTACATCTACCGACACGCTCCGTTGATCTCGCTGATCCGCTTTCGGATCAAATCGCTCGATCAGCCGCCCAAACCCACCGAGGCTTGCCGCGATGAACGCGAGTCGCGTTGGCGGCTCCATCCCGATCATCCCCAACGCTCCGCTCGTTCAGCTTGGTGAGAAGGAGCTTCTCTGCATCGACGTGGCTTGCTGGGCCGTTTTTGTGGGGCTTTGCCCCACGCCCCACAAGGGAACTTTGTCCCCTTGACTCCGATATCGGCGAAGAGATCGCAGGTTTTTCAAATCGACGTCTCTGTCGCGCTCGGACGCGAACACGGCTTTTTTTGTTTTTTCTTGTGGAGCACACTTGCTCCAAACGCTGCGCGTGATTACTCCGATCTTGTTTTGCTCGTTGCCTACACAGGCTCTTTGCGAGGGTCGTCGCCCTTGGGATCTGCGGGACTCTGCTTGGTGGAGCGTGGTGGCACCGCCGTTGCTAGGCGCAGCGTGGTGTGCGGGTCGTCTACAGGCGGCCAATGGCCGAATCCTCTGCGTTGATTGGCGCAAATGGCCCTTGCGATGGCCGTTATGGAGAAAAAAATGAAGCGTTTTGGACAAACCATGGGCCCCGTTCTTTTTGTAGCGACCCTGCTCCAAGGGTGCATTGTTCTCCCTTGGGGGACGGAAGTGACACGCGATGTCTACGGAAAGCAAGGCCCCGCTTGTGTCTATGGCCGCTGCACCAATCCAACCAAGCCCCCCCCATCCACCGAACCCGCGCCCACGATCGAACCCGCGCCCACAACCGAACCCACACCTCACACGGATCCTTCTCAGACAAATCCACCCACGACCGAACCTGCGCCCACGACCGAACCCCAGCCTGCTCCCAAACCCGCTGCATCCGTCACGTTGCAGCGTCTTGTGGTCGAGGAACTTTCAGGCAACGGTACACCCGACGAGATGCACTATCTCCAAAAGGAGATGAACGGGCTGATCGAGTCCTTCCACACTTGCGATATCTCAAGGGATGAATTCCCTGTGGGAGAAACTACGGTGCGTTTTCGTTTGGCGATCGGAGTCGGGCCAGACGGACGTTTCCAAGACGCCGAAGAAACCGTCATGTTGTCGACCTACGGCAAAACCCTTGGCCTATGCGTGCGCGAACAACTGTTGTCCTCCCAAGTGTCCCTGCCTCCGCGCTCTTATGTCTCCTTAAAACTCCAAGTCCGCGCCATCGTCCAAGGCCGTTAACCCACCCTTCGATCTTTCCTCGCCCCCACCAAAACGATCTAGCGCGGATGTCGGCGCTCTTTGGTCATGCGCGAAAGCTGATAACCGACACTCGCTCCCATCATCACACCGTACGTAAGACCCATCAAAATCCCTAACACAAACAAAGACATCTCATACCTCCAGTTTGCTTTTTGTGCGGGGGCGCACCAAGCCGTGTGTTTTTCGATGTAAACGATGCCTCAAACAATCGCAAGTTTTTTGCAATCGCCTATCTGCGGGGATGATCCGTATCGAAAATCGATGTTTTGCGTGGGATCGGGCTTAACGGGGTTCGGGGCGGGCTTTGACAGCGAAGCGGTTGACGAAAAAGGACACCAGTCCGGGGACATGGCGTTGTAAGAAGACAAGCAGCTTGCCATGCCCTGTGATGACGGCTTCGCGTCGGCGTTTGTGGATGGCTTTGGCGATCTGACGGGCGGCGGTCTCGGTAGGCATAATCAGCCAAGTCGGGACAGGTTCTTTGGCTTCGGGTTTGAAGGCTCCGTAGTTGTTGACGCGGCGGATCTCGGAGGCTACAAATCCCGGGGAGATCAGGGTGACACCGATCCCAAAGGGCCGTAGTTCGCCGCGCATGGACTGTGCAAAGGCATGAACCGCAAACTTGCTCATCCCATAGGCCGAGTTTCCCGGCAAAGAGATGTGGCTGTTGACGCTCCCAATGATCGCAAAACAGCCTTTCGATTGCTTGAGATCGGGCAGTGTCGCTTTGAGTGTGCGCATCACGCCAAAGATGTTGGTCTCGAACTGTCGGCGATAATCCTCCATCGAAAGTTTTTCAAACGTGCCTGCCACACCGAAACCTGCGTTGGCGACGACGATATCGATGCGTCCGAAGGTTTCGCGTGCTTGGTGGGCGGCTTGTTCGATGTCGTGATCTTGGGTGACGTCGCAGGCGATGGGGAGAGCCTTTCGACCGAGGGTTTGGATCTGTGTGGCAAGTTCTTGTAGGCGATCGGTGCGACGGGCGGTGAGAACGAGATCAGCGCCTTGTTTTGCAAATTCGAGCGCAAGAGCAGAGCCTATCCCTGCGGATGCTCCTGTGATCAAGACAACTTTTCCGTTTGCATATCCCATGCGTCGGGCTCCTTGGGGTGGTCGGTTTTTTGCGTTGGAGCGGCGGTCGGGATTATGGATAGGGTGGTGGCGAAGGGCAAGAGCGGGGAATCTTGGTGCGGCGGTCTTGTCAGGCAAAAGAAGTCAAAAGCACAGCAGACGGGAAAAAGGAGCGAGGATGCTCAACGCGATCTGGGTGATCTTGGTGTTGGCGTCGATCTTGGTGGGCGCATGGACGGGGCGGATGGATGCGGTGGCGCGACAATCCGCAGAGGCGGCAAAGTCTGCGGTGACGTTGGCGTTGGGGTTGGTCGGAGTGATGGCCTTTTGGTTGGGGATGATGCAGATCGCCCGAGAAGCAGGGCTGTTGCAATCTTTGGCGCGTGGGATCCGTCCGTTGATGACGCGGCTGTTTCCCGATGTTCCTGCGGATCATCCCGCGATGAGTGCGATGATCATGAATATCTCGTCCAATATGCTCGGTTTGGCGAATGCTGCGACGCCTTTTGGGATCAAGGCGATGATGGAACTCGAACGCTTGAACCTGCGGCGTGGGGTAGCCACCAACGGGATGGCGTTGTTTCTCGCGATCAATACGTCGGGCGTTTCGATCCTACCGACGGGCGTGATCGCCATCCGCACCGCGATGGGATCCGCCCAACCTTCGGCGATCTTGTTCACCACCTTGTTTGCGACGATCTGCTCGACAACCGTCGCGATCTTCGCTTGTGTGTGGCTCTCTCGGCTCCCGCGCTACAGCCTTTCTCTCCATCCCATCGACAAAACCCAAGACGAAGTCGATATCCCTATCTCCAAACCAGCCGAAACAGCCAGCCCCAAAGCCGAAACAGCTTCTTCGGAAACAACGTCTGCCGCTCCTTCGGAAGCAGATACAGCTTCTTCGGAAGCGGATACAGCTTCTTCGGAAGCGGATACAGCTTCTTCGGAAGCGGATACAGCTTCTTCGGAAGCGGATACAGCTTCTTCGGAAGCGGATACAGCTTCTTCGGAAAGCGCACGAACCGAAACAGCGCACCAAGAATTAAAAGCGTTGGAGGCGGAGGTGGCGGCCTCAGGGACGTTAACGCAATCCTCGCTGTGGATGAGGGCGATGCAGTGGGGGTTTTGGTTGGCATTGTTGGGGGCTGCGGTGGGTCACGTCTTGGGCGAAGCGATGGAAGCGACGTTGTGGATCTTGGCTCACGCGCTGCAATCGGCGTCTGGGTGGGGGTTATGGGGTGATCTCGATATCTCTTGGTTTGGTTTGAGCAAAGACCTGTTGTCATTTTGGATGTTGCCGATCTTGATCGCGTTGTTGGTGTGGTACGGGATAAGCCGTGGGATCAAGGTGTACGATTGCTTGGTGCAAGGAGCCAAAGAAGGGTTTGATGCGGCGATTCGGATCATCCCGTTTTTGGTGGCGATCTTGGTGGCGATCGGGATGTTTCGTGCGTCTGGGGCGTTGGATCTGTTGGTGGGCGTGTTGCGGCCTATCACGGTATGGATCGGGATGCCTGCGGAAGCTTTGCCGATGGCTCTTTTGCGTCCATTGTCGGGGTCTGGGGCGTTTGGTGTGATGGCGGAAACGATGAACGCGCATGGCCCCGATTCTTTGATCGGCATGATGGTGGCGACGTTTCAGGGCAGTACCGAAACCACCTTTTACGTCTTGGCCGTGTACTTTGGCGCGGTGCAGATCAAGCAAGTCCGACACACGCTGATCGCTTGTCTGATGGCCGATGTTGCGGGGATTATGGCTGCTGTTTGGATCTGTCGGATGATGTTCTTGCCTTGATTCTTGGCCTAATTAGCGAATAGACGGAGAGAAGGGGAAGGGCAGGATATCGTGGAGGGTGGGGGCATCCAGACACAGCATCAACAAGCGATCAAGGCCGATGGCGATCCCTGCGGTGGGAGGGAGGCCAGAGGCCAGCGCCGAAAGAAACAAGGGATCGACAGGAAAAGCATCTTCATCGCCTCGATTTTGGCGGATCTGTGCGTCGGCCTCCCATCGGCGTTGTTGTTCGATGGGGTCGATCAGCTCGCTGTATCCGTTGGCGAGTTCGATCCCTGCGAGATACAGTTCGACGCGCTCGGCGATGGCGGGCTGATCGGCTTTTGTTCGCGCCAGAGCAGCCAACTCTTTCGGATAATCGAGCAAAAAAGTGGGGCGCTCTTGCCCAAGATGCGGCTCAACAAACGTGATCAGCAGCTTGAAAAACAGATCATCCCAAGCATCATCCGCAGCCACCGAAAGCCCTTTTTGAAGGCAGGCTTGCTTGAGATCGCCATACTCGATCTGTGGTGGGAAATCGAGTCCTGCGTAGCGTCGGAGCGATTCGTGGACCGTTAGGCGCTCCCAAGGAGTCTGAACGTCGAACAGACGGCCTTGATAGCGCAGTTGCCCCGAAGGCCAAAGCTCCAGACACATGGCCTCGGTCAAGTCCATCAATCGGCGATAATCGGCGTCGGTTTGATACCACTCAAGGCCCGTGAATTCGGGATTATGTAGCGGAGAGTCTTCGTTGTTGCGAAAGAATTTGCAGATCTGAAAGATGCGCGGATATCCCGCAGCCACCAGCCGTTTCATCGCAAATTCGGGAGACGTGTGCAAAAATAGCCGCTGGCGCTCCGAAGTATACGGGTGTTCGTACCATGTCCGAAACGATGCAAGGTGGGGCGAGGGATCTGCGCAAGGGATCAAGATCGGGGTCTCGACTTCGAGGAATCCGCGTTGTGTAAAAAAGTCTCGGATCCTACGCAAAAACACCGCACGTTGGCGCAACAAATCGTTTTGTGATTGGGGTTGGCATCGAGAATTCGAGAGATAGGGGCGATCGAGTGATGGCGTTTTCATCGGTGGCCTCGGGGCTGTGGAGTGAGCGTTGTTGGCTTGCTTGAGCATGCGGGAACTTCGGTGTTGTGGTTGACAAGCAAGGGGCGACAGGTATATGTTGACCGTTCTTTTGAGGAAGCGTTGGCGTCGTCGGGGGGGGCTACCCTTGGAAATCCCCCGTCTGACGGAACATTTGAGCAAAGCATGAGCAAGAAATACATCATCCTTTTGGCGATTGGTTTGTCTGTGATCGGGTTGGATCAGTGGAGCAAGTTGATGGCGGTGCAGTATCTCCGCCACCCCGGAAACCATTGTTATGACAAGCGCCGCACTTGTGAAGATCGCTGTCGTGAGGGATTAGCCCGGAACCAAGGCAGTTTGGTCTCTTGCATGAAGCGCTGCAATCTTTTGGAACAAGATTGCCAAAAAGAGCAGAATCGCTTGATAAGCCGATGGAATTATGACCTTGATTCAATGAAGCAATCGGGGATCTGCCGCAGCGTATCCCAGCCTTGGAGCGGCAGCAACGCCGAGTGTATCGTCGTCCCGGGCTTTTTTCACTTCCGTTACCAAACCAACAGCGGCGCTGCATGGGGCTTGTTTTCCGATTACCCGCCTGAGTTTCGCCGTCCTTTCTTTATCACGATCACCATCCTTGCGATCTTGTTTATCGTCTACTTGTTCTCTTTTCGAGTCGAAACGGAGCATCGGCAGATGGTTTGGGCGCTTTCGTTGATCTTGGGCGGCGCTCTGGGCAACTTCTTGGATCGCTTGCGGATGGATTACGTTGTGGACTTTATCTACTGGTTTGTCCACATCGGAGGGCGTTCTCACTCTTGGCCGACCTTTAACGTCGCTGACGTCGCCATCTCTGTCGGTGTCGTCCTGATCGCCATCGAAGTCCTTCGCTCTTCTTTTGATGAAGAATACGCCGATCGAGACGATTACATCGAACAACCTCCATCCGCCTCTCCCCTTCGCCATCAGCACATCCCAACACCCAAAGTATCGGCCACAACGACCGAAGCATCGGCCACAACGACCGAAGCATCGGCCACAACGACCGAAGCATCCGCGATAACGACCGAAACATCCGCGATAACGACCGAAGCATCGGCCACAACGACCGAAGCATCGGCCACAACGAGCTTGTCTGAAGCATCGGCCACAACAAATCCGCCCGAAGCATCGGCCACAACGAGCTTGTCTGAAGCATCGGCCACAACAGATCCGCCCGAAGCATCGACCATCACCGAACAAAGTGAGATGATCGAAGCTCCGTCATTATCGGAACGTGTGGAAAAAGCGGGTGATTCGGACATTTTGAAATAAGGCGAGAACGATATGCCGCGTCGCTACTGGGTTGTGTTGTGGGTGGTTTTGGTGGTGGTGGGGTTGGATCAGGGCAGCAAGCACTGGGCGACCACGCACCTTCATTCTCCGCAAGCGGCGTGTTTGATGGAGCGGCAGGTGTGTTGGGGGCTTTGTCAGCAAAAGGAACAGAAAAGCGCTTGTGAGCGTTCTTGTGTCGAAGCAGGTGACAAGTGTTTTGATCGAGCGCGCCTGAGCCTTGATGTGTGGAAGAAACAGGTCGAGGCGTTAAAAAAGTCTTCGTGGTGTCGCGATGTGTTGATCGTGGCGGATATCGCCTCGCCTGCGTGTGTGGTGCTCCCGGGCTTGTTGAACTTTCGCTATGCACTCAATCCGGGTTCGGCGTGGGGTGTGTTTGGCGGCTTGCCTGTGTTGGTGCGGCGTGGATTGTTTGTGCTGATCACGTTGTTGGCGTTTGTGTTTTTGACCACGATGTTGCGCCGCGCACGCGACGAAGAGACCTTGTTGATCTTGGGCATCGCGGGGATCGCGAGCGGTGCGGTGGGCAATTTTACAGATCGTTTGCGTGTGAACCATGTGATCGATTTTATCGACATCTACTGGACCACCGCGCAAGGGACTTCGCATTGGCCGACTTTCAACATCGCGGATATCGCGATCTCCTTTGGTGTGTTTTTTTTCGCGCTGCATACGTTGTGGGGTGGATCATCCCAGCCCGCACAAGAACCTCCAAAAGGCCCTTGAGACGGCCTCGAAGAAACATCCCTGATCAGGATTCTCTTTGTGGTTGGCTGGTGTGCAAACAGCAGCGGTTCGTTGAAAAACCCCGAGTTGGTGCCTGATCAAGCGGCAGAGTGGTTGGTTTGAAGCACCCTTGATCACCCCGCCGACACGGGGTCAAGGGGACGAAGTTCCCTTGCGGGGAGTGGGGCAGCGCCCCGCAAAAACCAACCCGACGAGCCGGCAAGATGAAAAGATGGTTTGTGTGTTTTGTCCTTTTGTTTGGACACGGATAGATAGGAACGTAGAAGCAAGAACAGAACAGGAGAGTGTAGATGCATCCGATCTTGTTGGATTACCGACTACCCGCAAGTTTTTTCAAGATCTGGGGGCCAGACAAGTGGATGGCCCAAAAGCTTTCGTTGTGGATTGTGGGTCTTGTGGTGAGCGGCATCGTGGCGTGGTGGGGCTTGGCTCCTGAGGCCAAGGGAGGCCGTCGTGCGTTGGGATGGATGGGAACCGTTGCAGCGTTGGTATTTGCGGCGATCTTGGGCGGTATCGGGACAGGGCGGCTCAACTTCATTAAGCTGCATACTTATGGGGTGTTGGTGGCGATCGGCTTTTTGTTGGGGATCATCTTGGCGGTGCGTGAGGCCCGTCGTGTCGGCGAAGATCCCGAACGTATCCTCGATCTAGCGTTTTGGTTGTTGCTTGCGGCGATGATTGGGGCGCGTCTGTTCTTTGTTGCGATCCATTGGCCTGAATTTGCTTCGGACTTCCGTACGCAAACCGTGTGGTATCAGTGGAAGATCTTTCGTCTGTGGGAAGGTGGTTTGTTGTTCTATGGTGGCCTTCTGGCGGCTCTTTTGGTTAGCCTTGCCTTTGCAAAACTTTCCAAAGTGGACTTTTGGAAGATGGCGGATATCATCATCCCTTCGGTGGCGCTTGGCCAATTCTTCGGTCTGTTGGGTTCTTTTGCAGCGGGGTTTGGTTTTGGAAAAGTCACAAACGCCGCATGGAAGGTCTCTTTTCCCGGGCATCCGCTGTTGCCTGCTGAGCTTCCTGCGGGGGTTGGCTTGCATCCCACGCAACTGTACGAGTCGCTCGCTGTCTTGGCCTTGTTCTTTGTGTTGCTGTGGGTGCGCAGTGCCAAGCGCTATCACGGCCAAGTCTTCGTGTGGTATCTGTTGATCTATCCCGTGGTTTCGTTCTTCCTTGATATGTTCCGTGGCGACGAACGGCGCGGTCTGATCGCTTCGTTCCAGCGCGATATCACGCCCCTTGCCCAAGGAGCGGATCTGTTGTCATGGAGCCAGCTTGCTGCGGCTGTGTTCTTTGTGTTGGCCTTGGCGGTGTTTGTCACCCGCCAAAACCAAGAAGGCGCGAAATAAGCCCTCCATCCCGAATCTCCGCGCCTTTTGCGCCTTTGTTTTTACGGTGTCATACGATCTCCGAGAAAAGTGTGCTTGAAGGGTCGGTGCGATCCGCTGTAGACGCCCTGTTGTTGGGCAGCCCCCTGTGGCTGCCCCTACATCTTCCGTTTACACAAGGGGCGGATTTCGTATCGGTCCAAAAGAAAGAGCTTCGATGTACCAGATCTTAATTGAGTGGAAAGTGCCGTCGTCTTGGTCGGGATTTGCTGGCCCGGGTTCGTGGCTGTTTGCCCAATGGAAGCTGATGGCGGTGTTGTTTGGGATCTCGTTTGTGGCCTATCTGTGGGCCACGGATCCTGAGCGTGCGACAGAGCGCCGAACAGCGGGCTGGATCACCACCACCACGAGTTTGATCTTTGGGGCGGGGTTGGCGCTTGTGGGCCTCGTGTATCTGGGCGAGATCAAGCTGCATACGTATGGTGTGATGATCTCGCTGGGGTTTATCTTTGGCATCGCGCTGACGATCCGAGAGGGCCGTCGTGTGGGCGTTGCGCCCGATCAAGTCCTTGACCTTGCTTTTTGGGTGTTGATCGCTTCGATGGTGGGTTCGCGTGTTCTGTTTATCATCACCGAGTGGAATACGACGTATTGGCCGAACCTCAAGGCCACCACGCCCTTTTACAACGCCAAGCTGTTTCGTATCTGGGAAGGTGGCTTGGTCTTTCATGGCGGATTGATCGGCGGTTTGATCGCAACGGCTCTGTTTGTTCGCAGTCAAAAGCTCGGCTTCTTTTTGCTTGCGGATACGGTCGTTCCTGTGGTGGCTTTGGGCCAATTCTTCGGGCGAATCGGCTGTTTTTCGGCGGGGTGCTGTTATGGCAAAGCGACGGATCTTCCGTGGGCTGTGTCGTTTCCCGCAAGTGTCGGACTCAAGGGACACATCCACCCCACGCAGCTTTACGAAGCGCTCGCAACACTCGCCATCTTTTTCGTCTTGCTGTGGATTCGCCACAACAAACGCTTTCACGGCCAAGTCGTGATCGCTTATCTGATCCTTTATGCCTTTGTGCGGTTTTTTATCGAGATCTTTCGCGGCGATATCGTGCGCGGCTTCCTCTTTGAAGTCGACTTCGTCCGATCTGCCGAAGGCCCCGATATCTTCACATGGGGCCAACTGATCTCCGTCTTGCTGCTCTTGCTTGCCCTTCTACTGATCCCCCTCGCCAAGCGCCTCTCTTCCTCTTCCCCCCGGTCCTAACTCTTCTCCCGCACTCTCATCCTTGCGTCCCTATCGAACTGTTCGCTGCCTTTGCCTTTCAAGGATAACGAAGTGCGTCGATACTTGGGGCGTTGCGGCTTGTTTTGTCGCCGTATCCGAGTTGGCTGCTATCGCCGCCTCCCCAACATTTGACGCTGTCGTCGTCCAAGATCGCGCAGGTATGGCTAGAACCCGCTGTGAGGGACTTCGCGCTGCGGCCCGTCCCCAAGTTGATCGCGTTCACGCCTGGGGCGTTGCGGTTTGTGGTGTCGCCGTAGCCGAGTTGGCCTTTGGTGTTGTCTCCCCAGCATTTAACACTGCTGTCGTCCAAGATCGCGCATGTATGGGCAGTACCTACGAAGATGGACTTTGCGCTGCGGCCTGCTCCCAAGCTGATCGCGTTCGCGTCGGGAGCGTTTCGGTTTGTGGTGTCGCCGTAACCGAGCCGACCGTTGTTGTTGTACCCCCAGCACTTGACGGTGTTGTTGTCCAAGACAGCGCAGGAATGGTACGCGCCAGCCGCGATAGATTTCGCGCTGCGGCCTGCTCCCAAGTTGATCACGTTCGCGTCTGGGGCGTTGCGGTTTGTGGCGTCGCCGTAGCCGAGTTGCCCGAAGGAGTTAGCTCCCCAGCACTTGATGGTGTCGTTGTCTAAGATCGCGCAGCTATGCTGGGACCCCGCAGCGACGGACTTTGCGCTGCGGCCTACTCCGAGATTTACGGCGTTGGTGTCGGGGGCGTTGCGGTCTGTGATGTCGCCGTAGCCGAGTTGCCCGAAGGAGTTGGCTCCCCAACACTTGACGCTGCTGTTGTCCAACAGCGCGCACGTGTGATTTATACCTACAGCGGTGGACTTTGCGCTGCGGCCTGTTCCCAAGTTGATGGCGTTCGCGTCGGGAGCGTTTCGGTCTGTGGTGTCGCCGTAGCCGAGTTGGCCGTTATTGTTATCTCCCCAACATTTGACGCTGTTGTTGTCTAAGAGTGCGCACGTATGAAAGCCCGTAGTGATGGACTTTGCGCTGCGTCCTGTCCCCAAGATGATCGCCTTCGTATCAGGCGTTGCGCGGTTTGTGGTGTCGCCATAACCGAGTTGGCCCGACGAGTTCCCTCCCCAGCAGCGAGCGCTACCATCGGAAAACAGCGTGCAGGTGTGAGAACTTCCCGCTGCGACTTGTTGATATCTCCAGACACAGCGGCCATTGGCGCAGATCTGGTTGATTTGACAGGCGGTTTGACAGGCCCCACAACGGCTTGTCACAAAGGCATCGGCACAAGTCCCCCCGCAGCGGATCTGTCCAAGCACCAAAGGCAGCGTGCTTGGTTGGGTTGCATATACCCGTGTGGTGTACTCGACTTGTGCCATATCGTTGTCTCCCCAACATCGGAGAGTTCCATCATCGAGGTGTGCGCATATAAAAGCCCCTCCAGCAACGATAGCCTTGGCGGTTCGGCCTGCTCCGAGATTTACGGCGTTGGCGTCGGGGGCTTTGCGGTTTGTGGTGTCGCCGTAGCCGAGTTGCCCGAAGGAGTTGGCTCCCCAACACTTGACGCTGTTATCGTCCAGCAGCACACAAGTGTGCCATGAGCCCGCATGGATGGACTTTGCGCTGCGGCCCGTTCCCAAGTTGATCACGGTGGTGTCGGGGGCTTTGCGGTCTGTGGTATCGCCGTAGCCGAGTCGCCCGTCGATGTTGTATCCCCAGCACTTAACGCTGTTGTCGTCTAATATCGCGCAAGTATGGCTATAACCTACTGCGATGGACTTGGCGCTGCGACCTGTCCCCAAGTTGATCACGTTGGTATCGGGGGCGTTGCGTTGGGTGGTGTCGCCGTAGCCGAGTGCCCCGAAATCGTTGGCGCCCCAGCACTTGACGCTGTTGTCGTCTAATATCGCGCAGGTGTGTCGAAAGCCCGCTGTAATGGACTTGGCGCTGCGGCCCGCTCCCAAGTTGATCGCGGTGGCAGGAGGGGCATTGCGTTGGGAGGTGTTGCCTTCTCCGAGTTGTCCGCGTTGGTTGTTTCCCCAACATTTGACGCTGTCGTCGTCCAAGATCGCGCAGGTATGGGATGAACCCGTTGCGATGGATTTGGCGCTGCGGCCCGCTCCCAAGTTGATCGCGTTGGCCTTAGGCGTTGCGTGGTTTGTGGTGTCACCATAACCGAGTTGGCCGGAGCTGTTCTCTCCCCAGCAGCGAACGCTACCATCGGAAAAAAGCGCGCAGGTGAAAGCGTCTCCTGCGGCCACCTGAATGAGACGCAGCCCAGAGGGCAGCGCCACGGGGGTTGGAGGGCAGGCAAGGCATGATACCGCGATGCCGAGCTGACCCTTGTCGTTTGCGCCCCAACACGTCAAGGCATTACAATCCGTCACCGCACAAGCATATCGGCTGCCTGCCGCGAGGAGCAGCGGTTGTTCGCATTGGCCTGCCTTGCACACAAGCCCGACACCACAAGCCTTTCCACAAGCCCCACAGTGCGCCGCAGAAGTCTGTGTGTCGATGCACACGCCTCCGCACGCCGTTTTTCCGCTTGGGCAAGTACATTGCCTGTTTTGGCAGGTTTGGCCGTTTTGGCAGGCGTTGTTGCACGCTCCGCAATGCGTATTCTCGATCAGTTCGATACATCCGCTTCCACAATCGTCTTGCCCGCTTGGGCAAGTACACTTGCCTCCTACACACGTCTTTGGCCCAAGGCAAGCATTGTTGCACGCTCCGCAATGTTGGTTCGAGGTGTTCGTGGCTATGCAGCCTTCCCCACAAAAGCTCTGTGCCGCAGGGCAAACACAGATCCCTTGCTCGCACGTACGCGGCGAAGCGCAGGCTTTCCCGCAAGCCCCACAGTGCGCCGCAGAAGTCTGTGCGTCCACACACGCCCCTTCGCAAAACATCCCTCCCTTCGGGCATTGACAAGCCCCTTTGACGCATTCACGCCCCTCTGTGCAAGCATTGTTGCAAGCCCCACAATGCGCGCTACTGCTGTTGAGATCGGCGCAGGTCTCGCCACAATCGCTCTGTCCACTCGGGCAGATCCTTTTGCGGCAAGAACCCAACAAGCAAAGCAAGCCCTGTTCGCAATCTTTGTCTTGCGTGCAGACGCAATGGTTGTCGATCTGACCGTCGCAATCGTCGTCTTGTTTGTTGCAATACTCGATGCTTGGAGCTTTTGCGCCTTCACATGCCCCCCACTTTCCACCGACGCACGTCTGCTTTCCGAGGACACACTCGCCGACCGCTTTGTTTTGTGGGCCGAGAGAACAGGCTTGCTGTTTGCCTGCTTCGCACAAGCAGCCTTCATCGACCGCACCATCGCAGTTGTTGTCGATCCCATCGCAGATCTCGGCGGTGGGTCCGACCTTTTTTTCGCATGCCCCCCACGAACCGTTGCGGCAAGTCTGAATCCCCGCGATGCAAGCGCCTTGACAGCGAAAACGCACGATATCTTGAGCGATGGTTTCGAGTACACAGCCCACCACTTCGGGATAACAACCACGCTGCTCGTCATTTTGGCAGGATTGAGCGGTGCATCCGTCCAATCCGTCGTCGATCAGGCCGTTGCAGTCGTCGTCTTGGTTGTTGCAGAACTCTTTGCCGGGGACTTTCTCGCCAACGCATGGACCCCACGTATTGTCTTCTTTGCAGGTCTTAAGGCCCGGTCGACAAGGGCCGACGTGGAGGGTCTTGGGGTCTGCGGTGTAGCAGGCCGTGGTTTGTTTGGGCACACAATAGGCGTTGCATTTGGAGTCATCGAGATCGGTTAGACCGTCGCAATCATTGTCGACGCCATCCAAACAGCGTTCTTTGGTGTCTTCGGGAAAGTTCGGGCCGACTTGTTCGGCTTTGCAGTCGCCCCACACAAGCTCCGTGAGCGGGGCAGGTTGGGCTTCTTGTTGTCCCCACGCACAGGTTCCGACTTTTTGCAAGAGCTTGCAGGAGCGGATCTCGCCCTTGCGTTGGGCAGGATTGCGGGGATTGGAAACACAAGTGCCGCTGATGCAGTAGCCTTCAAACTTGAGGTTGCTGCAATCACAAGGCTTTGTACACTTGAGGCCGCTGGTGTTGTACTCGCTGACTTGGATCCCGTCCTTGCATTCGGCCTGTTCGCCCCCACACGCCGTCGGCCAGCCCATCAACAGCCCACACAACCCTACCATCCATCGAAGCCCGTTGGGCCGTTGTTCACGCATTTTTCTTCCTCCAAAGTTCTTTCTGTGGTGTTTCTTCAGCGTGGGGTTGTTTGTAGCCCGAAATGCGCCACAACGCAACAGCTTCTAGGGTATCTTGAGGGTGGGTGATTCGTGAGGTGAGGGTAGTGGGGTTTGGCTGCCCGAGAACAGGGCGGTCACAGTGGATCGCTGTGACGTGTCGAGCCATTTTTTTCGGAGTTCGTACGCGCTACGCCCAGAGGAAGCGTTCACGGAGCTTCGTTGTATAGATCCAAAAGAGCGTACTTTCGGATGGCGTCCTTCTTTGGTGCGTGTTCGACAAAGAAATCCAAAGCCTCATCTAAGATCGCGAGAAAGAAAGAAAAATCGTTGATGTATCTTGAATTCAAGCGGATACAGTCTTCAGCGTCCCGTTCAGAGTACCTCCCAAGCTTTGTGAGGATAAGGTCGAGCGGATGGAGAAGAAAGACGTGGAAGAAAGACAAACCGAGTAAACTAGTTGCGTCGAAGATTCTATCCTCCCAGTCGGGGTGGATGAGCCAATTTTCGACTTGGCTTTGCCTGATCTCAAGCGGCGGAGATATCTGTGGAGAGCATTCTTGCAAAAGCTTTGCGCCAGAACTTACTGCGATATCGATGTCGTCTGTCATGGAAACGTCGCTCTCTCCCGCTTCGTCGCCGAGGTAGAGAGACACGGCACAAGAACCATACACAACTACTTTCAGGTTCTGGCTTGCGAGGAAATCAGCGTCGTGGCGAGAAAGCAGTTCGCGTTCTACTGCGATCAAAAACCGCTGAATTCTTTTGGCGTCTCTTGTGAGGAGGGTTTGGGGGGTATGCAAAAGGGGCATGGCAAAAACCTACAAGACCTGTGCGGCTGCGCCAAATTCTCTGCGATGAGAACGTTACAATCTTAGCTCTAAAACACCGTAGACATGCCATTTTTTGTTCACATTGCTTGCGTTTTCAATGAGGCGGCGTAGCCGCCCTGCTGTTGTGATGCTCGTCAGCGTCAGAGGTTCAACATCACCAAGGGAAGGGAGATGATTCTCTACTTCGCGTGCCCATTGTGCCAATTGTGCGGATTTGTTTGCCGATGAGGCGTGGTGTTGCGCGAGGCTGTCCAATACAAATCCCAAACGGCGCAGCGTTTTTTCGTCCCGAGGGAGAACCAGTACGTTGCTGTCTACGTTGCCTGCCAATTCTCCCAAGGCGTGGGCCGCTGCCTCTACCAACCGTGCGATCGGGGAACGCAATACGCGAAAAACAGCATCCATCACGTCGTACGGTGATGGATTTCTCTCCTCAAAATCCGTAGCCAACGGGAAGCCCATTGCGCGAAGCACCGCATAATCTCGTTCTGTGATGTGTGGTTGCATACGAAGGCTCCTCGTCCGTCAAAGTGGTTTTTGGTGAGTCCATCAAAGACTCTGGTTTGCACCTTAATGTTTGCGACGGAAAAAGAAAGGCGAAACATCTCGGGGCGGTCGGATGTGGCTGCCCGAAGGCAGGACCGCTACAGCGGAGCACCACCACGCTACGAGTACACTTCTTTTGGAGTTCGTGAGCAGAGGGAGTGACGGTCATCAAATCGCGATGGTTCGGGGCGACATCATCAGCGGGAGGAGCGGAAATCACGGCCCCCGCGTCCACCACGATCATCGCGTCCCCCACGACCGCCACGATCATCACGCCCTCCCTCACGCCCCCCACGACCCCCGCGTTCATCGCGCCCCCCGCGTTCATCGCGTCCCCCACGCTCATCACGGCCTCCACGACCTCCACGCTCGTCACGGCCTCCACGCTCGTCACGGCCTCCACGCTCGTCACGGCCTCCACGCTCGTCACGGCCTCCACGACCGCCGCGCTCATCACGGCCTCCACGACCGCCGCGCTCGTCACGGCCTCCACGCTCATCGCGCTCGTCGCGGTCAAAGCTGCGGAGGGTGGGTTGGGTGGTGAATTGGATAGGCCAAAGGTTGCCGGGTCGGAACGCAGCGATGAATTCGGCCTCGTCGGAGGGTTCGGTCAAGAAGAGGGTGGCGCTTTTGCCGAGTTGTTCGAGGCTTTCGCGTGTGCCGCTGCCGCCAATTCCGGGGATACGAAGAAGGGTGGCGGCTTCGAGGGCAAAGTCGTTGATCAGGGCGGAGCAGGAGCCGTTTTGGACTTCGACGGCTTGGAGTCCGCGAACTTGGAAGATGCGATCACCCGAGGGCAAGGGAACGCGCAGATGGTAAGGATGGGCTGCTGCGATGATTCCACCGACACGGCGGGCGATGGCTTGGACTTCTTTGAGGGTGAAGGGATCTTTTTCATCGTGCCATGTCGGAAACAAGGCTTTGGGTTCAACGAGTTTGGCGTCGGGAAGAAAGAGCAAGAAGTAGCCTTTTTGGGTGGCGAGTTTGAGTCCAAAGAAGGCGGATATCCCGTGGTCAGCGGCGGCATCTTTGATATCGCGCCAACTGGTGTGGGGCTGATCTTCGGTAAAGACGACACCATCGAGGCCCATTTGTTTGGCGCGCAACAGGATCTCTTCGGGATCAAGGGTTCCTGTTTGTGAAAGCGATGATTGAACATGAAGATCGATCAGCAAAGCGTCGGTTCCTTTGTTTTTGAGAGAGAGGCGAGGGGATCAGCGCGGAGATGCGGGGGGATAGGCCCTTGGTGGGGTACCGTCACCTCTGTTGCGATGTATGGAGGCGAGAGGATATCCACGAACACGCGCAAAGGTCAAGAGGTTTTTGTGGGTCTGCGTGGAAGGGCGGGCCGTGAGTTTGTGTTGTGGAAGAAAAAAAGTAGGCTGAGAGGCTTGGATTTTTTCAGGCTGCTCTTGCAAGATCAAGCGGGCTGTGGTAGTGGGGCATGGCCCTGAGATGGGGGAGGCGCAAACTGACCAGCCCGACCGCACGACCCTGACATCTGCGCGACACCGAACGAGCCGAGGGCTTACGCAGTCGCCAAAAAAAGCCGTGTTTGTACACGCCCAAGCGACAGGGTCGTTGTCTTGAAACCTGCGCTCTCTTCGCCAAACACAGGGTCAAGGGAGCTGTGCTCCCTTGTGGGGCGTGGGGTGAAACCCCACGAAACCCATCCAACGGCCTAAGTCCTATGAGTATTGAATACACCGATATGCCCGAAGTGATCTTCTATAGAGTGACACAACGAGAGAGAAAAGAGCCGCTGATCTGTGCGTTGGCACAAGAGCGGGTGCGAGCGGGGGGGCGGGTGTTGATCTGTTGCGAAGACGAAGGGCAGAAGGCGAAACTCGACGAGGCGCTGTGGTCGCAAGATCCGACGTCTTTTTTGCCACACGCAGAGTGGCCTTTTGCGCAAAGGCACTTGTTGCCGATTTTTTTGTATTGCAGCCCGATATCGCCGATCGAACTGCGCGATGCTGTGGGGATCTGTGATACGTTGATCGCGATCCCTTCTTGCCGCATGGCCGATATGACGGCCTTTGCGCGTGTGATTGATTTTGCTGATTTATACGACCCAAAGCGCCGCGAAGAGGCTTTAACGCGATTTTATGCGTGGCGCGATGCAGGTTATCCCACAACTGTCAAGGAAGAGTCGACCGTTAGCCTTACGCAGTAAGCGTGAGCGTTGACGACCCCCAACAGAGGAAGCGCTTTGTTGGGGTGTATTGTCGCCTTTTTGCCTCGACTCGCCTCGGATGGAGCGATAGAAATGGAAACGCCCGTGAATACGAACCAAGCAACCAAGACCACCCCTGAAGCCGCCCAAGGTCTCGCAGAAAAAGAGACGAAGCAGGCGATCCCAACCACGGATATCTTCCAAGAGAGCGAAGACGACGCAGCCTTGATGGAGGCCTATCTCGATCGCGTGGAGCGCCCAACGGATTTTGCGGTGGGTCAAGAAGTGGAAGGTGAGGTGATCAAAGTCGGAGGGGAGAACATCTTTGTTGCGCTGGGCGGAAAGAGCGAGGCATCGATGAGCAAAGAAGCGTTTGTGCATGCAGGAAAGCCCGTTCCAACGGTGGGAGAGCGTGTGCGTGCGTATGTGACGGTCTCTTCGGGCGATCAGCTTGAGTTGGGCTTGCAGATGCAGGCAGGAGAAGATGTGATGGCGGCGATCGAAGAAGCCCATGAGAGCCGCATCCCTGTGGAAGCCAAGGTGATCTCGCGCAACAAGGGGGGCCTTGAGGTCGAAGTGTTTGGAAAGCGAGCTTTTTGCCCTGTGTCCCAGATCGAGTTGCGCTTTTGCGAAAACCCCGATCAGTACGTGGGAACGACGCTGACGGTACGGATCACCGAAGTGAAAGAAGGGGGCCGCAAGATCGTGGTGTCGCGCAAAGAGCTGTTGGAAGAAGAGGCCGCGAAGAAGGCCAAAGCGATGCGCGAGCAGATCAGCGAAGGGGTTGTTTTGGATGGAAAAGTGACGTCGCTGACCGATTATGGGGCTTTTGTGGATCTCGGTGGTCTCGAAGGTTTGGTGCATGTTTCGGAGATCTCGCATTCTCGGATCGCGAAGGCATCCGAAGCGTTGCAAAAAGGCCAAAGCGTGCGGGTCAAAGTGATCGGGATCCAGCCGCAAAACAATCGGATCTCGCTGTCGATCAAGGCGCTTGAAAGCGATCCATGGGAGATGATCTTGCAGGATCTTCAAGAGGGCGCTGTGCGTGAAGCGACCGTGATGCGGATGGAGCCGTTTGGTGCGTTTATGGAGCTTGTGCCGGGCGTCGAAGGTTTGGTGCATATCTCGGAGATCTCGCTCAAGCGGATCGGTCATCCACGCGAAGCGTTGACGGTGGGAGATCGCCACACGGTGAAAGTGATCCAGCTTGATCCTGCGCGCAAGCGGATCGGTCTGAGCATCCGCGCTTTGGAAGAAACCCCCCATGCCGAAGTCGAAGAAGCCCCCGCAAAGCCACGTCCATCCAACGACGGTTTGCGTGAAGGGGATATCTTTGAGGTGACGGTTGAAAAGATCGAACCCTTCGGCGTTTTTGTGCTGTTGCCGGGTGGACAAAAGGGCTTGATCCCGAACGTGGAGATGGGGACGCCTCGCGGTGCAGATCACGCCAAGATGTTTCCCGCAGGAACAGCGTTTCAAGCGGCCTTGATCCAAAACGACAAAGCCAACAATCGCTTGCGCTTGAGCCGTAAAGCCGTCGAAGCTGCCGAAGAACGCGCTCAAACCCGCGAATACAAGAAGCAGATGGCCGATCAAGACAAGCGCGGCTTCGGGACGCTGGCAGAACTATTGAAAAAAGGTCGTTAAATTTTCCTCGACCTCTCGAATGCAAGGCGGGTCGGAAGCTCAGAAGGCAGGAAGCTTAGAAGGAACAGAAACCAGCGCGGCAGTTGTTGCGATTACCGCAGGCGGGGATGTTGCATTCGGCGTCGTTTGCGCAGCGGGTGGGGCATTGGGGGGGGGTGGTATTGGTGCATTGGCCGACAGTGGAACCGCTTGGGATGGTGCAGGTTTGGTTGGTTCCGCAATCTGCAACGCTGCGGCATCCTGCGGTGCAGACGCTGTTTTCGCAGATGAAACCGACTTGGCAGTCGCGGTCGCGTGCGCAAGAGGGCGGGGGTTGACAGGTGCCGTTGGGACCGCAGACGGTGTTTTTGGCGCAAGCAGGGGCTGCACAGTTGGCGTTGCTGGTGCAGCGGGTGGGGCATTGGGGACTGCAAACGCCGATGGCAGCGGTGGATGGGTTTTTATAGCAGATCGGGGCGTTGGTGGGGCAGTCGGAGTTTCCACGGCAACCTGCGGTGCAGAGACTGTTTTCACAGATGAAGCCTTGTGGGCATTCACGGTCGCGGGTGCAGGGGGGCGGTGGAGTTTGGCAAGTGCCGTTGGTGCATTTTGTGCGGGTTCCACAAGCATTGGCGGGGCAGTTGGCGTCGCTGGTGCAGGTGTTGGGGCATTGGGGAGTACGACAGTCGTTGTTGACGCATTGGGTACGCGTTCCGCATCCGCTGACTGCGCAATCGGCGTTGCTCCGGCAATTTCCGTCGCTCGGGCATTGGGTGGAGCGGTCGATACATTGGCCGTTGACGCATGAAGTACGGGTACCGCAGGCTTTGGCGAGGCAGTTGACGCTGGCGATGCAGTTTCCGGGGCATTGTGCGGGTTCGGTGGTGCATTGGCGCTGTGGGCTACAATAGGTGCGTGTTGTGCAAGAGGGGATCAAGTCGCAACGGTCGTCGTTTCCGCACAAGATGGGGCATTGCGCGGGCGGGTTTTGGCAAGTGCCGTTTTGGCAGAGGGTACGGGTTCCACAGGCGGCGATATTGCAATCGTTGGTATCGCCGCAACGTTGGGGGCATTGAGTGGGTGGAGCTTGGCAAGTGTTGTTGTTGCAGTAGGTACGGGTTCCACAGGCAGCGACGTTGCATTGCTCGTTGAGTACGCAAGTGGCGGGGCAGACTTGGGCGGCGCAACGGCCTCCGATGCAGTAACGGTTGCTTCCGCAAGCGTTGAGGTTGCATTGCGCGTTGGTTGTGCATGTTTGGGGGCAAGTCGGTGTGGTTTCGGGTGTGGTTTCGGGGGTAGGTTCGGGGGTGGTTTCTGTTCCGGCCTCAGGGACGACTTCGGAGGGGGTGGTCTCGGTGGAGGTTTCGGTGGGAGCGGGTTCTTGGGTAGGTTCGGAAGGGTCGATCTCTTGGGAAGTTTCGGCGGCAGGTTCGGAAGGGTCGATCTCTTGGGAGGTTTCGGCGGCAGGTTCGGAAGGGTTGATCTCTTGGGAGGTTTCGGCGGCAGGTTCGGAAGGGTTGATCTCTTGGGAGGTTTCGGTATTTGGGGTTTCGGTGTTGGAGGTTTCGGTGCCGCTACCGCCGTCGGGACGGGCTTGACAGGTGCCAAGCAAGCAGACTTGGGGAGAGGTGCAGTCGGAGTCTTGTTTGCAAGTTGTGCCGACCGACTCGGGAGTGCAGGACGTTTGGTAAGCGAGGCTGATGTACAAAAACGCTGTGCAGAGGGCCAGCGGCCATCCGAATCGTTTGAGCCACACACGCATTGGTTTTCTCCTTTTTTGGGGGGGTCTCGTGGTGTTGTGTTGGGTGTTTTGTGGTGTTGGTTTGCGTGTACGCAAAGAACAGCCGCACGTTACCTCAAAGACCTAACGGAGAGAAGGGTGTGTCTCAGTTTCTTTTGTGGTGGGGGTTAGGGGGAAGGTTGTTTTGTGGTGGGGGTTAGGGGGAAGGTTGTTTTGTGGTGGGGGTTAGGGGAGAGAGGCGGTGAACCGAGTAAAAGAGACGGAGGCTCTGCCTTGTTGGACGAAGACACAAGCGCGTCCTGTCTGGAAGGTGTTGTCTTGGACGGAGGGAAGGGCGTGTTGATTGATGGAGAGCGTGAGTTTGCCTTGTGAGGCTTGGAGGCTGAGGGTATTGGGTTGTTTGGGAAGGAGGGCGGTGTGTTGTTGCCAAGGGAGGAGGGGATGTTTGTTGCCGTGTTGGATGCGGTAGAGTGCGATGCGCTGGTTGTTGGGATCGATGGCGGCGTAGTATCCGCGACTTTTGTTTTGTTCGGTGTCAAAGAACAGAGCGATACCATGGATTGCACGGCCACGCGGGTCGGCTTGGTCGACGTGTGTGGTGATCTCGACGTGACCGTGTTGTTGGAGGGGAACAAGGGTGCTTGGGCAAGCGGTGGTCATGGCGATGCCGTTGCGGGTGAGGACGGTGTAGCGTCCATCGCGCAAAGATATCTGTGCGCCAAAACGACCGCCTGTGGGCCAAAGGCCGACATCGCGGCGAAAGGTTTCGGTGAAGGGAAGAGGCAGCCACTGTCGGGTTGATGTTTCGGGGAGGAAGAGGCTTTCGCTAAAGTAGGCGTATCCGACGCCAGCGACGATGCCAGCGAGCAGCGAGAGCCAGACAAATCGGCGCAAGAAGCTTGGTTTGGGGGCAGGGTAGGCGGGGATGGTGCCGTGTAGAGCAGGGAGTAGGCCCGAGAGGCGGGTGGCTTTTTCGGCGAATTGGGGGAAGGCTTGGTAGAGGTCTTCGGAGAATTCTTTGACGTTGGGATAGCGTTGGTTGGGGTCTTTTTGGGTGGCTTTTTTGAGGATGAGTTCAAGTTCTTTGGGGATCTTGGGGTTGAGTTTTTTGACGGAAGGGAGGTGTTCTTCGAGGTGTTTTTTGCAGACGTCGTAGTGGGTTTCGCCGGAGAAGGGGGGTTGTCCTGTGAGGAGTTCAAAGAGGGTGATGCCAAAAGAATAGATATCGCTGCGAGGATCGATGTCTTTGGCGAGGATCTGTTCGGGGGACATATAGAGAAAGGTGCCGATGGCCATGCCAGCTTGGGTTTGGCTGTTGGTGCCCATCATCTTGGCGATGCCGAAGTCGGCGAGTTTGACGACGCCTTCTTTGTTGATGAGGATGTTGGAAGGCTTGAGATCACGATGGATCACGCCCTTGCTGTGGACGTAATGGAGACCTGCGAGGACTTGTAAGGAGATGGGGATGGCGTCTTCGGGGGTCATGGGTCCAGAGCGTTTGAGGCGATCTTCGGCGTTTTCGCCTTCGATGTATTGCATCACAAGGTAGAGCGCGCCTTGTTCTTCGATGGAGTTTTTCCATTGAACGATGTTTTGGTGTTCGAGAGCGGCCATTGTACGGGCTTCGCTTAAAAAGCGCGTGCGGATCTCGGCGTCTTTGAAGTACTGGGGGTGGAGCATCTTGATGGCGACAGGCTGTTCCGTCATCAGGTGGATGCCGTAATAGATGGTTCCCATCCCGCCAGAACCGAGTTCACGCAACAAGCGGTACTGACCGCCGCCGATCTCCCGAGGCAGAGGTTGAGCGTGTTGGGTTTTTGATGACATGAGAGCTTTCGATCCTTTTTTGGGCGGACATCCCACCTTCGACCGAAGCGTTTGGGGCGGGGTTGCCTGCGATGTTGCGGGGGTTTTGTGTGTCGGGCGAAAAGATGTAGGGCAGCGCCCAGTGGCAGCCCTACCCGTTGCCTGCGATGTTGCAGGGGCTTGTGTGTATCGGGTGAACAGGGCAGCGAGGGGGATCAACAGTAAAAGACACCATCGCCGCCTTGGAGTCGGACTTCGCGCAGAGCGCGGGTTGCATCGCGCAGGAGGTCTGTGAACTTGAAGTCGCCTTGGGTCGGGGAAGTGGTGGCCCCGATGCTCACGGTGGGCGGATGGTAGGGCGCAGCGGGGCTTTGGCGGAGATGTTCGTAGAGTGTATTTTTGATGCGGGTTGCGCCACGTATGGCTCCCTCGATGCCGGTGTTGGGCAACAAGATCAGAAGGTGATCGCGGGAGAACTGGACGGGGATGTCGATGGCGCGGATGGAATTGCGCAAGGCCGAGGCCAGTTCGGTGGAGAGGATCTCGATGACATTTTCTGGATGGGCCTTTAAGTATTCTTCGGTGTAATCGTAGGCCATCAACAAAAGGGAGAGGGGTTGATGAAAACGGATCGCACGTTTGACTTCGAGGGTTGCGAGTTTGCGAAACCATTTCATCGGATAGAGGGGGCCGTCGGGTTCTTCGGCGGCAGGGGCGGGCGCAGGAGCGGGTGGCGCGACAGGAGCGGGTGGCGCGACAGGAGCAGGGGCGGGAGCAGGCGGAGCGACAGGAGCGGGTGCAGGAGCCGTTTGTAGGGCGGCGTTGGGGTCTTGGAGGCGGCGTTTGAGTTCGATATTTTGGATGGTCAGGCGGCGGATGGTTTCGAGGTTTTGGATAAAGGTGACGAGCATACGTGGTTGGAGAGGGCGAATAATCAGGCTGTCAGCGGCGTTTCGACGGCTTTGGCTGGGCATGGGGTGGCCTTGGGAGACCATGAGTGCGGTGGCACAAGGGCGGTTGAGTTCTTTGCGTACGAATTCGCAAAGGGTGGGTCCGTCGATCAAAGGGAGATCGAGGTTGACGAGGAAGAAGTCGACTTTGTCGTGTTCGAGTTTGAGTTTGGCTTCTTCGCCGTTGACGGATTGCAGGAAGCTGTAGCCTTGTTGTTCAAGGAAGAAGCGTGTTTGATCGAGGAATTGGGTGTTTTGATCGGCAACAAGGACGGTATGCATGACAACCTCTTGCGAAGGGGCCTCTTGTATTCGAGAAAGCCTGTGGATACGCAGGACGACCGAAAGCGCGTGTGGGCTTGGTCTTTTGTGTTCTCTGTTGTATAGATACTCGCGATGGGATATCAAGGGCCAAGGCATGGATAGTGTGTAGGTGGCTGATGGGGCGCAAGCCCTCGCGCAAAGAATCTGTGGTTTCTTGTGGACGAGGTTGTGGGTTGCTTGCGATCGAGGTCTTGGGTGAAGGTTTTGCGAAAAGTCCGAAGAATCGGACAATTTGAGTGGAGAGGAAAAACAGATGCAGCGTTTGGGTCGAGTGCGATGGGATATATGGTTTGGTTTGATGTGTGTGGGTTTGGTGATGTTGCGTTGTGATGGTGGGCGTGCGCCGGTCGGGGCGCAATGTCAGACAGATGCGCAATGTGTCGATCAAGCGCGGTGTGAAGGGGGGGTTTGTGTGGCGCGCAGTGTGGAGGGAGGCAGCAACAGCGAGGGGATCGCGCAAGAAGTCGGACAAGAAGCAGCACAAGAACAGAGCGGCTCGGAAGTGGGCGCAGAAGCGGTCGCGGAAGTTGCGGAACCTTCGGCAGAAGTGAGCGCAGAGGCCAGTCTTGAAGCCGTTGCTGATGGCGGTGCGGAGAGCGGTGCGGAGGCGGTGGCCGAGTCACAAAGGCCCGAAGTCCCGACCGAATCCCCATCGACGGAGACGGCTCCCGATGTTCCGACCTGTCGGGCAAGCTGTCAAACCGATGCGGAGTGTTTTGTGTGTGGCGTCGGGTATCAGTGCCAAGGCGGCCAGTGCGCCAAACAAGGAAACCAATGTCCCGGATTTTGTTTTGCAAATGATCAATGCCTTCCCTGCGGGAAAAACTACACCTGCCAAACAGGTTCGTGCAAAGTCGCGAGTCCTGCGAACTGCCCGGGTGGGTGTGTGGTGGACGTGCAGTGCAACGGCTGCGGGCAAAACTACACCTGCCAAAATGGAACATGCGCACAACAATCCGGCCCGACTTGTCCGAACTTTTGTGCTTCGGACACCCAATGCCAGCCTTGCGGCCAAGGCTACACTTGCCAACAGTTCCAATGCAAACAAGGCACCGCGCCGCAATGTCCAACGCAATGTTTCGTGGATATCCAGTGCAGCGGATGTGGCCAAAACTACACCTGCCAAAGCGGAGCCTGTAAGCCATCGACGCAACCTCCCGCCTGTCCGTCTTTTTGCACAAACAACACAGAGTGCGGTCCCTGCGGTCAAGGCTTTGTTTGCGACAACTTCCAATGCAAGCAAGGCGCAACGACGCAATGTCCGGCACAATGCTTTGTCGACTTTCAGTGCAATCCTTGTGGGCAGGGTTTTCGCTGCCAACAGAACACTTGCAAACAAGGGGGAACGACGACGTGTCCGGGATTTTGCATGAGCAACGCAGACTGCGGTCCCTGCGGCCAAGGGTACACTTGCGATACTTTTCAGTGCAAACAAGGCGGGAGTCCTTCGCAGTGTCCGAACTCTTGCATGACGGATGCAGAATGTTCTCAATGCCAAGGGCGCAAAACGTGCCGAGTCTTCGGGGGATTTGGGATCTGCTTGTGAGATCTGCGCGATGGGGTGGAACCCTACCGCATCAAACCGCGTGATACGAAATCCGCCCGTTGCGTGATCGTAAAAATGTAGAGGCAGCCCCCTGTGGGGCCCAACAATCGGGCGTCTACGCGCTCTTCTTCGATCACAGATCACTCGGATATCGTATTTGGGATCGGTTTGAGAGGGGGAAAAATTATCCATAGAGGGGGAGAGAGACGGAGGGGAGACAACGGCGGGGAGGGCGTTCTCTAGTTCCCAGCTTCGCGCAAGCGTTGGCGGCGGAGGGCTTTACGACGACGGCGCTCAGCTTGACGACGCTTGATGCGGCGTTGTTCGCTCGGCTTGACGTAAAACATACGGCGGCGGCATTCTTTACGGATACCTGCACGATCCACTGCACGACGGAAACGCTTCATTGCGCGTTCAAACGACTCGCCCTCTTTCACTCGGACTTCTGCCATTCCAGTTCTCCATCCTTTCTTTGTTCTTCTTGTTTCGATCAGACACCCAGCCACGACCCAAACGCAGTCAGTTTGTGTTGCGAGGATCACGGGGCGTATTTTTGATTTGATAGACTTTTCAGGGATTTGCGTGATGATCCAGAGAAGTCAACTTGCGAAGCGGCAGTAAACTTAGCAGATCGTTTGCGAAAAGGCAACCGCTAAATTTGCACGAAGGCAGAGCGGCGTGGGGTAGAGCGCGAAAAAATGCCTCTTGTCACAGGGGGCGCAGCGACGTACACTACACCGGACACGAGCGAAGGGTTGAGGATTTTCGGTGTTCTTTCGGCTCTCGAACAAACGAACAAACAAGGTTTGAGCGGAAGTCGAAGCGCAGGCGACAGAGAAGGAAGGGTCGCTGCCAAAAGCGAGCGACCCTTTGTGTTTTGCTTTGCTGCGGAGCTTGTGTCACTCGCGCGCTGTTTTTCCGAGGAACAAGGAGTGCTAGATGTCGGGCGTGGCGATATTTGTGGATTATGAGAACTTGTCATTTGTGCTACAGCGCAAAGAGTATTGTCGTCTGAACCACAAGCAGATCGGGGAAGATCTGTTGCGGTTTGCGCAACGTTTTGAGCCTGTTCGCTGGGCGATGATGTGGGCGGAGTGGGATCGATTTTTACCGCACAAGCGGCAAGATCAAAGCGCCCAAGCGATCTTGACGGCCCAAGGTTTTGACTGTTTGTACCTGCTGCGTCCAGCGGATCGCAGTTACACAGAACAAGCCATCGAAAAGAAATTAGAAACACTTTCAAGCGAGGATGTGGATCGGATCATCCTTGTGAGCGGAGACTACGTGTTTCCGCGCATCTTGGCGAAACAGCACTCTCGGGTGACGTTGATCGTCGCAGATCCCGAACAGATATCTGTTCCCGAAGGGGTCAAAGTGTTGTCGTTTTTGGAGGTCGTCGAACAAGAAGGTGCGCTGATACCGCTACAAACGCCGCAAAATATGGAGCCTGCGGCGTTTTATATTTGGATGCAGCGTGTGCTGCAAGAAGAACTCAAGCGCCGCACTTGGAATGGGATGTCGTTTCATATGCTTGCGCGATTGATGGTCGAGCGGGGGATGTGCGAAGAGGACGTCGAAGCGCAGTTTTATATCAACCAAGCTGTACGTGAGGGCTTTTTGGAGCGTTCGGAGACAGAACTTCCCACAGGACGGCGGGTATTGTTGAAGCCGACAGTGGTTGAACGCGCTTCGGAGCCCGTGTGGTCGTTTGATGAAGAGTTTCGTTGGGTGCAGTTGGTGTGGGCGTTGGAGATCATCTTGTCGCGCAACCCGTGGTGGGAGTATGTGACATTTAGTCGGTTGCGGGAGGAGTTGGAGAAGTGGTCTTTGATGAGCAGCGCGGATGAACTGCAACAAATCGTCGAACAGGCCGTAGAGAAGGGCATTTATGCGTTAGAAGTCGAAGAGGGTGGCGCGCCGCTGTTTCGCAAAAAGTACAAGTATACACTTGGTGCAGCAGAAGATCTGTATCGGCGTTGTCGTGAGGTCCCCGCGTTGGTCTTGGCGACGATGCAGCGTTTGTTGGAGCAAAACCCCCATTGGCACGGGGTGTCGTTTAGCAAGCTGTTAGACGAGTTGGTGGCGGAGCCGGCGCTTCAAGCCATGCAGGATTGGTTGGATCGACTGCGTTTGAAGGAGTGGTGTAATTTCCTCGTTGCCATCGGATTTTTGCATGCTTTTCGGGGGCGCCCGCGTGCGATCGAAGGAGAGATGCGCGATCCACCCACGTTGCTGCGCTTGGTTCCGGATCATGCGTGGGTGCAACATCTTTCTCGAAAACCCGAAGAGATCGATGACGAAACGGCGTTGGATGCAGAAACCGATGCGTTGAGCCGCACGTTAACGCTACGACCGTTGGATTTCTTCCGATTGACGGTCGTGGTCGAACATTACTTGCATATCTCGAACAATGATGCGGTGGTGGCGGGGTGGATGCCGATGTCGACGCTGTTTCATGTGATGGGTCGCAGTTTGGATCGGGCGTTTTGCAACGCCGTCGTGCGTTCTGCCCGAGAGAAGGGCATTATCGAGATACGGACCCATGATCCGCGCCCGGGCCAACATCCTGCACGCGGTGCGCACCTCGATCTGAAACACCCCGTCGCCGAAGAAGCACGCGCACGCGTCTTGCGGATCTTGGAGATGATTCAACAAATGCAAGATCGCAGCGGTGTTGCCGATCTTTCGGAGATCGAGGGAAAATTACGCCACGATGATTTTTTTGGAGAGACCGAAGAAGAACGCCAAGGTTGGATCGATCTGATGCGCGAAGAGAACTTGATCTTGGTGCGCACCACTCCCGATATCGGCGAAACAGCGGCCCGTTCGCAGTGTACTCTCAACTTTCGCGATCGCTTTGTTTTGGCTCTTCTTGAATCGCTGTATCCTCCGTCCCTTGGGGTCGATGAAAGCAAGTTCCGAGAACACCATGCCTACGCGACCAAAGATTTCGAGTCCAATACCGAGATCGAAGACATCTACCCGCTCAAACCGCATTGAGCGCATACGGATGCGTTTCGGTCCAAACGACGGCGCGGATCGAAACGAGGGCGGGCGAAGTGGGAAGGGCGAAGTGGGAAGGGCGAAGTGGGAAGGGCGAAGTGGGGGTTAGGCTGTTTTTTGGTTGACGGCTTCTTGGATCGCGGCGATCAAGGTGCGAACGCGCATGGTGGAAGGATTTTTGGCGTCAGGATCGAGGGCGATCACACGCTGAAAGTCGATCAATGCCTCGGTGAGTTTGCCTTGGTTAAAGAAGATCTCGCCGCGATTGGCGTACGCGGTCAAGTTCCAGCCTTGGAGGGAGAGGCTTTGGTTGTAGCAAGCCAGCGCGCTTTCCAACTGGTTCATCTTTTGGCGGATCGAACCAAGCACCGTGTAAAAATAAGCATCAATTGGATCGAGATAAGCAAGGCCATCAAAGATCCGCAAGGCTTGCGGCAGCTTGCCTTGTTCGATCAGCTCGTAGCCACGGTTGGCGATCATGTAGAGTTCTTCGCGGGAAAGCCCCATCAGCTCGGCAGCGTTGATATCGCCCAACAGAAAACGCTCCATCCCATCGTCATTGAGAAGTTGGACAGCGTTTTGGTTGGTAAATTGTTCTTTCAATCCATCAAATGAACTGTGCTGATTGTCTGTGGTATCGGGGTGTTGGAACAGCGAATGTTTGAGGGGAACATTCCAAGGCTCCATGCCGAATTCTTCCAAAAGGGCGTGCAACGCACCGAGATCTGCATCGTTGAGTTTGTCTTTCAGCGCTTTGGTTCCCCCCGCTGCATCGACGATTTGGCGGAACTCTTCTTCGTTGCGAGCACTGCGGAGAACGTTCAGGACGGCGCGATGCAGCTCGCTGTGCCGCGTCGCAGGGAGGTTTTGCACCAAGATCTCGATCATCGGGATCTTTTCGGTTGCTCCGAGTTCTCGCATCGGTTCGCTCAATCCCGCCAAGCCACGTACTGTTTTGAGTCCTTGCTCTTTGTCCGTTTTGTACTGATCAACGGCCATCTTTGCGGTATCCATCGCCTCTTTTTGTTTTCTGCTAAAAGCCGATGTTCCGCCTTTTCCGATGCGTCCACCCATCGTTCCGCCGACCATCGAGGACAGGCTTTGTTGGAGAGTCGAGCTTTCGAGGCTGAGGCCGCGAAGCAGGCGGAATTGGATGGCGATTTTTTCCATACAGTAGCCAAGGATCAAGCCGAGGTTAGGCTTTGGAGATTCGCCTGTCTCGAGGCCGGGGATCCCCCATCCTCCAAGGCCCACGCGAACAGCGGAATCGGGTCCCAACATCTCCGCAAAAGACGCCCGAATTGATTTGGGTGTTTGCTCTGTCATCCATTATCTCCTTGTGCAGTGTATTTTCCTTGCTCGCTTTGCAAGGCAACGTCTCAGCCTATGACCGCACGATTTGGGCGTAATAAAGCGCGATGGTGCGGTGATCGAGAATACAAACGGGATCGCGCTTGCAACCTACCACAAGGTGTGTTTTGCGCCAAGCCCTTTTCGTGATCAAAGAAAAAAATGCAGGGTTGGTTGATTGCGGTTCAACTACAAAATACGAAAGAGATATGGGAAAAGAATGAGCGGAGAAGAAGAGAGAAGGGGGGAGAGAAAGAGGAAGGGGGGAGAAAGAGGAAGGGGGGGAGAAAGAGGAAGGGGGGGAGAAAAAGAGAGAAGGGGGGAGAGAAGCTGGGCTCAGATGAAAGCGCCGAGGCCTTTGGGTTCTTGGTTTTGTTGATCTTGATCGCCACCGAACAAGCGGTTGGTGAAGCCAGAGAACATTTGCTGCATCATTTGTTGCATCATCATGTTCATGAGGTTCATCATGATGTTTTGGAAGAACTCTTGGTTGCCGAACTTGGGGGCTTCTTGCATTGCGTTTTGTGCCATGTCGGAGACGCCGCCGCCAGCGCCAGCTTCGGTAGTGCCTTTGGTGTAGATCTCGCCGGTACGGGCGTTTCCACCGGTGATCTCGTTTTTGCCGTTGAGGAACCACTTGTCGCCGTTGTTGCCCATCGCGAAGTAGCTGCCGTCTTTGGTGGCTGCATCGACTTCCCAGCGGTCATTTTTGACGCCAGTGGATTCGGGTTTTCCGGTGTGGATGCCGTCGATGCTTGCGCGTTGATCGCCGTTCATGATATCGATCTTGGTGCTGAGGGTCGGTGCATCGGGGCCGTTGCCAACGGGTTTGGTGTGGCAGGTGATCTTGGTTCCGTCGGGAAGGACGAAGCTGCTTTGATCTTTGAAGTCGAAGGCTTGTTTGCCGTTGACGTTGACGTGCGGGTCACCCCAGATACGGGTGGTTTTGCCTTCGGGTGTGGTGATCTTCCAAGCAGCGTCTTTGCCTTCGGCTTCGACGGTGAAACCACCGGGGGTTTTGAACTTGTTGGGGCCGATTTGCTCGATACCACCTTTGGTTTCGGGGACGGAGGGTTGTTGGACGCCACCGGCACCGACAACACCACCAAAGAAGAAGCCGCCTGCGGCACCACCGGCAGCGCCGATACCTGCGCCAGCACCGAAGAAACCACCGCCAAAGCCAACGGGCATGGAGGGTTGCATGGTTTCGGCACCGGGGCGGGGAACAAAGCCAGCGCCAAAGCCAGCTTGTTGTGCGAATCCGCCCACTTTACCGGCGAGATCGCCAGCGGCTTGGAAGAAGTTTCCGATGCTCTTGAGCAAGCCACCGATTTGTTGGAGGGTGTTGGGTTGGGCGACTTGGACACTTTGGGTCGCCATTTGAACTGCTGCACCAAAAAACGCTGCACCACCTTGGATTTGATTGACGGACATAGGAGCCTCCCGAAAAGGATTGGGGTTTATGTTGCGCAAACTGCCCGATGTATGGGCAGGTTTTGTTCGCGATTTGTTTGACCGCTTTCATAGAAGATTATCGAAGTATGCTTGGGAAGGTTGCTTGCGGGAGAAAAAATTTTTTTTGAAACGTGTTCTATTTTTCAAGTGTTGGATAAACAAGAACTTTTCCCGGTTGTCTGGCGGCTTTCATGGCAGAGGCCAACTGGGCCAAAGGAAAGCGTTCGAGGAGGAAGCGTTGGAGAGGGATGCGCGTTTGTTCAAGGAAATGGATGGCGGAGGCAAAAGGGCCACAACGCGATCCAGAGAGCTGTATTTCATCGACGACGATCTTGGTGAGATCGATCTCTGAGGGGATGCCCAAAGTGGTCTTGAGACAGATCGTTCCGCGTGGGCGGACGAGGCGCGTTGCTTCTGCCATCCCTTCGGGGGTTCCTGTGGCCTCGACCACAACATCAGCGAGATGGCCGTGAAAGACGGAGCGCAGATCCTGTTCGCTTTCTTCGTGGGGAGAAAAAACGGCTTCGGCCCCAAAGTGCAAAGCCCATTGTTTGCGGATTTCAGAGCGTGTGATCGCGATCACTTGGGCTCCAGAGGCTCGTGCTGCGGCGATGATCAACAAACCCAGCCGCCCCGCCCCAAGCACCGCAACGCGCTCTCCGTTCGCGAGAGGCCGCATCACAAAGGTCTGAAGCGCCGCAGCCATCGGCTCCACAAAGATCGCGATCTCGTCGCTGATCTCGTCGGGTAGTGCGTGCAGCGCTGCGAAAGGTACACGGACGTATTCTGCAAAAGCACCGTCCGCTCGGATGATCCCTGTGACGGTGCGCTTGGCGCAGTGATTGGGATGCAAACGGCCACAAGTCGGGCAGTTGGCGTTGGCCTTAATCTCTGGGCAGGCGTTGTTAATCTCCGCGACGACGCGACGATCCAGCCAGCTTGGTGGCACTTGATCTCCGATCCGTGCGACTTCTGCGCAGAACTCATGCCCAAGCACCCGAGGAAGCGGCACTTTGTATTGCCCCTTGTAGATCGCGATGTCCGTTCCACACACGCCTGTTGTGCGCACTCGCAACCACACCTCGTGCGGCGCAAGTGGTGTCAACAGGCGCTGCTGTTGCTCGAAGGTTCTCGGAGCCACCAACGTCATCGCTGCGTACGATTCTGGCATCTTCGTTTTGTCCGTTCTTTCGGTCGTTTGCATCGAAAAGGCACAACGCATGGGCCTCTTTTGCATCGAAAAGGCACAACGCATGGGCCTCTTTTGCATCGAAAAGGCACAACGCATGGGCCTCATAGAGGCTTTTGCTTTTCTGTTGGGGCTGCTGTCTAGCAAAAGTTCGCTGACAGCGCAAGGTCGCACAAACAGCGAAGCGCAAACAGACCAAGGCATCGAGAGGTCTTGGATGTATGGAAAAGGCAACAACACAACGCCTCGGATGGCATGGAACGCCCAACGGAATCTTTGCTGCGATCCAAGCATCTTGCTGGAGGGGCGGCTGTTCGCGGGGTTCTGTTCGGTTCTGGCTTTGCTTTTGCTTAGCCTTTGTTTTGAGACCGTCTGTCTTTGTCTAAAGGTCTTCCGAAGGTTGCGGCGGCTTTTTGGGAGAACAACAAAAAAGTTTTGCAGTCTTCCCCTGTTGTTCGATGGGAAAAGCTGCGTTATAGTGCGCGATGGGATGGCGAATGGATCGCAAGTCTCTTTATTGAGCGAGCGGGAGCTCCATGATGACAACATCAACAAAAAAAATTTGGGGCCTCTTTCTTGTTTTGTTGTGGGTGGCCGTTGTACAGGGCTGTCAGTGTGGCGTGTCGTTGCGAACCGACCCAGAGATCGGGCCACGCCAACTCAAAACCGATCTGCCCGAAAATGCCCTGCGTTTTGATCAAGTCCAACGGCTGAGTCAAACCAAGCCTTTTGTGTTGTACAACGACGGCACACAACCCTTGAATGTGATCTCGTTTGGGATCATCGATGACCCCGAAGGGATCTACGCGATCCTCCAGTCTCCGTCCTCGCAAAAACCGTTTACGCTTGCGCCCGGCATCCAACACGCGGTGTCTTTTTCGGTGCGCTTTCGCGCCCGTCGGCCCGGTGTCTCCAACGCCCGGATGCGTTTCTTTGCTCCCAGTGCCGATAACACCGATGAAGACGGCTATTTTTACGTCCCGATGCCCGCAGAACGCGGAAAGTTCGGCCCCTTGTTTGATTGTGGTGATACCCTCGACTTTGGCGAAGTCCCCCTCGGCCAATCCAAAGAACTCGCTTGCAAAGTCAAAAATGCCGGAACTGCGCCGCTTTTGCTTAACGGCTTTTCTTATAAACGCAAAGAAGGTAACGCACCAAGCGACTTTGCTTGGCTTTCGCCTGAGCTTCCCTTGCGCATCCCACCCGATGGATCGGGCGTCACGATCCGCATCCGTTACAAGCCCTCCGACTTCCCACCGGGAAAAGACGAGGGGATCTATCTACTCGAAACCAATCTGCCTGCTGAAAATGACGAAGAGAAGGCCCAGATCGCTGTCAAAGGGATCACAACCGTTCCTCAGATCGCCTTGGTTCCCGTGTATCCGCCCTGTACAGAAGCGCTTGATTGTCAGTTGCTCGACGAACGGTTGGATTGTCGAGAAGACACCTTTGCAAAAGCCCGTCGTTGCGACACCGCCGAAGGCAAGAACCCGCTGCTGAAGTTTCCACGCACGTTGCCCTCGAAAACAGAACGCAAGACATTTCTTGTGCGCAACACGGGAAATGCGCCCTTGCGTGTGACGGGCATGGTGTGGACCTCCGAATCCAGCCCTGACCTCGGCCTCGCGCTGCCTTTTGCGCCCTTCGTGGTTGCGCCCAA
>JAKLKB010000091.1 GCA_023150835.1 Myxococcota bacterium | reverse complement strand
AAAGCCTTGTCTTCTCTAGGGTTGGAACCCACCGATTTGATGTCTGTGGAGACTGCGTAAGACGTCTAACCCCATAAGGTTGGCGCTGCCGTCTGTGAAGCAGAAAGGAAGCCCAAGTGCTTTAGCCTTGGGTGGTTCACCCAGCTATTAAGCGAAGGATGATAATGCCGCTCGAAGCGACACGAATACGGCTTTTTCTCTGTTGTCCCTGCCTGTTTCAGGGCTGCGGAGGGTTCGCCTCGGTGGATTGGACAAAAAGGCGGGTGAACCAGACGGCTTCGGGTTCGATCTGGGCGGCTTGGTAGAGTTGGCCCAATAGGAAGTATCCACCGGGATTTTGGCGCAAAAAAGCGGGTTCTTGGATCAGATGCGCAAGTTCACGAAGCGCCGCCTTTTTTCGACCTTTTCGATAGAGCAGCAAGCCCCGCGTCATGATCCGCTGAGGGTGACGTCTGGAAAGCGTCATCACACGGGCGCGATCGCGTGTGGTCATCGGGAGTTGGGGAAAGAGCGTGGGACAGTCGGGAGGAGCGGGCTGGAATTGTTCGTTTTGTAAGGCGGGAACACAGACCTCGATCTTTGCGGCTGTGCTGGTTTGTGTTAACAGAGACCAGACTTGTTGGGCTTGATGGACACTCTTGAGTAGCGTGCTTTTGGGCGGATGTTCGGGCGCTTTGAGCGTAGATGCGGAAGTCGAAATCGTCGGTGTGGATTTGGGCGGATGTTCAGGCGTTTTGATTGCAGATGCAGAGGTCGAAAGCGCGGAAGTGGCTTTGGGCAGAGTCGAGCGTGCGGGGGCTGCTTGGGGTTTGGAGTGGGTGCTTGGAAGCGAAAGGGAGGGTTGGTGTGTGGTGATCGGAATCGAGAGGGCTTGTTGGAGTTTGCGGTGGGCGATTTGAAGGGAGAGAGTGGCGCGTTGTGGATCGCCAAAGCGTAGCCATGCGAGGGCGAGTTCGGCTTCAAAGGCCGCACGCAAGGAGGGAGGGGCGTCTTTGGCGAGAACAGGCAACGGAAAAAGCCGAGACCAGCGATGGGCGCGAGATCCAAGATCGTTCAACAAGACCTTGGCACCGTCTGTTTCGACGTGTGTTAATAATTCAAATGGAGCGCGCATCTCCAATCGTGCGTTGTCATCGGTGTTGAGGGCGGCTCCTCGTGTTAACAGCCGCAAGGCTTCGTCGTCTGCGAGCAGTCGGGGCAAAAGATCGATCGGGTGATTCATCCCACCCCGCAGCAACTCGGCTCGGCTGCGTTTGTGTGCGAAGTGTTGGGCGATGGCGTCACGTTGGATCTGGAGCGGTTGTAAGGTTGCGATCAACAGCGTGTCGCGGCTACGTCTGGAAAGAGCAAACAAATAAACGTGCGGAAATACCCGTGCTACCGAGTGCAGCAGCGCACGGATATTATCGGGTGAAAGCTCGTACAATTGAACCCACTGACACAAGATCCCATCACGGCGAAGCCGCGCCCGCGCCAGTTGAAAAAATTCGACGGTGAACAAAGCGCTCACACCGCTCATCCAAGGATTCGAAGGTTCCGAGATCAAGACATCAAAATGCTCCCTTGATACCGCAAGAAAGTTTCTGCCGTCATCCAAGCGGATCTGCAAACGCGGATCGCGCTCGGGTTGGTGATTCCAAGGCGCGAAGAACTTTGCCCCTTCAACAACCGCAGGCTCTAGCTCGATCGCGATCACCCGCTTGACGGGGAATTGCAACACCGAACCCACCGTGACCCCTGAACCCCAACCGATCACCGCGACTTCTCGGGCTTTTGGGTGCAGCAGCAGTGGCAACGCCCCCGATAAGATCTGCGTCGGCATATCGCTTGCGGTCGAAGCGTCTGTCTTGCCGTTGACTTTTTGGCCGATGTGCGGGCCAAACCGCTCGACCGTCACAGTCGTATGGAGTCCTTCGCGGTAGAACAAGACAGGAGCGGGTTGGCGCAATGCCTCTTCGGTCATGCGCTTGAGATGGGCCACGCGAAACAACCCCAAACTCATCCGATGCGGTGACCAAGCAGGCGTCCAAAACCACACCACGCCCATCACCATCAAGCCGCTTGTCAAACTCAATGCTCGCCAAAATCCCCGCTCTTCCGCCTCTTCGCTCCAAAGCAAAAGGCTCCACAAACCATACCCAAAGGCCACCCACCCCAGTGACCCTTGCACGCCCAACCACGGAATCCATACAAAACCCACCGACGCAGAGCCCACGATCGCTCCCAACGTATTTAGTGCGTACAACCGACCTACTTCGGAACCCAACGGCTGCACCTTCTCCGTCGTTTCGTCTGATTTTGCCGATGGATAGGCTTCGTTGGCGGTGAGGCTTGATTCTGCCGATGGATAGGCTTCGTTGGCGGTGAGGCTTGATTCTGCCGATGGATAGGCTTCGTTGGCGGTGAGGCTTGATTCTGCCGATGGATAGGCTTCTTTGGCGGTGAGGCTTGATTCTGCCGATGGATAGGCTTTTGGGGAGGTGCGTTCGTTGGTTTGGATCTGTTGGCCGAGACGCCACCATGCTTGTAAAGCCAACGGGAAAGACATCCCCATCGCCAAGGTCGGCACACACATCATCCCACCACACAACGCGGCTTTGATCCCCAACAAGGCCCACGTCGATAGCTCTAAACCCCGAGTCCATCGGAAAAAAAGCAGCGGTAAAGCATCCATCGACAACACGGTCCAGTACACTCCGAGCGCAGCGATCCCAAAGACCAGCCCCAAGATCCCTCCCGCTCGCTCGCTGCGTTGAGCGAGCCACCCGCCCACCGCACCGCCGAGCGCCAGCCCCGTCAAAAACACCACCAAGATCATCGAAAAAGCATACGTCGACGATCCCAAGATCATCGAAAAAGCCCGTGTCCACGCAACTTGTGCGATCATCCCCAAGCATCCGCTGCACGCCAACCCCCAACCCACCATCCGTCGGGCCTCTCGCAAGCGTTGCATCTTCGCCGCCTGTTCGATGTCTTCGTTGTCCCATTCGTTTGAGATATCGCGGTTCGATTCCTCCGAAGGCATGGTCTTTTTCGCACGAGTATGGGGGAGCGCGGGAGGTGTCGTTGTCGAAGTGAGAGCCTGTTGTTCGATCGCTGCCGATGTATGCGGCTGTTTCGAGGCCGAAGGGAAGATCGGGGTAGAATCGAGAGCCTGCTGTTCGATCTCTGCCGATGTCTGGGGCTTTTGTGTGCGCATCCACATCGCGGCGACACACGCGAAGACGCCGATCAAGATATCGATCCCTGCGAGCCAACACAACGAACGCCAGATCCCCCACGATGGCAAAAGAAAAAATCCCAGCACAAAGGCCCCAAAGACCGCTCCTGCGGTGTTGAGTGCGTACAAGCGCCCGACTTCTGCCCCCAACCATCGGGCATCTCGCAAAAAAGCTCGACTGATCAGCGGAAGCGTCGCACCCATCAGCGTTGTGGGAACGCCCAGTAACAAGACGCAGATCACAAATCGGCCCGCTGTTAAACCACTAGATCCCCACCCTTCGGCTACTGCGCGTTGAAGGCTGGGCAACCCCCCGATCCACCAAGGCAAACTAAGCGCCCACAAACCCACACTGATCTCGCAAAGACCATACAACCACGCTGCTTGCCAAGCTGCCCGCTGCCCCCCACCGAGGCGATCCACCCAACGCCCTCCCCACCAAGATCCCCACGCCAATCCCCCCATATAGGCGGTTAATACGGTGACGACCGCCAAGGTCGTTCCACCAAACACGCCCATCAACATCCGTGTCCACAGCAGTTCGAGCCCCACCCCACACGCACCCGATCCCACAAACAACAACCCTAACCCTACAAACCAAGACCGTCGCAATGTCTCTACCTGCCGTCTTTTTGATTAGAAGTGACGCATCTCGGGTTGTTTTGGGGCGTTGCCCCAAACCCCACAAGGGACTGTCGCCCCTTGACCCCATATCGGCGGAACAACCCTAGTTTTTTTCAAACGAACAACGGCACCGCTTGAAGTGTCGCGATTAGAAGATGTGTGCGATATCGAGATAAAAGCCCAATTCACCGATATTGGAGTACCCCACATCAAGGCGGACGACCAAGGATTCGCCCCATTGAATACGCAGACCACCGCCACCTGAAAACTTCATCCCAAACAAGTTTGCGGCGTTGTCGATGCCGTCGAAGATATCTGTTTTGCCTGAGAAGTCCAACCATGCTCGGCCAAAGTCAAAAAAGGCCAACACGCCGAGGCTAAAGGGGACCGTTCCGATATTGAAGGTCAAGAACTTGGAGCGCAGTTCGAGGTTTCCGAGCATCTTGATCTTGCCGTGATATCGGCCTGTTGGTATGGCACGCAACCCACCGCCCGCGCCAAGCGTGTTTCCTGCAAAAAAGCCCCCATGCTCGGCCATCAGATAAAAGGGGACGTTGCCAAGCATGATATCGCCCAAGATGCGGAAGGCGATCACAAGATATTCTTTGTAGATCGATTGGTAAAAGCGCAAAGTTGCGTTAAATCCGGCATAAGAGAGGTTCGCATCGACGCCCGGGGAGCCGCGAAAAGATATCTCGTGCAAGATACCGCGTTGGGGGGTGAATTCGTTGTCGCGGGTGTCCCACAACAAGCCGACGCCGCCTTCGAGCAGAGCGTGCTGTGTGACGCCGCGCAGTTGTTGGCGGATCTCTTGGGCTCTTGCGGTGTTGGTTTTGCTTTCGTTGATGTCTTGTTCAAGGCGCGAACCCGGGTAGACGTTCATAAAGTTGTAGGTGAACGCGCCTGTTAAGAAGAGTTCGAGGCGTTCTTTGCCGCGTTGCCACATCGCAATGCGCGCTCCCAAGGACGCAAAGGGATAGATGCGGTCGTATTGTTGGTAGCGGCGGGCGGCGCGGTAGCCTTCGGGATCGGCTGCAGAATCAATGGCGTTCCAAGGCTCTGCTTTCTGGGCGTCGTTGCCAAGCCCGAAATAGCCCGCTGTGGAAAAGCGCCGAAACTCGACACGCGCACGAAGTCGCACGCCTTCGATGATCCCGGGCATATCCAATTCCAAAAAGTGGCTGTGATAGGGGTTTTCGACGCCACCCGCAGGATCAGGGCGAAGCGTGGTGTAGATCTGCAAAAAGAGACGCCAACGATAGGGGTAATAGCCGGGCGCAAACCGCGCAAGGTTCAAGATCACACCCACACCAAAGCCCGTGTCGATGTTGTAGTTGACGGCTGGAAGTCCCCCAATCTCTAGGCGATTGGGATCTTTTTTGGGCGGCTCTTTGCTTGCGAGGGCTTTGAGTGGGCGTTTGACAAAGATCTGCGTCTTTTTGTTTTTTTGTGCTTCGAGCGCTTCTTGGGTGTCTTTGATGTTGCGCTCCGTTTTTTTGGCTGCGTCCTCGGCGGCTTTGGGGGCTTGTGCGACGTGGCGTGGTGGGGTCTCTTCAAGCGACCAACCCGCAAGGCGTGCATACAGCGAGCGTTCACCTCTGTTCTTTAAAAATCCCGAACTGCCCGTCTCTTGAAAGCTTTGAGGCAGGGACCACGCCAGTCCTCCCCACAACAGCCACACGCCGATCCCCATCGCACACAACAACAGATGGCTCAGGCCGGCTTTTGCGCCGCCACGGCGCACAAAAAGCGTCTCTGGCTTTTCGCTTGAAACCTTGTGTGTCTTCTTCGCTCGACGTTGAACCTTCAACTTCTCCCTCATTCCACTCGCTCCTCAACTGTGCAACTGCGTCTTTCATCCATCCACGCGCAAGATCGTCTCGCTTTTGCGAGAGCATCCAGCGTCAAGGTTCCCACAGACACTCCACAGGACCCCTCAACAAAACAACGGCAAGAGGCCGGATTGTGGCCCAAAACGCTCCACAAGACAAGACCTTCGTTAAAAAGCTTGTGCCGTCCCCAAATAAAACCCGATATCGCCTGTGTTGGAATACCCCAGATCAAGGCGCACGACGATGGCTTCTCCCCATTGCAAGCGCAGACCGCCTCCGCCAGCGATCTTTAACCCCCAAAGCGTCTCGGTAGAAGTGAGTCCATCGAACCGCTTGGCGGCTTCGGTTTCGTCCAACCATGCGCGTCCAACGTCTGCATACAGATGCGCTCCCAAACGCATCGGCAGCGAAAACAACCGAAACGACCAGAACATCGACCGCAACTCGATGGTGCCAAGTAGCTTGATCTTTCCGTGTATTCGGCCTAACGGCAAAGCGCGCAATCCTTCGGATGATCCGAAGGTTCCCGCAGGAAAAAAACCGCCATGCTCCGCCAACAAGTAAAAGGGCACCGTTCCCCACAAGATATCACCCAACAATCGCGCAGCAAAAACCAGATACTCCCGATAGATCGGGACATACCACCGAAACGTGGCGTTCACTCCACCGAACGCAAGCCGCGCATCCACGCCGGGAGAACCGCGCAGCGAGATCTCGTGGAACCCCCCGCGTGTCGGGTTGAATTCGTGATCCCGCGTCTCCCACAGCAGACCCGCTGCACTCATCCACAAAAAATGCGGTGCGAGGCCCTTGAGATGGCCGCGCAACACCGCGCCGCGTTGGGTGTCTTGTGTGCTTTCTCGCACATCTTCTTCGAGCCGAGAACCCGGGTAGATCGTCAATACGTTGTAAGTCAGATCGGTGGACAAAAACAATTCGAGGCGCTGTCTGCCCCGCCGCCACAAGGCGATCCGCGCTGCAAAAGCGATCTGCGGGTAGATCCGATCGTATTGTTGATAGCGCCGAGCGGCTCGATACTGCTCTGGCGCTTTTTCGGGATCGATGCCCTCCCAAGGCGAAGCAGTCGGGGCGGCGTTGCCCAAACCAAAGTACCCTGCTGTCGAAAAACGCCGAAAGCCCGCTTGTAGCTGTAATCTTACGCCTTCGCTGACTTTGGGCAGATCCAACACCACGAAATGATCGTGATAAGGGATCTCGATCCCCCCCGCGAGATCGATGCGTGCCGTGAATTGGACTCGCAAGCGCAAACGCCAACGATACGGATAATAGCCCCGCGAAAAACGCGCCAAGTTTAACAACACGCCCAGCCCCAATCCTCGGTCAATGCTGTAGCCAAGCGCTGGAAATCCCCCAATCTCTAAGCGTTCAGGATCTCTTTTTTGTTTCTTGAACGGTCTGCGAAACAGGATCTGCAGCTTTTTCTTCTTTTTTGGATCGAGCGGGTGGGGTTTGTGTTGTGGGGCGCTGTCGTATGCCCCGCAAGGGAGCGAAGCCCTCTTGACCTCGTATTGGGAAGAGGGCGGTGCGATAGAGCGGCTCGTGGAAGAGGCGGGAGGAGGTGGGTTTTGGGCGTAGCTTTGGGGGAGCCATCCGAGTGCAATAAGAAAAGCGAGGAAACCCCCGAGCCTCGGTCGGATGGAAGCAAGGAGCTGTTGGAAGAGGGGGGCGGTTCGCTGTTTAGACAAAGAGCATACGCGCTTGTCGGGTGATGTATTCGACGTTAAATCCGAAGAGATCGAGGACTTGTTCACCGGGGGCGGATTCTCCAAAGCGATCGATCCCAACCATTCTTCCGCGCAGGCCCAAGATCCGACCCCAACGCATCGACGCACCCGCTTCGACGACGAGACGGGCCGTCACGCCTTCGGGGATCACGCTGTCTTTGTAGGCTTCGTCTTGGCTGAGAAAAGTGTCGAGGGAAGGCATCGAGATCAGACGAACTCTGCGGCCTTCTTTGGTGAGCGCCTCGACGGATTTTCGGGCGATCTCGACCTCTGAGCCTGTGGCGATCATCAAGATCTCAGGGATGCCCGGGCAATCTTGCAAGATGTACCCGCCGCGCTCGATCTGTTCGACTTGTGCGGGGGTGCGCGGTTGGTGGGCAAGGTTTTGCCGTGTCAATGCCAAGCATGTCGGTCCCGCTTCGCGTGTCAAGGCGACCTTCCACGCGGCGCCTGTTTCGACGGTGTCGCAGGGGCGCCAGACCGAGACGTTGGGGATCACTTGCAGGGCGCTGAGGTGTTCGACGGGTTGGTGGGTGGGTCCGTCTTCGCCCAAGCCAACGGAGTCATGGGTGAGGACGTGGATGACTTTGCGTTGCATCAGACCTGCGAGGCGGATCGCGTTGCGCGAATAGTCGGCGAAGACCAAGAATGTCCCGCCGTAAGGGATCAGGCCACCGTACAAGGCCATGCCGTTCATGATCGCGGCCATCCCGAACTCACGCACGCCGTAATAGATGTAGTTTGCGTGGGCATCTTCGCCTGTAAAGGGCTTAGAGCGCGACCAGTTGGTGTTGTTCGAACCCGTGAGATCCGCTGAACCGCCGATCATCTCGGGAAGCATTGCGCAGAAAAATTCTAGCGCGGCTTGAGAGGCTTTGCGAGTTGCCATGACTTTGCCGTCTTTTTGGAGCTTAGCGAGCCAAGCTTCGGTCTTTTCGGCGAAGTCTTGTGGGAGGGCATTTTCTTGGCGGCGTTGCCATTCTTGGGCGAGGTCGGGATGGGCTTGGTGGTAGCGATTGAGCATGGATTCCCAAGCCTCTTCGAGGGCTTGGCCTTTGGCGCGAGCATCCCAAGAGGCGGCGATATCCGCAGGGATCACAAAGGGAGGGTGAGACCAGCCCAAAGTTTGGCGGGCAGCGGCGACTTCGGCGGGTCCAAGGGGGCTTCCGTGGGTTTTTTCGGTCCCTTGGAGGTTGGGTGCGCCGAAGCCGATGATGGTCTTGCAACGGATCAAGGTGGGTTTTTCGTGTTGGGCGTGGGCTTGTTCGATGGCGCGGCGGATCGCGTCGGCGTTGTGACCATCGACGCCTGAAACGACGTGCCATCCGTAGGATTCAAAGCGCTTGGTGGTATCGTCGGTGAACCAGCCTTCGACTTCGCCATCGATGGAGATGCCGTTGTCGTCGTAAAAAGCGATCAGCTTGCCGAGTTTCCAAGTTCCTGCGAGAGAACAGACTTCGTGTGAGAGGCCTTCCATCAAGCAACCATCGCCCAAAAAGACGTAGGTGTAATGATCCACCAACGGAAAGCCTTCGCGGTTAAAGTGCGCAGCCGTGAGTTTTTCCGCCAAGGCCATCCCGACGGCATTTGCCAAACCTTGACCGAGCGGGCCCGTGGTGGTTTCCACGCCCGGGGTCATCCCATACTCGGGGTGGCCCGGGGTCATCGAGTGAAGTTGGCGAAAGCGTTCGAGTTCTTCTATGGGCAGCGCGTAGCCCGACAGATGCAGCAGCGAGTACAGCAACATCGAGCCGTGGCCGTTGGACAGGACAAAGCGATCGCGGTTGGGCCATTCGGGATGGCCGGGGTTATGGCGCAAAACATCGCACCACAAGACTTCTGCGATATCGGCCATCCCCATCGGCATCCCGGGATGTCCTGAATTGGCCTTTTGAACTGCATCCATACTCAATACACGGATCGCATCTGCGCGCTCTTTGCGTGATACCATCGCCTTCTCCTTGTTTTTTGGGGGGGGCTTGTGTCTTGAAAGAAACCACGCACAGATACCACTGCTTTGACTGTTTTGGAAGAGGCTTTTGCGTTTTGGCAAGAAGAGGTCGTGTTTGGGTGAGACGCGATCAAGAAACGCCTTTGGGCTGGACTTTTGGTCGAAGAAATGGTTGTGTGATCGGTCTTGAGGGTATCTTTAGCTTTTTGTTTTAGGGAGCGTTGGATGCGCGAGTCATCGGTTGCTTCTGCGTCAAAGCAGGTGGTTTCTTTTTTGGATGATGCGGTGGCAAAGGAGATCTTTTCGGTGGGGGAAGCGCTGTTTCCTTCGATCGTTGCGTTGCTAGAACAAGCAGACCCAGAGGGGACGATCTCTGCGCAGAGTCGGAGGTTGTGTGCGTCTCTTGGGGCGTTGGCACAGGCGTGTTATGCAGAAGTGGGCGGGGCGGCGCATCAAGAAGCGGTGGGGCGGGCGGCTGCGTTGCTTTCTTTGCTGACGAAACTCGATGATCAAGTGATCGATGGCTTGGGATTTCATGGCCGTTTGCATGGAGATCGTGCGTCGGTGGTGGCGCGTGTTCGTGCGTATCTTGCGCCGACGCTGCGCTCGATCCTCGAAGCCAAAGCGGAAACAGCGGAGCCGCGTTGTGAGTTGGCGGCTGAGTTCGGGCGTAGCTTGCGTGCGATCTCTGCGCATCCTGCGCGCCTTTCGTCTTTGCTTGAATGGATCGAGAAAGGCTGGGAGATCCAAGCGCAAGGCGTGGCGTGGTTGTCTGCACATCCCGCGCCCCAACAGCTTACGGCCATCGAAGAGATCACCGCACAGATCAGCGGGGCTTGGTTGTTGATGATCACGCTGGTGGGGACGTTGCCAGAGGATGCTTCGCGGATGTTGACGTTAGACGAGCAGGGGGCGTACGGGGCGTGGGGGCGGTGGATTCAGAGCGCAGATGCGCTTGCAGATTTTGCAAAAGATTGTGCCGAGGGGATGGGCAATTCGGTTGCGGGGCATCGGTTGTGGCTGGCGCGTCCTGCTCGGTATTTGGATGCCTACAAACGGGGGGATCTGGCTCGGTTGTATGCGATGCTTGAGGAGACACAAACGGATACCTCGTTGCTACCGCCTGTTTCGGCGGTCGAAGATCTGGAGCGTCGGTTGTCTTCTCTTCCGTCTTTGGTTCGGATGCTGCGGTGGATACAACGCTTTTTGATACAGCGCTATCTGCATCATCCGTTGTGCGCACGAGAGTCTTCTCATGCTTCTTTTGTTGCGTACACAATGGACGGGGCCTTGCCTTCGGATCCTTGGCTTGCTTCATACTTTGCCCCACCTGTCGAGGGGATCTAGATGTTTGGTACTCTTCGTCCCCATGCTTGCGGCCTTCCTTCGCAGCAAAAAGACGCGCATCAGCGGTTTTATTGCGGTCTGTGCAAGACGCTTGGCGACGAATATTCGCAGGCGAGCCGTGTCACCTTGAATTTTGATGCGGTGTTTGTGGCGATCCTTGCGGATGCTGTTTCGACGGCTCCCGCCGAATCGGATCGATGCCGTTGTCCGATGTTGCCGATCGTGCAGCGTTCGACGGTGTCGCCGCGCAGCCCTGCGTTGCGTTACGCAGCGGCTGTGCAGATGTTGCTTGCCGATCAATGGGTTGCGGATCGTGCCGTCGAAGGTCAAGTCTTGGCGCGGGTGGCACGGCCTCTGCTCAAACGCCCCGTTGAGCGGGCGCATACCATCCTTGAGCAGCTCCAAGTCGATCTTTCGGCTCTTTGTGGCTTTGAAGAAAAACAAGCAGCGACCGAACAACATCGTGAGCTTTCTGTGTTCGACGCTGCGCAGCCGACGGCATGGGCGCTTGGGGTGGTGTTTTCAAGTATCGCGGATCTTCCGCAGAGTCTGCCCGATCTCAAAGACCCCTTGCATCGAGGCCAGCTCGATCGGCTTGGGCGAGCGGTGGGGCGGGTGATCTATTTTGTAGACGCGCTCGAAGATCTGCACGAGGACTTTTTGAAGCAAGCGTTTAATCCATGTTTGCGAAGAGACCCTTGGGATGGGGCGATCCGTATCGATCCGCATCGTATCCAAGACGCCATCGTACACACGCAACAAGCCCTCGAAGAGATCGCGTTGATCTTGCCGTGTGTGCCGTGGCAACAGCATCAAGCGTTGCTTGAAAACATCCTTTGCCAACGCTTTGAGCGCAGCTTTCAACAAGCCAAAGCCCGAGCGCAAGGGCTGATCGAAGAAGAAGCGCGGCAACGTTTGGAAGCATGGCAAAAACGCCACTGGCTCGACCGTTTCAGCACAAGGCTGTTTGTGGCGGTGGCGGCGTGGTTTGTTTGGTTCCAACACCTGCTTTGGGCGGCGACACAAGGCCCGCCGGGTGGAAAGGCCAAAGCTACGGGCCTCCAGATGAGTCCTCTTGGGGAGCCTCCAAAAGGCGGTGGGGAGGGGGCTTCGTGTAGCTGCTGTGAGGATCTGTTCCGCCCTTGCTTTCGAGAGTGTGGAAAGATCACCGAAGCATGCGGTCAAAGTTGCTCTTGCGTTGCGTCTTGCAACCAGACTTGCGGAAATTGCACCAAGACATGCACCGAACCTTTCCAACAATGCGGTCAATCCTGTCAGAAGGGTTGTTCGTCTTGTGGCAAAGATTGTGGGAAAGCTTGTGAGCCTTGTGGAGGGTGTAAAAATTGTTGTCCAAAAGAGCAGGGGGGGAATCCGCCTTGTTGTGATCAGTGTTGTAAAGACTGCAAAGGTTGCGAAAACTGCGGAAAGTCGGGCAGCGATACCACTCCCCTTGGCTGTTGAGAGGCGCGGATGATCACAGACCCTTCGCACAAACCCCGACCGATGGGGTGTTTTTTACGTTCGATGCTTGGATTTGGGGCGTTGTTGATCTTGATGGTTCTGTTTCCGTTGTTGATGAGCGTGGTGGAGCGTTATCGTTTTCAAGATTGCCCTCTCCGTGATGCGGATATCTGCGCGGCATGGCAGCGATGCCATCACGCATCGACGCCGCCCAAACAGATCGGCGCGGCTTGTTGGAGAGCAGGATCTGCGTTTCATCGCGTCGGAACAGCGGATGCTTTGCAACAGGCTTTGGTGCATTACCACAAAGCCTGCGAGCGCGATATCCCCCAATCTTGCAACAATATGGGCTACTTGCTCGAATCGCACATCCGAGCCCCTTCTTCTTATCCTTTCAAACAGACCGCCTTCTCTAGCTTTCAGCGTGCTTGTCACTTACAAGATCCGCAGGGATGCAACAACCTCGCAACGTTTTATGAGCAACGTGCTTCCAAACAACCCAAGCATCGGCAAGAACACCACAAACACGCCGAAGCTTCGTATCAAAAAGCCTGTTCTCTTCGCAACGCACAAGCCTGTCGCAATCTTGCTCTGCTTCGAGAGCGTTTGCGACCGAGTGCGCGATGGTTGATTCAACAAGCCTACCAAGAAGCCTGTACACTCGGTGATTCGGGAGGATGCCGCAATCTCGGCATCTTTTACGAACAAGACCACAGCGACGCAGCCCGTTGTTCTAAGGCGAACACGTATTATCAGCGCGCTTGCAAGCTTGGCGATCGCTCTCTTTGCCGTTATCGCTGCACACCTTCTACACCACGACAACGTGAGGACGAACCATGAGCCTCCTCGACCATCCGACGATATGCAGCCGTTACTTTTTTCCCCGTGCCTCCGAGCTTGCCGATGCTTTTTTTGTGCCGGTGGAGGGAGCGCATCTTGCGTGTGCTTGGTTTCGCCGCCATCCCGACGCTCCGACGATCCTTCATTTTCACGGGAATGGCGAGATCGTTGGGGATTATCTCGGTGATATCGCGGAAGCGATGCTTGGCCTTGGGGTGGATGTGTGTTTTGCCGAGTATCGGGGTTATGGGGCCTCTAGCGGTTCGCCGACGCTGCTTTCTTTGCTGCAGGATGCCGAAGCGATCTTGCGTGCGCTGGCTTTACCGCCCGAACAAGTGATCGTCTTTGGCCGATCCATCGGTTCGTTGCCAGCGATCCATCTGGCTTCGTGCGTTCCTGCGCTCGGTGGGCTGATCCTTGAAAGCGGGATCGCTGATCTGCTCGAACGTCTGCTTGTGCGTGTTCATCCTGAAAAAGACCTCGGATGTTCCGAGCAAGATCTTGCTGCACAAGTGGCTTTGCACTTCAACCATCAAGACAAACTCTCCCGATATCACGGGCCTTTTCTGGCCTTACATACGCTCCACGATCATCTGATCCATTGGACGCACGCACAACGCAACCACGACTGGGTTGCGAGTTCTCTCAAGGAGATCGTCTTGTTTGAAGCGGGTGACCACAACTCGATCTTGCCCTACAACTGGCACAAATACTGGCGCACCATCCGTAAGTTTTTGCAAAATACTCATGCCCTGTAATACGATATCCGGGTGATGTACACAGCAAAGGAGAGTACGTAGACGCCCGATTATAGGGCAGCCGACAACGGAGCCGCTTGATGTGGCGCGAACGTGGGTTTTTGTCCACCATAGACACCGATCTATGGACATTTTTGAATGTTCAACGGAGGTTCTTGATGAGCTTTGTTTGGATACGACGCTGTGTTTTTTGCGTGACGTGGTGGCGCGGGGGTTTGGCCTTACTTTGCGCCTCTTCGGTGTTTTGGGTGGGACTGCTTTGTGTTGCTTCGGTGTACGCCTCGCCGCCGACATCGCGCCCCGTCTATTCGGTGGTTCCGTCGAATCCGCCGAAGCAGCCCGCCGCGTCAACGACACAAGAGACTTTGGGCGATCCGGGGGCACAGTTGCGGGCGCGTGTGGTCGAAGTGCGCTTGCCGAACGGGATGTTGTTTTTGTTGGTGCGTCGTCCTGCAACGCCGACTTTTTCGGGGTATCTGCGTATCCGAGTGGGGGGCGTGGATGAAAAGACCGGATTGACGGGGATCGCGCATTTTTTTGAACACATGGCGTTCAAAGGAACAACGGTGGTGGGGACGCGGGATTGGGCCAAAGAACACAAGGTGTTGTTGGAGATCAATCGTACGGGCGAAGCGTTGTCGCGAGCGATGATCCAAAGTCGCGGAAAGAAGACGCTTTTGGTGCGTGCTTTGGAGCGGCGTCTGCGTAAGCTGCAAAAGCAACACGAAGCCTACGTCAAGAAAGAAGAGTTTAGCCGTTTGTATCAGGCCGCCGGAGGGACGGGCTTGAATGCAACGACGGGAAAAGATTTGACCAGCTACTTTATCAATCTGCCGAGCAATCGGTTGGAGTTGTGGGCGCATCAAGAGGCGAGTCGTCTGGCGGCTCCTGTGTTTCGCGAGTATTACCGCGAGCGCGATGTGGTGATCGAAGAACGGCGGATGGCGATGTCTCGTGGGATGGGCCGCTTGTATGAGCAGTTCATCGCGACGGCCTTTTCCGCACATCCGTATCGTTATCCGACAGTGGGCTGGCAAAGCGATCTAACGGTGCTTCCGCTCTCTGAAGTGCGCAAGTTCTTTTTGCGCTACTACGTCCCGAGCAATATGGTGGGGGCGATCGTTGGTGATATCGATATCGAGAAAACCAAAGCTTTGTTGTATCGGACATTTGCGTTCATCCCCAAAGGAGAGACGCCGCCCGAAGTCCACACCCGCGAACCCAAGCAGCAAGGAGAGCGCCGTGTCCAAGTTCGCTTTGATGCGGGTCCGAGCGTGATGATCGGCTTCCATAAACCGACGGCTCCGCACAAGGACGATTATGTCTTTGACGTGATCGAAAACCTGCTGACATCGGGGCGTACCTCGCGCCTCTATCAAGCCCTTGTCAAGGCGCGGATCGCCCAAAGCATCTCGGCCTCCAGTTATCCCGGGGCGCGCTATCCAAATCTGTTTACCTTTGCGGCACAACCCATCGCACCGCACACAACACAAGATATCGAAAAAGTCTTGTATCGAGAACTGGAGCGCCTCAAGGCGCAGCCTGTGACGGCCAAAGAACTACAAAATGTCAAGAACGAGCTGGTGATGCAGCAGATCAAGGGCTTGCGTTCGAACGAGGGACTTGCGTCCCAGTTGACGTACAGCCAAGCCGCGATCGGGGATTGGCGTTATTTTACATACCACTACAAGGAGATCGAAAAGATCACGCCTGACGATGTGATGCGTATCGCCAAGGCGTACTTTGTGGAGAGCAATCGCACCGTTGGGACGTTGATCCGCGATACTTCGGTGGCCAAGGCTCCATCGCGGCGGGGTGGGCGTTTTGCGCGTCGGCGTGGCAGGCTGGCGCACAAGTCTCCTGTGGTGGCGGCAGCACAACGCAAGCGAGCGGATCAGCAGATGCGGGCATTGTTGGCGGAAACGTCGGTCCCTTCGCCGATCTTGCGGCCCCTTCCACACGGCTTGCGCCGTCACCCTGCGCAGATCCAAGCAGCCCCGCTGCGGTTTACGCCTCCCAAGCCGACGATCCTTCGTTTGAAAAATGGGATGTTGTTGTACTTGATGGAGGATCGGGAGCTTCCGTTGGTGGATATCTATGCGATTACGCACACAGGTCGGCTGTATGATCCGCCCGAAAAGACGGGGCTTGCGGAGATCGTCGGAACCACGTTGCGTAGCGGCGGAAGCGGAGAACTCGATCCTGACGCGCTAAACGAGGCTGTCGAAGAAAAGGCTGCACGTCTCGAAAGCTCGATTGAGCAAGAAACTGGCTTGGCTCGGCTTTCTGTGCATCGCAAAGACTTGTCGTGGGGGTTGCAACGCCTTGCGGCGATGTTGCGTTCTCCGCGTTTTGCACAAGAGCGCATCGACCTCAAGAAAGCGCAGATGTTGGAGCAGTATCGGCGGCGCAACGACAATCCGTTTGCGATCGGCTTTCGTCAGCTTCGCCGTGCGATCTACGGGAAGGATTCTCGATGGGCGCAGATCGCCGATCCAAGGACTCTTCAATCGATTCAACGCGCTGATCTGATCGCCTTTCACAAGCACTATTTCGTTCCCAACAACATCCGTCTTGCGATCGTGGGCGACTTCAAGACCCAAGCCATGCAAGCGGCGATCGAGCGGGTCTTTGGAGACTGGCTGCCCCAACCCGTTCGGCCTCCCTCGCTCAAACCCGCTCCCCGACAACATCCGCCCGCGCTGATCTATGTACCCAAGCCTCTTCCGCAAAGCTTTGTTTTGTTCGGAAATATCGGCCCCAGACGGCATGATCCATTGGCCGCAGCGGGTGAGTTTATGAATCATATCCTCGGTGGTGGGAGCTTTTCGAGCCGTCTCACCACCGAGATCCGAAGTATGCGTGGATGGGCCTATTTTGCGGGTTCACAGTTGTCCGACGCCAAAGATCGGGGACTTTTTATTGCTTACACGGGTTCAAAGCCGAGTACGACGGGCCGTTCGCTTGCGTTGATGAAGCAGATGGTGACCAAGATGCACGAAAAAGCTGATGTGACGGCACAAGAGCTTGCATTGACACGCAAGACGCTACTCAATCGTTATGTCTTCCGTTTCAATTCTCCCGCGCAGATCGTGTACCAACAAGCGCTGTTCGATCTGCTCGGTTATCCGTCCGATCACCTGATCCGCTATCGGGCGCAGTTGGCCGCTGTCACAGCCGAACAGATCCAACAAGCCGCCAAGAAGTTTATCGATCCCAAGCGCCTTGTGATCGTCGTCGTGGGATGGGCTCCGCAGTTCGATCTGCCCTTGGAGCAGTTCGGCACGCCACAGATCGTCGAATCCAAGCCCTAATCGGTTTATCCAGATCGAGTTCAAAGATGAGACAACATCGTTGCCCTGCTTGTGGTGCTGGCTTTTTTCCCGAAGGACCCGCTCCTGCGCGTTGTTCGACTTGCGGCGCGTTGACAGATCCTGCGATCTGGCGGGCGTATCGTATCGTGTCGATGCGATGGCGTTTTTTTGCGTCGTTGTGGGATCATCTGCTGTTTTTTACGGCGTGGTGGTTGGTGGAGTCTTGTTTTCGTCATGTTTTCGCCCTTGGGTGGTCGCTCTCGGCTCGGTGGGTGGCGGTGGTGCAGATATCGGCGTATCTCGCTTATTTTGCGACGACCACTTGGGGATGGGGCGGCAGTCCTGCCAAGCGGTTGCTTGGGTTCTCGGTGGTGCGGGCTGAAGACGCTGCGCCGATATCGTGGGTGGCTGCTGTGCTGCGCGAGGTCTTGGGGCGCGCATTGTGCCTGTTCCTTGCGCCGATAGGCTACGCGACGGTGATCTCGAAGCATAGCCGTTTGCAGACCTTGGCGGATATCCTTGCGAGGACTGTGGTTGTTGTAAAACGCCGCCCATAAAAAAGGCGCTTCTCAAAAATGGAAGGAAGACTGCTTTTGTTCTGGGTTGGTTTTTGATGTAATTCCATCAAAGTCACGCAAACAGCCGAGTTCTTCCGCAACTTTGCGCAGGCTGAGTTGCTTGAGGATTTGGGCTGTGATCGGACGCTTTGCGTCCCAAAAAACAAACGCAGAGAAGAAGTCGCGAGCAATCTCAGAGTTTAATAAACGTGCTTTCAATGCGGCTTCTTCTTCGGAGTGGCAAGGTATGAAATAAACGGTATCATCAAAAACGACGGGCTTTCCGTTGATGGGTGGAATCACTAAAAAGTGCAATGACTTGTACAGCCCAGAGATCGCGACTTTCCAAGGAAAAAAAGTGTACTCGCCCACCCCAAATATGGAAAAACTAGATTTTCCTTGGTAGATGCTACTTTTCCTTTTTTCAAAAAAACTGGAGTGTTGCATCAAATACGCCCAAGCCTTTGGAGCAGATTGAATTAGTAGGTTGGTGTCTTCGTTTGGCTTTTTTTGCGTCACGATCAACAAACGCTCTTGCTGTTGTTTTTGGTGGGCAACGTCAGAACTTTTGAACAAAGGAAACAAATGCTGCTCTTCTATTTCAACTGCCCCACCCAATTGATTGAACAGGGTGCTATTTGTTCGGACTAATTCTAGTACGGGCGCGCAGTCGTGTTTGATCCCCGAGCGCCAGTCTTCTTCTGTTGTGTTTGCTCTGAGCTGAGCGACGATTTTACTTGCCGAAACGTTGGCGACCAAACGACCGTTTGAGTAGCCGATCGTACGGACACTCTCGTTTGAACAGATGTCTTTGTAAACGGGGCAGGTCTTTTCGCCTGTTGTGCCTGTTTGGCAAACAAAAAGGCAAGCGTCTACGGCTGCATCAAAGTGTGATTTGGCGTCGATGTTAAAAATCGAGGTGTTGTGGATGGGAAGGTCATGCAGCCAAGCGTATTCTAGTATTTTTCTCGCCACAGTTGTTTTTAAAAGGAAAGCAAACGTAGCCTTTCTCGATGACAATGCGTTGAGCAATCGGACGCTAATCCATTCCGAGATATCGAAATTACTTTTTCCTGTGATCGCATCGACGCCCGTAAGCTGTTGAAAATTACTTTTTTGAGGTAGATTCGAAGAATTAAGCTGGCCTAATTCTGAATTGGTCACCCACGGAGGATTCCCGATCACAACGATGGAACCCTGTATACTCTGAAAAAAGGACTCCCAGTCAACATCAAAAAAATCGGCTTGTTTGAAAAACACAGAGCAAAAATGATGATTTGCTTGAACCAGATTCTTTTGTGCTTCGAATAAATAACCTTCATTGATTTCAAATCCATACAACGAACAAGAACGAAATGTAGCAAGGGAAGCAGCCAAAAAGTTTCCTTTTCCGCAGGTGGGTTCGACGATACATGCGGGCGTGGGTTCGTAATGAAAAATGCGAGAGCAGACTTCTAGAGCCAAGTTGTACGGCGTTTGAAAATCTCCAAAAGCCGCTTTTCGAGAATCTTTTTTTGCCATTGTCTATCTGACCTTTAGGATCCCGTCGATTTGACCTGCGTTGTCAAGGGCGCGCCGATATTGCAGCCTCCACTGAAGGGCGTTTGAGATCGTTAAATAACCGATGGTCGGCTTTTTCTGCAAGATCTCCTCGGCGAGTTGGTCGGCTTGAATCTCGTCGATTGGAAGGTTTCGATCCATCATAAACGCGATAAGATCTTCTTTGTTCCCTTGATTATCGATAATCTGGCAAAGGCCACTGGTCATTTGAAAATCGGCTGTGCGGTTTTCTTCTATAAACACAATATGTTGGATATCGAGTGTCGATGTTTTTGATGTAAGATCGTCCAACTTTTGGTAAACAAAAAGTAGAAGAGAGTAGCCTAGCCCATAGATTTTTTGCCTTGCGGAACTGAAAGGGCAAGAAGACTGCGGTTGTCGTATACTGGTGACTTTCATGTCTACAAGAAGTTGCGGGAAGTCCAAGCCTTCCGCAGAACTGCCTTTTTGGTAGTTGTATTTCTGTTCTAAAAATTTTTGAAATTTGTGTTCTAGGTATGTTCCTACAGCCTTACCGTCGGTGACGTTGTAGAGGGAAGCTTCTTTGTGGCACGACTCTATCGCCGCAAAATGGCAGGCTTCTTCTGTTAGGAAAAGGCGGTTGAGTTCCGTTTTTTTCATGCCGACTTTGTGATCCTTGTGTGCTTTACAGGAATAACGGGGCTTTCTATACCAGACAGTCTGCGCAACATTCCATCTCTTTTTGAGCAGAAAGTTTGGTGCTTCGTTGAGACGTCCAGCATAACCAAGCCATTACCATGTGGGTGGCGTTCGTCTCCGTGTCAAGCACGCGGTTTGACTTTTCCACAACACAAGGCGACGAGTTCGATGTTTTTTTGGACAACAACAGTGTCGCTTGCTGTAGTTTACGTAGTTGACAAAGGCCGCGTGTTCGCGGCACTTCAAGCGGCTGTGCTGCTTGTTTGAAACACCCCCGATCACGGAGGCCCATACGGGGTCAAGGGAGCCGCGCTCCCTTGTGGGGTGTGGGGCAAAGCCCCATGCCTCTACTGAATTATGTGACTCTTACTGCGACTGGATAGGAGGTCGATCCATGCGAAATTTTCTGTTTTTTGTCTTGTTTATTTGTTTTAGTGGGTGGATGGCGGCGGTGGGCCATGCGGATGATGCGTTGATCGGGCAGATCAAGCAAACGAAAGATATCGCGATGCTGCGTTTGGGGCTGCGCCACGCAGAGGCGCGTGTTCGTGCGGCTTCGGCTTCTCGTTTGGGGGATTTGGGCGAGCGGGCGATCGCGACGATCCCTTTGTTGATCGGGATGTTTGCGGATCCTGTGAGCCAAGTCCGAGCGTCTGCGGCTTTTTCTCTTTCACAGATGGGGGGAGCGGCCCTTGCTGCGTTGCGTGAGGCGTTGGTTCATCCCAGCGAAAACTTCCGTATCGGTGCAGCATCGGCCTTGAGCGAGATGGGGCAAGAGGCGCAAGAAGCCTTCGATGCGCTGATCAAGGCCACTCAAGATCCGCAAGCCCTTGTGCGCGGTTATGTGATCCGTACGCTCGGAAACATCGGTCCCAAAAGCCGTCTTGCGCTCCTAGAGATTGGCCGTGCGCTTCATGATCCAAGCAGTATCGTCCGTCGCTACGCAGCAGAAGCCATTCAAAAGATCGGGACTCCTGCGATCCCGCTGTTGCTCAAGATGATCGAACAGGCCCATCAGAAGGCTCTCTCCACATCGCAGGTCGCTTTTCCTTCTTTGCGTACTCGTCCAAAACAGCGTCGCATCGCGGCCATTGCGCGACCCACAAGAGCCGTTGCGGCCATCTCCCACAGAACTTCTCCACTAAGATCGCGTGGGCTTTCCTCGGTGAGACGGGTCGTTGCGTTGAGCGACGTTCAGGGCGCACCCAAGACAAAACGCGATGTCGCAGCCCCCTTAAAGCAGCACACGGGGACGGTCGCTGTGTCAAAAACACAAGCAGGCGTATCCTCAAAGAAGCCGATAGGAGGGGCAGCTTCGTTGAAAAAGCCGATGGGAGCGGTCGTTCCGTTGAAAAAGCCGATGGGAGCGACGATATGGAAGCCGCAAGGCGTGGTCGCGTCGCCTTGGGTGGAGCCGGCGACATCGATCGCGGTCGATGGGGACTTTGCGGGATGGCACACCTTTGGCGTGCAGCCGCTGGTGTACGGAGCGAAGCAAGCGAAGAGGTTGTCCCCGGGACAAGCAAGTCCCACAGCGGCGATCTTGCACTTTTTCGCAAGCCTTTTGCGCAAAGACGGTGCTTATCAAGATGTTCTTGCACCCACGATGAAGCCCGCCTTGCGCGAGGCGCTCAAGGCACAGCTTCCCGCTTTGACCAAAGATCTGCAAACCGTCTTCTTACACGCCTATATCGCACGCTCTCACGCTGTTCATGCGAAAAAAGATGTCACTAGGCGCATCGCAGAAGGCGGAGAGCAGCTTTTTGGTTCGTACAATATTCTCTTTTTTTCTGAGGTAGATAGTAATAAAAATGATGTGTTTCTTTTTCTGAGAAAAATCGAAGAACGTTGGTATATCCAAGGTATCATCGCGCCTTTTGTTCGCGATATCTTGCGCAAAACGCTACGTCCGTAGAAGGATAGGGCTTACGCGGTTGACAAAAAACTCGTGTTTGCACCTGTTCAAGCGAGAACGCTGTTGGTTTGGAAAACAGTGATCTGTTTGCCCCTCGCGGGGTCAAGGGACGAACGTCTACGGAGGGGTGTGGGGTGGCACTCCACAAAAACGTGTGGATTGCGTCATACGAGATCCGCAGGGTGTGTGATCGTAAACAGGGTGGGGCAGCCCTGTGTGGCTAACACTCGGACACATCGTCTATGTTGGCGTAGGGGCGGTTCGTGAACCGCCCGTGTATCGGGACATAGAGCAGCGAATGGACAGGCTCACACCACCACAGAATGTGGTATGATACGAGATCCGCCCGTTGCGTTATCGTAAAGACGTAGGGGCAGCCCCCTGTGGCTGCCCAACCATCGGGCGTCTGGGTGCTCTCTTTTGCTGTGTACATCACTCGGATATCGTATGAGCAGTGGTTCGAGCGAGGAACATCCGCTTTTTTGCGTTTGGTTGGCCTTTTGACGTACAAACGTACGGCCTTTTCGACAGCACAGACGATGTGTCCGAATGTTAGGGAGTGAGGTGGGGAGTTCGGACGCAAAGTGCCGATCATTGGGGGGAATTATACTAGGAGAGGGTCGGAGGGCGGGGAGTGAGGTGGGGAGAGGGCGGGATCTCAAGGGTGGGCATATCATGTGGCATGGAGCCGCGAGGAGAGCGAAAGTACATAAATGGCGTATAGAAGAGGAAGTTGGAGACACGGGACATATAGATATCGGCATGGCGCTCGACTTGGCGGGTGAGATGGCTTTTGTCGTTGCCAGCGCGCATCAGATAGCCCCAGTAAGGGTTGACGCGCTCGGAGTCTTCGGCAACAAGAGGGGATATCTGGTTATCGAGGGCGACCAGTTCTTCGCGGAGTTGTTTGGCGCGTTGACGGAGTTGGGCTTCGGGGGTTTCGGTGGTGGGTCCGTAGTGGTGTTCTTTGCGCAAGATATCGAGTTTGAGTGCTGACAGTTCGGCCTCCATCGCTTCCTTGGTTTCCATCATGACGTTGATTTGTTCTTGCTGAAGGCGGGCGGATTCGACACATTCGAGTTCTGCTTCGAGTTCGCGCAAGATCAAGGCCGTGCGCCAACGCAGCGTGCTTTTGGAAACCGTCACATCGCCGTAGATGTGGTCCCCGACATACAGGATATCTTCGCCAGAAAGAGCGAGAGAAGATTCGATGAGGCCGGCATTTCCGCCAAGATAGACGCCACCGCTTTGTAGTTTGGAGATGTAGGGCTGCAAGAGACCATTTTCTTCGTCCACGACTGAAAAGACGGGGGCGCGCAGGGAGAAGAAGTCCGGCTTGCGTGCGGAAACGACGACCAGTTCAAACAGATCGCGCCACGTCATCCCTTTGGGCAAAAAGCGATCAAAGGCGTAACGCATCATAAAGCGTGTGTAGAACCATTCGGAGTTTGTAATCAGCAAAAGTCGTTTGCCTGCGCTTTTTTGATCGAGCAGCGCAAGCGGGATATCGGGGTCGGGTTCGACATAAAGCTCGGGGTGCTGCATGATCTCGGCTTTGAGTTCGCCCTCCATGTGGGTGGTGTCGATGGCGTGGCGGACTGTTTTGTAGAGAGCTTCGTAGGTCGGGACTTGGGTGAGGATGCCGTGATCCATGAGATCGACGAGTTGCGCAAACAGCCATGCTTCCGATATCGAGAACAGGGTATTGAGGAAGATATACCGTCGATCCGAGAGATCGATCAGGGTGCGAGCGTAGACTTCGCGCATCTCGTTGAAGTCCATCATCTGCGTGCCATGAGCAGCGCGTGTGATGTATCCGAAGCGGTTGGGTTTGATGATGTTTCCGAGTTCGAGATCCAGCACCAAACCGCGCACGATGCGTTGTGGATCGAAGGTGAGTCCTTTGACAGGCCATCCTTCGCGTTCGAGCCGAAGGCGTGTGGCCTCGTAGGCTTGTTCTTCCCATCGTTCGACGTTGTAATGGACGAGGGTGTAGTCCATATCGTAGCCGATCGCTCGGATGGTTCGTAGGTTCAGCGTACGATTGCAAAAGATCCCTCGCGTCGAATGGATGGCAGCGGTTTGGCAATCAAAGGGGTGAATACGCGCATGAGGTCGGTTCATTCGTCTATCCTTTTATCGTACTTTTTCTTGAAGCGGATCTCTCCGCAAGCGATGCCGTGTTCGAGGTATTTGGTCTCAAAGTGTGTTCTTCCGACGGTTTCTTGGATCGGGCCGACGTAGTCTTCGACAAGGAAAGGAGCGACGTCTGGGTGATGGCGCAAGGCGTACAACCACTCGCAGAGGTAGAAGCGTTCGTTGGCGGCGAGGAGCAGGGTGGCGTCGGGCTTGAGCAGAGACACCAGTTTGGGCAAGAGCGGATGGAAAGCCCAACGTTTTTTCCGGTGCTTGGTGGGCCACCAAGGATTCGGATAAAAGAGAGTGATCAAGTCGAAGCTTTGGTCGGGGATCTCGGCGAGTAAGGGGATGGCGTTTCCGTGGATCGCGAAGAGGTTGTTTTGCCCGGAGGCTTGGGCGCGTTTGGCGAGGCCGATGCCTCGGCGTGTACCTTTTTCGATGCCGAGGTAGGCGCGGGACGGATGGTGGGCGCTTTCGCGCAGGACAAACATTCCGAAGCCACAGCCCACGTCACAAGCGCGCCAATCGAAGGCCCAGATCGCGTTGGGGAAGTTGGGGACGTAGGCTTCTTCCCAACGGCGGAGGTAAGGTGTGAGTTGGTGGCGCGCCCAGATCTTGCGGAGGGAGCGCTGAGTATCTTCGGGGGGATCGTCGAGCGGGAAGACGACGGGGTCGGCCACTTGGAGATCTTCGGGGGTGAAGTCTTCGGTGTCGAGCGGAGTTTCGCTGAGTTGTGACATACCGATCCTTTCGGAGGATAGGGAGACTGAGTTGAGCGTCTTGGGGTTATGGGGTATCTTTGTGGGATGAAAATTCGAGGACGTCGTGATCCAAGGTTTCGATGATCATCACGTCATAATCGGGATCGATCTCTTGCCAAGACAAGACGCCGCAGTAAGGAAAGGCGCGTTGAAGGACACGTTGGAGGGGGCGCCGAAGGGCGTGATCGCGAACCAGCAGCAGCGGGAGGGTTGCGCTCGAAGGTAGGGCCCGAAAGCGCCGTTGTAAGGTGCTGTAGAGTGCTTGGATCGGGGCCATGCTTGTGGGGGCAGAGATCCCTTCGGGTAGGGGACGCCCAAGGAAAAGGTGTTGGAGCAGAAGTTCGAGGTGGGGGGCGAGGTTATAGGCGAGCAGTTGGGTTTCTTGAACAGCGAAGGGCTGGCACAGATATCGCCGCATGGATCGGCGCGTGGCGTCTGCGAGGGGTTCGATATCTTGGATATCGAGGGGGATCTCAAGGAGCGACTCAAGGATGCGGTGGAGGTTGCACAAGGAGAGGCGGTCTTCGGCGAGCAACAAGAGGATGCGGCGGAGCGTGCTGAGCGGGTAGCGATCGAGGGCTTGTGCGACGAGTGTAGGCTCGTGATGAGCGACGATATCGAGTGCGGCGCGCAGGGCTTGTGTGCCAAGGAAGCGTTCGGCGTGACGTTCCAAGATCGCGGTCAGATGGAGGACGAGGAGTTCTTCGGCGTTCCACATCGGGATGTAGGCTTCTTTGAGCCGCGCTTTGTGGGTTTCTGCGACAAATGAGGCATCACGCATGCTGAGGGGATGGAGGGTTTTACGGCCTTCGATCTGAAAGATCCGAAGTTCTTGAGGGGTGGCACCCACCAACAGCCGATCTACGGGGATCTCGCCGCTGCCTGCGTGGGTTCCTTCGATCCAGCAAGCAAAGTGCCCCGAGCGGATCTGCGGATTTTCTTCGATCAGACCACTCGGGATACGGATGCCTCGTGAGAGAAACAAAGACTCTCGGAGTTTTGGAAGTAGGGTCTCTTGAAAGCGCGAGGGAGGCAGGCTTTGTGCGGGAGGATCGGTCTGTTTCTTGGTTGCGGCTTCGATGGCGTCGGATAGTTCGGATTTTTGGGATGGAGAAGTTGCGGCTTCGATGGCGTCGGATAGTTCGGATTTTTGGGATGGAGAAGTTGCGGCTTCGATGGCGTCGGATAGTTCGGATTTTTGGGATGGAGACGGAGGGATGCCAAGGCGCTTTGCGAGATCGGAGGCGACTTCGATGTAGAAGGGTTGCACAGCGGGGAGATAGGGACCGACGGGGGCTTCTTGTTTGGCGAGGGCTTGGTCAAGGTTCAGGTAGGGCAGAGCAGGAGGGCTGGATGAGGCGGAGGAGGCATCCGAGGTCATGGCGGAGGCATCGGCCTGTTTGGGGGAGAGCGAGGAGAACGAAGTGCGAGGGGCGGGTTGGAGGGGAGGGGAGGAGGTCGATGCACTCGGTTGTGTGGAAAGAAAAGCAGGGGATTCGGTGTGAGAGGGATTCGCGGAAAGGTCTTCGAGGTGAACAAGCAGGCTGATATCGGCAGCGCGGACGGAGTGTGTGAGTGCGCCCACAGAGACAAAGTCGACGCCCGTTTCTGCGATAGAACGGACACGTTCGAGGGAGACGTTACCCGAGGCTTCTAAGAGGGCGCGTTTGTCGGTCAATTGGACGGCTTCGCGCATCATCTCATTGGACATATTGTCGAGCAAGATCACATCGGCTTGGACAGAAAGGGCTTGTAAGAGTTCATCGAGATTCGTCACTTCGACTTCGATCTTGAGGAGGTGAGGGGCGTATTGTCGGGCGGCTTGGACGGCGCGTGCGATCGAGCCAGCGGCGCGGATGTGGTTTTCTTTGATCAAGACGCCGCTTCCGAGGTTATAGCGGTGGTTGAAGCATCCACCGACACGGACAGCGTAGCGTTGGAATACCCGCAGCCCGGGCAAGGTCTTGCGTGTATCGACGACGCGGGTGTGTGTGTCTGCGACAGCCTCGGCGAATTGTCGTGCGTGGGTCGCGATACCGCTCAGATGTTGGAGCAAGTTGAGGGCGATGCGTTCTGCGGAAAGCACCGAGCGTACGGCTCCTTCGACGGTAAACAGGACCGTTTGAGGTGTGACGAGTTGGCCTTCTTCGCAATGAGCGGTCCAGCGGGTGGCTGGATCGAGCCAAGAGAAGACGCGCTCAGCGACGGGGAGGCCACAGACCACGAGAGGGGCTTTGGCGATCGCACGTGCGATGACGCGTTGGTGAGGGCGGAAGATCGCTTCGGAGGTGATATCGCCGCCTGTGGTGTCTTCCTCGAACGCTTTGGTGATGAGTTGATCGAGTTCAGCGTGGGTCCACGGGGCGGGTGTCTTGGATGGATGTTCTAGCACGACAGGCTCCAGATATCTGAGGTGTGAGAGGACTTAGACGATACCCGAGTGATCTGTGATCGAAGGAGAGTACACAGATGCCCTGTGCTTGGGCAGCGACAGGTTGCGAACGCTCGGACACCTTCTCTGTAAAGCCCAAAAGGCGGGGGAATCTGACAGGAGCAGAGGTCGCGTCGTCCTCGGCCCCCGGCCCCCTCTCCCTTCTGTCGAAGAGGCGAGGGGGGGAGAGTAAGTCCTACGAGGTGCGGAATGGGCCTATTGTCTGATTAAAAGAGCCAACGTCCGAAGGTTGGGACAAAGCCAGCGGCGGCAAGGGCCATCAGAGAAAGCATCACGACGATCACCGAAAGCGTGCGCCGTTGGTCGCCAAACAACAGCTCTCGGAGGGTGGTGGTGGTTTCGGGTGTCATCTGTCGCAGAGATTGAAAGCGCAGATCGAGGGCTTTGATCTGTTCTTGTTTGAGGAGGCCAGCGTCTTGGATCTCTTGTTGGATCGGAGTGAGTTTTTCTTCGAGCAGGCGGATCTCGGAGAGGGCGCGCTGCATATCATGGAGTTCTTTCTCCAAGTCCTCTTGTGAATAAGCGTGTGGAAGCCGTGGGACGGGCAAAAACAACATGGACGCACCAAAGATCAACAAGCCGATCAACCAAAACGGGAGTTTTGCTCCGACCAAGGCCCCGATGCCTCCGACGAAAAGGCCCAATAACACCACGATACCACTCAGTCGTAAACGAATTAGCCATTCCATGCGATCAGCCTTCTTTTTTCCGAGAGATGTTACGCAAAGGGGAAGGGAGGGGGTGGAAAGTCGCAAGCTGTTTGTGTGGTGTATCTGTGAGGAACACTTGCATGGGGGGATTAGGAGCGGGGTTGTTTGGAAAGGGCTTCGCGGATAATGATCTCGGCGAGTTCGGGGACCACTTCCCAAGCGATGCGGGTGATGACGTCTTGTGAAAGTTGGCGGATGTACTCGGTTTGAGCGCTTTCGACTGCCGAGGAAGGGGCAGCGGCAGGGTGGCGGAAGCGTTTGCGCGAGCCTTCGAGGGCTTTGGCAAGATAGTTTCGATCGGGAGTAAGCGCGAAGTCTGGTGCGGGGGGTGTAAAGGCCGCAGCAGGGGGAGGAGGAGGTGTAAAAGCCGCAGCAGGGGGAGGAGC
>JAKLKB010000090.1 GCA_023150835.1 Myxococcota bacterium | reverse complement strand
CGATGAGGACGAGAAATAGAGTGCAGTTATTCCGAAAATGGCTGCAATAGAAAGTACTCCGAGTGCATTTTTGAATTCCATGAAACAAAATCTCCGTGGCTTTGTTTGATCATAGGTTGGTTTGCGTTTCAACCTTTCGTTTTTTTGTACCCTCATCGTTGCCTTCTTGTCTTTTCATCTGATGAAAAATTGTTGACTCTGACCAAATACACCGACACGGCAGGCCGCAGATCTTCAACCATCAAGGTGAGCGGTACGTTTGACGGCTTTCACAACGCGGTTGTTGGAAGTGGAGTTCTGCGATAAAACTTCGTTGATTTGGTTTCGTTGTCCGTTTCAGACGCCCACGCCGAAACGGACTTGTCTTTGCTTGTTCATCTCCATTGCGTGTGGTCGCTAGATGGCCTTGTCGGCTCCTTGGTACGTCCACGTTTGCTCGTCGGTGCGCAGTCATCGCTGCGACTTCGTTTGTATCACTTGTTGTCGATGCGGTTGCCTTCGTTGTAAACATCCTCCTCACAACATTCCAACGCTGCGCCCTGCTCGGTGGTATGCAAGAAAACAACGTGATCTTTCACCCGAGCCCCAAGCTTCTTGCGCTGCATATTGTGGACGACTTTCTTCGTGAAGTGCACAGTACTCGCGATCATAAAGAGGCGATAGTTCGCTTGGCCGTTTTTTTCATGAGGCGAAAAGATCGAGATCGCTTTTGTGTGTACTATTCTGTTCACAAGAGGCAGGCTCCCGGCTCGGTGCGTGTTGTTTAAAATTTTCTCGCAAAATAGATGTTTATAGCGCTCCCCTTTGTGTATAATTGCGCTCAAAAAAAACAATTCTCGGATGTTCCGAGGTTTTTGCTGCGTATTTGTGCTTATTTTGATCGGGGAGTGCTATTAAAAATAGCACCACCATCATCCTATAACACAAAGGTAAGTGAGAGATGGATCAATTGGACAAATATTTGCTTCATATAGGGAAGTATTTTGCTGTTGCTCGGAGAAATATGCGCGATCCACGTGCGGAAGTGACAAGCGCGTTGAAAAAGCATCTGTTGGACACCGCAACGTTCAAGCGAAGTGAGAATGTCGGATGGAGTCTCTCGGAGATCGTTGCACTCAATGGTTTCTTAGAGGATATTAAAATGTTGCCAGAATGTTATTCTTATGCAACATTTCGTAGAATCGAAAGAGGTGCAGGAGGAAGTATGGAATCTATTTATACGTATGCTTGGATTTTAAATACAGAGAACGAGTTATTTTCATATCCAGATATTTCGTTAAAATGAAAATAAATAAGAGATAGAAAGATTTTCACGCTCTCTTTTTTATAAAGAAGGTTACCTTTTCATTCTATGAACAAGTAAGGACAGAAACCATGAAGTCAGATTTTTTTGCTCCTCTCCAGCGGTGGTCAAAGCATTTACAGGCGCGAGGGATTCTTCCTCCACAAGCCGTCCGAGCCATTCAACACGGCGAGATGCCACTGCTCGTTGCAACACCAGAAGCCAATCCTTTTGAATTTCAGCCTCCTTGGTGTCTTCAAGGACAGGTTCGATTATCTTCTGCTTCAGGAGGAGAGCGCTTGGAAAAAAAGGTAGATTTTTCTGCTTGGCATCTTGGCCAATTTGAGTTCCGTTTGGATTTGCAGAGAGCATCGGACGGCAGAGGCTATTTGGATTTAACATGGAAAGCGACGGAACCAAGCCCGAACGGATGGTGGTTGGCTTTTTATCTTGGCGAGGAGGTGGATGATCCGATCTGTACCTTACCTCTCGGTCGAGAGATGGAAGGCCAAGAGATCCTTTTTGTCGAACAACTTCATTTCGATCCTCTTCAATCTCCTTTTCGTGTGATGGTCTTTAGCAAAGATGAAGACTGCTAAATCACGCAATCGAAGGAGTGATCGATGACGTCGCTTTTTTTTCCTTTGGCTCTCCCCAACAAAAAGATTGGGTATGCCCAAATCTGCGTGACGAAAACCCCTGATGTCCCGAAAGGGTATGAGTTATTTCCGTCCGAAGCTTTCGCGTTGCCACAAGCGAGGCAGGCTTTTGGAGCTTTTTTCCCAGAAGAAAACGATGCTTTGCGTTTCTGGTGGAAAAAATATCCGTCCTCGAATACCACGTTGGCACATGAATGGCGCGGAGCTTCCGCAACGTTGTCTTGTTTGTTGGCTGCAGCGGATTGTGTGCGTCCTTTTCGGCTGTCGCGCTCGAATGTATGGGCTTCTGGGCTGGTTTTTTCAGACGGAGGTGTTTCTGTTCCTTCGATGCTACCGGAAAAGTTGGAGATTCTTTTGAGTTCATCGGTAAGCGAGATGGACGGCTCCAACCCGCTTCTTGGCGACACCGTTTTTTTGCTGCCAGCTTCGGGCTACGACGCGCTGGCACCTTCTTTGGAAAGACAAAAAGAGCGCGTTGAGGCGGTTTTTTGGCCAAAGCAAGTACAGTCGCTGGATACTTTGCGATTTGCGAAAAAGTCTCGGTCGATAGAAGATAAATTATTGTTGATCTTTTTCCCAGAAAAACAAATCAAAGAATTGATCGAGTGGTTACAAGGGCGAGAAAAGCGAAGTTTTCGTTGGAGGCGTTGGCTTGGGATCTTGGGCTTGTTGTCGTTGTTGTTGGCTTCTTCGTGTTTTATGAGCCAAGATATCTGCCAAAGCATCTTGCGTCCTGTATGGCCGAATCTTGTGATGGATTACAAAGAGATCTGTAAACGGCGAGTGATCGTTGCGCGTGCTTGTGGAAGCATTTGTCGAGAACGTTGTCGTTTTTTGGGACGCTTTGGATCTCAGCCACCTCCATGTCATTTTGCTTGCAGTATGAAGGAGTTACACAATATCTGCATAGATCACTCTCCCGGACTGGAGCGTTGCGGAGAACAAGAAATCGAGCGTTTGGCAGGAGCCATTGGTCGTCCAAAGCTGTTGCGGCCTATCTCTGCGATGAGCGAGAAAAAGACGTACCGTGAAAAGATCGATCACTACTGCAATATCGCGGAATCTGAGATCCGTAAAATTCGATAAACATCGGATGATGGGGGATAAATCGTATTCTTTCGAGCGAGGGGGCGTAAAAAAGTAAATTTGTTCACCCGAAGTGTTGCTTTTGGATCACTTCTCTCGGCGAGTACCGTGGTTGCGGATGCTTTTTTTCTCGAACACGCTGAGAGTGAGGAACGAAAGATGAACAAACTGAATGCCTACCTTTCCGAGATCGGTGACCATCTTGCAGTCGCGAGAGCGCGGATGTTGTTTCCTCGTTTGGAGATCCTCGACACTTTGCAAAAAGCAGACGTCGACCTTGAAGTCTTTCGAAAAAAACCGATGAAGAAGGAGGGATGGACGTTGGGTGAGATCGCCAAGTTAAGCCGCTTTTTGGCGGATGTGGAGATGTTGCCGAAAGGCTATTCTTGCTCGACATTATGGCGGATCGAGAATGGTTTGGGGGGAAGTATTGACGCGATCTTTTCTTATGCTTGGCTGTTGAAAGAGGAAGATGCTTTGTTTGATCGAGGCCAACGGTGTTCTTTTGCTCATCTCACGCAAACAGAAGAGACAGCACTACGTTTGTAACAAGAGCAAACGCAAGGCGATTCACTCTCCTTCAGAGCTTCGCGTTCGCCGTCTTTCATGCAGCACAGTCATTTGTTTGATCTCCAGAGCGGAGGCGACGAGGTTTGCAGGCAAAGCCCCCGATTACACGATGGTATAAGCGGGTGTGGCGAGATCGTGTTGGCGAAATGGATGGAGCCTCTTGACAGTAGCGGTGGGGGATCGTGATAAGGGAGGCACGAGAGAGCGTAGGCAGCGAGCCGAGCGCGTAGAAAGAGGCGTAGGCAGCGAGCCGAGCGCGTAAAAAGAGGCGTAGGCAGCGGGCTGAGCGCGGTGTAGGCGTTTTTTTTGGGAGGCTTGATTTGATGAAAGAGATCGTGATCCTTGGCGCGGTACGTACGGCGATTGGGGCATTTGGGAAGAGTTTGCAAGAGGTCTCGGCGGCCCAGCTTGGCGAGATCGTGGTGCGCGAAGCACTCAAGCGAGCGGGGGTTTCGGCAGAACAGGTCGATGACGTGGTGTTTGGCTGTGTCTTGCAGGGCGGTTTGGGGCAGAATGTGGCGCGCCAAGTGGCTGTTCGCAGCGGCCTTCCTGTAGGCGTTTCGGGGATTACGATCAACCAAGTGTGCGGATCGGGCCTTCGTTCGGTGATGATGGGCGCACAAGCGATCCAGTCAGGCGATGCAGATATCGTGGTGACAGGCGGCTGCGAGAATATGAGCCGCGCCCCGTTTTTGATGGATGGTGCGCGTTGGGGCGCTCGGATGGGCCACAGCGAAGTGCGCGATATGATGATCCACGATGGTTTGTGGGATGCTTTTCACGATATCCATATGGGCATCACCGCTGAAAATGTCGCCGAACAATACGGCATCTCCCGCGAAGAACAAGACCGTTTCGCGTTGACCAGCCAAGAGCGTGCTGCGCAAGCCATCGCTTCGGGCGCTTTCAAAGAAGAGATCGTCCCCGTCGAGATCCCCCAACGCAAAGGCGCACCCGTTGTTTTCGCAACAGACGAACATCCCCGCGCCACTACGTTTGAAAAACTCGCTGAACTCAAGCCCGCCTTCAAAAAAGGCGGAAGTGTGACAGCAGGAAACGCTTCGGGGATCAATGATGGTGCCGCTGCTTTGATCCTCGCAAGCGCTGAAAAGGCCCGATCTTTGGGACTCAAGCCGATGGCCTTTTTGCGCGGTTATGCCACCGCAGGAGTCGATCCCAAAGTCATGGGTATCGGGCCGATCCCTGCCTCCCAAAAAGCCCTTGCAAAGGCCGGTTGGGCGGTTGGCGATCTGGATCTGATCGAAGCCAACGAAGCCTTCGCCGCCCAAGCCCTCGCTGTGGTCAAAGAACTCGGCCTCGATCCCGCCAAGACCAACGTACACGGCGGTGCAATCGCTTTGGGCCATCCCATCGGTGCGAGCGGTGCGCGGATCTTGGTCACGCTCCTCCACGCCCTCAAACAACATGGGTTGAAACGCGGCCTCGCGACCTTGTGCATCGGCGGTGGGATGGGCGCTTCCGTCGTTGTCGAGATGGCTTGATTCGAGATTTTGAGCGCGGGTGGGGCGATTGTTCGTTGGGTTGGTTTTGTTGGTGTGGTTTTTGTCTTTGGTGGGGCGCTGCCCCACGCCCCGCAAGGGAGCCACGCTCCCTTGACCCCGTATTTGGCGGGGTGAATAGATGTTTTCAATCGAACGACGGTGGCGCTTGGAGTGGCGCGAACACGGGCTTTTTATCGAGGCCGTGATTCAGATCGGATCTTGATCAGTTTGGTGGTTGTTTTTGGGGGGGCGGAGGGATGGATTATTGGATGGGTTCGAGGACAGAACCGCCCGTGGTGTCGAGTTTTTCGATATGTGGTTGTCCGCGACAAAACAGCTTGCTTGCGCCTTCGAGCAGGGCGCGCAAGCTGCCGTCGTGGCTGACGATGCCTTGGCTTGCGCCGCTGAGATGAGCGTCGATCTCTTGGGCCTTGAGCGAAGAGAAGAAGCCTTTGCTACCTCCCGATAATCCGACCTGAAAGAGGTTGCTCTCTCCCACAAATTCCACCCAACTGCTACCGCTTGCGTCGAGGTGGTTTTGGTCGGCGTGGACGCGGGCCAAAGCGCGGCTGTTTCCCGTCAGTTTCCATCGGATGACGTTGGCGCGAAGCTGCCCTTGGACGCGGCTGCTGCCGTTGATGTCGATGTCGACTTGTGCGTCGGTGTGCAGATCGATTCGGATATCGGACATTCCTGAGAAATCGAGACGCAGATCGCCCCGCGTTTCGAGCCTTTTGAGATGAACGCGACTGCCATCGACCACGCGCAGCTCGCGTAATCGCGGAAGGGCAAGCACCACCGTCAGATCACCTTCGAGGATTTGCGCCCCGTGATGCAGTCGCAAGTTCAGCGTGTCGCCTACTTGCTCGTGTTTGAAATAGGGGAGCAGATTGCTATGGCCCGATAGATCGGCTTTTTCTTGCTCGCTGTAGGAGATGTGTACGTTGAGGGAATCGTGGACGATGATGCGTTGCACGCCTTGGATCGAAAGCCCTTGTGTGATCGTGGGGCCTGAACCCACAAGGCCCGGCCCACATCCGATCACAAGCACCGCAAGAACAGAGAAAAGCACCATCGACAGGGCTTTTGAGAAAAGTATCTCGAAAATAGTTTTGTCGGTTCGGGTGCGCGGGCAACGAGAAAATGAGGTATTCATTGGAGAGACTCCTTCGTGGTGGTTTGTTGTTTTGTGAACATAGCGGGTTGGTTTTATTTTTGTTTTATGGGGCGAGGTACCAAACCCCGCAAGGGACCGCTGGCCCCTTGACCCCGACTTGGCGGGGTGAACGGAGGTTTTTTTACAAACATTCGTGCCGCTTGAAGCCTCGCGAACACGGGGGGTTTTGATGCTTCGTTTCTTGATAGAAAAAGCTGCAAGAGAACGATCTATTTACATATCAGAACAAATCTGAGCAATCTGGGCCGTGTGCAGAGAAGAAAAGGTCTTCCCGAAAGGGAAGTGGCCGTCTTTCCTGTAGGTTGTCAACTCACTTCAAGAAAGACGACCACATCAGGGCTCTGCCAAGCCCCAAAAAGAGGAGAAGAGCGAGATATTGTTCGTGGTTTATTGAGCCGTTGCGCGGCAAAAAAGCCGTGATCGCGCCCGTCCAAGCGACAGAGTCGTTGTTTTGAAAAGCCTGCGATCTTTTCGCCCCTCACGGGGTCAAGGGGCGTGAGTCCCTTGTGGGGTTTGGGGTTCCAACCCCACAAAATAAACCCAACGCGCCACTTCTATTGTTGAATGATTTGGCTACCGCCTGAGTTTTCGAGGATCTCGATCTCGGGCGAACCTGTATAACGCAGCGTGCTTGCGCCCGATAATCGGACGCGAAGTCGACCGTTGTTTGCGAATTGTAGGTGATTGATCTGGCTTTTTCCTGAAAGCGTGATCTCGGCGATCTGTGCGGTCAGTCCGCTGAGATCGAGCGTACTTCCTCCAGAAGCTTCGATCTTGAGCGTTGCGATGTTCCCACCAAGGCTGAGCCGACTGCCTCCTGAGACGTTGATCTGCGCACTGTTCGCTGAAAGCGAAGTGGCCGAACATTCGGAAGCACCGATGATATCGAGCGTAAGAGTTTCGGTATAAGCAAAGGCTCCCAGCGTAAGTCGGCTTGCATTGGTCACTTTCGCCGAAGAAAACGAGGACATGGCCACCGTTGCTTCGAGGCTTCCTTTGACGGTGTTTGAAAAGATCGTACTTTTTCTTCCGAGAAAAAGCGTTTGATCATTGGTTTTTTTGATGTCCAAAAAAGGCCAGATATTTTCATCTGCACGAACAACGACGCGATATGCGGCGTTGGGCTGTGCGTTGACTTGAAAAGTATAATCAAGATGAAGTGTCTGAAAGTTGTCGATGGGAAGGGTTTGTTCGGAGATCTTACCATTTCCATCGACGAAGATCGCGCAGCCAAGATGGAGACAAAGAAACCAAAAAGAAAAGAGAAAAAAAAGAGTGATACGCATCGTTGTCTGTAAGATCGTTGGTTTGTGAAGTGAGCGAGTATGCGTTGGTGAGACATACTGGACTCTGTTTCTTTTTCATTCACGCCACACGTTGCGAGAGGGGTGGCGATCTATCAAAAAAAGTGGATCGATCTTTTGATCGGAATGGCTTGAAGATAGGAGTTACGCAGTTGAAGAGGGAAAGCGTGAAGAATCAACCCGTTGTAGGGGCGGTTCGCGAACCGCCCGCGCCCGAACATGGGCCTTTTTCGTATCGAACTGCGTAAGTCCTATGAAGAGTGGAGCGATCTTTTGATTGGGGTGGCTTGCGGGCAAACATCCCTGTGTTCGCGGCAGGGCTGTTGGTTTGGGACACCTGATGTACGATATTTGAGAGATGCGTGATCGAAACGTCGCCAAGGTTTGTTGTAAACGCCCTGTTGTTGGGCAGCACAGGGGTCTGCCCCTACGTTTTGCGATCACACCAGTACTGCGGGCTTTATTTTGAAAAGGGGCAGTGTCTTGAAAACCAAAGACTTTTTACACCGATCTCTTCGGACAGTGATCGCAGATCAGGGAGAGAAGTGTGTTGGAGTGTGATCTTGATGCGATCACAAGCGCGGCGGCGATCGAGACCTTGGGGGAAGGTTTCGCGGAAGCTTTTGAGTTCGAGGAGTCCTTGTTTGGCGGAGTGGGGTTGGGAGGCGAGGGCATCGGCGCGGAGAAAGTGGATTCGAGCAAGGAAGGGCCGCATCCCGCGTTTGGCGAAGTGCTCGATGTACCAAGTGGAGAGAGGGAGGCAACGGGTGGGGGCGGTGGAATAGCAGCGTTGGAGGAGTAGATAGAGGGCGGTTTCTTGGGCGAGGGGATCTTGTTCGAGGCGCTGTTGTGCTTCGAGCAAGGGGAGCCAGAGAGAAGGCTCGCTGCGGAAGAGGAGGGAGGCGAGGAGGTGTTGGAGGATCTGTGCGCGTAGCGGGGCGGGAAGGTTGGTTTGAGCGGGGAGATCGAGCGCGTATTGTGCGCAGAGCGTGGGAGAGAGCTTGGAGGCCCATGATAGGTGCTGTTGGGGAGGGAGCGAAAGAGGAGGGACGGGAAAACGACGGACGCGAGAAGTGGAAAGGTCGATGTGCGCACCTTCGCCTTGGTTGAGGCGAAACGGGTGAGAGGAGTGATCTGGGTGAGAGGCGTTGTGGATCTCGACCTGTCCTGTCCAAACTTCGATGCGCAAGGTGTGTGCGTGTTGTGAGACGGCGAAGTGTGTGCCTTTGACGCGGACTTGCCAGCGTTTGTGATGAACGGTGAAGGACTCGTATTGTTGGGGAGTGACGGCGACTTGGACGCGGCCGTGTGCGAGTTGGAGGGCGGTGTTTCGGGCGGCTTTGCGTTGGAGGATGATGCTAGAGCGTGGGGCCACGACGACCGACCAGTGGCCTTTGGAGGCGATGGTTGCGGTGGATTGGTCTGTTTGGAAATGGGTCGAACCGTCTTTTTGTGTTTGTGTGGGGGAGATGCCTTGGAGAGTGAAGGGTTCGAGGGGTTCGAGATACGGCCAGAGGAAAAGCACAAAAGCGAAGGCTCCGACGGTTGCGATGCTTGCCCATGCGATGCGGAACCAAGGCCGTTTTGGGGATGTGTTGGAGGAAGTGCTGGGCGAGGGCGAAAAGTCTTGAGATAGCAGGCGTCGAACTTTGGCGAGGCTTTCTTGCTCTTGTTCTGGGGAGGGAAGGCAAGCGTCGTAGGTTTCGCGCAAAGAGGCCGACGCCCATAAGGTCGAGAGAACGGGGGTTGGAGACGTTTTTGGGGTGGTTTGTTTGTTTGTGTGATCAATCATGGATCCAATCCCCCACATCAAGGCCCTGACGACGCAGTTCGGCGAGGGCGATCTTTCGGAAGTCTTGACGTGCGTGAAAGAGACGAGAAGCCGCCGTACCGACGGGGATATCCATCTGTTCGGCAGCTTCTTCGATGGTGCGTCCTTCGAGATCGCACAACACGAGAGCCATGCGCTTTCGAGGGCTGAGTCGATCCAGAAGTTGCCACACCACGGCTTTCATCTCCTCGTGAAGAAAAATTTGTTCGGGCAAGGGGTCGGGCTGAGGGAGCGTGGATTCGGGGGTGAGCTGCTCGACCACTTGTTCGACAAATGAGCGCCAGCGGTACTTTTTGCGATACCAGCCCATCGCGGTATGGGTGGCGATGCGTTCAAGCCAAGCCTCAAGACGCCCTTTTCCTCGGTATTGTGGCAAGGCGCGCAGGGCTTCCGCGAAGACTTGTTGTAAGCAGTCTTCGGCGTGATCGATCGACCCCGTCATGCGGGTGAGTCGCCGCAGGAGAGCAGGAGCGCAAGCCTCGTAGAGTTGGGCAAATGCGCTGCGTTCTCCTGCGAGGATGCGCGTGGCGAGCGCAAGATCGTGTTCATGCTCTGTTGGAGCCGATGGGATAGGGCCTTGCGTCGGTGGAGGAGAGAGTGACGGCAACATGATCCAAAAAGCTCCGATGAACCAAGCGAACCAACAGGCTGCTTTTGCTCTGAAACACTTCGTTGTAAGAGAGAAGCCGATATTTCAAATTTTTTTGAGAGAGGGCTTGCGTGGTTGGGTTTGTTTTGTGGGTTCGACCCCACACCCCGCAAGGGATCGCGACTCCCTTGACTCTGCGTTGGCGGAGTGCATGAACGTTTTTCAGACAGACAACTCTGCTGCTTGGAGTGGCGCGAGCACGGGTTTTGATAGACTGTGTCGCGCTTACGGGGAGTTCTCAGAATCTCCATGAAGCGCCGAGTATCGGGAGAAGATAGGAATCATGGAGGTGGCGATAAGAGGTATCATCTTTTGCTGGCGTACGGAAGGGATAGTAGGCGATATCGAGGCGTAGAAAAAGGCTGAGTCGATCGATGGGGTGCCAAGAAAAAGCGGTTCCGCCTTGGATCCCGAGCGTCATCCACAAGTAGCTACCGAGATCTTTGTAAGTCCAAGAAAAGATCAGCGCAAGTCCGAGATGGATATCCCACGAGAAAAAGCGCGAGCGCCAAGGAACCCATTCGGCCAAGGCGTTGATCTGGGCGATGATCTGGCTGCCTTGGTTGGGGTCGTCATAGCGTCCGCCAGTGGCCTCAATGCGCATCCGCCACGGTGATGTAGGCCAGTAGAGCGTTGTGATCGAGCTTGCCCAGATCAAGTTGCCGTTGAAGCCAATAAAGGGAGTCAAGTGGCCGCCCAAGGTGAAGTCCAACGGGATGTTTTGGGCGGAGGGTACAGGGCGGGAGGAGGGGCGTTTGATTGGCGGAGTGGGTGAGGACGTGGGCGATGACAACGGAAGCGAGGTGGGTTGGGAGGAGGGGCGGGCAGGTGGGAGCGTGGCTCGGGCGGTGGTTGGGAGCGTCGGTGGTTTGGGCGGTTTGGGGGGGATAGGAGAAGGCATCGGTGGTTTGGGCGGTTTGGAGAGAGAGCGATCGGGTGGGGGCGTTGGTGGGGCGGGTAGTGTCCCGGGTAGAGAGACGGAAAGGATACGAGTTTGTCGTTGTGTGCAAGAGAGCGCGCCTGCGCTTTGTTCTTGTTGTGCGGCGTCCCAAAAGAGTCCGAGCAACAGCACCAAGGTTCGGGCGCGGATCGCAGGTCGGGAGGTCGATGGAAGAACAAATCCTCGGTAGAATGGGCCGTAGCGAAAGGAAGATCGGCCGCGTGGATGAAAGTGAACAAAGAGATGCCAACCGCATCGTTGTTTGTGCTGTTGCCAAGGCTGTTCGGTGAGTTGGATCTGTTCGGTAAAATGGCGAAATTCGGCTGTTCGAGAAAAGGTGCGGGATGGACGGATCTGGGTGAATTGCGCTGCGTCAAGAAGAAGAGGCATCGAAACAAGCCAAAACAACGGAACGCCCGACCGAAGATGTTGTATCCACCGAAGCTCCCGTATCCATTTCGTTTGGTGGTGGGTCATCGTGTGATCGACGTGCTCCTTTGCTTGGGATCTCGCTTTTGCTGTCTTTTTGATGGGCAGGACTTTCGTCGCGGACATAAACCCCGTGTTCGCGGACGTTCAAGCGGCGCAGTCGTGGGTTTGAAAAACGTCTACTCGTTCCGCCGATACGGGGTCAAGGGAGCCGCGCTCCCTTGTGGGGTATGGGGCAAAGCCCCGCAAAACCATGCAACGGTGTCACGTTTCATCGAATCGCCCGTTGCATCGGAGAGACAAAAGATCAGGCGGGAGGATTTTCTTGAAGATAAGTGGCGTAAGCGGTGATGGCTTCGCGGCGTAGGTCGTGTTTGAGACTGGCGTAGATGGTTTGTTCTTTGGAGGCGAGGATACGGGTGAAGGCGAGGGCTTGTTGGAGAAGGGTGTCTTTGGGATAAGCAGCTTCGACGATGCCCATGCGTACGGCGTCTTCGCCGCCGACACGTTGTCCAGTGAGCAGCAGTCGGTTGGTGGTGGAGAAGGGGAGGGTTCCACAGATCAGTTCGCGCATGCCGGGAGCGAGGGGGATATTGACGTCGACTTCGGGAAAGCAGAACCAGCCGCGATCTTGGCGCATGAAGCGGAAGTCAAAGGCGCAAGACCAGATCGCACCGAGGCCAAAGCAGTGGCCGTTGAATGCGCCGACAGTGGGCTTGGGAAAGATCAGGGTGCGGTGGGTCATCTCGGCGATCTTGCGCATAAAGCCGGGGAGAGCATCGGGTCCTGCTTGGGTGAACCATTGTAGATCGATGCCTGTGCTAAAGTATTTTTCTCCATGTCCCGTCCAGAGGATGGCTTTGACGCTGTGGTCTTCTTCCATGTGATCGAGGCAATCGATGATCTCCTGCAAGCAAGCGCGATCCATGCTGTTGTCTTCTTTGCGCTGGAGGGTGATGCAGGCGATATCGTCGTGGCGTTCGATGTGAAGGAAAGAGAAAGACATGGTGGAACCTTTCTGTATCGAAAGAGGAAGAAAAGGATTGCAAAGATCACCGAGAAAGAACCAAAGTAAGGAAGACCTACCTTTTGGGAGCGAAGCCTTGTTGTGTGAAGGGAGCAGCACTTGGGCTTTCTGGGCAGATCTGTAAGATGGCCAAGCACGAAGAGAAGATCCAAGCTGTACAAAGTTGCGGCGATCCTGTCAAGTCAAGCCAAGGAGCATCGGGATGTACGACAGCCAAGAACTGTATGTGGTGTCTATGCACAGGGATCTGGTGGCTCAATTAGAAGAAGGAAGCTTTGCACAAGAGACTTTTCGGCGGAGGGTGACGCTGTTGTTGCAGCAATTTTTGGCGACAGGCCAGAGCAATAGTTACAAAGCGATCCAAGGTGTTGCGAAGGGGTGGCTGCGTTCGCCTGTGCAAGGCTACCACTATTATCTGTGGTGGAAGACGGGTTCGGCGATGTCATGGAAGGGAGGTCGCAGAGAAGAGATCTACTTGCGGATCTTGCGGCATCATGACGAGACATCAGAAGAATTATCAGAAGGAGAGATCGAAGCGTACCAAAGGGTCTCTCCTGAAAGACTGCGGATGGTGGTGTGTTTTAACGAAGCGGATGGGATGATGGAGTCTCCGTATTCGTTGGATCAGTACAAAGTGGCGCACTCACGGGCGGCCTTGCGTTTGTTAAAGGGGCTGCCCGGGACAGGCAAGACGACGTCGTTGTGGTTGTCGACGTTGGCGTCGGCGGAGAACGATGGTGCGCGGCACGTGTTGTACTTGACGTTAAGCGAGCGGTTGGTGGAGCGAGCGGAGGCGTTTTTTCGTTCTTTGGAGACGCCGACGCGGGTGTCTTGTTTGCCGTTGGTGTCTTTTTGGGCGAGGCTGGCGGGGGAAGAAGAATCGGCGCTGTTTTCTGTGCATGAGGAGGAGTTGGGGCGGTTGTTTTCGACGTTTTCGGAGAAGCGTTATACGCCGTTGCAGCGGTGGGAGGGGGCGTGGGAGTTGTTGTTTGCGGAGATGTATGGGCAGGTTTTTGGGCGTTATTGTTTTCCGCGAGCGGTGGGAGGGGGGAGCCGTTTGGAGGGTGTGCAACGGGCGGTGGCATGGGAGTTTCAGAGAGATGCGTATTTGAAGCATCGTCAAGAAGTCTTGGGACGGGATGGTCAAAGCGTCGTGCAGGTGTTGCAGTTTTTGCAGAGGACGCAAGAAGAGGCGATGCGTCGGAGTGAACGTCGTGGAGAGGTCTCGCAACAGGATGAAGAAAAGCAATTCACGTTGTTGAAGTTGTTTCGTCCGTTGTTTTTGGCGTTGTGGGCTTTGGGGCGATTGGAGGGTGGGGGAGAGATCCCGGAGGGATTGCGGGGTGTGGATTGGATCGTGGTGGATGAGATCCAAGATTTGACGCCGCTAGAGTTTCGGGTGCTGTCGCGGTTTTGGGCGCGTTTGCAAGAGCACGCTCAAATGGGCGAGCAGTTGGAGCCAAAAGGATCTGTCGCGCACAAGGGAGCGGCGGGTCGGGTGGTGTGTTTGTTGGCGGGGGATGAGGGGCAGACGGCACGTCCGACCTTTTTTGATTGGGCGGATGTGAGTCGTCAATTTTTCCGAGGTCCCGACCAGACAGAGAAATTTGATTTGCGAGACAACTTGCGTTCGCCGCCGTTGATTGCGGAGATCTTGGGGGCCTCGCGTGATCTATACAGCGCTTGGTTGCCAAAGGCGTATCGACCGAGCGGGTTGTCGCATATTCCGAGCAAAGAGGAGATCACCGAGCGGCCATCGGTGTTTTTGGTGAAGTCGGGTCCCAAAGGGGCCAAGTATGCCTTCGCAAGGCTGCTGTCGTTTTTTCGTTATTTGCCGGACTCGGTGGTGTTGTATCCGAGTGTGGTGTACCCGTCGTCACAGCAGTTCTATGACAAAGGAGAGGGGGCTTATGCGCGCAATGGTGCGGAGATCTTTTTGTTGTCTTCGGAGGTCAAGGGGTTGGACTTTCAGTGGGTGGGGGTGGTGGATATCGTACTCGAAAAAGTCTCTGAAGACGATCCGCTGCGTTTGTTGCGTTTGCGTCAATCGATCGATCTGGTGCGGATCGCGCTGAGTCGTTCGAGAGAGCGGCTGGTGATCTTTTCGGCACATGGGGAGCAAGGTGTGATCGCAGGTTTGTTGCGTGGGATCGCGTTGGATGTGGGGGATGTTTGGGAGGGGGAGATCGATGATTTTTGTACGGAGTACGGGGGATATTCATTTCAAGAGCAGGACGATCAGATCTTGTCAGCGCGCTTGATGGCGGAAAAGCTCGCAGATACGGCTCCTGAGAAAGCGCTTTTGCATATCCAGCTTGCGGAGTCGTTGTTGTTTAAGCAGGAGCAGCCAAACCAATTTTTGTTGCAGCATATCGTGTCGTTGCGGATGGAGATCGCGTATCGGTTGGCGATCTTGCCTTGGCAAGGAGGTTCGTTGCAACAGCATGGACCTGAGCACTACCTGAGGGTTGCTTTGGAAGGGACGGTCGAGGCGTTGGGGGAGTGGGCGGAAAGGAGCCATACCTGCGAGGCGATCGGAGAGGATTGGGCGTTGCGTTTTTTGGAGATGGGGCAACATGCGGATGCTTTTTGGAGTTCGCGTTCTTGGGAGATGGGTCGCGATCCGCAGCGGTTTGTCGAGACGTTGCGTCGGTTGTTGGATGCGCTAGAGCAGAGGCCCTTACGGCGTTTGTTACCGGTGTTTTTACAGCATAGCCAACAGATCTTGCAGAAGGTGAGCGTGCAGGCGGCATCGTTTGATCCAAAGCAACGAGGCGCATTGTTGGGGATCTACGATCGTTTTCTGCCGATCTTTTCGGCTTACAAGTCGGCGAGTGTTCCATTGATCGAAGAGGCGCAGCAGGATTTTTTGGTGGCGCATACGATCGAGTTGATGAAGACAGAGCCCGTGAGCGTGAAGGGCGTGTTGCAGGCGTTGGAGGGCGAAGAGGCGGCGCAGCGGCGTTTTTTGGTGGCCTTGTTTGATCTGCCCAACGCATCGGCCTTGTTGGAGGTGTTTTTTTCAAAGCTGTATCGGTTTGCCTCCAACGAACAGCCGCGTTATGTAGGCCATCTGCGCAAGGTTTTGGATGGCAAGGAGTTGGGGCGTAAAGAAGAGGTTGCGTGGTTGAGGGGAACGTTGGAAGTGTGGGAGGGGAGAAGACAGCAACGAGCGGCGTGGAGGGAGTTTGCGGTACTGTTGGCAGACTACAAGCAGAGTATGCAAGCCGCACGTCGAGAAGCACAGGCGCTGGAGAAAAAAAGAAGAGAGGGTGGATATCTTGAGGATATGATGCGTCGTTGGGAGGAAGCGACGGAAGGTGCGCAAGTTAGGGAGGCGTTTGAGCGGGATGATTTTACGCGGAGTCTTGCGGAGCAACGGAAGCTTTTGCGTGACGAGAGCAAAAGGTTGTTGGAAAAGATTCTGCTCGAAAAAAGCAAAGAAAAGAGAGACGAGCATCGCGATCAAGCGAAAGAGCGCATCTACCGCATCTTGCAGTTGGAAGATCAAGCGTTTGATCGAGAGATCAAGGGGCGGCGCAGGTTGTTGCGTGACTTGGTGCGAGCGTTGTCTTTGCGAAACGTGACGGAGATCTTGCGCCAATTCTTCTTGTTGGAGTCCAAGTTGCGGACGATCAAGATCTGGCGTGTCGAAGAGATCCGCAGACAGTTGTTGGAGTCATTGCAGCGTTTGACGATGAGTCGTCGTGTTGAAGGTGCGGTGGATGGGGATGTTCGGGTGATATCGCGTACGACAGGCGAAGAGCGTTCGGCTTCGACGGGGCGTTGGTCGGCGGCTGTGCCTGTGTGGCCGGTGGGTTTGGCCAAGGTGTTGCGGCGTTTGTCGGTGGTTTGGCCGACAGAGTTGGCCTTGCTTGCGGAAGGTGTGGACACCTTGCTTGCGGAAGAAGCCGCGAAGGGGGAAGGTTCATGGTTTGGGGAAGGTCCCTTGTCTGGGGAGATGGCCGCTGTTCGGACGTTTCGGATCGATCCGAGGCGATGTTTTCCGCAGTATTCGTCTCTGAAAGCAGATCTTTCGTTGGGGATGCGGCAAGGGAGACCCGCGCAGATGGCGGCCTTGCTGTGGTTTTTTCGGACGATCTCGGAGGAGGAGATGGCGAGCTTTTTTCCTCGCTATTACGAAGCAACGTTGCAACATCACATCAAGGAAGAGTCGCGTTATCTGTTGAGGGAGCATGGGGAGGGGGAGGATCGAGAGGAAGTTTGGGCAGAGATGCGCAAAGAATGGCTGGCAGAGGTGATGGCGTTGTTAGAAGAGATGGGAACAAGATCGCGTGCTGCGGAGATCACGGATATCGGGGAAGTTCGAGAGGGTACATGGTTGGCGTATGTGGCGGCGCACGTTTGGCACGAAGCGGAACAAGAGCACGCGATACAAGAGCAACGGACATCGAGTTGGTCGACGGAACAGTCGTCGCGCACGACGGCTTTGGATCGTTTTGAGGAGCGATGGCCCGAAGCGTACCGCGAGGCGAGGCGGCTGTTTTTGGCGTTGCCGTTTGGCGAAGAGCAACGTATTTGGACGTGGAAGCAGGCTTTTGAAGCTTTGGACGAACACAGCGAAGCTTTTCAAGGGGCGTTGGCCCAACATCACCAAGTGTTGGAGGCGTTGCGGCGTATGCGCAAGATGCACAAGCGTTTGGTGGCGGGTGAGCAGGGCAATCGGCACAGCAAAGATCGCGAGTATTTCCGTCTTTTGGCGGGTCTGCTTGCGTTGGATGAAGTGGGTGAAACCTTGGCTGCGTGGGGAGGGTGGCTCGAAGAAATCCGGCACGAAAGGCGTGTCGAAGAGGCCCGAACTGTGGGGCAGATCGAAGAGGCCCGAACTGTGGGGCAGATCGAAGAGGCTCGGAAAGAGGGGCAGATCGAAGAGGCCCGAACTGTGGGGCAGATCGAAGAGGCTCGGAAAGAGGGGCAGATCGAAGAGGCTAGGGAAGAGGGGTGAGGCGGACGGCAGAGGGCGCGTTTGGGACGGTGGGGAGGGTGTTCTTGACGGGTGGATTGGGTTGTCGTAGTGTGCGGGGAGTTGCGCGTATCTCGTGGAGAGAGAGCAGTTGCTTTATTTCGGAGATGTCGGCTGCATCGGGAAGTGCATGGCGTCTGGTGGCGCTCGCGGTCTTCAAAACCGTCGTGCGGGGTGATCCCTCGTGGGCAGGTTCGATTCCTGTACGCTTCCGTTTGTGATGTTCGTGTGAAGTGTTTGGTTTAGGCGCGTTCGGAGCGAAGTGGGCGGAGATGGGTGGCTGTTCTGTTTGCGCTTCTTGCGTAGTGGTGGGGTTGGGTGGGACGTTCTTGGTTTGGGTGGGGTCGATTTGTTGGATGGGTTGAGGAAGCAACGGGTTTTGCATCCGAGCGGAGAGGTTGGGTCGTGAAAGCAATGTATCGAGTCAAGAGATCTTCGGCGAAGCAGCGTATGGTTCGGGGTTTTGGGGTGCGTGTATTGTTGTTGTGTTTGTTGTGTTTGGGGTTGTGGATGGTTCCGTGGGCGTGTGTGGTGGGTGGTCAAAAAATATGTAGCGGGGACACCGATTGTACGGAAGTTGCGCGATTTTGTGTGCAAGGCGTGTGTGCCGTATGTCGGGAGGCTTCGGATTGCGGGACAGGAAAAGTGTGTGTGGGGGGTGTGTGCTTGGTTTCGGGTGGAGAGATCGCCAAAGAGAACATTCTACAAGAGCCGCAGATCACGGAAGATGGGGGAGAACCGAGCCTCCCCGAGCAGAGCGAAGAACCCAAGAAAGAAGAAGAACCCGAAGGGGACTGCCGAGAAGGCGAAAGCCGCCCGTGTTTTGGGGGCGATCCGAAATGGGCGGGTGTGGGAGATTGTAAAGAAGGCACACAAGTTTGCCGATCGGGTGCGTGGAGTTCGTGTGTTGGAGACGTGTTGCCCAAGGCCGAGGTATGCGACGGTCGCGACAACAACTGCGACGGTCAGATCGACGAAACGTTCCCACAGCAAGGGCAAGACTGCCGAGTGACGGGAGGAACCTCTGCTTGTCGTGATGGTCGCCAAGTCTGTTTGAAGGGCCAGATCGTCTGCGAACCCAATAACAAATTGAACCAAGAGATCTGCGAGAACGGAGTGGATGACGACTGCGACGGGCAGATCGACAATGGACCCGGTTGTGCGAAGTTCACGGAGATCCCATCGTCTATGGACGATTATTTGGTGCTAAGCAACGGAAACATCGTGGTGTTCGATCGGTTGAGTAGTTCAACAGGCCCCGAACTTCGTTGTTATGGCGCGGATGGTTCGGTGGTGAAAGCAAGCTTTAAGCTTGGCAGCGATCGCAGTGATGGGGGGGTGGTTTTTCGCGCTTTGCCCGCAGGGGGATTTGTGGTGGCATGGTTTCAGTACAATCCTTTCCCCTCGCAGCGCAGCGGCTATCTAAGCCTCTTCAAACAAGATTGCGAGCCGCTCCTCAAAGAGAAGGTGTTTTTGAGCAGCGTCACCGATCAGCTCTTGGATATCGCGGTGAATGCGAGCGGCCAGATCGCGGTGTTGTTTCGGATGGGCACGCAGATGCGCGTGATCTCGTACGATGCAAGCGGCGGATTGATCGGGGCGGAGACGTCTCTTGTGGATGCTGGAATTTGTGGAGCAAGTGGTGGTGGGCGAGTTGCGCTTAACGGAAAGGGCGATGGTGTGGTGCTTTGTGGCAATCCCCAAGGCTCTCTTTCGGTTCGTCGTTTCGGCCTTGTTGCGGGGGCAAACAATGATCCCGCTTGGAAAGACACAGGTTTCCAGATCTTGGGCGATACGGCCAATGCGTTGATCGAGCGTCATACATTTGTGGCAGGGATCAACGAGACAGGGGAGATCGGTATCGCGTATCAGCACCGAAACAAGAGCCAGATCGAAGGGCTCTTGTTGAAGGCGGACGGCACAAAGTTGCAACATCTGGTGATCAGCCGCGTGATGGAGTCTTCGTCGGGTGGTTATGACGGTCCGCACGAGCGTGTGGAGATCTTGCAAGGCGACTTTGTGTTTCGAGAGATCGTGCGTCAAGAAGGCGGATATACGCGGTGGTTTCGTTACAATGCTGCGGGGACGTTGGTAAGCAGCGCGTCGTCGCCGTTGTTGTCGGCGTCGCTGCGGGTGGGTGGGACATCGTTGTATTTGCGCGGTGGAACGCGCATCTACGCAAACGCGATCGATCTCTCGGCAGGAAGGGGGCTTTGCCCGGGTGGAGCGTGTGCTTGTGAGCCGCAGCGGCTGCGACGTTGTTATACGGGTGCAGGAAGTCGGACTGCGGCTTCGCCGTGTAAGGAAGGTCTTTCAACGTGTGCGAATGACGGAAGTGCTTGGGGGGATTGTCAAGGCGAGACGGTTCCTGTCCCCGAGATCTGCGGCAATGGGAAGGATGATGATTGCGATGGTCGTGTAGACAACGACTGTAGCGATCCACAGATCACCCCAACGCTTGCGTTGTCGGATATGGGCATCGCGGAAGATGGCCGCGTGGTGGGGGTTGCCTCGGGTGAGCGTCGTGTGTGGGCGACTTGTTGGGATGCGGCGGGAAAGATCGCACAAGGGGCCTTCGCCGTTTCTGAGCCGTTTCGTTCGGTGAAATCCGCGACAGTCGCGATCGCTCCGAAGAGTGGGCGTTTTGTGATCGCTTGGTTGGAAGGGAGCGCATCGGGGGCATCGAGCCTTTCGTTGCGTGCGCGATTGTTTGACGGCCAATGCCGCCCATTGACGGGGGTGATCGCGGTTGCTGAATCGGCGTGGGCATTGATGATTCCGCGTGTGGTGATCGATGAAAGCGGTCGTTCAGCGCTTTTGTGGCGAGAACCTGCGGTGATTACGAGTCTGCGGTTGGCTTTCTTGGATGCGTCGGGGGCGTTGTCTTCCACGATGGTGGATCCAGACGCTCAGAGAACTTGTGGGAGCGGCTTGCTGGATAATGCTCATGTTGCTTACCAAGACGACCTTGGGTGGGGCGTGATCGCTTGCGCATCCGCGCTAGGCCAGATCTTTTGGCGTCGCTTTTCGCTCACAGGCAGCTTGTTGGAGGCGAACTACACAGGGTTGAGCGCAACGATCGGGAACCACCTCACTTCCGGGCAAGGCTTTCGTGTGGGGATGAATGCCCAAGGGTTTGTGGTGGCGTGGTCTGACGCGACGCTCTCGGTCTGGCGTGCGCAAAGCTACGGTGTTGATGCAAAGCCTCGCAAAACATGGGAGATCAGCAAGCGTTTTTCGGGGGCCAATGCGTTTGGTTTTTCGGGAGCGATGCCGCGTTTTGAGGGAGATGTGGTGTTGTGGGATGGTGCGCCGTCCTTTTGGCGACGATTCTTGCGCTACGATCTGGATGGAAAACTGGTGGCTGCGATGCCGCGTTTGCAAGGTGATCAAGCGACAGCGTGGCTGTTGCGCAGCGAAGGGAAAAAATCGGTGTTGTACATCCCGAACACGGGGTTGCGGCGCGATCTCTTGAAGCTCTCGGCCTCTGCGGGGATCTGCAACGGCGAGCCTTGTTTTTGTGAGGCAGGTACAACGTCCCCCTGTTATCGCTTTGCGGCCCCGGGTTCATCGCCTCGATCGCCTTGCATGGCTGGAACGAGAACTTGTGCGCAAGATGGCTCAACTTACGGAGATTGCAACGGAGAAGTCTTGCCCACGTCCGAGATCTGCGGAAACGCCATCGACGACAATTGCGATGGACGGATCGATGATTCTTGCCCTGCTAAGGACTTTCGCTCTCTTCCTGCGAATGTTTCAAACGGTGCGACGGATATCGATGCAAACGCCAAAAAGGAGATTTTTCTGGCCTTTGCGCGGGATCTTGGGAACGATGGCTCGTTGTTGGGCCTGTGTTGGGACGCGATGGGGGCGGTGCGAGGACGAACCTTTGTGATCGCAGAGGCCCAAGATCAAAAGTTCCGTGATGTCCAAGTCTACGCCTCTCCAGATGCTTCGTTGTGGGCCGTGCTGTGGCGTCTTGATCCACCCACAAGCCCGCAGATCGCCCAATTCCAACTCTTTGACTCCAACTGCCAACCCGTCGGCGCTTTGGTTGAGTTCCCTACCCGCCAAGGAGACGGCCAGATCATGGCGGCTTTTGGAGCAGGCAACCAACTTCTCGTGGGATGGCGGGATATCTCGGCGCAACTCAACCTGTCTTTCTTCGATGCAAGCGGAAACCCCCTTGGGACGAGCCTTAGCTACGAAGCCTCCCCGCGTTTGTGCGGCTCCAGCACGCCGTTTCGGGTGGCCCGAAATCCCATCGGCGGCGGAGGTGTTGTTGTCTGCGCAGGGGCGAGTTATACCAACCCCTACACCTTGCGGCGTTTTAACAACAGCAACGTATGGATCGAGGCCGATGTTGTGAGTATCGCCGCCACACAAAACACACGCGGAACGCTCGGACCATCACATCTGCTTGCCATGAACGGCAAAAGCGAATTTGTCGTGGTCTGGACCCCTTACGGATCGCGTACGCACGAAGCCGTCTTTTTCGAATCCTCTGGCAAAGAGATCAAAACGCTGCGCTATGCCACCGCCTCCACCAACTCATCCGCCAACTTCCCTTACACCGCAGATCGCCTTGGCTTGCTCGGAGATGACTTTGTGCTGCATACCAACACACAGCGATCCCCTATGCAATGGATGCGCTATCGAGCCGACGGCACTTTGGTCTCCACCTCGAATCCCGTCAGCACCACATCTGCTTTGGTCTATACATCGCGGTTTGTGGGTACCAGTGTCTTTTTCTTACAAAACGATCGCTTGTCGCTCGATCCATTCGCTCTTCCTTGAGGCAGCCTAACATATACGACCAGCGGGAGTTTCGCGCTTCGTGAGGCACAGAAAGAAGAGTCCACGAAAAACACAGTCCACGAAAAACACAGTCCACGAAAAACACAGTCCACGAAAAACACAGTCCACGAAAAACACGGAAAACACGGACGGGGAGAAAAAAACGGGGGGAGAAAAAAGCGGAAGAAGGCGAGGGTCGGGTGGCTTGTGGAGAAAAACCCCGTGTTCGCAAGCGTTCAAGCGGCACGGACGTTCGTTTGAAAAACGTGTGCTTGTTCCGCCGATGCTGGGGTCAAGGGGCGGCAGTTCTATGGCGGGGTGTGGGGTAGCACCCCAAAAGAAAAAACAAAATGGAGCAGAGCAACAAACTGGGGAGAGGGGCAGAAGAGCAGAGTAATACGATATCCGAGTGATGTGTGATCGTAAGATAGTACGTAGACGCCCGATTCTTGGGCAGCCACAGGGGGCTGCCCCTACATTTTTACGATAACTCAACGGGCGGATTTCGTATAAAGGGGAGAGAAGAGTAGAGTGGGAACTAGATTACCAAGCGATTTTGCTGTAGGGGCATTTGGCGAGAAGTGCGTTGGTATCGCAGGGGGTAGCACCGGGGCCGGGCATGCAGTTGAAGTATTCGGGGCAAGAAGCGGCTTGTTCGCAACCACAGCCGCAATCATTGGAGAAGTGGGTGGTGTTGGTGGGGCAAGTGTAGCGGATCAAGGCGCACTGATTTTTGTCGGTGGTGACGTAGTTGCGGTTCCATTCTTTTTTGGGATCACAAGTGATCTTGGTGCATTTGCCGCCAGCGTCGGGGTAGTTGCCATCGAGGACACAGGTGAAGCCGTCGGGGCATTGGATGCCAGCGATACCACCGCAGAACTTGCCTTCAGCGGAGCATTGGCCTTTGTCCCAATGGCCTTTGTGTTGGCCTGCGTCGCCTGCCGTTTGTCGGATATGGACTTTGAATGCGCAGACGTTTCCGTATTCGGTTTGAGCGGTGGGAGAGTCGGTGCAGACGGGGGCATAAAGAAGGGGACACATGGTGCCTTGGCTTGCGCACGAACCGTTGGAGATGGCTTCGTTGATGAAGTATTTCACGATGGCGAGATGCTTTTTGCCTTCTGCGTAAGAGTTCACGTTGATGGCGTAGAAGTTGTTGTAGGGGTTGCCTTGGTCATCGGTGGTTTCGTATTCAACGCAGTATTTGGTGAGTTCGCATTTGGCGGAGAGTGTGTAGTTTCCTGTGGTGTAGGGGAAGATCGAGAACACACCCACGAGGTATTTGATGCTTTGAGCAGCGGTGTATTGGAGGCTGACGCTGTTGTTGCGCGAGGCGAATTGCAAGGCGACGCGTTTTCCGCTTTGGGAGTCATACACAGCGATGGCTGCGCCATGTGCTGCGGGGTGAGTACCTTTGAAGGAAAAGGTGTAGCGGTAGCCGACTTTGCCGGGGAAGCTGTAGAGATGGGCGCTATCACGACCGACAAAGCGGCCTTTCAGCGTTTGATCACAGCCCCAATCGAGGGGGATGTGTCGAAACCAAGAAGGGATCGCGCTGGTAGAAAGAGAGGCTTCGTTGCGCTCGGTGGTTTGAGTTTCTTCGCTTGGGTTCATACCACCGCAAGCGGCGAGGGTGACAAGGCTGCTCGCCAACAAAAGAGCGAACATCAGGGATTTTCTTTGGAACATGGTAGTCTCCTTGGACTGGAAAAAAGGGACGAACGATGCTTTCGGGAGCGTGAACGCAAACGCACAAAGTGTTGAAGGTTTGCAGAAAGGAACTCCCTTGGTGGTGAAATACTGAGATAGGATGCGCGGCGGTCTACACGACGAACCGAACCCCGTCAACAAAAAAATGACGAGCGTTTGAAAAAAAGCCGCAATCGCTCTCCAAAGCCTCCGATTGACCGATGTTATCGCAGATGCTTTTTTTGAGGTGGTGAGGGTGTCGTCTGGGTCGTAGGCTGTGATCTAGGCCACAGATCCGAGGGTTGGGAGGCAGGCTGTGATCTAGGCCACAGATCAGGATCATCCGAGGGTTGTGATGCAGGCCACAGATCAGGATCATCCGAGGGTTGTGGTGCAGGTTGGCGAGGGAAGGGATGGAGGCTCGGGGGTGAAGTGGGTGGCAAAACAGGCGTGATCATCTTTGGTGTGATCTTTTTTGTCGAGGAGGTGATCTTTTGGATGTGGCGCAGAAGCGAGATCGTTTCGGTGTGGTGGGGGTGAAGGGCCAGTCCACGCAACAGCCAAAGACGGGCATGGCGAAGATCACGACGGGCATGGCGAAGATCACGACGGGCATGGTGAAGATCACGGCGGGCATGGTGAAGATTGCGAAGAGCGAGATGGGCTTCGGCGAGCGTGAGGGCGACTTGAACGTCTGGAAAGATCGCATAAGCCCGTTGCAAGGAGTCGATGGCAGGTTCGGGCTGTCGTGATGCAAGCTGTGCTTGGCCGAGTTGGAACAGAGCTTGTTCGGAAGGGTGCAGCGAGGCGCTTTGTTGCAAAAGTGCCGTAGCATCGGACGAACGCCGCTCCATCGCACGCATCCCTTGGACAAGCAAGTGTTCGGCTCGCACCACCCGCATCGCAACAAACATCACTACCAACCAAAGCACCCAATATCCCCATCGCAGCGTAGCTTTGAGATAGAAGCCAACGGCTGCGTCGGTGGTGGCTTGTTGTGGGGCAGGATGCTCGGGGCTGTGTCGGAACCAACGAAAGGGTGTTGTGTATCGGGCGAATCGTGCGCAAATCGCCGTGTATCGGGATGATGATGCGCAGGGCATCGCCTGTTGAACTGATGATGCGCAAAACATCGCGTGTTGGGCGGATAACGCGCAAAGTGTCGCGAGCGCGAGAACAGACGGCAATTGGATCGGGAATGTTCCACCCATCTGCACAAAAATCCCAAGCATCGGCAGAAGCAGCCATACATTTCCTGAAAACTGTGGAGATTGAGCCGATGGGGTGGGGCGATTCATCCGGAGCGAGCGCAGCAAGAGCAGCCCCCACCAAAGCAACACAGCCAACAACACAGAAACAACTAATAGACCGCCTTCGAGGGCGATCTGGAGCCAGTCGTTGTGCAAGTTGACAGCGACCGTATGTAGCGGAGCTTGCGCAAAGACCGTCCCCTTCAAACAACGTCCACGATGGGCAGGAAAACGCTGACGGAAGCGCCCGTAGCCAAGGCCCCAAGGAAGGGCTTCTTGGCTCATCGGTAGCGCGCATCGCACAAGATGAAGGCGAGCAGAGATCCCGCCCCTTCCTTGCGCGATATCCGCGATCTGCTTTTGTGGAGTGAGTTGCTTTGCGCCAAACCACAACGCCCCGATGCAACAGGCCGCCCATGCGGTCGTTTGCAAGCGTTCACGCAGCGTTTGCCCTCCACCAAAACAACACGTCAAGATCGCCCCAAGCGCCATCAGGATGTAGGCGGTCAATAGGCTTAATCGAGAGCCTGTCGTGGCGATCCCCACCACCACGCAAAGCGCTCCCCATCGCCAACGCCTGCCCAGCACAAAGAAGATCGGTAGCCCCACCGAAAGCAATGCCCCGAGATGGTTGGGATTGCCCATCGTCGCATTGCTCAATCCCCTTACAGCACCCGACCAGACGAAGGCTTGCGGATGCCACCACTCCACCACCGCAAGAAGCGAGATCGATACCAATCCCATCGCAGAAGCCCGCAGCCACGTTGCTTGCAGCACTCTCGGCTCTTCACTTTGTAGCAGCGCGTCCCACACCAACAACATCCACCACACCAACGCAAGCGCTTGGCTCCACGGCACCCATGTATGCGCCCAAGAAGCCCCCTGCACCCACGATGGCAAATACAAACCGATCAACAAAGCCATTGCCGTGCCCGAATAACGGGGTAGATCCCCTTCCCAGAGCCGCACGCTGGCCCACAACCCCACGCAAACCATCCACGCCCCGTATTTGGCGGTCAATACATCATAGGCCCACGGATCATAGGCAAACGGTAGCAAAAACAACACCATCGCTGGCCCGTATCGGCGCATGGTTGCGCTCCTTTTCCTTTGGGTGTGATCGCGGTCGTTCTGTTGTGTGGGGCGAGGTACCATGCCCCGCCATAGACTGTCGCCCCTTGACCCCGTATTGGCGGGGCGAACAGCCGTTTTTCAAAACAACGGCGCTGCCGCTTGGACGGGTGCGAACACGGGGGGTTTAACATCGATTTGTTTTGGGACGGAGGTCTTACGGGAGGGCGAGGATACCGAGGAAGAGTTGTGCGCCGTCGCCCCAAGCGCGTTGGGGAGGCAACCAACGCAAGTACGCCAGATAACGGCCATTTGGGGAGATGCGCGGTTCGTGTCCGTACACAACAAAGGTTTTTCCGCTTTGGGTGGCGTTCCAAAACCATATCTCATCGCGGAAACCGTTGCGACGGTGATAAGCAACGCTGCCGTTTGGCATAAAGGAAGGTTGATCGCCTTTTCGGTCGAGTAGGCGGGGCTTTTGGCTGTTTTCACCGTCGAAGGCCATCAGGTAAAGGCCCTTGGTGGTGTGCTGATAATTGCCTGCACCGCTGTATCCATCGCCGCGTACAAAGGCGATGCTACGGCCTTGTGGACCCCACACAAAGTCGACGATCGGCCCTGTTTCGGGGATGGGGATCTCGCGCAACTCGATGGCTCGGTACTCGGCCTTGTCCCAAGACCAAGGGCTGCGGATGCGCAAGTTCGCGTCTTTGTCGAGTGTTTCGGGGCGATAGGGGAAGGCGTATACCTTGAGGCTGGCCGCGCTATAATCGTGCGTTGCATCGATCCATGCGAGATAGCGGCCATCGGGGCTAAACTGCGGCAAAAATCCACCGATTCTTCGGCGTTTGTCGACCAGCGCGTAGCGTGTATGGTACAAATGCGTCTTGACCAAAAACACGCCCGTTTGGGGGTCGCGCCCGACCAAAAACTGCCCTTGTGGGTGCGGATGCACCGTGGAAAAGCGTTGGAGCGAGGTTTGTCGCTGCGTGGTTGTGTCGATGAATTGGCCATCGCCGCTGAAGCCCGTGCTGGTGACGACTTGGCTTGCGTTGAGCCAGCGCGGTCGGAAATACGCGGCGGAAGAGGTGGAGCGTTTGTAAGCGTAGGCCGGAAGCGTCCGAAGCGTCCGACGGAAGGCGTCGATCAAACCGAGGTGACTACGATTTGGAACAGTCGAATAGACGCGATCTGCGGAGAGCAATTTGTTTCGGTAGGCTGCGCGTGTGTCGCGATAGCGTGCGTGAGTGCTTCGTCGATAGAACCGAGAGGCGGTGGCGCGGCGATAGACACGAGAGGCGGTGGCGCGGCGATACACGGGTGAGGCGGTGGCGCGGCGGTAGATTGGGGAGTGCGTGTTGCGGCGATACACGGGTGAGGTCGTTGCGCGGCGGTAGGGGGAGTGTGTGCTGCGGCGATGGATGCGGTAGGCATAGCTTGGGGAGGCGCGCAAGCCATGAAAGGCGAGGTAGCGGCTGTCTGGAGACCACGCAGCAGAAGGAGTCATGTTGAAGAGGCGCTTGTAAAAGATGGTGTGGAACTTGGGGGATTGTCCAACAACGGGTGTTGGGGAGATTCCCCAAGCCAATGCGATGGTTGTGATGGCCCCAAAGACCCCAATCCACCCGTAAGAACGGCGGGACGTGTTCATCAATTCCTCCTTTGGTATGCGATGATAGCGGGCTTTTCTGCGCTTTGGCGCGGGATCTTTTTGGCACAGATGGCTCGTCCCTGCAAGGGTCTCCGCTTTTGGGTCTTGGGTTGCAACCAAGGGGTTTCTGTGTGATTTAGGCCGCTTCCCGACTGCGTAAAGACACCAGCGCCGCTTCCCAGTCCGTGAAACGATGGACTGGATCCGCCAATGCTTTCATCCCTGCGCTGTCCGCATTCCCGAATCGATCCGCTTCTTTTGTTTCTTATAGGAGTTACGCAGTTGAAAAGGGAAACCCTGAGATATCAGAACGTTGTAGGGGCGGTTCGCGAACCACTTGGACCAACTCAATCGATTCGTTTCGCTGACAACACGACTCTTTTTTCCCTGCGTAACGAGGTTTCTGCTCCGGTCTGTTCGCTTCGACGGCTGCTTTTTTCAAAGCAAACAGTTTCTACGAGTTCCGTCCGTGAAGTACGTGAAAAAGTAGGGGCAGCCCCCTGTGGCTGCCCAATCACAGGGCGTTTACAACAAACCGCATCGACGCTTATGGATACGCTTTTGACGGATATTGTAGGAA
>JAKLKB010000089.1:28646-37393 GCA_023150835.1 Myxococcota bacterium | reverse complement strand
GCAGAACGAAAGGCAAGGTGAGTCGAGCGCAGCGACAAGATCCCCACAGGGGTGGCGAGGCGTCCCCAAGCGGCTTTGCGCGGACAAGCGCCGGCGGGGGGAGTGTGGTTGGGGGGGATGGGGAGAGCTTGGGTTTCAATGACGGGGTAGCGGCTCAAAAAGCCGATGCCTTCGTCAAAAGAAGCGCCATCGTGTTGGCCGACGTGGGTTTGTGAAAAGAAAGAGGTGTAGGGGAGTCCTTTTTGTTGGAGAAGAGTGGCGAGGCGAGCGGCGGAGTCGGGGATGGCGGAAGCTTGGGGGCGGCAGACTTCTTGGAGCGAGAGGAAATCGATCTGCTCGGTGGCGATGGCGTCGGCGATGGCTTGGAGGCGTTTTTCGGGCTGTTCGACGAGGCAGTGCAGGTTGAAAGAGGCCATGCGAAAGCGAGCGCCCGATTGGACCACAGCGATCACGCCCATGTCTTTAGGAGAGAAGCCGTCTTGACTGCCAAGGCGACCGTAATCAGCCCGATCTCCGTAGAACCAAGGGCCATCTTCAAGCCGATAGCGGAAGGTGTAGTGGTAGTGGCCCGCTTGGGGGATGGTGAGCGTGGCCTTGTATTCGTGGTTGTTGTCTTGGAGTCCTGTACTTTTGTGGAAGGTGGTTTGGGTGGACCATCGCCATGTGGAGGGTTGGTTGCGGGGGTCGGAGTCCAAGGGACCGTATCCGATCTCGACAGAAGCGCGAGGGAGAGGTTGGCCTTTTTGTTGGTCGGTGTAGCCTTGTGCGTAAAATTGGCCGTAGATCGGGCGGCTGGTTTGTTGTGCGTAGACAGTAACGACGGGGGGCCATTGGAGACTGGCCCATTGGATGCGTTGGGGTCCGGTGGGTTGATCGGGCATATCGTTGGCGGTCTCCTCTGTGGGCGTGGTTTCAGGGATGATCTTTTCGGTGGTTTCGGTGGCGATCTCGTTGGAGGATTCGGTGGTTTCGTTGGAGGAGTCTTGTATGGTTTCGGGCGTGTCTTCGGGCGGAAACGGATCAGGTGTGGTTTCTGTCGGTGAAGCCTCGGAGGGACGATCAACAGAGAGTTCGGTGGAGGCGGATTCGGTCGAGGCATCCGAGGCGGATTCGTGGGTGGATTCGGTGAGGGATTCTTGGGCGGGGAGGGTGTCGCAGGCGAGAAGCGCCACCCAACAGAACAAAAGCAGCGCGATGAAGCCGAATAAAAAGGGCGTGTTGAGCGGTCGTCTCGGTACAAAAGGCGTGTTGGAAGGTCGCATCATGGGGGTGTGAAGTCGTCGGAACGCAGAAGGGTATTGCGGACGGTTGGAAGGTCGCATCATGGGGGTGTGAAGTCGTCGGAACGCAGAAGGGTGTTGCCGAGGCCTTGGCCGGAGCGGATATCGGTGGGATCGACGATCAAGAAGGCGTTGGGTCCGGCTTCCCATTGGAGGGAGCCGTTGGGTTCGCGCTTGACGATCTTGTACTCAAACTGCGCACCGAAGGGCAGTTCCAAGGCCCCGCCTGATTCCCAAAAAGGATAACGTCCCGGGCTGGTATTGAGTTTGAGGCCGGGACCGTCTTGGGTCCAGTTGCCGACGGCGGGATGGTTGCCTGTGATATAGACATCTTGGCCCATGAAGGTGTGCGCCATGACGGAGAAGTCGACGTTGACACGGGGCCATGCGGGATGGCTGGAGAGTTTGTTGATGAGTTCTTCGGCTGCGGGTTGGTCGGGATTTTGGGGGGCATAAGCGCGCAAGAGATTCAAGAAATTTCCGAGGTAGCGCATCCCTGTTTGGTTGTTGTCGAGTTTGCCAGAGTCGACGAAGAGATAGGATTCTTCGTTTTGGGCGTAGCGGGAGCCTCGGCCACTGAGTGCGGCTTTGGTCCAGTTTCCTGTGTCGGTGATCACCTTCATGTCGGTGAGGCCGAAGATGGCGCTTTTGGCGTGCATGGCATTGAAAGGCCCCGAAGGGTTGAGGGCTTCGTAGGTGGGGATGCCTGCTTTTTGGAGGAGGTCTTCGGTCTGGTCGTCGCTGAAAGTGCGGTTGCCTTGGGCGTCGACGCCGTCGGATTGTTTTTTGTCGGTGATCACGACGACGGGGACACCGCGATCGTGGGCGGCTTTGAGTTTGTCGACGAGATTTTGGCGGTCGGAGTCGGTGGTGAGGTTGCGCAGGGTGAAGACGCTGAGGAAGATGGCTTCTTTTTCTTGGTCGATCATGTTGAAGATCTGGCGTGTGACGGACTGGCCGTCTTTGACGGGTGCGCCTGTGAACATCACGTTGATCGGGGATTGGGGGTCAAATTCGTTTTTGATCTCTTTGCCGTCGCGGACGGCTTCGTACATCTCGATGTAGCGGCGAGCGACGCGGGGATCGTTGATCTGCATGAGGTTTTCGTCGTTGTGGACGGCGCTTTCGCCCGGGTTCATCGAGCCCGTGAGGACGGTTTGTTTGAGATCGCCTGTTTGGGGGTCGGGGTACTCGAAGATGCGGGTTTTGAGGTGCATGAGGGTGGAGTTTTTGATGCCGATGAGGTCGGCGGTGTGGCGTTCTTCGGGGGTGAGCTGTTTGTGATCGGGGGCGAATTCAAAGCCGTTGCGGATCAAGTAGTCATCGCCGTCGTTCCATGTTTTTTTGGGGTCGAGTTGGTCCTCTTCGATTAGGACTTGGACATCGACGCCAGCGCGGTTGGCTTCGGCGAGTTTTTCGAGGATCTCTTGGCTGGAGATGTTGTAGACGGCGTAGTTGATCTTGTAGGGGTTTTGGCCTTCTTGAAAGGTGCGGGGATCGGCTTTTCGGGCGGCGATCACTTCGTCAAGAAGGGCAAGTTCGGGCTTACGGGTGTCTTCGTACGGGGCAAACCATGTTTTGAGGACAGGGGAGGTGTGGTTGGCTTGTGCAAGTCCGAGAGTGCGTTGCATCTCGGCGGTGATGCCGCCTGTGGGAGTGGTGTTGTTTGTGGGAGAGGTGTGGCTTGTGGGAGAGGTGTTGTTTGTAGGAGAGGTGTTGTTTGTAGGAGAGGTGTGGCTTGTGGAGGGCTGGGTGATGGGTGGGAGGTTGGGGCGGTGGTTGATTCTATCGGGCATGGTGATCCTCGCACAAGGTCAGGCGGTCGTGGGTGGATGAAAGGCGTCTAACGGCGCGAGATTAGGTGGAAAATGGGGAAGTGTCAAGGGTGCTTTGTGGCGGGAGGTGAATAACCATCGGCAAGGGGCGTCTGACAAGCGATCCATGAGAGCAACGTAGCATGGTTGCGGTCGTTCGGGAGCGCTTCCGGGCGAGCGGGTCGATCTATTTCATTTTTGAAGGAGCGGGCGATGAAAAAGTGGTGGAGTGCAGGAGCGTTGGTTTGTGCGTGGTTGTTTTGGGGTGGGGTGGCAGAGGCGGGTCCATTTCCGAAGATGTGTAAGGAATGCCGAAAGGTTTGTCGGGCAGGGCAGCAGGTGTGCCGAAACGTGTGTAGCGGAGGGAGTCGCGTTTGCAATCGAGTGTGCAGCGGTGGCCAACAGGTGTGCAAAAAAGTGTGCAGCGGCGGGACGCGGGTGTGTCGGAAGATCTGTAAGCGGGGGAACCAAATCTGTAAAACCGTCTCGAAACCGGGTTGTGTAGCGGCTTGTATCGCTGCGCTTGGTCCGATCGCACTTTCGAAGAAGATCCGCCGAGGCTGTATCAAAAAGTGTCAACAACTCCATTGCATCCCCGGTCAACTGATCTGCAAACCCCACTGCGAGATCCAAAACGCTGTGTGCAAAAGCCATTGCATCGTACAAGGAGCGGTGTGCAAGCCTCATTGCATCGTGCATAACGTGGTATGTAAGCCGCATTGTATCGCGCAAGGCGCGGTCTGCGAAACGCAATGCCGAATGATCCCTTGCAAAAAAAGACCGTAGTATCGGCTGGTTTGATGGGGCCAAGAGTCCACGGAAAACACGGAAAACACGGAAAAGGAAGGGGAAGCGAAGGGGAAGGGGAAGCGAAGGGGAAGCGAAAGGGAAGCGAAGGGGAAGCGAAGGGGAAGCGGAAGGGGAAGCGAAGGGGAAGCGAAGGGGAAGCGAAGGGGAAGCGAAGGGGAAGCGAAGGGAAGGGAAGGTGTGTTGCGTTAGGGGTGGTGTGGTGTGCGGAAGCGTCGAGTCCAAGAGGCGAGATCAGCGAGAAAAACTTGGAGGCGTTCGCGGGTGGAGGGGTCGTTGATGTGGCGGTGTTCGTCGAATTTTTGGTTTGCGCCGCCAAGCAAGAGGCCGTGATGGGGGAGAGCGTAGGCATGGACAGCAGCGAGGACGTGTCGGAGGTGGTCTTGTGCGCGAACAGTGCCGTAGGGACTGGGACTTGCGCCGAGGATACCGACGGGTTTGTGAGCGAGGGGAGATTTGTAGGCAGGTCGAGAAGCCCAATCGATGGCGTTTTTGAGGACGCCCGGGATGCTGTAGTTGTATTCGGGGGTAGAGATCAGGAGTCCGTCAGATTGGGCGATGGCGTGTTTGAAGGCGGAGACAGCTTCGGGGAGTGAGGATTCGAGGTCGCCGTTGTAGAGGGGGATATCGTTGAGGGGATGAAGGGTGAGGGAAACGTCAGGGGGGAGAAGCTCTTGGGCGGCTTGTAGGAGAGCGGTGTTGAGGGAATGCTTTCGGAGAGATCCAGAGATGCCGAGTAGTCGGAGAGGGGTCGAGGTCATCGGTGGGATTCCTTTGGGCGGCGCTACGCGGTCTCACCCCCAAAGCCTCGATCATGTGGGGTAGAAGGAGGCTTTGGGGGCAAACGTGAGCGATGGTGATCTGATCTCAAGTGATCATAAAGATGCTGGGAAACCACGCAGAGATTCGCTGTGGAAAAAACGGGTGTGTCGCTTGTTGTCGGACTTGCGCGGTGGGAGGTTGTTTGTGGGTTGGCACCCCACACCCCACAAGGGAGCTTTGCCCCCTTGACCCCGTGTTGGCGGTGTGGATGAGGCGTCGAGTTTGCCTTGACTTGCAATGCGGCAGAGACAGATTTGCCCCCTTGACCCCGTGTTGGCGGTGTGGATAGGCGCTTTTCACACAAGCGACTGTGCCGCTTGAAGGTTCGCGAACACGGGTTGTTGGGGGTACGGCGATGATCGTTGGATGGGATTTAGTTTTTGAGTCCGAGGACAGGGGCGTAGATATCGCGGTGTTGCCAAGCGAGGAAGAGGCCGCCGGCGATCAAGAGAAGGGGCATGATCGTGCCAGCAGGCGCAAGGAAGAGGTGGAAGGCGAGGATATTGACGGCGACGGGAGCGAGCAGGACCAAGCCGATCGGGGTGAAGCGCCCTGAAAGGAGCAGCAGCCCGCCGAGGATCTCGGTGCCTTTAATGAGGGGGAACATGTAGCCTGTGGCGGCGAGAGCGCCCATAAAGGCCCCTGCTTTGGAGGGGAGCGGTGGCATGGGTATAAAGTGAAGGAAGCCATTGAGTCCAAAGACGACCCAGATCAAGCCTGTAAGGATGCGTACGGCGAGAACGATCTTGTCGAGGGTGGTTTTTTCGGTGGATACGGAAGCTTGGCTTGTGAGTGCGGGGGCTGCGGCTTGTGCGTTCATGGGATGCTCCTTTTAAGCCCATCGATTCAGGGATGGGTTAGTGGTGGTCTTGCCCGTCTATTGGGCGATAGAGTATGTGTTTTGAACACAGAGAGGATGCTGTGTGTTCTAGGAGCAAAAATATTGTCTCTTTTTTATTTGTAAACAAACAAAAAATGAACTGATTGTGCCATTTTTGATGATATTGAAGCGAGGCGAGAGATGGGATGGAAAGAGAGATGGAGTGTGTGGGGTTGGGGTTGTTGTGTGGTGTTGGGAGTGTTGTGGTTGTACGGTCGGGTGTGGGGGTATCCGCTGTTGAAGTGGGATGACAAGAAATACTTAGAGCGTCGGGTGTTTTGGCAGATCGCGCAAGGGGAGGGAGGGGCATGGGGTGAGTTGTTGTCGCCGCGAGCAGCGTGGAAGGGAGAGGTGTGGGATGCAAGCGAGGACGTTTCATGGGACGAATGTGTGGTTGTTTGTGATGTGTTTGTTGTGGGTGTGGTTGTTGGGGCGTCGGATGGGGTTGGGGCGAGGGTGGGCTTGGGTGGGTGTGGGGATGGTGGGGTTGCATCCGTTGTGTGTGGAGCCTGTGGCGTGGGTGAGTGGTCGGAAAGACTTGTTGTATGGGCTGTGTGTGTTGTTGGCGTTGTGGGGAGCGGATCGAGCGTTGGAGGTGTGGCGGAGGGCGGGAGAAGGGAGGGGAGAGCGCGGAAAAGAGAAGGGAGAGCGCGGAAAAGAGAAGGGAGAGCGCGGAAAAGAGGGTAAGGAGAAGAAGGGGAAGTCATCGCGGGTATTGGGTGAAGAGGGCGAGGCATCGGAGGTTTCGGGTGAGGGGAGGGGGTGGATGTGGTGGGTGGGAGTGTGGAGTGTGGGTGCATTGTTGAGCAAGGGTGCGGGTGTGGTGGTTGTGCCGATGTTGGGCGGTTGGTGGTGGTGGAGGGGTCGAGAGCTTTGGCGTCGGTGGTGGAAGGGTTATGCGGTGGTGGTGGTGATGGCGGGATGTTGGGTGAGTTGGACGTTGTGGGTGGGTGTGCGGAATCAGATCGTGGAGGTGGGAGGAGCGGTGGGAGATCCGTTGTGGAGGAGGTTGTTTCATGCGTTGGGGATGCCGTTGTGGTCGGTGGTGAGGTGGTTGCTGCCGTGGGATCTTTCGCCGAGTTATGAGGGTCGTTTTTTGTATGAGTCTTGGTGGATGGATCCGTGGCCTTGGTTGGGTGTGTTGGTGTTGGGAGGGATGTTGTGGGCGGGGCGGAGTGGGGCGAAAATGCCGATGTTGTGGGTGTTTGTGGTGGGTTTGGCGTGTGTGTTGTTGCCGTATGTGGGGATCTTGCGGGTGAATCAGCATCATGCGGATCGGTTTTTGTTGTTGGTTGTGGTGGTGTGTGCGTGGGGTGGTGCGATGTTGTTGGAGAGGATGGCGGTGAAGGTGAAGTGGCTGGGATGGGCGGTGTTGCCGGCGTTGTTGGCGTGGGGTATGGAGACGCATCGTTATGTGGGTGCGTGGGAGAGTGATGTGGCGTTGTGGCTGTATGTGTATCGGCAAGATCCGCGTCATATCGGTGCGACGACGAATTTGGGAGCGATCGCGGTGCAGCGGGGGCGTTTTGAGGAGGCGGAGAAGTTGTTGCGGGTGGCGGTGGAAGTGGCCCCGTTGCGGCCTCAGGGGTGGAATAGTTTGGGGTTGGTATGTTTGTATCGGGCATGGGATCTGCCGAAGGGATCGGCGGAACGGGAGTCGCATTTGAAGCGAGCAGAGGAGTTGTTTTTGCGGGTGTTGGGGATGGTGGGAGGGGACAAGAGTGTGACGCCGTTGTGGGGACTGGGGCATATCGAACGGATGCGAGGGCGTTTGGGGGAGGCGGAGAAGTATTGGCGGAAAGGCTTGTGGTTGCCGAAGGTGTCATCAAGGTTGGTGTTGGATCTGGCGGAACTATGGGTATCGCAGGGTCGGGAGGAGGATGCGAAGCGTTTGGTGATGCGGATGCGAGGGCGGTTTGCGCGGCAAGAGAAGATCGAGGCATGGTTGAAAAAGCATCAAGGGAAGCGATGATACGAAATCTGCCCGTTATGTGATCGTGGGGAGGTATTTGGTATAGTGGTGTTGGCGGATTATCGGGCGAAGAGGTAGCCGGTGGCGGGGGTGATTTGGGGTGCGGCACCGGTCGTAATGCAACCGATGGCATGGCCGGTGGATGGGGCGTTGTTGACGTTGCAAGCGGAGAGCTTGGCTCCGAGACCGATGTAGGAACTGGCGATGGTGCAAAGGAGAGGTTGATCGGGGGCGGCGATTAAGCCGAGGCGGAGATGAGCGTAGTTGTTGTTGGCGGCGGGTGTGAGGGTGGTGCCGATCTGGGTGCATCCTGAGTGGAGGTTGGTATCGGGGAGGAGGTCGCGCCAAGGTCTGGGGTCTTCGTTGTCGAAGCGGCGGGGGATTTGGATGGCGTTGAGCATGGAAGAGGCCGAAAACAGGAAGGAGAAGTAGTTGACGTAGAGTGCAGAGGAGTTGGTGTTGTGTAGGCTGACGAGAAGTTCTTCGATGGGAAAGGAGTGGAAGGTGTTGAGTTTGTAGGCGTCGGTGAATACGGGGTTGACGGTGGGGCTTTCGTTGAGGGTGGCGGTGTTGGTCCAGAGGGCGGAGTCATAAGCGAATTGGGCGGTGTTGTTGGTTTTGAGGAGTGCGGTCCATCCGCCGCCGTGTCGGGTCATTTCGCAGAAGGTGATCATGGGGAGTGGGGAGTTGGCGGGCTGTATCCAATAGTTGTCGTTGTTGGTGTGGTTGTGTGGGGGCATACGATAAGCGAGGCAGGAGCGTGGGATGGGGCCTGTGGAGGGCTGAAGGACACCGAGGACGCGCTTGAGGGTGGATTTGATGGGAGGGAGATCGCGGATATAGAGGCCGATCAAGGCGGGTTTGGTGGTGTCGTTGGTTTCGCAAGAGCTGGAGTTGGTGCAGAGGTTTCCGGCAGAGATCGAGGGGAGCAAGCGGCTTCGGCCCCCGATGCCGATAAAGCCGTTGGGTGTTTTGCAAGTGGAGTCGCCATCGGTGACAAAGCCGAGGCGGAGGTTGACGAAAGAGGCGTTGAGGTCGGTGGCGGAGAAGTTGACGAAGATCTGGTTGCAGTACTTTTGGAGGGAAGATTTGGGGAAGAAGGCGCGCCAAGCGCTGCGGGGAGGTTGGGGGGGGGTGGAAGTGGGGGATGTAGGGAGTTCTGTGTTGTTGGG
>JAKLKB010000089.1:0-28621 GCA_023150835.1 Myxococcota bacterium | reverse complement strand
AAGCGAGGGTTGAGGCGGCGGTAGCGTTGAGGATCAAGGGGGTGCTTTTGGGGGAGGAAGCGTTGTGGAGGAGGATTTGCTGGAAGGGGAGGCTCCAATAGCTGGGTGGTTTGACTTCTTCTTTGGCGAGGGCGTCGGGGGAGGCGATGTTGGCGGTGGAGTTGCGGTTGGTCCAGAGGGGTTCGCTGTAGGAGAAGTTTTGTTTTTGGCCGTCGATGCGTAAAGTTAAGGTCCATCCGCCACCTGCGTAGCGCATCATGCAGTGGGTGAGGAAGGGGGATTCACCGGGAGGTTGGATGCGGTAGACGCCGTCTTGTGAGGCGGGTTCAAAGCCGAGGGTGGGGTAGCGATACTGCATACAATCGGAGGCGTAGGTTCCGTCGCTCCACGCATAGACGTTGTTGGTGAGGACTGCTTTGCGGATGCAGATCCCATCGAGGCAGAAATACCCTGTGCCACGAGGTTTGCATTGATCGTCGACTTGGCAGGCTTGGCAGCGTCCGTTGATGCAGGCGAGAAAGCCGTTGCATGGGCGAGTTGGGGTGCATTCGCTTGGGGCGCATTCGCCTTTTTCGGTGAGGCAGATCGAGCCTGTGGGGCAGTCTGTATCATCGGTGCAACGGGTATCTGGGGAGATCTCTGGGTTGGGTTCGGTGGTGGCCTCTTCGGGGCTGGGTTCGATCAGGGTGGATTCTTCGGGTGTGGTGGCCTCTTCGGAGAGAGTGATCTCTTCGGGTGTGGCGGCATCTTCGGAGGGAGTGATCTCTTCGGGTGTGGCGGCATCTTTGGGTGTGGTTTCTTGATGGAGGGGTTCTGTGAGGAGTCCGTCCGAGGTTTGGCCGTCGGCAAAGCAAAAGGAGAGCGGGTTGGTTTGTTGTTCGGGGGGGACACAAAGGCCGTTTGCGCGGGTGAGGCCGTTTGCGCAAGGGCAAGGGAGGCAGGCGACGGAAGGACTGGAGACAACGCAAGCATGGGGGAAAACAAGCATGGCAGCGAGCGCAAGCCAGATCGCGGCGAGTGTGAAAAAAGGTCGAGGTGTTGGGAGGGATCGTTGTTTGCGGTGTAGGTCCATCGGTGTCGGCCTTTGCAGTAAGGGGGCAGCCATCTGTGGAGATGGAAGTATCGGTATCTTGGGATGATTCGTTGTGCAAGGCAAGAGGGGCGTTTGTGTTGTGACGTGGAGAGAAGGCAGGGTCGGGGAGGAGCGGAAGTGGAAAGCAGGTGTGGATTAGTATTGGACGATGCTAAAGATCTCGTGTCCAGCGAGTTTTTGGCGGCCATTGAGGAAAGAGAGTTCGATCAGGAAGGCGAAGCTAACGACGTGGGCTTGAAGTTTTTCGAGGAGGCGTCCGACAGCGGCGGCAGTACCGCCTGTTGCGAGGAGGTCGTCGATGACGAGGACGCGTTCGTTGGGTTGGATATCTTCGGCGTGGATCTCGATGGTGTCGAAGCCGTATTCGAGTTCGTAGCTTTCTTTGAGGGTTTTGTGGGGTAGTTTGCCGGGTTTGCGGACAGGGACAAAGCCGACACCGAGGCTGTAGGCGAGAGGAGCGCCAAAGATAAAGCCACGGGATTCGACGCCGATGACTTTGCTGATCTGCATGTTTTTGTAATGTGCGGTGAGAAGTTCGATGACATGGCCGAAGGCATCGGGATTTGCGAGTAGTGGAGTGATATCTTTGAACAAGATCCCGGGTTTGGGAAAGTCAGGGATATCGCGGATGTTGTCGAGGATGATGGACATGGGAAAGCTCCGTGATGGCAAAGGTTGGTGGAAGCTGTAGCGGTTTTTGATAAAAAGCTGAGGGTGCGGGGTTATGGGGTTATGTAGCGGTTTTGTCTTTTTGTTGAACGAGCATATCCATGGTGAAGATGATAAGGATACCAACAAACAGGAGGACGATGGCGAGGATCTGTTCGCTGCCCCAAGATCTGGGGAGGACGTTGGTATATTCGACGATCAGTTCTTTTTGGCCGAAAGTTTTACGAACGTAATCTTGGTAAGGCCAGATACGTCGGAGGGAACCGACCATAAAGCCAGCGAGGAGGGCCATCGTAAAGGCGTGGTAATGATCAAGGAGCCATTGTAGGACGTGAGAGAAGGAGAGAAGGCCGACGACGCATCCAGCGATAAAGACGAGGATGACGAGGAGGTTGCTATCGAAGGAGCGGTATTTGGCGACATGATGGAGCGCGGCCAAGATAAAGGCGTATTTTCCGAGCAAGAGCAAGACAAAGGAGCCGCTGATGCCGGGGAGGATCATGGCGATGATGGCGATGAATCCGCAGAAGAAGATGAAGGGATAGGAATCGGGTGTGGAGAAGGGGATCAAGCCCACAAGCCAATAGGCTCCGACGGCCCCGAGGATAGCCAAAGAGATAGTGGCGATGGAGACTTCTTTGATTTGACGCCAGACGAGAAAGATACTGGCGAGGATCAAGCCAAAGAAAAGCCCGTGGACGGGGGCGGGGTGTTTGTCGAGAAGGGCGGGGATGAGTTTGGCGAGGGAGAGGATGGCGGCTGCGATGCCGCCGACGAGAAAGAGCAAGAAGAAGAGATTGACGTGTTTTGCGAAGTCGAGGAAGCGTCCGCGCAGGAGCAGTTTGATCGCGGTGGCGTTGAAGGAACGGATGCTGGAGACGAGTTCTTCGTAGATGCCAAGGATCAGGGCCATCGTACCGCCCGATACACCGGGGATGACATCGGCGATGCCCATGATGACGCCACGTATACTGACGGCGATGTATCCGGCGAGGTTGCGCGGTTTGGCGTGTGGGTTGAGGGTAGGTTGAAGGGACTCGGTGTTGTGGGAGGAAGTGGTTTGCTCAGCCATGGGGCTCGCTTTCTTCAGGTTGCGCGGTTGCGGTGGCCGCGTAAGGGTTCTTTGGGATGATCTTGTGGATCGCGCCGCGTGTGGATCGGGGAAATTGCGGTATCCATAGCGCAAAACAGAGGGGGGAGCAAGAATTGTTTGGGGAGAGGGTGCGTTTGTGTGGGCGGGGTGTGGAAAAAGAGGGGAAAGCTCAGCCGTTGAGGGAGTTTTTGAGGACTTGGCTGGGTTTGAAAGTGAGGACGCGGCGAGCGGAGATCTCGATCTCTTGGCCAGTTTGGGGATTTCGACCGATGCGGGATTTTTTCTCACGCACGATGAAGTTGCCAAAGCCAGAGACTTTGAGTTTGTCGCCGTGTTCAAGGGTTTCTTTGACGGTGTTGAACACGAGGTCCACAAGTTCAGCAGAATCTTTTTTGGAGAAGCCGACGGTCTCGTATACTTCTTCGATGAGATCGGCTTTGGTCATCGTCTTTTTTTCCATGGCTTGTTCTTTTCGTTTTGGCTTACGTTAGAGGTTGAGGGGGGGACACAGCCAAAAAGGTGTGTTAGCCAAGGTGTTTGCGTGCGAGTTCAACCAAGCTGGTGAAGGATTGGGGGTCACGCACAGCGATATCTGCGAGGATCTTGCGATCGAGGACGCAGTTGGCTTGTTTGAGACCATGGATGAACTTGCTATAGGAGATGTTGTTGTTTTTGGCCGCAGCGGAGATCCGAGCGATCCAAAGTTTGCGGAAGTCGCGTTTATTTTGGCGACGGTCGCGGAAGGCATAATTGAGCGCACGTCGCAGGGTTTCCATGGCCTGACGATAGATGCGTCGGCGTCCCGAGACAAAGCCAGAGACGAGCTTGAGTTTGCGATTGCGGCGACGTCGCGCCTTAAAACCTCGTTTAACCCTCATCTTTTTCCTCCTTCGCGCAGGAAGGGAGCGGTATCCGCCTTTATGGACCCTTCCGTGCAACTTGGTGTTGTGTAATGGGAAGAAGAACGCGATCGGTGGGGTTGGTGCAAGCTGCCGCGATCACAGAGAGTGAGGGATTCGTCTGAGTCGGCGGTCAGTGGTTTGGTGGAACAAACCGCACGAACCGTTTGGGAAGCGTTCGGTACATCGAACGAGGATTCGTTCGATGGGATGGGCTGTATTGGACAGCCCGAAAGAAACAGTAGAACTGTCCGTTGGGGTGGATGGTTCTGGCCCGATGTGGACTGGATTATTTTTGTCCGTAGGGCATCAAGCGCTTGAGACGGCGCTCATCGCTGGAGTCGATGAGATCGCTTTGGCGAAGGCGTCGTTTGCGTTTGGGTGATTTTTTGGTCAAGATGTGCCGGTGGTTGGATTTGGCGCGTCGGATCTTGCCGGTTGCGGTGTAGCGGAAGCGTTTTTTAGCGCCGCTGTTGGTTTTCATCTTGGGCATCGCGAATGCTCCTGCGTGTGGGACAGCGCGTAAAGGATTGCGAGGTGGATGGACCAAGCAATCGGAGTTGGTGACAAAAAGAATCACACGGAGGTTTGAATGCGGAGGATATGTATGAGAGCGATATCCGCCGAGGGCCTCCATGAGTACAGGGAGGGGATGCGTGATGCAGCGTGCCTCCCAAGGCAAGCCAAGAGGGGAGGGTATGTAGCACGCATTGTTGCGGTATGCAAGCAGTTTTTTGGGATTTTGATTTTTGGGGTTGTGCTTGCGTTGCACGTTGGGGTTGGCGTTTATTTCTTTTTGGGCGCGATGATAGCGATCATGGTGCGCCCTTCCATGCGGGGTGGGGACTCGACGATACCTTCGTCGCCGATGTCGGCGATGACTTTTTCGAGGAGGAGGAGAGCGCGATCTTTGTGGGCGATCTCGCGGCCACGGAATTTGACGGTGAGTTTGGCTTTGTCGCCTTCTTCGAGAAAGCGGAAGATGTGATTGACTTTGAAGTCGAGGTCGTGGTCGTCGGTTTTGGGCCGCAATTGGACTTCTTTGATTTGGACTTGGGTGGCGTTTTTGCGGGCTTCTTTGGCTTTTTGCTTTTGTTGGTACTTGAATTGTCCGAAGTCCATGAGCTTGCAAACGGGGGGGGTAGCCGTTTCAGCGACTTCGACGAGGTCAAGACCTTGTTCTTCGGCCATTTGAAGAGCGCGCAAGGTGGGGACGATACCGATCTGCTCGCCGTCAGCGCCGATGAGGCGGACTTCTTTGACACGGATACGAGCGTTGATGCGGGGTTCTTTTTCTTTTTCCTTACTGATGGTTTGGTCTCCTTTCTTGGAAGGTGTGGGTGGTGGTGTCCTTTGGGATGAGATAAAAATAGAGTTGAGGAAGAAGGACGTTACCCACGAAAAGATAGTGATAGAGTGATGGGCCAAAAACCAAGTCAAAGAGATAACCGATAAGGCTGTAGATGGCAAGACTTTTTTGATGATTTTTCCGATGGTAGGCAGAGCGTGGAGGTTTGCAAAGGTGGAGTAAGGAGCCTAGGATGCGGTGGGAGTGGAGTTGGAAAAGAGAGGAGGAGCCGATGCGGGTAGGTTTTTGGTTTTGGCGTGGTGGAGGAGAGGAGGAGCGTTGGGCGCGAGCGTGGGGAGAGGCGTTGGGCGAGCGGATGGGTGGTTGGGAGGTGGCGTATCGGGAGTTGGAGGGCAGTGTATCGGGGGTTTGGGGGCAAGCGTTTCAGCGGGGGATGGGTCGGGTGTTGGATAGTTTGCCGGGGTGGGGAGTGGCGTTGTATGAGAAGGGAGCGTTGTGGGCGGGAGAGGGGCCGTGGTCGTTATTGCGAGGGGCGTATGGTTTTTCGGCGTTGGAGGCTTTTTTGGAGGTGGATCGTTCGGAGGTGGTGGTGGCGTTTCATCCGATGGTGTTGTTGCCGTTGTTGGCGTTGAAGCGGGAGGGCCGTTGGGGAGGGTTGGTGGTGGGGGCGTTGGGGGATCTGGTGTTGCATCGGTCGTGGTTGCAGCCGGGTGTGGGGCGTTATGTGGTGGTGCATGGGGGAGTGGAGGATGGGCTGGTGGAGGGTGGGATTGCGCGAGAGAAGGTGCGGGTGATGGGGGTCCCGTTGGGTTGCGGAGGGCGGAAGATAGGGCGCGAAGAGGCGTGTGAGGCGTTGGGTTTGGAGGTATGTGAGGCATGGGGTTTGGTGGATCTTTCGGGTGCATCGGACTGGGAGGGTGTGTGTTTTCAGATGTCGTTGGTGCGGTCGTTTCGTTGGTTGGTGTATGGTGGAGAGGGAGCAGAGGCGCAGGGTCGGTTGCGTGAAGCGGCGAAGCGTGCGGGGTTACGGGCGAAGATGTTGGGTGGAGGAGTGCCTTGGGAGAGGTTGTGGTCGGCGGTGGATCTGTGTGTGATGGGAGCTTCGTTGTGTCGGATGTATGGGGCGTTGGGTGCGGGTGTACCGACGTTGTTTTGGGAGGCGAGCAATCGAGAAGAGCGGAACAACGGTGGATATCTCTGTGAGGAGGGAATGGGATTGTGGGTGCGGGAGCAGGCGCTTGCGGCGCAGATCGCGGAGGTATCGGAGGGAAGTCGATTGGAAGAGATGCGGCGGAGGATAAGCGGTGCGTTTTCAGCGCGAACAAGTGAGGATTGGGTATCGTTGTTGGTGGAAACGGCGGTGAATCGGGAGAAGATCGAGGAGCGAGATCGTGCGCTGTTGTCAGGGGAGCTTGTTTCGCTGCGGCGGTCGTTGCCTGCGGGAGTCGAGGCGATCACCGATCCGAGGCGATTGTTGACAGACGGGAGATCGCAAGGGGTTGGGGAAGAGAGTTGGTACGAAGATATCGGGGAAGAGAGGTGGTACGAAGATATCGTTGGAGAAGAGAAGGCAGCGGGAGATCCGAGTGGAAGGGGGATGGAGAGGTTGCGGGATGCTTTGGCGGCGTTGATCTTACGAGAAAAGCGGCTGGTGGAGCGTTTTGATCAGTTATGGGAGCAGGTCGAGCGGTGGGGAGATCGAGTAGAACGGGCGCAAGGGATGGGAGATCAGCGTTTGTACGATGAAGCGAATGAGCAGAAAGAGCGATACTTGCGGGAGAGAGAGTCTATCGAAGAGGCATTGCGTCGGTTGCGTCGAGAAAAGATATCGATTCTTGAGCGTGTGAAACCTGCGGATAGTCGGGAAAGATCGTGGTTAGGAGTTCGTGGCGAAATGACTGAGGGAAGAAACGCGCCGAGGCAAGGGAGTATCGGTGGAGGGCAAGTACAGCGCGGGGAGGTGGGGGTGAAAGAATCTTCGGATGAGAGGGCTTTGTGGCGAGGGGGTGAAAAGGCGCAGGCTCTTGACATGGAGGCGATGGAGTCCAAGTTTCGCGAGGCAGATATCGAGGGCGAGTTGAAGGCGCTGAAACAGCGGATGAAGATCCAACGGCGTGATATCGCAGACCTAAGAGATGAAGATGCCGATTGAGCGGCGATGTGCGCAACGATCCATCGGCTGAAAAGAGATGAAGATGTCGATGGACGGGCGATGTGCGCAGTATACCATTGGTTGTCTTTGAGTGAAGGGATGGGAGATTGATGAGTTGGTTTTCGCGCGAAGTGAAACTTCCGGCAGGGATGATCGATATCCATAACCACGTATTGCCCGGGATAGACGATGGTGCGGGGGATTGGGCGGAGAGTTTGGAGATGATGCGGAGTTTTGTGGCTGCGGGATATTCGACGGTGTCCGTGTCGTCTCACTTACATCATCCGCTGTTTACGGAGAGTTCCGCGCCAGTGATTCGGGCCTTGGTGCAGGCAGCCCAAGAGCAGGCAGACGCGCACAGCTTGCCGTTGCGGATCTTGCCGGGGTGCGAGATCTATTATCAAGACGGTTTGATGGAATGGATCGACACAGGTGCTTATGTGCCGGTGGGTGGGGAAGGTGCGTATCTTTTGATCGAGTTTTCGATTCGCGATACGTTGCGGGTGATGAAGGAGTTGGCGTTTCAGTTGCAGATGAAGGGGATCAAGCCGATCCTTGCGCATCCAGAACGGTATGAAGCGTTGCAGGCGCGTCCAGAGATGGCGCGTGAATGGATTCGGGCGGGGTGGTGGATGCAGTTGGATCTACCGTCGATTGTGGGCGAGACGGGGGTGTATGTTCAACGCTTGGCGGTGCAGATGTTGAAGGAGGGGTGGTTCCACATCGCAGCGACGGATCTTCATAAGGCTCCAGAACACAAGGATTATCTGCACAAGATGTTGATTAAGCTGGTGAAGCTTGTGGGGGAACAAGAGGCCGAGCGTTTGTTGTTGACGAATCCTCGACGCTTGTTGGCGGGAAAGTCGCTTGAAGAAGCCGATTGGTTGGAGGATTAGCGGTGGAAGTTAGCGGCGGGGGCGTTGGTGTTTGAGTTGGACATCGCGGGCAGGGAGGATCTGAGGGGCGTGAGTAGAGCTACCACAACGGATGCTGAGGCGGTGATTTCCTGTGTAGGGGCCATCAGGTCGTCGCCATGCGCCGCGCAGGTGATCGGCAAACCACCACCAAGATCCGCCTTTGAGGATGCGTTTGCGAAATACAAAGCGTCGGCTGCGGGGGAGTTTTCGTTTGATGCGCTTCCAACGGGGTGTTGCGGCGTGTGGGCCTTGTTGGCCGCGTTCTTTTTGCCAGATCCAGAGGTGATCGCGCATCACGGTACAGACGCTGCCTTTGCCATCGCAAGGGCCTTTGGGGGCGATGCGGGTGCATTGGGCGGGATCGGTGGAAGCACAGGCGTAAGCGTCGGGGTCATAGAAGTCTTGAACCCATTCGTAGCCGTTGCCCGCCATATCGTAGATCCCGCGAAAAGGCGGAGTGATACCGACAGGCCATGTTTGATCTTGTCCAATAGGAAGCGGTGTTTGGTCTTTTGCATCGGGCCTAGGGCAAAAGCGCATCTTGCGAGAAGGGGGATAAGAAGTATGAGACGGTTCGACGCGGTAGTTGGCCCATTTGCAGCTTGGTGGCTGGTTTCCCCAAGGGTAGGTTTCGCCCTTGGGACCGCGTGCTGCGGCTTCCCACTCGGCTTCGGTCAATAGGCGCTTTCCAACGTAGCGGCAGTATTCGGCAGCCATATCCCATGTTGCGCGCACAAAAGGGCGGGTGGGCGTGCGAAAACGCGGCCACATCGTACCTCGCGGATTGGCCCAATAGGAGGGCGGTTGGCACCATCCCGCTTTCATGCACTTGAGGTAGTCTTGGTTGGTGACTTCGGTTTTGTCGATGTAAAAGGTTTGGAGGATCACGCGGTGGCGCGGAGACTCCGCTCGCAGCCGAGCGTCGTTGTGATGGGCGTTGCGATCGCTGCCTTGGATGTAAGCGCCTCCCGAGATGCAGATCATCCCGTCGGGTGGCTGTTGGCAGGGATGAAAAGGGCCTTTTTCGGTGAGCGTCTTGGGAGGATGAGCCTCTGCGCGTTCCCCCAAAAAAAGCAGCAACACGCATAACGCCGATGCAACGGTCTGGATGGGGCTTCGTAAGACAGCAACGAGCGGGAGGGGATGTCGGGCCGATGTGCGGGAGGTACGCTGCGCTATGGAGGGAGGTTGCGCTTTGGGGGTGCGTTGTGGGTTTGCGTGGGCGTGTTGGATAGGTGGTGTGCGCAAGGGCATCCGAGGTGATTCCTTTGTGGGTTCGGTGGAGTAGGAGAGGTGCCGAACGGTTTTGTGGGGGGGCGGGGCTGTACAAGAACATCCTGAACCTGTACCACGCGCAAAGGCCGAGTGTAGCCGTTTGTGGGTGTGTCGCAAAATTTTCGTGCAACAAGATGTTTCATGTTTCCATAAGGCGCGTGGATCGTTGCATCTAAGCAGGAGGGGTGTATAACACCTTCCCGTAATCTTTGACAGATCGCATGGAGTGGCGTCACGCTTTGACACAAATCGAGAACAGGCATGAGCTTCGGTGTGGAGGATCTTCGATGAACGCTTACGGAAATATCTTGTTGTTGGGGGTGATCGCGGCGATCTTTTCAGGGGCTTTTTTGTTGCTTTCGCGCTTTGTGGGGCCGCATAAGCCCGAACCTGTGAAGGAAAGCAACTTTGAGTGTGGCTTGCCTGTGGAGGGCAGCTTTCTTGGGAAGTTTTCGATCAAGTTTTATCTGGTGGTGATCCTGTTTTTGCTGTTTGATCTGGAAGTGGTGTTTTTCTACCCTTGGGCAGTCCAAGATCAAGCGGGGATCGGCGTGATCTTTTGGCTCGTCGAAGGGCTGCTGTTTACGGTGATCTTGTTGGTGGGGTGGGTGTATGTTGTCAAGCAGCGCGTCCTTGAATGGGGTATGCGCACCGAAACGACCCCCACAAACCTCCAACGACCCCCCGAAGATCGAGCCGCGAGAGCAAAGGCAGACGGATCAAGATCGATACAAAATTCACGGATGATTCCGTAGCGGAGTGCGTCGATGGATACGCTTTGGAGCCAAAATAAAGAAACCAACTTTCTTGCGACTTCTTTGGAGAAGTTGGTGAGTTGGGGGCGAAAATACTCGATGTGGCCGTATCCTTTTGGCACAGCGTGTTGTGCCATTGAGTTTATGGCGGTGACAGCAGGGGATTACGACTTGGCGCGTTTTGGTGCGGAGTTGGTGCGGTTTTCGCCCCGTCAAGCCGATGTGTTGTTGGTGCTTGGGACGATCACGTGCAAACAAGCGCCGATCCTCAAGCGCATCTACGATCAGATGCCCGAACCCAAGTGGGTAATCGCGGTGGGAGTGTGTGCTTCGTCGGGTGGGTTTTATCAGAATTATCATACCCTTCAAGGTATCGATGGGATCATTCCTGTGGATGTGTATGTCCCGGGTTGTCCGCCCCGTCCTGAGGCGATCTTGAACGCAGTAATCGAGCTGCAAGACAAAGTGCAAAAAGAAGGCTTTCGCCGAGATCGCGGTGAAGCGGGGGGGACGCTGTTGGGTATCCAAGCCGCCGAGTCCAAAGTGTCGCTGCCTGTTGTGGTCGCCAAGCAAGAAGCCGAGCGCAAGCGGCGCGAGCGAGAAGGGGCGTCTGCCGCCAAAGGTTCTTCCGAGGATAGCGAGGTGAGCGCATGAGTCGGGCTGTGCTTGAAGAGTTGCAACGTCAATTTCCCCAATACATCAGGGAAACCCATAGCCATCGAGGCGATGACACCGCGATCATCGACGCCGAAGGTTTGATCCCGATGGTCACGTTTCTACGAGAAAAGATCCCTCCCCGTCTCGGTCGGATGAACAAGCTCGTTGACATCTGTGGTAACGATTACCCCGAACGCCCCGAACGTTTGGAAGCGATCTACCATCTGATGTCCACCGACACTTGGAAACGCTTGCGTTTGCGTGTGCCTGTCTCGGCGGCTGAACCCAAAATCCCTTCGTTGGTGGAGCATTATAAGACAGCCAATTGGTATGAGCGCGAAACCTACGATATGTTCGGCATCCAGTTTGAGGGGCATCCTTTTCTCAAGCGGATCTTGACGCATTGGAAGTTTGAAGGCCACCCGTTGCGCAAAGACTACCCGAAAGAAAAGCGCCAACATCTCGATGAGTCCGCTCCGATCGAATGGTTCGGTGTCAAGTCTCACACCAAAGACGACGGAACCGAAACCTTGGTGGTGAATATCGGACCCTCGCACCCTGTGACACACGGGATTATGCGGCTTGTGGCCGAACTAGACGGCGAGATGTTGGTGGACGGCCAAGTCGAGATCGGCTATCTGCACCGCTGCATGGAGAAAGAGGCCGAGGCCCACACATGGGGCTTGGTGATGCCGTACGCAGATCGGTTGAACTATGTTTCCGCGCCGATCAACACACAAACATACGCGATGGCGGTGGAAAAGCTCGCAGGTATCGAAGTTCCCGAACGAACCAAGTGGTTGCGGATGATCATGGCCGAGATCGGTCGAATTATGGATCACTGCACGCTGCTTGGGCCGGCTTTGGTCGATATGGGGGCGCTGACCAACTTTTGGTACTTCTTCAAGATCCGCGAAGCGGGTTATCGGGTGTTGGATCGTTTTGTGGGCAGTCGTTTGACGAGTACTTGCGATCGCATCGGTGGTTATGCGCTCGATATCTACGAGGGATTCGAGGACGACGTACGCAATATCCGAGGGGTGGTCGAAAAGTACTTGGGCGACGTAGAGCGCTTGATTACCAAGAATCGCGTCTTTTTGGATCGCACCGTCAACGTCGGTCGGATGACTCCTGAACAAGCGATCGCGTTCGGCCTTTCGGGACCGATCGCTCGTGCGACGGGGTACGACTACGATGTACGCAAGCAGTATCCGTACAATTTTTATGATCAAGTCGACTTTAGTGTGGTTGTGGGATCGGCAGGCGACACCTTTGATCGCTTGATGGTGCGGGTGTATGAGATGAAACAGTGTTTGCGGATCTTGGAGCAAGGTCTCAAGGGCCTCGCAAAAACCAAAGGGCAGCCCGTGATGGCTGATGTCCAAGACATGACCCTGCCACCGCTCGAAGACACTTACTCCAAGATGGAGTCGATGATTCGGCACTTTAATATCATCTATCGCGGCGAACGCATCCCTGCGGGCGAAGCTTATCTTTACACCGAAGGGGCGAATGGCGAGCTGGGCTTTTATCTTGTGAGCGACGGCGGCGGAAAGCCGCATCGTTGCCATGTTCATCCGCCCTGTTTTTCGGTGATGCAGACCTACACCGATATCGCGAAAGGGTCGTTGCTGGCCGATGCAGTGATCGTGTTTAGCTCCTACAACATCATCGCTGGCGAGCTAGAGAGGTAACACGATGCAGCTCAAACCTGAAACGAAAACGAAGATCAAAGCCTTGTTGGAGCGATATCCTCGGCGGCAGGCCACCTTGTTGCCTGTGTTGCACCTTGTGCAAGAAGACTTTGGCTATCTGTCCGATGAAGTCGAAGAACTGGTGGCAAAGGAACTGGATATCCCCCGTGCAGCGGTGTCCGAAGTGGTCACGTTTTACACGATGTTTTACCGTGAACCCATCGGAAAGTACCACATCATGGCTTGTCATAACCTCTCTTGTACGCTGATGGGCGCGGAGAAGTTGATCCAACATCTCGAACATCGGCTCGGTGTGCAGTCCAAGGCGCATCTTGGCGAAACGACCGAAGATGGGCGCTTTACGTTGACGCGAGTCGAATGTTTGGGCGCGTGTGGTGAAGCGCCGATGATGCAGATCAACGACAAGTACCATCTTAACCTTACCATCGAGAAGATCGACAAGATCTTGGAAGAGTTGCCGTAATGGAAAAGAAGCTCCTTACCAAGTATTGGCACGACCCGAATCATAAGATGCTGGACGGCTATCTCAAAAATGGCGGATATGCCGCAATCAAGAAGGCTTTGGGAATGGAACCCGACGCAGTGATCGAAGAGGCCAAGCAATCCAAGTTGCGTGGGCGCGGTGGTGCGGGCTTCCCTGCGGGGATGAAGTGGTCGTTTATTCCCAAAAAGACCGACAAGCCCAAGTATGTGGTTTGTAACGCCGATGAATCCGAACCCGGCACTTTCAAGGATCGCGAGATCATCCACAAAGATCCGCACAGTTTGATCGAAGGCATCGCCATCTGTGCGTGGGCGGTCCAATCGCATACGGCCTTTATCTACATCCGAGGCGAGTTTACCGAAGAAGCCAAGATGCTCGAACGCGCTATCCAAGAAGCTTACGATCACGGTTATCTTGGAAAAGGTATCTGTGGGACGGCGTTTGATCTGGAGTTGATCTTACATCGCGGTGCGGGAGCTTACATTTGCGGCGAAGAGACGGGGATGTTGGAGTCGCTGGAGGGCAAAAAAGGCCAACCGCGCAACAAGCCCCCATTTCCTGCGAGCGAAGGGCTTTTCCAATGTCCTACGGTGATCAACAACGTCGAAACGCTTGCGGTGATGCCGTGGATCGTATTGAATGGCGGCGCGGAGTACGCAAAGCTCGGAACCCCCGAGAGTACGGGCACGAAGCTTGTGGGGATCTCGGGGCCTGTCAAACGGCCCGGTGTCTACGAGATCGAGATGGGTATGCCGCTGATGACATTCATCAACGAGTTGGCGGGTGGGATGATCGAAGGCAAGACGCTTGGGGCGGTGATCCCGGGTGGATCGTCCACACCACCGTTGACGCCCGTCCAATGCGAACAAGCCAAGATCAGTTATGAGTCGCTCGACAAGCTCGGAAGCGCCCTTGGTACGGCAGGAATCATCGTGCTTCCCGATGACTTTAGTGTGATCGAGGCGATGACGGTGATCGCACGCTTTTATGCAGACGAGTCCTGTGGGCAATGTACGCCCTGCCGCGAAGGTACGGGCTGGTTGTACAAGACGATGAAGCGGATTTATGCAGGAAAAGGTGCTGCACAAGATCTCCAGATGCTTTCGCACATCAGCGCAGGCATGAAGGGACGAACGATCTGTGCGCTTGCAGATGCCGCAGCATGGCCGATGGAAGGCTTTTTGCGTACTTTCCCCGAAGCCTTTCAAAAGGCCGTGACCCCCAAACAAGCAAGGTGATCTGTATGGCACAAGAAACGGTCAAGATCACGATCAACGGCAAAGAGGTGGTGGCCCCCAAAGGCACTTTGATTATCGAGGCTGCCGCTCAAGCTGGTGTCGAGATCCCTCACTATTGTTATCATCCCCATCTTTCGCGTCCTGCCGTCTGTCGGATGTGTCTTGTCGATGTCGAAGGGCAACGCAAACTTCAACCCTCTTGCTCGACGCCCGTCCAGCCGGGGCAAGTGATCCGCACAGACTCTCCCAAAGTCCAAGAGGCCGTCCGCGAAGTCTTGGAGTTCACGCTGATCAATCACCCGTTGGATTGTCCTGTGTGCGATCAGGCCGGTGAATGCGGCCTTCAAAACAATTACCAAGATTACGGTCTCTACAACACCAAGTTCACGCTGCCCAAAGTCCACAAAGCCAAGGTCCAAAAGATCGGCCCCACGCTCACCTTGGACGCGGAACGCTGTATCCTTTGTTCTCGTTGTGTCCGTTTTACCGACGAGATCACCAAGACCCACGAGATGGGGATTATGCAGCGCGGCGATCATGCTGAGATCCAAGCGGTCAAAGAAGTCAACAACCCCTATTCAACGAACCTTGCGGATATCTGCCCTGTGGGAGCGCTCACCCAAAACGATTTTCGCTTCAAAGTGCGCGTGTGGTATCTCAAACACCAGCAATCGATCTGCCCGGGCTGTGCGCGTGGATGCAATATCGTTGTCGATCATTATCGCGGCGAGGCCCAGCGTATGCGCCCGCGCAACAACAACGCGGTCAACCAGTCGTGGATGTGCGATGATGGGCGCTTGTTGTACAAAGCGATCCGAAACGAAGATCGCCTGAATGCACCGATGTTGCGCAAAGATGGAAAGCGGGTGGCGGTCACGCCTTCGGTGGCTTTTTCTGAAGCGCTTCGGTTGCTTGAGAAACATGCCAAGCACACCGCCACACAAGGATCTGCATCGGTCAGCAACGAAGATGCTTTTGCGTTGGCGAGGTTGCTCAAGATGATGCAAGCGCCCGTCGCTTCGAGCTTGCGCGAAAGCCCCGTAGGTTGGGAAGATGACGCGCTGTTGCGGCGTGCAGATCGCACGCCCAATCGCAACGGGGTTTCGGCATTTTCGGGAACCGAAGAATTCGCTGTGCGGCTCAAGACCGCGACGTTGGCGTTGGTGATCCAAGAAGACGCTTTGCCTGAACGCTCGTTGTATCCGCAACTTGCGGGAGTGATCTATGTTGGAACCCACGACTGCCCAACCGCAAGATCCGCAGATGTGGTCTTGCCGATGGCGATGTGGGCAGAGTACGAGGGTTCGTTTACCAACTTTCAAGGGCGCGTGCAGCGGTTTCTCTCTGTGGTCTCGGCTCCTGAAGGCGTTGTCCCGCTTTGGCAGCTTGCGAGCCGCTGGAGCGAAGCCTTCGGAGGCAAGCGATACGCTTCGGCAGCGGAGGTCTTTCGGGCGATGGCGACCGAACATCCGCTGTTTGCAAAGATGACGTTTGACGGACTCGGAGAGATCGGGCTTTGTGCGCCCTCCGCTGATCAGAGCAAGGAGGCGTGATGAATCTTGATGCGCTCTGGCCGTTGATCCAATTTTTGGTTCCTTTTTTGTTTATGTTTGGCTTTGTGGTCGCTTTGATGCTGCCCACGATGATCTTTATGGAGCGCAAAGTCTCGGCCTACATCCAAGATCGCCGAGGACCAAACCGCGCAAACATCTTGGGTATCCGCCTTTTTGGGATGATCCACAACGTCGCGGACGTGATCAAGCTTTTGGTTAAAGAGGATCTCGAACCCAAAGCTGCCGACAAGACGTTCTTTCGCTTTGCGCCTTTTTTGGTGATGACCATCGCGATCATGACGATGGCGGTGATCCCTTTTGGCGAGCCGATCGCGATCTGGGGCAAGGCGCTTCATCTTCAGATCGCCCCCCTCAACGCGGGGATCTTGTACATCTTTGCGATCTCTAGCCTCAGCGTCTACGGGATCATCCTTGCGGGCTGGTCCTCAGGCAACAAGTTCTCTTTTCTTGGGGCAGTGCGTGCTTCTTCGCAGATGATCAGCTATGAAGTCGCCCTTGGTTTGTCGGTGATCGGGATCTTGATCGCTTATGGAACTACGGATCTTGCGGAGATGGTGCGCGCACAAGGAGCCAACCCTCTGACGTGGGGCGTGGTGCTATCGCCGATCGGCTTTTTGTTGTTCTTGACGGCGATGTTTGCTGAAACCAACCGTATGCCCTTCGACCTTCCCGAAGGCGAATCAGAGCTTGTCGCGGGGTTTCACCTCGAATACTCAAGCTTCAAGTTCGCTCTGTTTTTTATGAGTGAATACGTCAATATGGTCGTGGGTGCGGCGGTGATCTCGACCCTGTTCTTTGGTGGCTGGCAAGTCCCGTTCTTGTCTACTGCGATGATCAAGCAAAACAGCGCGTTGATCTTTTCGGGGATGATGATCTCGGGTGGTGTCGTGCTTTTGTTGATCAGCGTCTCGCTGATCGACGCGATCCGCCGTCCGTTTTTTGCGTGGGGAGATCGCCGTGATCACGAACCTAAGGTGTTTTTGCCGCTGACGTTGCTTGGTGGTGTGGGTCTGTTGTGGTTGGGCTTGGGGGTGATCCCAAGCTTGGATATCGCCAAGTATCCGTGGTTTCCTGTGGTGGTGGTGCTCTTGCTTCAGATCACGGCTTTTTGTGCCAAGACCTTTTTCTTTTCTTTCTTTTTTATCTGGGTGCGTTGGACGCTCCCACGTTTCCGCTATGATCAAGTGATGCAGTTGGGGTGGAAGTATATGCTTCCGCTGGGTGTGGCGAATATCTTTTTGACGTTCGCTTTTGCGCGGCTGTGGCTTGGTTGGCTTCGTTGAGAGGGAGTTTTTGATGATCGTCGTTCCACGACCAGCGTATTCGTTACGCGAAAAGGTGTATTTTTGGGAGATCGCCAAAGGGTTGTTGGTGACTTTCGGCCATCTGGTGCGGAATCTTTGGGGAGCAGCTTCGCGCAGCCGCACGATCCAGACGTGGGAATATCCCGAAGAGCCGCGCCCCTATCCTCAACGGGTGCGCTTGCTTCATCGGTTGGTGAAACGTCCCGATGGTACGCCCAAGTGTGTTGCGTGCTATATGTGCGCGACGGCTTGCCCTGCTGTTGCGATCGAGATCATCGCCGAACCATCGCCTGACGATGCGATCGAAAAGCGCCCGATCAGTTTTGTGATCGACGAGTTGCGTTGCGTGATGTGTGGCTTTTGTGTGGAAGCCTGCCCAAAAGACGCCATCCGCATGGATTCGGAAGTGGGCGATCTGATGGGGACGCGGCGAGAAGATTTTCTCTTTACGCTCGATCGGTTGTTGGAAATGAAGCCGCGTGCGGGGGCCTATCTGGGCGACCGCGAGTTGGAAGCCAAGCGCAAAGCAGGTTTGATCTAAACGCACGTATCCCCCGAATGGATGGGCGTTTGGCAATCCGAACCCGATCAGCACGATCGCATCATCCGAGATCGGCGCGTTGGCTGAACGGTACGAAGGAGTGGTTGGATGGATATGCAAAATCTCTTTGCGACAGTGATCGCTGCGATGACGCTGGCTTCTGCCTTGATGGTGGTGTTGTCGCGCAACGCGATCTACGCTGCTTTTTTCTTGTTGCTTACGCTGCTTGGGGTGGCTGTCGAGTATGCGATCTTGAACGCGCACTTTTTGGCGGTGATCCAGATCCTTGTTTATGCGGGTGCGGTGGTGGTCTTGATCGTCTTTGTGTTGATGATGATGGGCTTTGGACGCGGAGGTTTTCAAGGCTTTTTGCCCGCAGGTCGGCAGATCGCCTTGAGTGTCGGATTGTTGGTGCTGTTGCTTGGGGCGGGCGGACTCGGTGGTTTGCTTGGTGAGCCGTTGCGTCCTGCACCGATGGCTTCGCCTTCAAACACTCCGATCGGCCAACCGTCACCGAAAGCCTTGCGCCCCGCTCTCCAATGGGCGAAATCGCCCGTCCCTCCGCCGTTTTTGGCGTCTGCCGAGATACGCACCCAACCCACCGCGCAAGAGAACTTTGGTTCGGTGCGCACAGTCGGCGCTTATTTTATTACGCACAATGCCCTGATCTTTGAACTGATCTCCGTCTTGCTCTTGATGGCGATCCTCGGCGTCATGGTGTTGTTGCGTGGCCAACAGGCCGCTCCAAACACCAGCACGACCGTCGTCGGGTCTTCGCATGGGGCGTCTTCTCACTCTGCCTAGTCAAAATCCAGTCTGCCACATTTATCCTCTTGGGGCTTTGACAAGCAGGAAAATGCCCTAGAGAAGGAAGACAACGATGTATTCGCTTGATATCTTTTTGCTGCTTGGTCTCGGTTTGTTTTCCATCGGATTGATCGGCGTATTGCTGCGTCGCAATGCCTTGTTCCTCTTGATGGCGGTCGAGCTGATGCTCAACGGGGCCAATCTCATCCTCGTGACGTTTGCGCGTGCGCACGCCGATTCGATGCCTGCTGCGATGGCGGGCCATGTAGCGGTCTTGGTGATTATCTCTGTGGCTGCGGTCGAAGCTGCTGTAGGAATCGCCTTGATCGTTGCGCTGTCTCGCACTTCCCAAGGGAATATCAACGTCGACACCCTTGGGGAACTCCAAGGCTGACGCGTGCTGGAGAGCTTTTTCGATGAAACCAACTATCCCGTTGTTTCTGATCCCGCTGTTTCCGCTTTTGGGTTTCTTGATCAATGGCTTGTCTTTGGCGGCGGGGCGGCGTTTTTCGCGTGTCACGGTCGGAGCGATCGCTTCGCTGATGCCGTTGCTTTCATTTGCTGTAAGTTTAAGTCTTGTGTGGCAGCTTTATCTCGCCAAGACCGCCAAGATCGGTTTTGCCCTACACGAGGTGGTGTATACGTGGATCGAATCGGGCGATGTGCAGGTGCGGTTCGCTTTTTACCTTGATTCGTTGTCTGCGGTGATGGTCTTGGTGGTGACGGGGGTGGGTTCGCTGATCCACATCTATTCCAACGGCTACATGGAAGAAGACGAGGATGTTGCGCGTTATTTTGCGTACCTCAATCTCTTTATGTTTGCGATGTTGTTGCTGGTGCTTGGCGACAACTTGTTGGTGCTTTTTGTGGGATGGGAAGGCGTGGGCTTGGCTTCCTACTTGTTGATCGGTTTTTGGTTTACGGACACCGAAAAAGCCAAGGCGGGCATGAAAGCCTTTGTGGTCAACCGCATCGGTGATCTGGGGTTTTTGGTCGGGATCTTCTTGGTCTTTGCAGCTTTTTCGACGTTCGATTACGTCGGGCTGCAAGAGTCTTTCCGAAACGCGGGTCTGATCGAACAACTGAAACGCCCCGTCTTGTGGCGCTTATCGTATCTCGAATGGGCTGGCATCTGCTTTTTTATCGGAGCGATGGGCAAGAGCGCGCAGATCCCCTTGTATGTGTGGTTGCCTGATGCGATGGCCGGCCCTACGCCTGTTTCTGCGCTGATCCACGCTGCAACGATGGTGACCGCAGGGGTGTACATGGTGGCTCGGTTGAACTTCCTTTACATCCAAGCGCCTACAGCCTTGACGATGATCGCATGGGTGGGGGCTTTGACGGCCTTCTTTGCTGCGACTATCGGGCTTTTTCAAAACGATATCAAAAAAGTGTTGGCGTATTCAACAGTCAGCCAGCTTGGATTTATGTTTATGGGCGTTGGGGTGGGGGCTTTTTCTGCGGGTGTTTTCCATCTGATGACTCACGCTTTTTTCAAGGCGCTGTTGTTTTTGGGCGTGGGGGCCGTGATCTATGGTATGCACCACGAACAAGACATCCGAAAGATGGGCGGTTTGTTTAAGTATATGCCCGTCACAGGGGCCACCTTTTTGATCGGAACCTTGGCGATCATCGGATTCCCCGGACTCGCGGGCTTTTTTAGTAAAGACGAGATCTTGTGGATGGCGCTTGCAACGCAACATCCCGCGATCTGGGTGATGGGGACGTTGGCTGCGGTGCTGACGGCCTTTTATATGATGCGCCTGACATGGCTAACCTTTTTTGGCTCCTTGCGTGCAACCGAAGACGAGCTTCATCACATGCCACATGGAAAGCCGCACAAAGCGCCTTGGGTGATGGAGATGCCTTTGGTGATCTTGGCGGCGTTGTCGGTTGCGGGAGGCTGGATCGGTATCCCGCACGTCTTGGGTGGACACAACCACTTCCATCATTGGTTGGAGCCTGTCTTTCGCGAGGCTTGGTCGCTTTCGCCAAACAGCCAAGTCTTTTTGAATCCGTCCTATCATCCTCACACCTTGCTGGGTCATGGAACTGCCGCAGAATGGGCGGGAATGGGCTTTGCGTTGGGTGGGATGCTGTTCGGTGTGGCGGTGGCCTTGTTTTTCTACAGTGGCCGTCGTGCCGAAGACACCCTCAGCCGCGAAGAAGAGGCCCAAACCGAAGCGAGTGGTGGCTTCTTTTCGTCGATCTATCGCCTCTTGTCGAACAAATACTACGTCGATGAGATCTACAACGCTGTGGTGATCCGCCCCTTGGTTAATCTCTCACGCAGCGGGCTTTGGCCTTTTGATCAACTGGTGGTCGATGGCATGGTGCGGTTGTTTGGGGCGATCACGCGGCTGTTTGCGCAGATCCTTGGCTGGTTGCAAAGCGGAAATGTCAAGGTCTATCTGTACAGTATGGCGATGGGCCTTGTTGGGTTGTTGTTGTGGCTGCGGCTTGCTGGCCTCTCGTTCTGAGCGCCCCAACGTACCTTCGATGTGGAGATGCTTTCGATGAAGGGACTTTTGCTGACGACGATCACGTTCTTGCCGCTGCTTGGGGCTTTGATCGTGTTGTGGATGCGTGAAGAACAAAAGCAAGCGCTGCGTGTCCTCACGCTGCTGTTTTTGAGCGCCAACTTCGTTCTCTCGCTGTTTTTGTGGTTTGGATACATCCCCCCCGCCAAGCTCCCAAGCGTACAAAGCGGGATGCTTTTCCTCGTCCAAGTCGACTGGATCGCCTCTTTGGGAGTCCAATACTACCTTGGGGTCGATGGCTTGAGCCTTTTGCTTGTCATGCTGACGACCTTTCTCGGTCCCCTGACCTTGCTTTCGTCGTGGTCCTCGATCCAAGAACGCGTCAAAGGATTTTGCTTTGCGCTCTTGGTGTTGCAAACGGGCATGCTTGGGGCTTTTCTGGCGCTTGACTTGTTTTTGTTTTACGTCTTTTGGGAACTGATGTTGATCCCGATGTATTTTTTGATCGGGATCTGGGGAGGCAAACGTCGGATCTACGCAGCCGTGAAACTCCTGCTTTATACGATGTTTGGGAGCCTTTTGATGTTGGTGGCGATCTTGTATATCGGCATCCAACACGGAACCTACGATCTGCTCAAACTTTACGAAACAGCGACCTTTACACAAACCGAACAGTTCTGGTTGTTTTTGTGTTTTGGTTTGGCCTTTTTGATCAAAGTCCCGTTGTTTCCGTTCCATACGTGGCTACCCGATGCGCACGTTGAAGCACCCACCGCTGGTTCGGTGATCCTTGCGGGGGTCTTGCTCAAGATGGGAACTTACGGGCTATTGCGTTTTGCGATGCCGTTGTTTCCGCAAGCGTTGATGCAGTTTACGCAGCCTCTGATGGTCTTGTCGGTGATCGGCATCCTGTATGGGGCGCTTGTGGCGATGGTTCAGCCCGATATCAAAAAACTGGTGGCCTACTCTTCGGTGAGCCACCTTGGTTTTGTGATGTTGGGCTTGCTTTCGCTCAATACTCCCGGACTACAGGGCAGTCTGCTTCAGATGGTCAACCACGGCCTGAGTACGGGAGCCTTGTTTTTGCTCGTGGGTATGTTGTACGAACGCCGTCACACCCGTATGATCGCCGATTATGGCGGGATCGCCTCGGTCGTTCCGATCTTTACGATCTTTTTTATGATCGCGACGCTCTCTTCGATTGGTCTGCCCGGACTCAATGGGTTTGTCGGTGAGTTTTTGATCTTGATCGGGACTTTTTCGGTCAACAAGATCTACGCCAAAACTTACGCCATCGTTGCGGGGGTGGGGATCATCTTGGGCGCTGTGTATATGCTTTGGATGTTTCGCCGCGTGATGTTCGGCCCAATCGAACGCCCCGAAAACCAAGAGATCGCCGATCTGAATAAGCGAGAGATCGGTGTGATGCTCGCTGTGACGGTCTTGATGATCTGGATCGGCGTAGCGCCGCGCACCGTCATGCAAAAGACCGATGCGTCGGTGCAAGCCTTCTTGCAACACATGCAGCGCGTTCAACATCGCGTCGTTGCGGGCGCGACACCTCGTTCCGTCGTTGCCGAAGCTACGCCTCGTTCCAAACGCATCGCGACCCCTGTCCCTGCTGTCGGAGTGCGTCGCGTTCTTGATGCTTCGATGCCATCCCAAAAGACCGCGAAGGCAGACCGATAAGCAACGCCGATCGGCTCCATCCCCCCTTGCCTTTGGAGTGCCTTAGATATGTTCGATACCGCGATCTGGGCGGCCATTACGCCGAAAATCACGCTGGCTTCTTTTGGAGCGCTCGCTCCTGCTTTGGCTTTGATTGTCACCGCGATCCTGTTGATCTTGTTTGTTTCGTTCCGTGTGGAGCGAGATATCCAGATCTTCATCACTTTTGTGGGCTTGGGTGTCGCGGCTTTTTTGCTCTGGGCGATCGGCTTTCATCGCTTTCCAGAGGTCGATCCTGCGTACGCTGCCAAACAAGCGATCTCGTACGTTGAAGTCGATGCCTTTACCCGTTTTTTTCATCTGTTGTTTCTGGTGATCGCTGCGGCGACTTGTTTGTTGTCGATCCGCTTTCTGACGATCCACCAACGCCCTGTGGGTGAGTTCTTTGCGTTGGTCTTGTTCGCAACGGTCGGCATGATGGCGCTGGTCGCTGCGCGGGACTTGTTGATGATGTACCTTGCCCTCGAAACCATGTCGCTCACCACCTACGTTCTTGTGGGGTTTCTTGCGCCTGAAAAACGTTCGATCGAAGCTGCCATCAAGTATTTTCTCATCGGCGCAACGGGATCTGCGATCTTTTTGTTTGGCATCGCTTTTCTCTACGGCGCTACAGGGACGATGCACTTCGATCTGATCGGACAACTGGCTGCGGACACCGTCTTTGGAACGGCGCGAGCACCCTCGGGTTATTTCATGCTCGGTGCGACCTTCTTGTTGGCGGGCTTTGCCTTTAAGGTCGCTGCTGTTCCTTTCCATATGTGGGCTCCCGATGCCTACGACGGCGCGCCTACCCCGATCACGATGATGATGGCGATCGCTGTGAAAGCAGCCGCATTTGCGGTCTTTGCGCGTGTATTTGTCGTGTCGCTGGATCTCGGCGGCAAAAATTGGCTCGCAATGGTGTTGTTGATCCTTTCGGCAGCTACGATGATTTGGGGGAATCTCGCTGCCATCGCGCAACGCGATCTCAAGCGCCTTCTTGCCTACTCAAGCATCGCACATGCCGGATATATGTTGATGGCTCTTGTCGCCCGCGATGAACTCACGCTGGCGATGTCTTCGCTGCGTTTTTATCTCTTTGTTTATATGCTCACGACGCTTGGGGCCTTTACGGTGTTGCTGATCTTTGAACACCGCAACTCATCCGCCCTATCCATCGATGATTTTGCTGGCCTTGCTTCGCGCTACCCTGTCTCTTCGGCTGTGTTGTCTTTGTTCTTGCTGTCTTTGGCGGGTATCCCCCCGACTGCGGGCTTTTTGGGCAAATGGTTTGTCTTCTCTGCCGCCATCAAGTCAGGAGCCATCGTCCTTGCTGTTCTTGGTGTGATCACTTCGCTCGTCTCGGTGTATTACTACACTCGTGTGATCTACACCATGTATATGCTCCCTTCTCCCCCAGACGCTGCCACCAACGCCGAACCTGCCCCCTATCCCTACGAACAGCGCCTCTCCATCTCGCTTGCCGCGTTGATCTTGCTCGTCGGGATCTTCCCTGACTCGATCGCAGCGTTCACCCAACGCGGAAACCTCGATCCCATCGCAAAAAAAAGCGTCGCTGCACTTCGCCTCCAACGCGAACAAATCGCCCGTCGCATCCCTCCTCTTCGCACTTCATCGCCCTCTACTTTGACCCCACCCCGACCTCTTCCTCGCGCTCACCCTCTTCCAACGCCCCGTACCGAACCGCTGCGTCGTACCGAACCGCTGCGTCGTACCGAACCTGTCCGTCGTACCGAACCGCTGCGTCGTACCGAACCTGTCCGTCGTACCGAACCGCTGCGTCGTACCGAACCGCTGCGTCGTACCGAACCTGTCCGTCGTATCGAGCCTTCTGTTCCTGCGCGCCCTCAACCACGCCCTCTTGTTCCCCCCGTTGTTCGGGCTGTTGCACCTGCTTCTCTGCCTGCTCTCCGCCCGCTGCCTGCACCCCGCCCTCTTCCTACGGCTCGGGAGAGGCTACCTTCTTCGATGCCCGCGCTCCCTGTTGTTTTACCCTCAAATCGGCCAAACGCGCCCACCACCAGAGCGGTTGTCCCAACTTCTCGGCCTTTGCCTGTTTCGCCTTCTCCTCGCTAATTTTTGACCCGAACGAGCTTTTGCCGAGATCGTGTGCTTTTTTGTTGATCGAGCACGCGGTCTTCGGCTTTTTTGAAAGGGTAGCTTGAATGTTTCGTGAATTAGGCAAAGAAATCTTGTCTCGGGCGCTTTGGTCTTCGATCGGTCGGAAAAATCTTGTTCGCCTTGGCCGTTTCCTTTCAAATCAAGGCCGTCTGGATCTGAACAACGATCCGCGTTCCAACGGAGAATATGCTTTACAAGAATACGTCCTCTCTTTGCATCGCAACAAGCAAGACGCCCTGTGTGTTTTTGATGTGGGGGCCAACGTCGGTGAGTGGTCTTGTTCCTTTGCGGAACGTGCAAAGAAGGCAAGAATTCCTATGCTCATCCACGCTTTTGAGCCTTTTCTTGGAACCTACCTCAGCTTGCAAAAAAAACTCGCCGCTTGCGATGTACAGCAGTCCGTCAAAGCGAATCATCTGGCGTTGTCTTCTCAAGAAGGCACCCGCGAGTTTTTTTCCCTTGGTGAAAACGTCGGAATCAACAGCTTGTACGAAGAAAATGCCAAACGTTCGGATCTTCTCGATCATGAAGTTGTGTCCATCCAGACGACAACGCTCGATCGGTACTGCCAAAAAGAATCGATCGAGCGGATCCATCTTTTAAAAATCGACACCGAAGGCCACGACTTTGATGTCTTGCAAGGCTGCCAAGAGATGTTGCGACGGGATAGGATCGATCTGATCCAGTTCGAGTACAACCACCGATGGATCTACGCACGGCATTTTTTGAAGGATGTATTTGAATGGAGTCGACCGTTTGGTTTGCGTCTCGGCAAATTGACGCCCAAGGGGATCGAGGTTTACAAGGGCTGGCACCCAGAACTCGAAACGTTTCGCGAAAACAATTACGTCCTTTTTCCCCCCCGATTGGAAGGCGCTTTTCCTTGCATATCGTGGTGGGGTGAGCCTTAGAGAGGGGAAAAGCCGATCACCCAAAAACCCTCTGTTGCTGCAACAAGCGCAACACGTCGCAGGAGTTTCTCTACAATCCCCGAACGGAGCGCCTTGTTCTCTGGCTGAAGAATTTCTGGCCGCCACCTTCCGTTTGTAAGTGAGGCCGCGTTCGGTGTTTGCGTTTTGTTTGGGGGATGCGCATCCTCTCCCTGTTTCGTTGCTTTTGTGGGTGGTTTTTGTGATCCGAAAAGGAGTCGCGCTGCGATGCAAGGTACACAGCAAACAGGCTTGTTTTCCCTGATATCTTTGCGCTTTGTGGTCATCGCTTTGTTGGGGGTGGCGGTGGTGATGCTTTCTTCGGTTCTGGGGTGTCCTTCTGTGTCGATGGGGTTTTGTTTGGGCGGGCATCTGTTGTTGGGGGTTTCGCTGTTGGGTGGGATGCAGCGTGTTTGGCGCTCCTTTGGCCGAAAACAGCTTACTTCCCTGCCTTTTCAAGAGGCTTCTTCCGACAAGCAACGGTCGTGTTTTTGTCCGCTGTCGCGCCTTCGTCGCGATGCTCGTGTAGTGCTTCGTGAGCGGGGTGTGCATCTTGTTTCGCGTATCCACGAAGTGCCAAAAGAGGCTTGGGATCGTCTGGTTCCTTTGCGCAAGATGCCCTTGCGAACGGCTTTTTTGCAAGCCCTCGAACAAGATCCCCCCGATGGTTTGGTGGGATGGCGTTATGTGTGGTGGGAAGATGAGGGCGAGATGCGTGCTGTTGCTGCATTTCAGTTGCTTGAGATCCCGATGGATGCGGTGACTTCGCAGATCCCAGCTTGGCTGCAAAGCTCTTTGGGCGGAATGGTGGGCATAGAACGTCGCCAGAGCGACGGCGCATCGATCGTCCGGTTGTTGCTTTGTGGAAACGCCCTAAGCAGCGGTGATTTTGGTTTCCACGCGGATTCGCGCTGGAGTACAGAACGCTTGTTGCGAGAGATCGCGCAAGTACAAGAAACCATCGCCCAAGAATGCGCACGCGACGGACGCCCTGTCTTGTGGTCTGGGATCAAAGACCTTCCCTCCGCCATGCGCCATGACGCCCATACCCTCGAAGATCTCGGCATGATCGCTGGCCGCGCTGAACCCGTGATGGCTTTTTCTTTTGACCCTGCTTGGCGTTCTTTTGCCGATTACCAAGAGGCGATGGCCTCAAAGTACCGTCAACGCTTGCGTGCTGCACGCAAAAAAGGAGCCGCGCTCCAACGGCGAGAACTTTCTCTTGCCGCTTTGCGTGACAATCAACCCGCGATACAGGGCCTTTTTGAACAAGTCCTCTCCCGTGCCGAATTTTGTATGGTGCGCCCACACGCTGCGATGCTGCTTCGTCTTAAAGCCGCTCTTGGCGAGGATCTGATCGTGCAACTGTACGAAGTTGAAGGCCGTCCTGTGGGCTTTTTGGCAGGGTATCGTTGCGGAGAGATCTTTGAGGCCAACTGGGTCGGGATGGATTACGAAGCCAATGCCCCTCACTGCCTCTATCAAAACCTGCTGTACGACTTTGTGGAGATCGCCTTTGCGTTGGGCTGTCGTGGGATCGATATGGGCCGCACCGCAACGGAGATCAAAAGCTGTGTCGGTGCAGAACCCGAAGCGATGGCTTTTTATCTGCGTGCAAAAGGCCCGATCTTGCAACGCTTGTTGCGCACCGCGCTCTCCTCGATCCCCTCCAAAGAATGGGTGATCCGCCATCCTTTTCGTGCGGAAACTTCCGCCTCATCGGACTCCACCTCTCCAACCACCTGATCGCGCACGTCGCGTAATACGATATCCGTGTGATCTATGATCGAAGGATAGCGCCCAGACGCCCTATCCTTGGGCAGCCACACCTGTCTGCCCCTACGTTTTACGATCACGCTCTCTGCGGATTTCGTATCACGCAACGGCTTCGACTCGATCCAAAAGGGAAAAGGGGTCTAACGTATCGCTCGTTAGACCCCTTTTCCGTAGGCTCCCCGTTGTTTTCACCAAGGGTTTTCCCTCCTCCTTGGTGAGCAGCGTTTCGCTGCGCCTCTCCACATCTCTGCGTTTGATGGCGGGGTGGATGCAACAACACCCAACGCGCCGCTATTCAGTTTCTGTACAACGCACTTTCCGTTCGTGTCAAGCACAGTTATTCTTTGCGTGCTACTTTCTCAGTTGCGCTTGCTCACTTTTCTCGGAATGACCGTGTTGTCACAAGCGCGCTGGGCTTCTCTCTCACCTATCGCAAAATAAAGCGAGGTTCGCGATGGAAAATCTCTTGCTGTTCGTCCCCATCCTTCTGTTTCCCTTGGTTTGGGTGTTCACCGTTTGGCTGATCGCCTTGCTTGGCTGGTCTCGGCTTGCGCGGCGTTATGCTTTGCGCGGCAGTTTTCACGGTCACGTCCGCTCTTTTCAAAGCGGCATCATCGGCGGATTCTCCCGATACAACGGCGTCTTGGTGATCGGTTGGGGAGAACAAGGGCTATTTCTTCACGTCTTTTTCTTGTTTCGGATCAACCATCCGCCTCTTTTGATCCCTTGGGGCGAGATCCAAGAAGCGATCTGCGATACCTACTGGTTCACCAAGCGCTTGCGCCTTCGGATGCACGCTCCTGACGCGCCGATGCTCACGCTCTTCGGAGCGGTCGCAGAGCGGGTCTTGGACACCTACATGCGAGAGACTGGGCGTTGATCACCATCGCCTTGTCTTTTTGTATAGGACTTATACGAGATCCGCCCGTTGCGTGATCGCAAAATGTAGGGGCAGCCCCCTGTGACACTTGGACCAACTCAATCGATTCGTTTCGCTGACAACACGACTCTTTTTTCCCTGCGTAACGAGGTTTCTGCTCCGGACTGTTCGCTTTGACGGCTGCTTTTTTCAAAGCAAACAGTTTCTACGAGTTCCGTCCGTGAA
>JAKLKB010000088.1 GCA_023150835.1 Myxococcota bacterium | reverse complement strand
ACGGAAAGTGCGGAAAGTGCGGAAAGAACGCAGAAGAGTACACGGAAAGTGCGGAAAGTGCGGAAAGAACGCAGAAGAGTACACGGAAAGTGCGGAAAGTGCGGAAAGAACGCAGAAGAGTACACGGAAATCACAGCAAAAGGATCTTGGAGGGGGTTTGACGGCGGGGGTGTGATACGAGATACGCCCGTTGTGTCATCGTAAGGATGTAGGGGCAGACCCCTGTGTCTGCCCAAGAATAGGGCGTCTACGTACTCTCCTTTGTGTACACATTGCTTGGATATCGTATTAGGGGGTGGCTTGGAAGGAGGCGCGGGTTAATTGGTGGCAAGCAACGCATCCCCCGAGGAGTTGTTGGTAGGCGGTTAAGACAGCGGGCATCTGTCGTTTTTCGGCGGCACGGGCCATGTCTTCGGCGCTTCCGTGGACGATTCGGCCAACGGTACGGTATTGTTCGCGGATGGGGGTGATGACACGCACAAGGCGTTTGCGTTCTGCGAGCGAAGGGGCGGGGTGTTTGGCGATGGCGTATCCTGCGCGTTGGATAAGAGCGTAATCTTCTTGGTAGATCCCCGCCGCAGCAAGGTTCATTTGTTGTTGGAGGAGGATCATCACGCTTTTGAAAGTGAGTTCGGGTTTGTTGTGAGCAGCCGACGGGGTGGGTTTGGGAGTGGGCCGCGTGGTGGGCGTTGCGAAACTGGCGACAGCACCGAACGCAGAGAGCAATAAGCCGATCAATAGAGCATAAGTTGTTTTTTGTCGCATGAAGCACCCGAGCAGATGAGGGTTGAAGAGGGAGGGGACTGTGTAGCCAAAAAGGGCGCGAGATGTCAAGGGGACGAGGCGTTTTGAGCGGAGGGCCAAAAGCGGTAGGAAAGCCAAGCGGTGAAGACAACAGAGGCCAACATACTCGCGGCTCCGACAAGAACGAAGATCGGAGACATATTGAAGTAGACTTCGCCAAGGATACCGAGCGGCATAAGCAGCCCGATCAGGCCCATCCATGCGGCGATCTTACGTGGTTTTTCGCCGCCTTGTAGTTTAAGAAAGATAAAGCCAAGAAGGATGTTGAGCAAAGCAAGCAAGTTTCCGTGGACGTGGGCGAGGCGGGATTCGAAATGTTTTCCGACAGCATATTCTGCAATCCACTGTGCTTTGTTGGGATGAAAGTCGCGCATATAGATTAAGAAAAATCCGTATGCCATGAAAAAACCGAGCGTTGCGAGTCCTGCGGCGATATTGTATCGGCCTTGTTCCATGATAGCCTCCTGTGCTGAGCGAGCGGGTGAAGGGGTTGTACCTTTGTGTGGTGGGCGTGCGTCACGCCTCCTCTCCATCGACTTTTTGGTGGAGAGAACAGCACAAGAAAAAAGGTGCAAAAGGAAGCAAAGAACTTAGTGTGGCTCGGAGCGGTGGTGGGTTTCGTATTCTTTTTCGATGGCGATGGCGGCTTTGACGAGGAGTGTAAAGACAAAGAAGCCGAGCGCCCAGATGCCGATGGTGACGGCGATCTCGATCCATGTGGGGAAGTAATCCACGATCTCGCCAAGCGGCGAAGGGATAAAGCCGGGAACGACGAGTCCCATACCTTTTTCGAGATAGATCGCGGCAAAGAGCAGGGTGCAAGAGACGAGCAGGATCGGCTTGTTGTTGCGGGTGCGATGGAAGGTAAAGAGCAACGTCGCAAAGACATTGAGCAAGATGGCGGTCCAGATGATCGGGACAAGAGGTTTGTGACCCTTGAGTCCGAAGAAAAGGTAGGTCGCGCTTTGGCTGTGGTGGGTGGGGGCGTAGAATTCTTTGAAGAGTTCAGAGCCAAGCATGACAAGGTTGATCTGTGCGGCGACGGTGACGATCAGGGCGAGTTTACGGATGGTTTCTTCGGCGATCGGGAAGTCGGTGTTTTGCTTGATAAAGTGGAGGATCAAGATCATCAGGGCGGGGCCACCGGCAAAAGCGGAAGCAAGAAAACGTGGCCCGAGTAGTGCGTTGTTCCAGTAGGGTCTGCTTGGGAGGCCTGCGTACAAAAAGGCGGTGGCGAGGTGGATACTGACAGCCCAGAAGACGGAAAACATGATAAAAGGGACGTAGAGGGCTTTTTTGGGGGAGCGCCCACGATAATGAGAGAATAAAATATAGAAGGGGATCAAGAGGTTGAGTGCGAGATAACCGTTGAGGACGATCACGTCCCATGTGAGCATGGATTGGGGCCAGTTGAAGTAGCCGATCTTGGGGATCATGTGCCAGAGGCGGTGAGGTCCGCCCATATCGACGGTGACAAAGGCAAGGCACATCAAAAGTGCGGTGACAGCGAGTCCTTCGCCGATCAAGACTGCTTTGGAGAAGTCTACGTCATGGAGGATGTAGGCCGGCAAAACCAACATGACCGAGGCTGCGGCGATGCCGACAAGGAAGGTAAAGTTGGAGATGTAAAGCCCCCAACTTACATAATCGGACATGCCCGTGACACCGAGACCTTTGTTGAGTTGGATCAGATAAGCGTAGGTGCCAAGCGCCATCAAAAAGGTCAGACTGCCCATCCAGAGGTGGTAGCGCAGACTGCCTGTGACGGAGTGCCGCAGCACGTCGCGAAAAAAGCGAAATAGAGTCCTGTCTTGAAGGGGCGTCATCGCGCTCTCCTGCGGTTATACGAGATCCGCCCATCGTGTGATCGCAAAACGTAGGGGCAGCCCTCTGTGGCTGCCCTATAATCGAGCGTCTACGCGATATCTTACGATCACACATCACACGGATATCGTATTAGTCCATAAAGTACCAGAACTTGGGTTCGGTACCGAGATCTTCTTTGAGTCGAAAGACTTTTTTGTTTGCGAGGACATAACGGATCTCGCTATTTGGATCAAGAAGGTTTCCGAAGACACGTGCGCCTGTAGGACAGGCCTCTGCGCACGCGGGGAGCTTGCCGTCGCGGGAGCGTTGGATGCAAAAGGTGCATTTTTCCATGACACCTTTTTTACGCTTGCGGTTTCCGAGGTAGTGTTGGATGGGATTGACTTCGGTGTTGGGGACGACAGGTTCATGCCAATTGAAGCGCCTTGCCCAGTAGGGGCAGGCAGATTGGCAGTAACGACAGCCGATGCACCAGTCGTAGTCGATCACGACGATACCATCGTCTTCTTTCCACGTCGCACCTACGGGGCAAACGGCGACGCAAGGGGGATTTTCGCATTGAAAACACTGCGTACCCATGTAGACATGGCCTGCTGCGGGGACTTCGTGGTGGTAGGTGCCATCGGCATGATCGAGGTTGACGTTAAACTTTCCTTTTTCGATCTCGAACATACGGATGTATTGCATCCCCGACTTTCGGTCGAGGTTGTTTTCTTTGATGCAGGCTTCGACGCAATCCATGTAACCTTTGCATTTGGAGATATTGAAGGCGTAGCCGTAAAGGACACCCGGGATCGCGTTTTTGGTTTGGATCGAGGGTTTTTTTTCGTTGCGCATCTGCGCGAGTCGTTCGAGCCGCTGGACGGTATCGGTGCGTTCTTGGGCGGTCATGACGCGATAATTTTTCTTAAAATACTCTTCCCAATTCAGCGAGCCTTTTTCAAGATTTTCACTGCACCCAGAAGCGACGGCTGCCGTAGCCGCGACACCGATCAGAAGGTGTTGAAGCATCTCGCGTCGTGAGATCCCATCGGCAGGTTCGGCCTCTTGGAGATCGGCCTTGAGCAAGGCTTTGTATGGAGTATCGACTGCGGTGGGCTTGGGTGGCTGACAGCCACAGGAGCTTGGGGCGGCGCATGCAGAAGTCGAAGAGGGCGATGCGGAGGCCGCTTGGGTGGATTGGGGCGGTGGAAGCAGTGGGTAGGTATATTCTTCGGGCGGTTGGTGTTCCGCTGTTTGTCCGAAGAGAAATGCCTTGGTGCGAGACATGGTTGGACTCCTTAGCGGTTGGATCGCGCCTTGTGGGGGTGGAAAGGGCGATAGCGGATCTTGGGCCATTTTTTGGGAAACAGCGGCTGGTGGGGATTGTGACAGCTTGTGCAGCTTTCAAGGGTGCGGGGGCCATACCAGAAGGAGATGCGTTTTCCATGCGCACCGCCAGCCCAGTCGCGGGCTTGGCTTTGGTGGCAAGAAGCGCAGAGCTGGTGGGCATGATCGAAGGAGGTGCTTCCTCCTGCGGGGAGTGCGAGTTGATCCATGTTCTTGCGTTGGTGGCAGGACTGGCATTGAAGAGTGCCGGGCGAGGCGTGTTTGAGCAAGATATCGCCGTGTGTGGCGCGAAAGCGTTCGGGACTATCGTAGCGCATCTTGTCATCGTGGCAGCCACTGCAAGGGTATCGTTTGAGGTGAGGGATCCTTTTATGGACAAAAAAGTCTCTTGATGGACTTTCCCACCGAACAGGGATCGTTTGTTTGGAGTTGATTTGGGTGGTCGATTCAGGAAAAAGTCGTGAGGAAAGCGGCAAGGAGTGCTGTTTTTTAGCGATGGTGTCGTGAACAGAGGTGTGTTGTCCGGGAAGATGGCAAGCGATCTTGCAGGCTTGGAGGGTGGGGAAGAGCAAAGCGAGTAACCAGAGAGGGCGTGTCATGGTCTCTTCCTTTGGGGTGAGGGGGTGGGTGGAGGAGCGTTTTTTTCGAGGCGTTGGTGGAGCGGAGAAAGGCTGCGAAAGGGAGGGACTTGTTTGCGGGGGACGTGGCATTGGAGACAGTTGCTGCGCTCGGGGTGTGGGACGCGGATCTCTTTGACGGCGGCGGGTCCGGCATGACAGGCGTTGCAATCGGTGCGCATATGGAGATCGTGAGGGATGGGTGGAGGGCTTCCCGCGAGTGCGGTGCGGCGGAGTTGGGGGCGAGGAGAGGCTTTCCATGCGGAGGGGCGGAAGGTGCTTTGTGTGCGCTGTGGGACGTGGCATTGGACGCAGTTTGTGTAGGTGGGGTGGGGGGTGATGGGTGCAAAGGCGTTGTACTTGGGGACATAACCGCCTTGGCTGTGGCAGGACAGGCAAGCATCGATCTGGCCGTTGTGTTCGAGGATATCGTGAGGGATATGTGGTGGGGCACCCGAATAAGCACGTTGTTTGTAGAAGCGTTGAAGGGAACGCACCGAAGAACCGGGGGTTGCGGAGAGTAGGGCGTTTGTGAGTGTGGGAGTTGCGGGCAAAGCAGCCGCGAGATGTGGGACGGGCGCAGCTTTGGGAGGGTTGTGGCTTTTGTGAGGATCTTGGGGGTCGATGCCTTGAAGCACGAGGGTGACAAGCACCCAAGCGCCCATCAGCATCATTCCCGAAGCGATAGCGATAAAGCCGTAGCTAACGGTAAATCCTTCGCCCGAAAGAGAAGAGGTTGTGCTTAGGTTGGGTGTATCGGTCGGGGAAGGGGTCGCGCTTGGGTTGGGCGCGTCGGTATGTTGGGTGTTTTGCGTACTCATGCTCTCTCCACGCGGACCGCGCATTTTTTGTAGTCTGGTTGCCGAGAGATCGGGCAATAAGCGTCGAGGGTCAGTTCGTTGATCAGATAATTTTCATCAAAAAACGGGACGAAGACTTGGCCGAGAGGAGGACAAGCGCGTTGGTTCAGCGAGGCGTTGATGAGGATGCTACCGCGTGGACTGGTGAGCTTGACTTTGTCGCCATGGCGGATATTCAGGCGTTTTGCGTCGAGCGGATGGATTTCGACGTAAGAGGCGGGGACGGCTTGGTGTAGGGTGGGGATACGGCGGGTCATGGAGCCTGTGTGCCAGTGTTCAAGGACGCGGCCTGTATTGAGCCAGAAAGGGTAGTCTTTGCTGGGTTCTTCGGGGGCGGCCTCGTAGGGGCGGAGCCAGATCCACGCTTTGCCTTCGGGTTTTCCGTAGAAGTCGACGGCTCCGTTGCGGCGTTTGGTGGCGGGGTCGAGTTGGGTGTTGTAGCGCCATTGGGTGGATCTTCCGTTGACATAGGGCCAGATCACGCCGGACTCGCGTTTGAGGGTTTCATAATCGGCCATGCGATGGGCTGGATTGTCATGGAAGCGGGTATACTCGTTCCAGATGTGTTCGATATGTTTGTCTTCACTCCAAGGGAATTCTTTGGTAAAGCCCAACCGGCGGGCCACTTCGATGATCTGCCATGTGTCGCTCATGGCGTCCCCGGGTGGGTTGACCATCTTTTCCCAGTGTTGTGTGCGGCGCTCGGAGTTTCCGAACATCCCTTCGCGCTCGATCCACATGGCCGAAGGGAGGATCACGTCAGCGATGGCGGTGGTGGGGGTGGGATAGATCTCGGAGACGACGATAAAGCGGCCTTGTTTTTTGGTGGCATCGCGGTAACGTCGGAGGTTGGGCATGGTGACCATGGGATTGGTGGTTTGGATCCACATGAAGCGGATATCACCGCGATCAAGGGCGCGAAACATCTCGACGGTGTCGTAAGTGGGCTTGGCGGGGATGCGGCTATAAGGGACTTTCCAGATATCGGAGGCGAACTTTCGGGCTTTGGGGTCCATGACCATGCCTTTGGGGAGTTTGTGGGTGAGGGTTCCCACTTCACGCACAGTTCCGCAAGCACTGGGCTGACCTGTCAAAGAGAAAGGACCGTTGCCCGGACGAGAGATCTTTCCGACAAGAAGATGGATGTTGTAAACGAGGTTATTGATCCAAGTTCCCCGCGTGTGTTGGTTCATCCCCATGCACCAGTAGGAGACGACGTTACGGGTTGGATCGCCGTAGAGCGATGCCATGTAGCGGATATCTTCGGCTGAAACACCCGAGATCTTTTCGACTTTTTCGGGAGTGTAGTCTTCGAGGAATTTTTTGTATTCGTCGAGGTTGGTGATCTCAGGAGTATCTTGGAAGGCGAATTTGTCTTGAAGTCCGTATCCGATCTGGGTTTTACCTTTGCGGAAGCTACAATGTTTCTGCAAGAAGGAGAGATCGATACGCTGCGTGCGAAAGAGTTCGTAGCAGATGGCGTTGGCGACAGCGAGGTCGGATTGAGGGCGAAAGAGGATCGAGCGATCGGCAGCGACGCTGGTGCGGGTGCTGCGGGTTGCGAAGTCGATGATCAAGGTGCGCGGGTGGGTACGTTTTCGTTCGAGGATGCGTGAGAAAAGGACGGGGTGCATCTCGGACATATTGTTGCCCCACAAGAAGAAAGTGTCGGCATGATCCATGTCTTCGTAACAGCCCATGGGTTCGTCGAGACCGAAGGTGGTCATAAAGCCGGTGACTGCGCTGGCCATGCAAAGGCGAGCGTTGGCTTCGAGGTTGTTGGTGCCGATGCAGCCTTTCATCAGTTTGGAGGCGGCGTATCCGTCAGGGATGGTCCACTGGCCCGAGCCGTACATCGAAACGGCGTCTTTTCCGTGGCTTTGGATGGTTTCTTTGATCTTTTGTGCGATCAGGTCGAGCGCTTCTTTGATCGGAACTTCGACCATCTGGCCATTTTTGCGGATCATCGCCTTTTTCAGGCGATCTTCTCCGTACAAGGCTTGGATGGAGTGGTAGCCTTTGACGCACAAAAGCCCTTTGTTGACGGCGCTTTGTGGATCGCCTTTGACAGCGACGGCACGCCCTTCGCTGACACCGATCAAGAGGCCGCATCCTGTACCACAAAAGCGGCAGGGGGCTTTTTTCCATGTGATATCGCTGCCATGTTGGCTGGTGGGTTTTTCCCACGCAAAGGAGACGCCCGGGATCAGTTGGGAGGCTGCGGTGAGCGCGCTCCCGATGGCGAGGTTTTTGAGAAATTCACGTCGAGAGATCGTCATCGTTTCGCTCCTACTCTTGGGGGTCTTCGACTTGCCCGTGGATCATGGCGAGGCACAAGAGGCCGTGGTGCTGCTCAAGATAGGTACGGACAGTCTCGTCGGTTTGGCGGTCGGGTGTGTCGGTCACCACGATGAAAACATCGGCATTTTCTGCGGGGATCACTTCGCAGTAGGGATGTGCGCTGAGTTCTGCAAGGAGGGTTGCGCGGTGTTGTTTTTCGGGGTAGGCGAGGTAGGATATCACAGGCATGGCGTTCTCCTTTGTGGGGTCAGATCACGCGGCTTTCAATGGACTCTGCAATCCTTATTTATAAGGCGATGTAATCAACGAAGATTGACTTGTGCAAGGTGATAATCTTGATCTAGATCAAATTGGAATGCCCTTGCGTGTCGAGGAAAAACGAAAAAAGAAGGAGCGCGTTGATGAGGGTGTATGGACGGTTCATGAGACGGATAGGGCGTTGGGGAGGGCTGTTTGGGGTGAGTGTGTTGTTGGCGGGATGTCCGTTGCCTGTGAAGCGTACGGCAGTGGTGCAGCCGTCGATGGTGCTGCGCGTTGTTGATGCAAAAGGCCAAGTCTTGGGCAAGACGAAGATGTCGTTGACGTGGGCATCCCATCCGCATCGGCGCATCCACAAGACAACTTCTTATACGGCGGACGACAAAGGCGAGATCCGCATCGTCGAGGAGCTACGGGGGGAGTGGATTATGCCGCTGATGATGCACGGTGTACCCTTCCACTTCTGGGTGTATTGTATCCGTCGCGAAGGGTACGAGACACACGAAGCGGAGGTGCATCGGGCAGAACGGGGAAAGCTGGTGACGGTGCAGATCCAACTGAAGCAAGGGAAGCCGCAACGTCCGTGTTTTTTTGAGCGCAGACAAGCGCAGGCGGGAGGGCGTGATCGAGCGCGTTAACGCCGAAGGCTGCGTGGGATGGGGCAAAGGAGCGGCAGGGAGAGGGGTGTTGGAGGTGGTGTGAGAGGAGTGTTCGGCGCTACCGAGCGTATTAACGTCGGAGGCTGCGAGCGGTGGAGTGGAGGGGTTCGCTGGAGGGGAGGATCTGCATGACTTGTCCAAGGAGGCGTCTGGCCTCGGCATCATCGACATCTTTGAGCAGTTTGGCTTGTTTGATTAGGCTGGCGGCTTGGGCGCGGACGCTGGCAAGGCCGGCTTTGGCAGCGGCGTTGCTTGAAAAGGTGAGAGAGCGTTGATAGTCGCGGTAAGCATCCGCATACTTCTTGCTTGCAAAGCTACTTTTTCCTCGTTTGTAGTAGGCGATTCCGAGGCGGCCCATATATTTGTCGCGGTTTCCGCCTCCGAGAGATTCGTCCATCTGTCGAGCTTTGGTGAGAAGCGTGATGGCTTGAGCGTTGCTTCCGCTGCTGAGGGCTTGTTGGCCTTGGGCGAGGATGGTTTTGAAGTTTTTGATGCTGTTGATGTAGCGTAGGGCCTTACGGCGGGTGAGGCCTGTGGAGGTTTTGGAGAGGTTTTCAAAGAAGGCAAGCGCAGCGTTGCTGTTTCCGCCGCGAAATAGACCGATGCCTTTTTGGAATTTGGCGCGTTCTGCGGCGAGTCGTGCGCGGCCTTCGGGGGTGGCCGTTTCGAGTTTTTCAAGTTCTTGTTGGAGCGGGATGGCCTCTGCGAGATCGCCGTCGTAGCGGAGGGCTTCGGCGATATTGTTGCGTGCTTTGTCGGCGTCTTTGGCATCGAGTCCAGCGCGGGCGTTGGCAAGGAGTTGTTTGATATTTTTGTCGTAGATATCTTGATAAAGCTTGCGAGCGTCGTTGTAGATGTGTCGGTCGTTGGGGATCTTGTTGAGTAAGCCGAGGGCTGCTGCGCCTTTGTTTTCTTTGAAGTAAAGGTCTTTGGCGCGTCGATAGGCGGAAAGGGATTCCCACTCGTTGTTTGCGCGGGTGAGGTGGGTGGCCATGACTTTCAGAAGGGGGCTGCCTTCGGGGGTGAGGGACTCGGCTTCGCGTAGGGCGATGGAAGCGGCTTGCCAGTTTTGTTGGATGAGGAGGGTGCGGCCTTTGAGCATCTGGTTCATGGCGCGGATCATCGCGTCTTCGCGCTGTTCGAGGATATCGGGTTTTCCGAACATCCGCTGAGAGAGGGTGATGCTGCCAAAAGCCAAGACGACGCTCGCCAAGACGTACATGGCGATGGCGTAACCGAGCCAAAGGACATTGCCGCTGCGTTGTTGTTTGGGGACATCGGAGGGGGCTGCATCACTGGGTTGATCGAGAAAGGCCGCAGCATCGGCGAGATCATCGGTGTGTTCGGGCATATCGAAGCTAAAGTCGCCGAGATCAGGGGGGGCGTCGATCTCGGGTACTTTGAGAGAAAGGCGATAGGCTCCGAGAGTGATCTGCTCGCCGCCGTGGAGCCAGCCTTCGCGTGAAAAGTCGCCGTTGACGTTGATATTTCCGGCTTGATCTCCTGCACGAAACCAGCAGCTTTTCCCGTCGCTGCCGATGCTCAGGTGCTGTGGAGCAAGGTTGGGATCGTCAAGGATAATGTGGTTTTGAGGGGATCGACCGATCAGAAGTTCGCCTCGCAGGGGATATTCCATTTGTCGGCCACGAGGATCGACGACGATGATGTGATATTCGGCAGCCATCTTGGGCTTCTCCTGTGATACTCGCGCTGTGGGTTCGGGCCTTTCGGCGATTTGGGGAGGGCGCGAGAAAAGATAGGTGGTTTGGGTGGATGGTTGCGCGCTATCTCCAGCCTTTCAAGAGTTCATCGCTGGGTTTTTTGAATCCGGCGGCGATGGGCAGATGAGCGATCTTTTTGCGCTTACTGCGGATGCGCAGGATGTAAGCAAAGGTGACAAGCCAGTGCAGGAAGAGGGCGGATGCGATCGGATAGAAGGTCAGGTTGAGTTGGGCAAGGGCTGTTTGAGTGCCTGCAAAGTGTGAGAGACTACGGAAAAACACATAAAATCCGAAGACGACAAGAAGAAGATGGAGCGTTCCAAGGAGAGTACTTCCGAGACGATAGAGTTTTTCGCTTTGCACCATGCGACGGAGACCGATCCAAGCCGAGTCCCCTTCGATGGATTTGTTGTTGGCGAGGTAGTCCTCAAGCTTTTCGTTGGAGACGCGTTGGAACAGCCATACCCGAACAAGATCGAGCAGGAAGATCAAAAAGGCCAAGACGACCCAGAAGAGGACACGGCCATTGGGCGACCAAGTCCACGGATGCAAGAAGGTGCCTTTGGCAAGCGTGATCTCTTCGACGGGTCCCCATGTGCCGGTGATATGGCCAAAGCGGATCCCGATCTTCATGGTTTTTTGGAGAGGAAAAGGCAAGTTATTTTCGGAGCATTGGACGGGTCTTCCAAGGAAGTGCTTTTTTTGCTGGGAAGACAGGATCAAGCGGGGAGGGGCGGCGGTGTTGATGTTGCCGTTTGGATCGGCGACCCAGACGCCGAGAAGAGGGGCGGTTTCGTTGGGTGGGAGTTTGTCGAGTTCGAGGACGGCGTAAGGCGTAGGAGAGAGGCAGAATCCTGCGACTTGGCGCTCCCAGAGGAAGCGAGCGTTTTTGAGGGCGGGTTTGGGTGGTGTGACGTTGGCGAGTTCGTTGGTGGTGCGGAAGTTTCCGATGATGGCGCTCCATACTCCCACGCTGAGGCGGATCTGATAGGTCTGTCCGGCGTCGAGCGGCTTGGTGGGGCGGAGGTTAAGCATCCGCCACTGTCCTGAAAGCAAGTCAAATCGGGGGGTATTGACGATCTGGCCTTTGTGCATCAGGTCAAGACGAAGCAGTTGAGTGACGTAAGAAGAAGCCCAGAGGGTGGGGTAATTTTGGAAGTCTGGGTATTTTCCGTAGGTGAGACGTGCGCTTACGGCGGGGAGGCGTACCCAGATCTGCGTGTTTCGGGGGACAACTTGCCCGACGGCAGGGAAGACTTCGATATCGCTGCTGGCGCATTTGCAGGTTTGGGCATGGGCTGGTGGCCAAGGCTTGATCAGGCCAAAAAGGCCCAAGAAGCAGAGGAATCGGATAGCTTTTTTGATCATGGAGAAAAAGCCTTCTCGAAAAGGGTGTTTGGAGAAAAAGGCAGACCATCGTGGGTTGGGTTGGGTCAATGCGGTGTGAAAAAAGGTACGCATGATCTCTCGAAGGCAAGTGCTTGTAAAAGCGATTGGAGGTTGTGGGCCTGCGCATCCTGTTTGGGCAGACGCGACCCTAGCAGACAGGGCGTTGCATTTCAAGGTGCATCATGCGGTGTTGCCAAAACAGAGGCAGAGGAAGAAGGGAGCGTCGGAGCGATGAAAGGGATGGGCTTGCGTCGTGGGGCAAGGCAAAGCGTCCACGTATGGATCTTTGGGGTGTTGATCGGCTTGGCGTTGAGTGTGAGCCATTGTCAGTGTGTGAACGTCCTGCCTAGCGACGAAAAAGAAGCGAGCGCAGCGGATGGAGGCATCGAAAAAGCCGAAGCTGTCGGGGATGCTGCACAGGCAGAGAGCGAACCGAACGCAGAATCGCCAACGGAGGCATCCGAAAAGGCGGTGGAGATGGGGCCTGAGCAAGAAGTCGTCGTGGAGGCTGCGATCGAGGTACAGCCCGAACCAAAAGAACAACCCGCCGAAGGAGAAGAAGCTCGCCCCGAGTCTCAAGAGAGTCTTCCCGAAGCAGTCAGCCCAAAGATCGGCGATCCGTGCCGAAGTGATGCGGATTGTGGAGGATCTCCCATGCGTTGCATGAAAGAGGGTGAACTACCGATGTTTCCCTTTCCATCGGACTCTGGGAGTGGACCCCCGGGCGGGTATTGTACGAAGGCTTGCTTTATAGGAGGGGATGCTTGCCCGCCTGACGCTGTTTGTTATGTTCCGGGCGCAGCATCGGGCGCTTGCTTAAAGCGTTGCAAAGAAAACAAGGATTGCCGTACGAGTTATCGGTGTGAGATCGTCGAGATGAGCGACGGTGGGTGTATGCCGCCTGCTTGTGCGTTGGCCGAACCCAAAGGGTCCTACAAAGCCGTGATCCAAAGTGGTCGAGTCAAAAGTGGGGCCGCTTCTTGTGCCGCAACGGCCTTGGCGGCGGGTACAAGACTCGGTCTCTTTGTGAGCCTCAACGCAGGGCAGATCAAGCTGGAGTTTGGCTCCAAGCCTAATTCGCCTTTGCCCGTGACATGGCCTCTCGAAGGTGCTTGGTCGGGGCTACGATCGCCATTTACCGCCAACAGCCGAAACGGAGATGGCCTTGTTCAAGGTTCGTTTACAAATGCTTGTCTGTTTTTCGGACAATTAGAGGTTGAAAGCGGTGCTTGTCGGATCGAATACGAGGTGTCGATCTCGTTGCCGTGATCGCTTTGTCTGGTGATCGGTATGGGCGGGTGAGCGGTCGTTGTGGTGGGTGAGCGGTCGTTATTCCTAGGGGGAGTTGTGCGTAGCGATGGCGGCGTGGTGGACAGAAAAGCTAAAGGTGAGTTTGACGACGAACAAGACAGAAGGCAGAAGTACAAAAGAGGGAAGAGCGAGGAAGAGAGCGATCGCGGAACTACCGAGTACAACGAGGCTTGCGGCGAGGATGCGTTGGGAGGGATGGCCTTTGAAGGCATTGACAAGCAGAGAGGCTGCGACAGTGAGCGCGGTGATCAGGCAGGCTTTGAGGACGGACTGATCGAGCAGAAGAAAAAGTAGGATGAGATGGAGATGGACGGCATAGAAGACATAACGCAAGGAAGGACGGGCTTGATAGTGCTCGTTGGTGGAGTGGGTGAGGTTGGCGACGGCACCCGCCGCGATATCAAAGATCAGCAGGTGAGAGAGAATGATCTTCCATGAAGACCAAGACGGTTGTAAAAATGGATGCGAAAAAAGAAGAAGAAGATTGACTGAAAAAGCAGAAAAAAGTACGAGAAAAAGATCGAACGGGTGCTGTGTTTCGCCGAACACTTCACGCAAAAAAGAGGGAATGGATATCGGTTTCAAGGGATTTTTCCTTCGATAGGTGTTGCGCAGTTGGCTCCAAAAAGCCCGTGTTCGCGCCTGTCCAAGCGAGAGTGTCGTTTGTTTGAAAAGCCGTGATCTTTTCGCCGAACACGGGGTCAAGGGGTTTGCAACCCCTTGCGGGGTATGGGGCCGCGCCCCACAAAACCATTCAATCGCGTAAGTTTTGTTTGAGATAACGTTGGCGGAAGTAGTCTTCGAGATGGTGGGTGCCGATGGATGGGGTGGAACCATCGTTTCCATGAGATTGGATGTAATCGACAGTTCCGACAAAAAACTGCGCAAGTTCCCATGCGTTGCGTCCGGCTAGTCGGGAAAGAGAGACAAACAGGCGGCACAGCCAGAGCGGAAGCTGGCGGACACGCACAGGTTTTTGGAGGACTTTGGCGGCGATCTTGGCGAGGTCGCGCATGGGGAAGATATCGGGTCCGCCGACGGGATAGGTTTGGTTGTGGGCGGAAGGATCGAGCAGACGGTCGACAAGAAAGTCCGCGAGATCGATAAGAGAGACGGGGTTAAAGAGGGCCGTTCCATCACCGACCGACCAAAAGACCCCGCGCTCACACATCCGAAAAACTTCCCACATATCAGAGAAAAAGCCGCTTGGTTGGACGATCAGATAAGGCAGCCCCGTTTGTTTGAGCGCTTCTTCGGCTTCGCCTTTGTAGCGCAAAAGGGCGACAGGATGGGCGGTGCTGGCCATAAAAACGCTTAAAAGAGCGATACATCGGAGGTTTGAGTGTTTGGCTTCGGCGAACAGGTGCTTGTTGGCAGTGACATCGACGAGATAGCGCGGAGTGGCGTCGCGTTGAAAGGTTTTTCCGATGGCTGAGATCAAAGCATCGACACCTTCGAGCGAACCTTGCAAAGAGACAGGATCTGTGATCTCGACGGTGTGGATCTCGTCGCAAAAGTCCCGCGCTTCTTGGAGTTTGTGCGGCGATCGGACAAGGGCGCGAACGAAGAGACCGCGTTGTTTCGCGGCGCGCAATATCTCTTTGCCAGCGTTTCCTGTGGCTCCTGCTACAGCGACACGGCGGATCGGGAGTTCGTTGGGCATCGTGTTGTCCTTTCGTTCGGTGGTTCTTGGTTTGGATAGGGGCTTATACGATATCCGAGTGACGTGTACACAAAGGAGAGTACGTAGACGCCCGATGATTGGGCAGACACAGGGGTCTGCCCCTACATTCCTACAATCACATAACGGGCGGAGCTTGTACTAGGTGGTTGCTCTGTGTTTGGGGTGTCACCCCACACCCCGCCGTAGACTGCCGCCCCTTGACCCCGTACCGTCGAACAGATCGCTGTGCTCCACGCAGGCGACTCTGTCGTTTGAAATGTCGCGAACACGGGATCTTTTGTCACCTGCGTCATTTTTTGCTCAGTTCTCGTTATGTTTTTCAAAGACTTGCTGGTAGTGTTTTCGGAGGTACTGCGTGCAAAAGTCCACGAAAACACGGACTTTTTGAGAGAGGTAGCGGTTGGGTGGATAGAGGACGAAGAGTCCTGTTTGTCCCGTGATATGGTCTTGCAGAGCGGGGAGTAGGCGTTTTTGGAGGAGGTCGTCAGCGGTGAGTACGCCCGGGAGCAGGGCGAGTCCGTAGCCTTGGAGGGCAGCTTCGTGAAGGAGTTCGACATCGTTGGAGCAAAAGTGCGGTCGGATGGGGATGGGGCGGCCTTGTCGAGTGATCCATTGGGCTTGTTCGTTGTGGACACCGTGATAGAGGCATTTGTGATGGAGGAGATCCTCGGGAGAGGCGGGTGTTCCGTGTTTTTGGAAATAAGCGGGGCTGGCGACGACGTGTTGCTGTACGTCGAAGATTTTTTTGGCGACGAGGGAAGAGTCTTCGAGATTTCCGGCGCGGATGGCGATATCGAAACCTTCTTCGACCATGTTGACATAGCGGGTGGTGGTAAGGACTTCGAGAGTCACGTCAGGGTAAGCGCCAAGGAATTGGAGCAGCATCTGGGAGAAGGGGGAGCCTTGTTTGGCGGAGGGCATGGTGATACGCAAGGTGCCACGTGGAGATTCGTGCATCTCACGGATGGATTCTTCGGCTTCTTCGATGGCGGAGATGATCTGTCGGCAGCGGCTGTAGTAGGCTTGTCCGAGTTCGGTCAGGTAGATCGATCGGGTGGTTCGGGTGATGAGTTGTGCGCCGAGGCGTTCTTCGAGACGAGATATCCACCGACTGAGGGTGGATTTGGGGACTTGGAGATGCTCTGCGGCGGCAGTAAAACTAGCGAGTTCAACGACTTTGACGAAGGCGGTCATCTCATCTTGGCTGCGCATACCCATGAGCTCCAAGGGATTAGAGGTTGGAAAGGGCGGAGAGATCGAGAAAAGGGGCAAGGGCAGAGGCAGCGATCTCTTCGCGGTAGACGGTGACGAGGATCAGGTCGCGGATCTTTTCTGTAAAGAAGCTGTGAAAGACGGCGTGTTCGAGTTCTTTGGTTTGTGGGGCGTTTGTGTCGGCCTGTTGTGGCCATCGACAGCGTTCGCTCCATGATACGGCCTGTTGATCAAAGTCAAGGTGGTAAGGAAAAACGCGGCAGATCCAAGGCCGATCGGGGTGGATCGAGCAGCGGCTTGCGGAGTCGAGGAAAGCACAGGCGTGCGTGTGTGGATCTTGCTTGAGTATCGGGAAGATCTGCCAATGGAAGGATCGTAGGGTGGCTTGGAGCATGGGCTTTTGTGCGAGGACTTCGGAGGGGAAGGTGGGTTTTTGGAGAGTGATGCGATCGGTCCATCCGCGATCGACAAAACGAGCGACGTCGACAAGGCGCAAAAGCACGGTGTTGTGGGGGCCTTTGCAACAGTTGTCGGTACATACCGAGCATTGGGGGATCTGTCCGCGTGGGAAGTTCCATTGCCATGAAGAAGGATCGGTTGGAGAGAGGTCAAATTCGCGGTGGAGCCGAAACAATCGCCAGAGATGGCGAGGTCGGCGGATCGGCTGAGATCGGTAGCGCTGCCAAAGCTGGTGGATGTTTTTTTCGATGGGTCCGCTGGTGAGGATGCGTTGAAAAGTCATCGTTTTTGTCGTGGCGTTGAAAGAGCCGTTGGTTCGGTTTGATTGAAATAGCGATGGTTTCGTGATGAAGCAAGGAAGCGGTCGGAGAGCGAGATATCCGCGAGTCGTGCTTGTTGGTGTTGCGGGCGTATGTTAGCATCCTGTGCGCTCGGTGGCGAGTGCTTTGTGCGTTGGGAAAAGAAGGAGATGAGCGCGGATGCGACGATTTCATCCCCCACGAGTGGGGAGTTTGGTGGGTTGGTTGGCGTTGTGTTGGGGTGTGTTGGGGGTGGTGGTGATCTTGATGGATGCGTTGTGGCGTTTGAGCGGTTATGCGTGGGCTGCGATACGTAGCGGGGAGATGGGCGGATGGCATTGGTTGGTGTGGGTAGTCTGGGTGGTGGCCAATGCGTATCTGGAGGGCTATCGGGGGTTTCAGCGTTCATTTAGTCCGATGGTGGTGGAACGCGGATTTTTATTGGCGCAGGGAGGGCGCTGGTGGCAGGTGTTGCTTGCGCCGGGGGTGTGCATGGCGCTGTTGTCTGCGCACCGAAAAAGACTGATCGTATCGTGGGTGATCGTCGTGTTGGTCGTGGGTTTGGTGATCACGATTCGGCAGATCGCGCAGCCTTGGCGGGGTATTGTGGATGCGGGTGTGGTCGTGGGGTTGGGATGGGGAACGTTGAGTGTGGTGGTGTTTTTTATGCGGGCCTTGCTTGGTCATGCGATCCCAAGCCGTGAAGGGAACGATGTAATTTGAAGGAGCGCGTTTTTGGGGGAGAGTCGTGACGCCGTGGGATGTTTTTGTGGGGCAAAGTTTGAAAGGGGATGACGTCATCGGGTATGTTTTTGTGGGGCGTTGCCCCATACCCCACAAGGGACTGTCGCCCCTTGACCCCGTTTTGGCGGGGTGATCGAAGGTTTTTCACTCGGGCGACGGTGCCGCTTGAAGTATCGAGAACGCGGGGTTTTTGGCCAACTGCGTCAGTTTGGCGAAGAGAAGAAAGGAGCGAGAGAGTCGATGGAAAAAATACTTCATTTTTTGAACGAGTATCGTCTGTTGATGCAGTCGTCTGTGCGAGAGTTGTGGGTCGTTTATTTCGCGAAGCTGATGGAGTCGCTGGCTTATTTTACGTCGATGATGGTGATGGTGTTGTATTTCAGCCAACACTTGGGCTTAAACGATGTGGAGGCGGGGAAGCTATTTGGTTATTGGTCGCTGGGGTACGGGATCTTGATCTTTTTGGCGGGGGCGTTGTGCGATGTGATCGGCATCAAGCGCTCGTTGTTGTTGGGGTTATTGGCGTGTGTGGTGGGGCGGTTTTTGTTTGGTGTGGCCCCGTCTTTTTACGTGACAGTGTTGTTTTCGCTGCCGTTGTTGGCGCTTGGGATGCCTCTGCTGATCCCGATCAAGTCGGCGGCGATCAAGCAGTACACAACAGCACGCAGCCGAGGACTGGCCTTTGCGATCTTTTATGCGTTGATGAATGTGGGGGCGTTGGTGGCGGGGATCGCGTTGGATCAGCTAACATGGATCGTGCGCAGCATGGGCGGCGTACCAAAGGGCAAGATCGTGATGAAGGGCGGGCATGATGTGACGCCCTACGTCTTGCGGCTGTGGGGGTATGAGTTCAGTAGCTATCAGTTGGTGTTTTTGTTTGGCTTTGTGACGACGTTGTTGGGGTTGTTGGCGATCGTGCTGTTTGTGCGCCAAGGCATCTACGCAGAAGAAGATGTGGAAGCGACGCAGCGGGATCAGAAAGAGCGAAAGAATCCGCTGCGTTTGTTGTGGGCGTCGATGTCGCACAAGGTTTTTTGGATGTTTATGATCTTAATCGTGTTGATGTCTGTCATCAAGCTACTGTTTACGCATGTACATATCACGATGCCGAAGTTCATGTTGCGAGAGATCGGTCCGATGGCGGCTATCGGAAAGACGTATTCGATTAACGGCTTTATGATGATGGTCTTGCCTCCGTTGATTGCTGTGTATACAGCAAGATTTCGCACTTTTTCTGTTTTAATTGTCGGAGGTTTTATTTCTGCGTTGTCTCCGTTTTTTTTGGCGATTGATGCACAACACTACGCGCCTATTGCGAAATCCTTGGGAATACACCCTGTGTATGTACCCGTGATCTTGTTTTATGTGATGTTGTCGATCGGCGAGGCTCTGTGGGGGCCGAAGCTATATGAATACACCGCAGCGATCGCGCCAAAAGGAGAAGAAAGCACGTATATGGCGATGAGTGGCTTGCCTTGGGTGTTGGCAAAGCTACCCGCAGGGATCTTTTCGGGGTATTTGTTGGCCGCGTATTGTCCCGAAGAAGGGCCGCGAAATGCAGCGATGATGTGGTTGGTGATCGGTTTGACAACGCTGAGCGCGCCTGTGCTGTTGGTGTTTTTGCGCCGATGGATCGTACCTAAAGAGTCTGCTTGAGGGAGGATGGAAGAAAAAAGCGGTGGTTCGGGGATATGGAAGAAAAAAGCGGTGGTTCGGGGATGTGGAAGAAAAAAGCGGTGGTTCGGGGATGTGGAAGAAAAAAGTGGCGGTTCGGGAGAGTGTGAAAAAAGGCGGTGGTTAGGGGGATTCGAGAGCTTGTTTCATGCGTTTGAGATAATCGAGGACACCGTCACGGATGCCTTTTTTGATCAGGGGGGCGATAAGTGCGGCGAGTAGGCGATTGATGGTCATGTCCATCGCGAGGGACTGTTTGTATTCGAGCCGGGTTTGTGTGGGGGATATGGCGGTGAATCGGGCTTCTCCAGAGACGGAGATATGGTTTGCTGTGGTGGAGCGCCAAGTCAGGACGCCTTGGGAGTCGACGTCGTAGCGGCAGATGTAGTCGGCTTGGAAGGTCACGCCGTGAGAGGATTGGGGCTGTACGTGAAAATGAATGGTGTGATCGTCGAGGATCTTGTAAGAGGCCATCTGCCCCGTGTAGCGGGCGATTGTCTTGGGATCACGAAAGGCCGCGAGGGCTTGTTCGCGGGGGACGTTGAGGGTGAGGAGCTCGTGGGTGTCACCTTCAAAGCGGGGCATCGAAGACTCCGTTGGGATGGGGAGAATGGGGCGTGGCGAATAGAGACAGTGATGGTGGCTGTGGATCTGTCTATGCTCGTTGAGATCATTGATCGGCCTGTTGGGACGGGTAGAACAGAGCGGGGATCACCAAGTACCTGTGTTGGGCATGGAGAGCCAAGGTTCCGCAGGTTCGAGAGCTTCGCCTTTTTGGAGTAGTTCGATGGAGATATTGTCGGGCGTGCGGATGAAGGCCATGCGACCGTCGCGTGGAGGGCGATGGATGATCAGGCCGTTGTCTTGGAGCTTTTGGCAGGTGGCGTAGATGTTATCGACGGAAAAGGCCAGATGGCCGAAGTTACGTCCACCTGTGTAGACTTCGGGGTCCCAGTTGTAGGTGAGTTCGAGCGTGGGAGATTGTGTGAGGCGGGCTTGTTCGGCATCGTCGGGAGCTGCGAGGAAAACGAGCGTAAAGCGGCCTTTTTCGTAGTCGTTGCGGCGGATCTCGACCATGCCAAGCTTGTTGCAAAAGAAATCGAGCGATTGATCGAGGTTTGTGACGCGGAGCATGGTGTGTAGGTATTTCATCGAATCTCCTTTGGGGTTTTTGCGAGGGAAGAAAGAAGTTGTGTGCGAGAGAAAGTTGGTTTAGGCTCAGTGATCCAGCTTTTGGCATAGCAGGATAGGTGCGAGCTGACAAAACACGGGCTATCCTGAGAGGATGGAGCATAAAATAGATGCAAAACGAAAGCAAAGGTTCTGTACCAAGCAGTATGGCGGATCGCATCGCGAACGCTTCGATCTGGTGGTTCGCTTTTGGTTATTTTGCGTGTTATGTGCCGTACAGCTTGATCGCCCGAGCGATCTCGCGGGGGCTGTGGTGGGGGACGAATGGCCCGATGGATGGGGCGCGTTTGCTTCCGTTGAGTCTGGTGGTCTCGGCGGTGGGGATGGTGATCTTTTTGTATGCGACAGGGCTTTGGCGCTATGCCCACCAATTCAAGATCGGCCCATTGTCGATCCCACGCCCGTCAACAGGGACGTTTTTGTCGGGGCTTTGTACTGCAACAATTATTGCGACAACGACGTTGGCTTACACATTCAAGGGGATCAGCATCGTGTTTGCGATGCTGCTGATGCGTGGTGGCGTGTTGATGATCGCGCCTGCGGTGGATATGTTGAGCGGTCGGAAAGCGCGGTGGTTTTCGTGGGTGGGCTTGTTTCTGAGCTTTTTGGCGCTGGTGGTGGCATTTTGGGAGCCCGGTGGCAGTACGGCATTGAACACGGCGGTGGTGGTCGATATCTCTCTGTATCTAGCTGCTTATTTTGTGCGCTTGCGCTTGATGAGTTCGATGGCGAAGTCGGATGATTCGTCGAAACAATGGCAATTTTTCGCAGAAGAGCAGATCGTCGGTGTGTCGGCGATTATGGCGTTTGTGGTGGTGTTGGCGGCTTTGGGATGGGGTTCGTTGGGGCGGGAGTTGGCGCAAGGCTTCTCGTTGTTTGATGGAGGGATCGTGTTGGCAGGTGTGCTTTTGATAGGGCTTTTCTCCCAAGGGACGGGGATCTTTGGTGGACTGATCTTGCTCAACAAACAAGAAAATACCTTTTGTGTGCCTGTGAATCGGTCGTCGAGTATCTTGGCGGGTGTGTTGGCGAGCGGGTTGTTGACGTGGTTTTTCAATGCGCCTGCACCGAGTCCTTACAAGCTCGCAGGAGCGGGCCTGATCATCGCAGCGATCTTGGTGTTGAGCATCCCGCCGTTGGTGGAACGGCATCAAAAACGCAAGGCCGCAAAGGCGTAATACGATACCCGGAAAAGTGTGATCGAAGGGCCGGTGCGATCCGCTGTAGACGCCCAGTGGTCGGGCAGCCACAGAGGGCGAACACTCGGACACTTCGTCTGTAAAGCTCATCGGTCGGGGGGTATCAGGCATGGGCAGATTTCGTACAAGCATTCATCGCATCAATGCGGATGGTTGGTTGAACGGCTTGAGGCCGACGTTACGGAAGAATCGGGGGGGACGATGCGTACCACGATCAGGCTCGCCTTCTTGGGGGCGATGTCTCGGAGGGATGGGGGGGTTAATCGCGCTGAAGGTTGCGCAGAGAGAAGATCTGTTCGGGGAGTTGGACTTTGAACTTGATGGTTTTCATGGTGGCTTCGGTCCATGTGCCACGCCGCAGCTTGTTTTCCATACGGACAACGGTGGGGTAGTAGCGTTCTCCGTATTGCTTGACGTTGCTGAGCGTCATGACTTTGAGTAGGCGCCCAGAAACGGCGAATAGCTCGGATTTGAGGGTGACGAATTGGGTTTTGTGGATCCAGACTTTGCGGGTGGGGTAGGTTTCGCCCTGATTTTTTTGTGTGAGTTTGAGTACATAGCAAAGCTGGCCGTTGACTGCTTCTTCGCCCACCAGTTCTTTGTTGTAGCGGTCGCGTAGTGCGGTCGAATCAAGCATATCTTCGTAAGAAAAATCGCTGCCCATCATCGACTGCCGGAGCATGTGGCCTGAGATCTTGAGGACTTTTTCAGCCGAAGGCATATACATCCAAAGATTGTTGCGCAGTTTCAGATACTTGATGCCCTTGTCACGAGCAGGCGACAAAAACTCGGTGTAGGAAGAATCTTCGCCTTTGGAATAGCTGCGCATGTGGCTTTCACGAGTGCGACCATAGCGATGAATCCGCATAATCGTATGAGATTCTCGGCTCTCAAAGACGTGATTTTTGTCCATGCGTCGGATGATCTCTTCGGGAGTGATCTTGTCTTGGGCGTAGGTCGGGGCAATCGAGAGAAAAAGTGCCGCCGTGCCGAGCATCGCAACGAAGGCGGTTTTTGTGGAACGCGCTGTAAAGCATCGTTGGGCTTGGGGTGATCGCATCTGAAAGGCCCTTTCTTGGGTGGTTTGGTGGTTTGTTTATAAGTCTTGTTATAGAGGACTTACGCAGTTCGATACGAAAAAGACCTACGTTTGGGCGCGGGCAGTTCGCAAACCGCATCTACAACGTCTTGATTCTTCACGGTTTCCTTTTTCAACTGCGTCACTCCTATTATAAAAAGATTAAGACTTTCGTAAGGCTTCGATCGGATCCGTTTGAGAGGCTTTGTAAGAAGGCCACAGCGCCCCGACAACAGTCGAGAGGATACCCACAAGCAAACCAACGATGATGCCCGTAGGCGTAAGCACTCCTTTGAAGGACTCCTCGATCGGGATAGGAAGCTGCGAAGCGGCTGAGCCAAAAGACAAGCCTTTTGTGATTAGAGGGATCGAAGCGATCACGGCAAGCAGGACACCGAGAACGGCCCCGATCACACCGAAGAGTACGCCTTCAAACAGAAAGATCCCGCCGATATGTCGAGGCGATAGACCAAGCGCCATCATGATGCCGATCTCATTTTTGCGTTCCAGAACAGACATCATCAACGTGTTGAGAAGGCCGATCCCGCCGATAAAGACGATCAACCCTCCAAGGATAAAGAGCATCACTTGAGCCAACGGAAGCATGGTGGCCCCGAAGGTTGTGTCTTGCCAGCGCTGGACGGTCACTTGGGGCGGGAGTTTGCGCTTTTTGACGGCAGCGGCGATGGCGGTGGAACTCCAGATGCCTTGGCCAAAAAGCAGTAAGTAGGTGGCTTGATCGGGGATATCAAGGAAGTATTGCGCGGTGGGCAAGTTGACGTAAAACATCTTGTCCTGTGCGCCATTGCCCAAGCTAAAGATCCCGACGATCTGGAGTGTCATCATCGAGATCCCACCTTCTTCGGCTTTTTTTCCCATCAGCGTGATCTTTTCGCCTACCTTGGCATCCAGCCGCTCGGCGAGATCTTTTCCAAGAAGGATCTGTTTTCCGTTGGGGGCGAGCATCTTTCCAGCGCCGATCTTTTTGTGAAGCTGGATGCCTTGGCTCTCGGCAGCGGGGATGATGCCTGTGCCTTGCGCGGGGGCTTGCTTGGAGTAGACCAACGAAAGAGCAAGCGGAGAAGCCGTCGGTGCAGCAGGGGAGTTTTTGAGAAAAGGCTGGAGAGCTTGGGGATGTGCATAGATGGCGGATGTTTGGGTCGGAGAGGTGTCTTTGACAAATCCCGTGATGAAGAGGTTTTGGCGCTGCGTGGATCCCGCTTGTCGAGGGATGATCTCGATGGATTCGCCCACTTCAAACTTGAGGCGCTTGGCAAGGGAGGCATCGATCAGGACTTCTTGATCGTGCTGTGTGGGTAGTGCGCCTTCGGAAAGGGTCAGTTTGCTTTGCGAAGATAGAAGATGTGCTTGGACATCTTCTTTTTTATCTTTCGTCAAAAAGGCACCAAGACTGATGCGTGGTGCGACGGCGGTGACGCCGGGAAGATCGTTCAGTTGTGTTTGAAGGGCTGGAATGTTTGTAAGAAAGTAGCGACCTGCACCAAGGCGTTCTTCTTTTTCGAGTTTGGGGTGAAGCAGACGAACATGACCCGTTTGACTGGTAAAACCACGCAAGAACATATCCATCGAACCTTCAAACATCACGCTATAAAGGGTGATCCCGCCTGAGCAAAAGACAACAGCAATGATGGTGAGAAAAGAGCGGGTGCGGTTGCGCCCAATATTTTTGAGTCCAAGTTTGATCGTGATGCCCATGATTAGCTCCTTGCGAGGACTTCGCGTGGGTCAAAGCGGGTGGTACGCCAAGCTGGCCACAGCGAAGCGAGAAGAGAGACGAATACTCCAAGAAAGATGCCCATGAGGATCGTAGAAATAGAGATATCGAAAAAGATAAAAGAAGCGACAGAAAGACCTGTTGTTTGCCCTGTTGCACCATAGGTTTTTTCGACCATTGCAGAGATATCCCAACCGTAGACTTGGAGGTAATACGCCCAACTTCCGCCACAAAGCGCTCCGAAGACGCTACCGATCAAGCCCAACATCCCGGCCTCTGCTGTAAACAGCCGAACAATCCGACCTTCTGGCATCCCAAGCGCCATCATCATCCCGATCTCGCCCTTGCGCTCAAAGGCGCTCATCAAGACTGTATTGGCCATCCCGGCGGCGGCAACGATCAGGATGATACTGATCAGGACGTTGAACATCTGGCGGCGCATCTTGTTGAGTTCAAAGATCGTGCGGGTCTTGTCTTGCCATGTCTGCGCTTGGACCGCACCGAATTGCTTTTGTAGCCGAGTCGAAACGAGCAAAGCGTCTTGTTTTTTGGGTAGCTTGACGACAACATCTGTAAGACCTTTGGGCATACGCAAGAGATCACGCGCACTTTTGAGTGGTATGTAAAAGCTACCGCCATCGATAATCATGTTTCCTGTCGAGATCACACCCGCGATCTGATAATCGTCCGCATTCATCGAACCATCGCGAGTTCGGCTTTCAATGGTAAGTGTATCGCCGATTTTTTTCTTAAAGCTTTTCGCGATAATCGATCCGACAAAGATCCATTTGCCTGTTTCTGGAAGCGGTTTTTTTGAAGAGCTAAAGCGACTCAAGGAGAACGCTTTTTCAGCAAGGGCGGAGTCGATCGCCACCCCCCTTGCCCCGAGGGCTTGTTCTCCATCGCCAAGCTGCGCAGAAAAGATAATTCGCGGAACCACCACGGCTTCGGGCCAATCTTTTTTGATCATGGAGTGAACCGCCCGTTGTTGGGGCAAGATCAGATCGAGCGGAAAGTTTTCTTCTTCGCTGAGATAACGCTTGTGCATCACACGCAAGTGGGCGGTTTCCGTGTCGATCTCGATGCGCACATAGGTCTGCTCGACGCCGTTGACCATCCCCGAGGCCATGATAAAGCCAAAGACACCGACAAACACGGTGGTCATCGTCAGGATCGAACGCTTGGTGTTGCGGAAGATATTGAGCGTCGCAAGTTTAAGCAGAAACATCTCCCGCCTCCGTTTCTTTGGGTTGGTTTTTGTTCATCTGCTCGCCGCTGTCGCTGACGATCTTTCCGTCGCGCAGGTGGACAAGGCGAGGGGCGGTGTCCATCACCATCGGATCGTGTGTCGAAAAAAGAAACGTCGTACCTTCTTCTTGATGCAGCTTAACCATCAGTTCAATAATAGAAAGAGCCGTCTTAGAGTCGAGATTTGCTGTCGGTTCATCTGCAAGAATCAAAACAGGCTTTTTGACAAGAGCGCGTGCGATGGCGACCCGTTGTTGCTGGCCGCCTGAGATCTCGCTTGGTTTGCGGCTGGCCAATTGGGCGATGCCAAGGGCCTCAAGGACAGGCATCACGCGATCTTTGCGCCCGTCTGCGGAAAGCTTGCCTTGGATCTGGAGAGCGAATTCGACATTCTCAAATACCGTCAAGACGGGGATCAAGTGAAAAGACTGAAAGATAAATCCGATTTTTTCGTTGCGGATCTGCGCAAGTTGATGTTTGCTTTTATGCGAGATATCTTCACCATCCAAAAAGACTTTGCCTTGATCAGGCCGATCAAGGCATCCGATCATGTTGAGCAGTGTGGTCTTTCCCGATCCCGATGGACCCGCCACAGCAGCCATCTCTCCGCGATGAAGTCGGAACGTCACACCGTCAAGTGCGCGGACTTCGTTGCTTCCCGGTCGAAAGATTCGGCTCACATCTTCACAATAAGCGGTCAGTCGCACTTTGCACCTCCGTTGGGTTGTCTGTGTAAAAAGTCGTCTCGTACGAGATTTGAAAAAAGTCTGCTCGAAACATAAGCATCGTTTTCTATAACCGTTCTGTAATAGGACAGCCACATGGGGATTCTTCTACACCTTTGCGATCATATAATACGATATCCGGGTGATCTATGATAGAAGGATAGCGCCCAGACGCCCTATCCTTGGGCAGCCACAGGGGGCTGCCCCTACGTTTTTACGATCACACTACAGGCGGATTTCGTATAATGGGCGGATTTTACACCATACCCTTTCTAATAAGCCGTGTTCGCACCACTTCAAGCGATGGAGTCGTTTGTTTAAAGCACCATCGCTCACTTCGCCGATACGGGGTCAAGGGGGCAAAGCTCCCTTGCGGGGCGTGGGGTGGAACCCCACAAATATAGAACGGCTCAGAAATTATATTTCATTTGCGCGAGAGCCGTTGCAAGTGGTTGAATGCGGACATTTTTTTGTGCGTTTACCCCGTTTTCACTGATCGTCACAGTGCGCGTGGTGGCAGCGAATTCTGCGTTGGTTGGGCCAAGAGAAAAATACGCAGTCACGGAGAGAGTAAAGTTAGACAGAAAGTTCCATGTAAATCCGGGGCCGAAGATCACTGAAGGATCGAGTAGATTGGACAGAGCAAACAGGCTGAGGGTGTAATCTTCGAGAAAAGTCAGGTTGGCTGTAAGTAAAAGGTAATGTGTACCCAAGAAGCCGCTGGATACACCGAGACCTGCGAAGTTTCCCGGGTTAAACGGACCTGAGGGCAAAGTGACAGCGGCAGAACGAGAGGCTGTGTAGACAAGGTTCATTGCAGCGTCAAGTTGCGTTTTTCCTGTCGGTGTATTGAGTGGATAGTCATCTGATTTTGTCTTTCCATTGTGGTTGTAGTAGTACTGTAAAGCAAGAACGAGGCGATCCAAGACGGGGAAGCTGTAATCGATGCCTGCTACAATTTGGAAGTTGACGGGGCGAGGATCTTGGCCTGCGGGAAGAGCCGCTGTTTCGTAAGGGATGGTGACGGCGGCCTCAGACCAAAATCCGATCTCCAACTGCCCTTTGATATCCGCGCCGATGGTAAAGAGTTTTTGGTTGCTACTCCATAAAAAAGTCGTCGCGACTTGGGTTTCTCCAAAAGTGTGCGCCCATCGCAGAAAGGTCTTCGCTCCTAAGATCTTTTCGGAAGAGACCGCGATATCGGGTTCTGCAATGACGCCCAAACGAAAACCGCCTGTTTGAGAATAAGCGATGTATGCGTTCAGACCCCATAAACCCGGGCGTTCAGCGTTTGGCTCAAACAAGTTCTGTTGGTTAAAGGGGGCTGTCAGATTCCAGATTACCGCAGGCCCCCACTCAAAGGATTGCTTGCCTAAGCGAAAGTCGATGTATTTTGTACGAAGCTCTAGAAAGATTCGATCGATCGTCAAGATATCCCAGATGCTTTCGATCTTGCGATCCAAGCCAAGATGCGTGGTGAGGACGTTAAAGGTCGCACGCAACGTCGCTTTTTCTGTGAAGCTGGCCTGTACACTCGGTCGGATGCGGTTGATCAACATCTGCGGATTGCAAAAGATGTTGAGCGAGCCACCCGGGGCATAATCGCCACAGATCCCCGCGAGGTCGGTTCCAAACAAGTACGCATACCGCGACTCAGCATAGCCCCGCAGCTTGAGTTCTGCGCGTGCTTGCGATGTCATCGAAAACAGGCAGAGCAACGCGCCAAAGTAGAGTGGCCAATAACTGTTTTTTCGCATATTTTCCTCTTCTGTCGAAGTTGCGCGGTTGGATCGTTTTTGTGGCGAGGTACCACACCCCGCAAGGGACTGTCGCCCCTTGACCCCGCATCGACGGGGTGATCACTGGTTTTTCAAACAAACAGTACTGCCGCTTGAAGTACCCGAACACGGGGGGATTTGATCAACTGCGTCACTCCTCATTCTATTTCATCGCGAAAAGTATTGGATGTACGGCTACGAAATCTGTCCATTGTGTGAGCGTAAAATGTAGGGGCAACCACAGGGGGGGATACGAGATCTGCCCATTGTGTGAGCGTAAAACGTAGGCATGACTCTCAAGACTGGTTCTTGCCAGTTCTTGAAGAGGTATACCAAATCCGCTCGTAGTGTGACCGTAAAACGTAGGGGCAGCCCCCATAGGCGTTAGGTGAAGCGCTTGTTGGCCCCCCACCCCAGCCCTCCCCCGTGAACAGGGGAGGGAGCGAAAGTCGGAAGCAGCGGGGATGTTGTTTTTTCGTGACGCACGCTGTATGCACGAGACGCAGACGCTACCCGTTCCA
>JAKLKB010000087.1 GCA_023150835.1 Myxococcota bacterium | reverse complement strand
AAAGCCGTCGATCACTTTGTACATCGCCTTCTTTTTCAAAAAAAGCCGTCGATCACTTTGTACATCGCCTTCTTTTTCAAAAAAAGCCGTCGATCACTTTGTACATCGCCTTCTTTTTCAAAAAAAGCCGTCGATCACTTTGTACATCGCCTTCTTTTTCAAAAAAAGCTGTTGATCGCTTGTATCGTATCAATCCCAAGAAGCCATCTGATCTTGCCAATCGCGAATGCGCGCCAAGATCGCTTCGCGCTTGAGGTTAAAAAACACCGCTGCGGCAAGCAACAAGATCCCTGTTAAGAACAAAAAGATCATCCCGATCACTCGGTCTTGGATTCCAATGCGAAACAGGTTGATCACGATATCCGCCACCAAAAAGCCCAGCCCAAGGACCAAAAAGGACCGTATCTGCAAAGCGATCCCCGCGATCATGCCCACGATCGCAAGCCCCGCCAACAACAGCACGTCCGTAATGCTGCGAAACGACAACACCTGCACCATCGAAGTCAGATAGATCGCCAACGCACCGACCACGCGAAAGAAGTTGCGCCCTTTGTGGCCCAAATCCATCGCAAAGATCCCTGAGATCGCAAACATCGACAAGCCCAACGGCAAGATGTACCACTGCGCCGCAGACACCGCTTGTTGGCCTAAAAACAAGAAGATGCCCACGTTCAAAAAGCCCAACGCAGGGACCGCGAGCCAACGCAGCCCATACTGATGCGCCAAGATCCCATAAAACACACCCGCGATCAGCCAGCTTGCGATCGGTGGAGTCTTTCCTCCCCACACCCCCGCCAACAACGCCAACAACGGCAACACATACGAGATCCGCTGCGCAACGCGCTGCAACAAACGCCCCCCCATCCGCTGCCATAGCTCACGGAATCCCAACAGCACAAACCCCACCACCAAAAACACCCACGCATCCAACCCCCGCTCGCCGATCTCCATCACGCTGCGCAGATACCCATACACCCCCAAAAATGACGCAAACCCCACATACGCCATCCAATCGCGATCACGCTCCAACGCCCATCCCACCCACAGCCACGACTGCATCAACAACAACAACACCGCCATCCCATGCAGCAGCAACGGCGAACCCGAACCCAAACGCGCAGACGCGATCCAAAACATCCCCCACGCCAACCACAACAGCACAAAAGAGTTGAATCCCAACGCACGATACCCCTTTTGCACCAACGGCAGGTTGCGATCCTCCCATCGCTCCGCACCTTCCGCACCATCCCACGCCTGCGGCCCCCTGCCCGGGTGCCACATCCTACCCCGCACCGCGATCCGTAAAAAGCTCTCGACACGCGAACCATATCGCCATCCGTCCCTATCCACCGACCAATACAACTGCGATGCACGCAGCCACCACGCCGCCAACACACAACACACCAGACCCATCCCAAGAATCCCACCCATCGCCAACGGTCCCGCACCAAACAACCCATCCCACAGCCCACCAAACACCATCAACCCAAACACCGCCGCACCAAGCGCCCACAACGACCGCCACGGGCGCACTCGCACAAACACCGCCGACCCCACACACAACAAACAAACGCCCCAAAAACCCCCTCCCCCCACAGAGATCGAGGCCGGCACAAACGCAAACATCACTCCCAACCCCAAAGCCCCCATCAATCCGCCCAATCGCGCAATCCCATTCCGCGCCCCCAACCACAACGCTCCCAGCAACGGAAGCTCCCACAAAAACACCCACAGCCTTTGCTCCAACATCCGCGCAGAAGCCCCCTCCAACCCCGACGCAAACGCCGTCAGCTCTCTCAACCAAGCAGGCTCCGCGCCCTCTTTGTAATACAACCGATAGATCGACGTCGGTGTCCAAGCCTCCGCCGCCTCCTCCAAAACATCTGCACGCTCCGAGGAATTCGCGTTATTCTGCCCGTCCCCCCACGCCTGCTCACGCATCCGCGCACCTTGCGCACGCACCCACCACAACAACCCACCCAAGATCAACAACCACACCCCCACCGCACACTCCACCGCCAACGCCCTCCAAGAACGCCCTCCCAACACCGCCCCCATCACCAACGGCGACAAAAAGATCGCTCCCTCCGCCCAAAACAACGCACTGCGCCGCCGCAGTTGAAACACCATCACCGCATACAACACAGGAACCAACAACCAGATCCACCAAGGCAACGCCCGCGCATCTTTTAACCAATACACCGAGACTTCCAGCGGATAACCGATCGGCTCCAACACAAACCCCGCCAACAGCGCCGCATACAACAAGATCCCACACCCCGCAAAAAACAGCGACATCGAGGCACTCAGCCCCCGAATATGCCAAAGCGCCCACACCATCCGCAGCGACCCACGTTCACGCAGACCATGCCACAGCGCCGCCGCCGTCGACTCCGCCGCCAACCACAACGCGCCCAGCGCCCACACCGACCACAACCACACCGACCAGCTTTCTTTTTGCATCCAGTACGGCACAAAATGCAGCCCCCACAGCGACAACGCCATCATCATCCACGTCCAAGAAAATCGCTGGAAGGATTGGCCCACATCCAACAACGCTGGCACTAAAAACAACGCCAACACCACCCCACCGTTCGGCCAACTCAACCACAACCACCACAACGCAAAACCACTCCCCACCACCATCGCCGTCTTGTACAGATCTCGCAGACTTTGCCACGCCGTACCCCAACGCCCCGCGTGGCCTTCGTCTTCAGAGGCTCGTCCCCACGCAACCATCTCAAACAACGGCTCCAATCGGCCCCCTTGCCACCGTGCGATCCACATCCCCACCTGATACAACGTCGCCACCCCAAGACTACCCACACACCCCAACCACGCCGACCCCAAAGACGGCCAGATCCCCGCCAACACAGACACCACCCCCACACCAAACGACATTCCACCCAAGATCCCCGTCCATCCGACCGATTCATTGAGTTGCGACAACGGCTTTTCTCGCCAATACGAAGAACCCACCAACCACAACGGCAACAACGTACTCCACACCACCGCCCACACAGCCCATCCCGTCGCCGCTCCCCACCACCAACCCCACAACATCATCCCACCCACCACCGTCGCCGTCACCTCTCGTGGCCGCAACCAGACCGAGGCCACCCACGGCAACACACTCCACAACAACCACACCGATGCTGCGCGATCTCCCCACCACGCCATCCCAAAACACACCGCCCCCACACTCGCCGCCCCCACAAACATCCACTCACTCACCTGACCCAGATGCAACCAACCCCATCCCACCCCTTCTTCCGGCTGCCCCTGAGAACACATCCCCCAACGACGAGACACCCAATCCAGCCGCAACGACCGCCGATCTCGCAACCCCACGCACAACATCACAAACAACGCCACCCAGCTACTCACCACACCAAACGACGACAGCCACAACCACACTCCCACAGGCTGCCACGATCCCGGCAACGCCCCAAACAATCCCACCGTACAACCCACCCCCGCCGCAAACAACGACAAACCAAACCACCCGTAACTGAGGGGATTCAAAGACGATCCTGACCCTTGCCAACCTTCCCAAAACATCGGCAAGATCGACATCCCCAAACCCAAACCCGCCAGTCCTCCCGCCATCCAGCCTTCACGCCAAAACCACCACAGCCCCGGCAAAGACAACAAACACCACGCCAGCCCGTACACACGAAGACCCTCTCCCCACAACTCCGCCCCCGCCGAACGTACCTTCAACCAAGCCTGCCCCGACTCCAACAGCACCCCAATATCCGCTGTTTTGCGCTTCCATCCTCCCCATGAACCCAACGCAAACAACACCAACACTCCCCCCATCGCACACACCAACAATCCCGGCCACGACAGCCCATTCCACCACGGCAACACCCAACACACCAACAGCGACGACGCACCCAACCACACCCACAACCAACGCCGCATCACCCACGCCATCCCATACCACAACAACGCACTCCCACCCCATCCCGCAAACAACCATCCCACCGACACTCCCCCGCTCTCCTTGATCGCCCGCACCGTCAAATACCCCAACCCCACCATCCAGATCATCCCAAACAACGGCAAGATCTCGATAGCAATCTGCAAAACCCCCTTCCAATCGCCTCTTTCATCGATCCTCCCCTTCCAACCATACACCCCCCACAACACCACCGACCACGCCGCCCAAAAACCTCCCGCGATCCCCAACACGCCCCACCACACACGCGGCTGCTCCATCTGCGCACCCAACAGATGCGGCCACAACCACGCCACACTCCACGCCGCACCACTCAACACAAACCCCACAAGCCCCATCGCTTCGGACTGATGACGCCACGCCACCTGCCACGCAAATACCACCCCCAAACACAACACCGCCAACGCCAACCCCCGCCCCTCTATCCCACGACCCACCACCCGAAACAACATCAACAAACCCACCAACCAAGCCACATACGCCGCCTCCAACAACGGCCTGCTCCACACACCCCCATCCTCCGCGATCTCCGCAACCCCATGCTTCAACTCTCCCCTTTGCCCGCCTCCCTGCGCTCCTTCTGTGATCCCTACTCCCCCCGCAAACAACGCACCGTCTCCTCCAACCACCCAAGGCAGCCGCAACCACTTTCCCTTCGCTCTCGATCCTCCCCGCCAGCGCATCCCCAACTCAAACAACACAAAACTCACACACATCACCACCAACGCGCCGCCCCCTTGGCCTAACGGCAAACCAAGCCAGCGGCGCACCGACACCGACAACAACACGCTCGCCAATCCCCACCACACCAACGTCCAACGCGCCATCCCCGCCGAATGGCTCGCATACGACCACCAGAAAAAAAACGCCCCGTACAACCACAACCCCACCGCACCCCACACAAACGCTGTTCGTGGGTGCCATCCCCACGGGTTCGACAACCCCATCGCATCGGGCTGCTGCGCCCAAAAAAACAACAACACCAACGGCAGCCACAACAACGCCTCATCCAACACAAATCGACTGTGCGGCAACAACGCACGTCTCTCGAACACACGACTCACCCCCCACAACAACGCCGCCGTCGCCACAAATACCAACAACGACCACGACGCCCGATCTTCCGTCCCTCCCGAAAAAACACCCCACGAAAAAACACGACCCCCGATCACCGCACTCCCATACACCCATAACACCAACCCCAACCGGCTCCACGACTTTTTCTCTCGCAACTCACCCACATACAAAAATCCCAACGCATACAAAGGCATCGCCAACAACATCCCCAACGAGACTTGCCCCTGCCCTCTCAACACGTCGTTCACCAACAACACACCCACCCCATACACCGCCAACAACGCCCCCAACAACGGCCACACCTGACCCCGCATCTCTCGCTGTTCTCGCACCCTCCGTCCCACCACCACCAAACACACTCCCGCAGGCAATATCCACCACGCCTGCATCGGCAACCACCACACCTCCCGCATCCATCGCTCCGAAAGCTCCGACGACGCAAACAACACCCCCAACAGTGCCACATATCCCACCACACCACTCAGCGCACTCAGCGCCTCCAAGCTCCAACGCGCCCGCACATCCGAACCCCGCGCAAACAACACCCCCAACAACCACGCACCCCATACCAACGATATCGGCGTCCCCCACGCTTGCACCACCCCTACCGCAACCACCAACGCACCCAACCAAAACCACACAAAAAACCCTTCGTCCCCCGCATCTTCCACGCGCAACGCCTTCTGCTGCAACTTCGATCTCGCTTTCTTCTCTCCCCTCTCGATCAACCTCACCCACTCCCCTATCTCCACCATCGCAAAACCCACCACCCCACACAACGGTGCCATATACGGCAACGCCAACCACAACTCCCCCCCCAACGACCATCCCGACCAACCCACCAACAACAACCACAAATACGCCTGCGGCAAAAAGAAAAACAACATCTCTTGCGCCGTCAACGGCTGCTCTTGCCCTTCTGCTGCTCGTACACGATCAAATCCCCCTTGCTCCCGCCAAAAACACCACACCTCTCCCCAATTCAACACCCCAAAACGCAACGCTCCCCACACCCGCACCACACCCCAAAAAAACAACGTCCCCAACGACAACACACCCACCACACCCCAGATATGCCCCAACCGCCCAAACCACGGCACAAAGATCACCCCTCCTAACAACACCCCCGAAGAGATCGTCGACAACTTGATCGTCGGTCCCGCATCCATCGCACGCAACCAACCCAACCCCCACACCAACACACCCAGCGTACCGCCCATGACACCGATCGCCACAGGCAGACTCGATGACCACAACGGACCCACCGCCATCCCCGCGATCCCCAACAACCCCAAACTCACCGCTCCAAAACTCCGCCCCGCCACCTGCAATTCAGCCCGCTGCTTCAACAACACACCCAGCCCCGAAAAAGCCAACGAACCTGTCGCCAAACTCCCCCAAATCACCGCCTGCCGTCCTAACGTACTCATCCCCTCCCATGCCAACGAAAGCAAATAAAACCCGCTCGCCAACACCAGAAACGTCCCCAAAAAATACAACCAGTTCTGCGCCAAAAACGGCTGCAACACTCGCGCCCAACTCGATGCCTCCATCACCGCTCGATCTTCTCGACTGCGCCTCTCCTGCCATGAAAGATCCGGCAGTTCCGTTAAATCTGACGCATCGCTCGCCCCTTCAGGCAATACATCCGACAACGACGCCCCTTTCTCGCCTTCCTCTGACGCCCCCAGCCCAGATCGCCCCCCTCGACTCTCCGAGGTCTTCGCCCCTTTTGCCTTTTTACTGCCCTGCTTCGAGGACTCACCCACAGGCATCCGACCTTGAGGCGGCGCGTACAACGACGACGCAATCGGCCCACCCGTCGGCAACCCCACCGCAGGCTCTCTCGATGCGGCTTGTGATACATCTTGCGACGCAGGAACCTTCGCAACATCCGCTGTCTCTGCACTCGATACCGCTAAACCCTCTGATGCGACCGAGCCTTCCGAGGCCACCTGCTTTGCAAAGACAGGTAGCTTCGCCACATCCTCTTTGAAACCTGACACGGCTTCCGATGCCAACGACGCCACCGATGCCCGAATCTCCGTCGCAGCAGGCGCAGACACCTCTTCCTCATAAGGCACCATCGGAAACACCACAACATCCCCATCTTGCGCAGACGCCGACGCCCCAATCTCCGATGTCTGCGCCATCGAGGAAGATGCCCCAACATCCGATGTCTGCGAGACCGATGCAGATGCCCCAACATCCGACATCTGCGCCATCGAGGAAGATGCCCCAACCTCCGATGTCTGCGAGACCGATGCAGATGCCCCAACCTCCGATGTTTTCGAGACCGATGCAGCCGTATCAAGGTGGCTTATCAAAGCATCCGAGACAGGTTTTGGAGCCAACATCCGCAACAAACTTGCTTGCAGTTCAAATTGTTGAGCTTCGTCTAGGAGCAAACCTTCACGAAAACAAGATGCCAGCCAAGCCTCCAAACGCTCGCGCAATCGGTCTTCGGACGCTTCGCTTGTGCGCCAAGCCTCCACCCAAGCCATCGTCTCCGCAAACAGCGAGATCTTCCCCTGCCGCAACAACTCCCACCGTTCGTTTTCGATGTGGGCTTTTTCGTTTATTCCACCAGAGATCACGTTCTCGCTCTGTTTCGTCATCGAACTCTCCCATCCTCGAACGGTTGGTGTCTTGGATCGCTCAAAACCTGTCCGTCTCGCTCTGGCTTTCAAGCTGCGGCCCGCGATCCTCGCAGGCTACGGTGACATGGCGGCATCCTTGCGACGCATCTTGCTTGCTTGGGCCGCGTGCATATTTTCTTTTCTTCAGCCCATGTATCCTCATCGAATCCTTCGTTGTACGCAAGGTGTCCCCCCACCCCATCCACAACAAGATCCAAATTCTTCCGTTTTCCGTGGACTTTTCTTGGGATCGCCGCATCAGAGGGTGTCTAACACAGCGATATCTGAACGCGATATCTCCGCGTAATGTGTGATCGTAAAAATGTAGGGGCAGCCCCCTGTGGCTGCCCAAGAATCGTATGGGGTGGAACCCCATCATACGAAATCTGCCCGTAGTGTGATCGTAAAAATGTAGGGGCAGACAGGTGTGGAGGGCCAAGAATCGTATGAGGTCAGCGACGCAACAGATCGAGGGCAGGCACGGGGGCCTGCCCCTACAAAACACCGTGTGATCTCCGACACGTAGGGGCAACCATGTGTGCCTGCCCTCGCTGAGAAGTGTTGCCTTTTGATACCTCTCTCATGGCGTTGGTCTTGTCATGTTTGAGCCTCCAAAACACTTCGTTCTTTCCGATGTTTGGCTCGATCGTCATTGGCTTGTCATGTAGCGAGTCTGGAAATAGGTTTGTTTTGGGGGGAAGGTGGTTGTATTCGCGTGACCTCACCCCCCGACGCTTCGCGTCACCCCCCATAACACGCGGTCGCTCTAAGAATCGCTGCGTAGAGAGGGGGAAAGAATAAGACAAATCATGCGGATTATCCGTCTTTTTATGCATTGTCTGCTTTTCTTTCTCTTCTATTCTTTCGTTCCACCCGTCTTCGATGCAAGGCAACGTTTGCAATCCTTCACCATCCTTTCGGATGTTCCGCTTTTCTCCCCCCTCGCCTCCGCAGCGCAGCAAGCGGGGAGAGGGGGGCTGGGGGGGTGAGGGGTAAGAAGAGCGCTAATCCTTCGATGTTTCTGTGTACCAGTCCAAAAGATCTCGCTATGTTAGACACCCTCTCATACGATATCCGTGAGAAGTATACACAAAAGGTTCGATGCGATCCGTTGTAAACGCCCTGTGGTTGGGCAGCCACAGGGGGCTGCCCCTACATCCTTCGATCACATCATAGGCGGATTCCGCGTAAGTATGTTCCACCAAACCAAAGGACGTGCTACACAGAGCAAGCTTTTCTCATCACAACAAGCATCCCAATTCAGGTGGCTCTTCCGAACAGAAGCATAGGGGTTCCCGATGGAAAAAACACACATACAATCGTTTGATTTGGTGATCATCGGCGCAGGTCCGGGGGGGATCGCAGCCGCGAAAGCCGCGACGTTACGGGGGTTGCGCGTGGGGCTGATCAACTACGGCCATCTCATGGGGTACGGCCTTGAAGGGGCTTTCAAGTCCAAAAGTTTGTACGAGATCGCTCGTGCGCATCACGCCGTCCACCACCGTTGGTCGCTTGCACAAGGCGGATACCAGATCGATTTTGACGCGATCTACCGAGCCAACCAAGAAGGCGCACAAGGATTGCGCCACGTCCATCGCCAACAACTGATCGATATGGGTGTCACGTTGTTTGAAGGCTTTGGAACCTTTGTTGATCCGCATACCATCGCCGTGATGCAACACGATCAAGAGATCGCTCGTCTTGTGGCCGAACACGTCATCATCGCCACAGGCACTCGACCGCGCTTGTTGCCCGGCCTTCGACCCGTCCCTCAAAAGATCCTGACCAGCGACGAGATCGTCGATACCAGCGCCCCTGCGGCCTCGATGTTGGTTTTGGGGGCAGGCGTGATCGGGTGTGAGTTTGCTTCGATCTTTGCGGCTCTTGGAACCAAAGTGACGTTGCTTGATACACGCGAGCGGATCTTTTCGCACGACGACGAGGATATCAGCGCACTCTTGCAACACGGACTGCGCGAAACGGGGGTCGAGATCATCCCCTCGATCCGCTGCAAGCAGATCTTCCTCGAACAAGAAAAAGTCCACACCCTCCTCGAAGATGGCCGAAAGATCATCACCGAAACCGCCCTCCTTGCCATCGGTCGCACGCCCAACATCGAAGGGCTAAACCTCGATCGCATCGGTGTTCGCACCAATGCACAAGGTTCCATCTTGGTTTCCGATATCATGCAAACCAACATCCCCCATATCTACGCTGTCGGCGACCTTGGATTGCGCGATACAGAACACGACTTGAGCCTCGTCCATGTAGCCGAAGCCGAAGGCCGCACCGCCATCCAAGCCATCTGCGGCGAACCCCAACCCCTCAAACTCGAATATGTCCCTTTTTTGGTCTTCACACTCCCCATGATCGCAGGAGCCGGATTATCCGAACTCGAGGCCCGCAAAAAATACGGCGCGATCCGCATCGGAAAGTGGAGCCACACCCGCAACCACCGTGCTCACGCCATGTCCTCCCACCGAGGCTTTGTCAAACTGATCGTCGGCCCTGAAGGTGACGACCGTGTCCTCGGTGTACGCGGGATCGGCGACGGTGTGGATGCTGTGATCGGCGAAGTCTCCGTCATGATCCAATATCAACTCCCTTACACTTGCCTTCTCCACACCACACAAGCCCACCCCTCTTTCTCCGAAAGCCTTCGCGGAGCCGCCGATCTGATCGCTGGGCACGCCCACCCCTACCAAGAAAACGAAGAATACGCCCGCGAAGTCTTTGCCGCACACCTCTCCTCCGGGGCCGTCCTTTGATCTCCCCTTCGAGGACAGGTATCTCGCTTTTTGGGTTTGGGGTTTTGTGGGGCGAGGTACCGCGCCCCGCCATAGACTTTCGCCCCTTGACCCCGTATCGGCGGAGAGATCACAGGATCTTCAAATAAACGACTCTGCCGCTTGGAGTGGTGCGAACACGGGGGTTTTACCGGCTACGTCACTCCTGTCCTTCACAGACACTTATGCAAAAAGGGCTTTCGATGTTTTCCACCTGCACAGATCGCACCCATCTTCCCAACCAACGGGCCACCCGAACAAGAGCACCTTCACTTCTTCAACCCAAGCTCCAAGCGGCTTTTTGGATCGGTAGCTTGTGTGTTTTGTTCTTTTGGCTTGCGGCCATCGGCTGTGATCCAAAGACCACAAACACCGATGGCGGAGAGTCTGCTCGCGAAGAAGACCGCGATCAGACCGCCCAAGAGGTGACGCTTCAACGTGGGCGCAGTAGCCTTTTGATCGGCTCTCCTTGGGCGATTCGCTTAATGCACCAAACCACCGAGCAGATGACCCTTCCGATGGCGGGCTTACAGCTTGGCGTCGTGGATGCCTACAAACCCGACTATAACCACGATCCTTGGTGGCTTTACGAACATGACGGACAAAAAGCCATCCAACCAAGCGGCTTGCGCTGGCTCTCACCCGAAAGCGCGACTCTCCAACAGCAAACCAGCGACAGCGCGACGTTTACGCTTCGCTATCCCAACGCGATCACCGCCACGCTCACCATCCGCAGCCAAGAAGACGGGATCTGGAAACTTCATCTCAAGCCTGAAACCGCCCAACCACGAACGGTTTGGATACGTCTGCGACTTCCCGCTGCCGACAAAGAAAATTATTACGGGCTTGGCGAATACTTTGATAGCGTCGCCCATCGCGGAAAACTCCGCGCCATGCAGATCGAAGTCGACCTCAAGATGGAAAGCGGCTACAACGAAGCGCATATCCCGATACCCTTCTTCACAAGCACCCGCGCATGGGGGCTTTTGGTCGAGTCCTTCTTCCCCGGGACCTTCGATATGGCCGCCCGTGAAAAAGACTCCCTCACCACCACCTTTCACACCGACAACGATCTGACGTTTTATTTGTTGAGCGCAGCTCATCCCCTCGATGTACCCGGGCTTTATACGCGGATCACAGGGGCGCCCGCCCTCCCCGCACGGTGGGCTTTTGGCACCCTGCTTTGGCGCGATGAAAACAAAGACCAAGCCGAAGTCCTCGACGATGCCACGCAGATCCGAAAACACGATCTCGCCATATCCGCCCTCTGGATCGATCGCCCCTACGACACCGCTGTCAACAACTTCGGCTTTGATCCCAAGCGCTTCCCCGATGCAACGGGCATGATCAAACAACTCCATGCCAACGGCTTTCGCGTCGGTGTCTGGTCCACACCCTATCTCGAACCCACCGCCGACCTCCACTCCTTCGCCACAAACAACGGCTACTTCGTCAAGATGGGCTTCCAAAAACTCAACAAATGGAGCGATCCCCTCGACTTGACCAACCCCACCGTCAAAAGCTTCTGGCAAGACCAGATCAAAAAGATCCGCGCTCTCGGCATCGAAGGCTTCAAACTCGACTACGGCGAAGATATCCAAGTCGGACTCTACGATGCCCGCCTGCGCTACGGCTTCCACAATGGCGAAGATGAGCGCAGTATGCACCACAAATACGCCCGCTATTATCACCAAACCTACGCCGAAACACTCGGAACGGACGGCGGATTTTTGATCTGCCGAGGCGGATCGCTTGGCAGCCAACGCTACACACAGATCGTCTGGCCGGGCGACTTGAACACAGGGCTGCAAAAACACCGCGATCCCAAAGGCACCAGCGCTCTTTACGTCGGGGGCCTTCCTGCCGCCTTGATCGCAGGACTCACGCTAAGCATGAGCGGATTCCCCTTGTATGGGGCCGATACAGGCGGCTATCGCTCACCTCGCCCCACCAAAGAAGACTTTATCCGATGGGGCCAGATGACCGCCCTCGGAACCATCATGCAGATCGGTGGACCCGACCCCAACGTCAATCCTTGGGACTTCACCCGCTACGGAAACTCCCAATTCGATCAACAAGTCCTCGATAACTTCCGCACTTACATCCGACTCCATACACGCCTATTCCCTTATCTCTACACTTACGCCGTCGCCGCAAACCAACATCAACGCGGTCCCACCCGCCCTTTTGGAGCCGCCTATCCTGACGAAGACCACCATCCCGACGACCTCTTTTTGCTCGGTGACGCCCTGCTCGTTGCTCCGATCGTCGATGGAAAAACTTCTCGCAGCATCCGAATCCCCAAAGGCACCGTCTGGTTCGATTGGTGGGATCAAACCCGCTACAATGCAGGCGATATCACCTACAATGCCCCGCTTGATCGGCTCCCATTGCTCCAACGCGCAGGCTCCATTGTCCCCTTGCTACGGCCCGATATCGACACTCTCTCCCCCACTTCTTCCTCTGATATCGTCTCCGCCCAACCCAACCTCAACAAGCTCACTCTTCACATCGCCCCGGGTGCAGACGCCTCTTTCACTCTCTTCGATGGCACACAAGCCTCCCTCAAAGACGCCCCCATCCTCCAGTTCTCCCTCCAACAAGGTAAAGAATTCACCCAAGGCTCCGTCCTCGTCTTTCTCCGCCTCGAAACCCCCAAACGCATCACCCTCAACCAAAAAGACCTCTCCAGCGCCCCCGACGAAACCGCCCTCCTCCAATGCACCGACGGATGCTACTTCTGGGACACCACCCGCCGCCTGCTCTCCATCCACACCCCCGCTGGCTCCCACAACCTCTCCATCGAAGCCAACCAACGCAACGATTAACCCTCAACACGTCGTGCTTTCTGTTTTGTTAGCCCCCCCTACACCGCACTTTCTGTTTTCTGGGGCGCTGCCCCATACCCCGCAAGGGACTGTCGCCCCTTGACCCCCTGTTGGCGGGGTGAGCGACGGCGTTTCAAACGAACAGCACAGCCGCTTGACATGGCGCGAACACGGATTTTTTTGCCATAACGAGATCCGCCCGTTGCGTGCGTAAAGGTGTAGGGGCAGCCCCCTGTGGCTGCCCAAGAATAGTTGCAAGGGGCGACCATGCTAACCTGTTGGAAAGTGTAGGGGCAGCCCCCTGTGGCTGCCCAAGAATAGTTGCAAGGGGCGACCATGCTAACCTGTTGGAAAGTGTAGGGGCAGCCCCCTGTGGCTGCCCAAGAATCGGGCGGTTCGCTGCCCAAGAATCGGGCGGTTCGCGAACCGCCCCTACATCATGCGATCATACATTACGCGGATCTCGTATAACCCTCAACACGTCTTTGGTGCCTCGCGGACGTACGAGTTTGCTTGCTTTCTGCCTTTTTCGATGCGCAGAGCTTGTCCCCACTTGACTTGAGCTTGTCCCCACTTGACTTGAGCTTGTCCCCACTTGACTTGAGCTTGTCCCCACTTGACTTGAGCTTGTCCCCACTTGACTTGAGCTTGTCCCCACTTGACTTGAGCTTGTCCCCGCTTGACTTGAGCTTGTCCCCGCTTGACTTGAGCTTGTCCCCACTTGACTTGAGCTTGTCCCTGATTTGATGACAAACATTCGGTGGCTCTATGAGAATAGACGAAGTGTCCGAGTGTTAGCCCTGTGGCTGCCCGACGATCTTGCGCAGCAGAAGAGACGAGGGCGGCAAAACTCGCTCCCATGACATCGCTCTTACAGCGCGACAACATACCACAAGGCTCCCGATCAATCGGTTCAAATCGCCCCCCAAGTCGAGATGACATCGCTCTTACAGCGCGACAACATACCACAAGGCCGCGAATTTTTTCTAGCCCAAAGCTTCGCATCGCTTTGGAGGAAAGCACATCTGAATGTCGCGGATGGTTGGGCGGTCTCTTCTGTACGAGGCCAGAGCGTCTTGCCAAAAAAGCAGATCTCACGATATCTCAAGCGGCGCGGTCTATGGTGTGAAAAACCGCTGTTCGCTTCGCCGAGACAGGGGAATCGCTTTTCTCCCCGCGAATACTGGGTAGAAGTCACGCAGTTGCCCAAAAAAAGCCGTGTTCGCGGTGTTTCAAGCGAGAGCGTCGCTGATTTGAAAAAGCAGTGATCGTCTCGCCAATACGGGGTCAAGGGGCGACAGTCCCTTGTGGGGCGTGGGGTGAAACCCCACAAAATAAGCCCAACTGCGTAAGTCCTATTCTAACTGGGTTGGTTCATTCTTTTTGCCCAACAAGGATCTTTTCATGCGCTCAGTTCTTGTGGTCGATGTGGATCAGGGCTTTTGCGATTTGATTACAGAAACCCTGCAACAGCGAGGATATTCGACGTACACAGCCTCCACGCCTTCCAAAGCCCTTGCCCTGCTCGCTCGACAGCGGATCGATCTGCTGTTGATAGAAGGCCAGCTACCCGAGATGATCGGCCCTGATCTGATCCGAGAGATCCGACGGCGCGGATATCAAAGCCCGATCCTGTTTGTGTCCGCGTTGTCTGTCCTCACACGCAATCAAACCTTGCTTGCGATGTTGACCAGAGAACTCGGTGTCTACAAGATCCTCAGCAAACCAATCAACATCGACGAACTCTTGATGTACGTCGAATACCTCGCTCCGCTCGGGAGTAACGAGCGCACCGATGGAGAGATCAGCGTCCATCCAACGCTTGATGCGATCCCCACCTTCCAACAAGCCCTTCCACACGCTACATCCGAAGCCGCCTCTCAGCTCGAAAAAGCCCGCGCTGCGTTTTTCCCCGAACTCGAAGACAAACTTTACCAAGCCCTCGAACAAGTCTCGCGGGTGTATCGGGATACAAACCAACTGGCGATCCTTTTTCAAACCCACCGAGATATCCAACAACTCCATAGCCGCGCAGGGATGTTGCAGCTGCACGCGATCAGCGAAGTGCTCGGACAGATCGAACGCGGCTTGTATCTGTTGCTCAATCCCAAAGAATTTCTCGCTTCATCTCCCGAAGTGATCTCCCAAAACCCTTGGACCTACCTTCAAGATCGTCTGGAGTGGTGTCTTGTCCAAGCTCAACAGCCCGCCGAAGAACAGACCGTCGGAGGCGATGAGTCACAGGGCGAGTACTTCAATCTGCTGTTGATCGGAAAACGCCTCGAAGATGTCGGAGAGATGGCCTTTTGGGCGAACCGCCATCGGATCAAACTGCACGCAGGCGAAAGCTGGGAAACGATCGAGCGGCTGCTTACGCGCTACGCTTTCGATGCTTTTTATGTGGATGTCAGCACCCCAGCCTCCAAGAATGCTCAAGATGCGCCCTTATCGATGCGCCAACAAACGGCGGCGATCCAAAACGGCGTCAGTTGGGTGCAAAAGCTCCGTCAGCGGCCTGAGATGGATCGTATCCCTGTGATGTTCGTCACCGATCAAGCCGAGATCCATCACCGAATGATGGCGGCTCAGATCACCCCCTCCCAACTGCTGATCAAGCCGCTTCAAGAACACGCATGGCTCGATGCGCTACGTCGGATGACAGGCCACCAAGCCGCGTACAGTGCGCGAATTCTTGTGGTACACGATGAGACGGGATTTTCCGAACTCGTGTCCCAAGCACTCGAAGAAAGCGGCTTTTCGGTCGAACATCTGCTCTCTCCGCTTGAACTGCTCGAAGCGCTCGAAGCTCAAGAACCTGATCTGCTAATGGTCGGTTTCTCTTTACGCGGATTTAGCGGCCTCGATCTGTGCCGCGTCTTGCGGATCAACCCGCGATGGGGCGATCTGCCTGTGCTTTTGTTGGCTCCGTCGCTCGCTCCAGCGTTGCGGATCTCTGCTTTTCAAACGGGCATCTATGCCGTGATTACACAACAACAGCCGCACGAAGAGATCACCGCCCAAGTGCAGATGCACCTCCAAGCAGCCCGTCAGATCAGCCGCACCCGCTATCGAGATGTCCTCACCCACCTCTGGTCTCGGGGTCTGTTTTTGGATCGCCTTGAGCGGCGGGTGACAGAAAGCAAGATCAAGCAAAATCCGCTGCATCTTTGTTTGCTTCGGCCCGTCGGATGGGAAGCCCTCGCAGAACAACACGGCTATGTCTTGCGCGCCCAAGTCCTCGTCCACTTGGCGCACTCGCTCACGCACCACGCACCGCCCTTTTCGATCGCTGCGCGTCTGGACACATGCACGCTGGCTGTGTTGATCCCCACCCTCCCCCCTGCTCTGATCTCCGCAACACTCCAACGCATCGAACAAGACTTTTCGCAGATCCAATTTATTGGAAAGCACGGACAGAGCTTCAAGATATCACTTGATCGCGTCTATGTCAGCCTTGATGCCAAGCACAAAAACGCAGCCGAGCTTTTCCAAGAAACCCAAGAACTGCTCGAACACAGCGCCCGTTTGGGTTAATACGAACTCCGAGTGATGTACACAGCAAAAGAGAGCACCCAGACGCCCGATGGTTGGGCAGCCACAGGGGGCTGCCCCTACGTTTTGACGATTACGCAAATTGCCCGATGGTTGGGCAGCAACAGGGGGCTGCCCCTACGTTTTGACGATTACGCAAATTGCCCGATGGTTGGGCAGCAACAGGGGGCTGCCCCTACATTTTGACGATTACGCAAATTGCCCGATGGTTGGGCAGCAACAGGGGGCTGCCCCTACATTTTGACGATTACGCAAATTGCCCGACGGTTGGGCAGCAACAGGGGGCTGCCCCTACATTTTGACGATTACGCAACGGGCGTCTGGTATCGCAAGAGTTGGTGCGATTCGCTGTCATTGCCCGATGGTTGGGCAGCCACGCCTTGCTGCCCCTCAACCTTTACGCAATTAAGGAGCGGATTTCGTCTTACCAGCCTTTTTTGGGGACTTCGATCTGGCGGACGGCGCGGATAGCGTTGTGGGTTTTGGAAAGCTGTTCAGCGCGTTCGACGAGGTTCATCAATTCTTCGCGGCGTAGGGGGCGGTTGAGGTACGAGATATCGTAGGCCACGCCGATATCAAAGTCGCGGTGAGAGGAGCCGAGGTTGTCGACTTCGGCTTCGTAGATGGCGTCGTCGATGGCTTTTTTGGTTCCACGAGCGGTCGAGTGAACGACCGCCAAGATGGTCTTGCCACGGACTTGATCGGCGATCGAGAGCGAAAAGCGCGGAGCATAGACGCAGTCGCGCAGCGAGCCATAGAGTGAGAATTCTTCGACGGTTTGGCTGACATGGCGGGCGATACGGGGTTGTGCTTCCATTGTGGCTCCGCCGATGTGAGGCGTGCAGATGATACGGGGTTCGTCTGCGTACGGATTGCGCCAAACGCCCGCGCCCGGGGTGGGTTCTTCGGGGAAGACATCGACCGCAGCATAACGAATCGCGCCGCTCGAAACAGCCGACAGAAGGGCCTCTGCGCTATGCAAGTTGCCACGCGCAAGATTCAAGAAGATCTTGGGAGAAGTCCGATCGCATTTTGACGCAAGCAGCGAGAGATAGGGATCGAGGACATTTTGGTTGTCGTTTCCGAGATAATCGTAGGCGGAGACGTGGACCGTCACCATATCGGACTGCGCGAACAGTTCTTCAAGAGAAGGCATCATCACCCAATCCATCTCTTGACCGATCTCTTGGGCAACGGGGCGATTGTCAAAGAAGTTTACGCCCATGCCCAAGGCTTGGAGAGCGCGAGCGACTTGGCGTCCAATGTTTCCCAAACCGACGATCCCGACGCGCTTTCCGTGTATCTCGTAGCGACCGCGATCCGTTTTCGACCACTGATGCGCATGGATCTCTTGGTTGGTTTCATAGAGCCGGCGAGACAAGGCGATCAGATGAGCCACAGCAAGTTCAACCACCGAGCGTCCGTTGGAGATCGGGTCGTTAAAAACCAAGATGCCGTGTTCTGCGGCAGCGACTTTGTCGATGGAATCGTCGCCGATACAGCAAAGCTGGATCGCATGAAGCTCAGGGCAGGCCTCGATCACAGCGCGTGTCACAGGAACACGGCTGCGCTTAAACAGGATCTGCGCGCCCGACCGGTGCATCGCATCGATCAACGCCTGTTCATCGGGGATATGATCTTCTCGAACAGGAGTGATCCCGATCTCGCGAAGGTGTTCATCCAGCGAGAGATGCGGAGATTCGACGATCAAAGCTTTGCGAAAAGGCTCCATCAGGATACGGACCACGATACATTCTCCTTCTTGTCTTTAACGTGCTAACCCCAGATCGCCGATATTCCGATGTCTTGAGCAGAAAAAATAGCCATCTGTGGATCTCTTCAAACCGTGCCAAACGCGATGCCACGCACGAAAGAGTGTGGGTATTCCACACCTTCACGATGGATGCAAGATGGCAAAAGATGGATGCAAGATGGCAAAAGCAGCCCCCCCAAACCAAACCGCGTACACACACAAGCCCCCACACCCGCAAGCCATCCGAAAAAACAGACCCACCCGTCGCTTCAACCTCCATCGCTCTCTTTGACAAACAGGCTGGACGCGGCCTGCAACCACCGAACGATGCGGATATCTCAACAAGAGTGATGCAATTGATTCGGATCGACGGGGATATTCGACGTTCCAAAAACAAGCCCAACCGAAGTCGGCACAGCATTTGGAGAAGAGGCCCAAAACAAACCAAGGCACTCGGTACAAAAACCCCCGTGTTCGCGGCATCTCAAGCGGTGCTGTTGTTGGTTTGAAAAACCTCTGTTCGCCCCGCCGATACGGGGTCAAGGGGCGACAGTCTATGGCGGGGCGTGGGGCAGCGCCCCATACGCGCCTTGTTAAGGTGGAAACACCGGATAGTCTAGCCTGATCGCCGTTTCTTTTGCCGCCCCCCCTCAATCCCCCCGTGAACGGGGGGAAGTTGGAACGGGCAGCGTCTGCGCGTCGTGCATACAGCGTGCGTCATGAAAAAACAAAATCCCCGAGGCTTCCGACTTTCGCTCCCTCCCCTGTTCACGGGGGAGGGCGGGGTGGGGGGCTTTCCTCCGCTTAACCTAACGCCTATGGGGCAGCGCCCCACAAACCACCCACAAACCACCAACAAAAAAAGGAGTTGATCAAATGAGTGCTGCGCCACCGACGCGAGAACATACGGAAGCTGCGGAGAAGGAGAGCGTTCTATTTTCACAAACGAAGGGGCCTGTGCCGTTGCAGCGGTTGATGTTCCGAGGGCATCGAGAACTTCACGAGGTGGAGTTGTTGGCGCTGTTGTTGCGGACATCGGGTCGCCAGCAAGGGAATGTTTGGGAACAAGCGCGCCGCTGTTGGGAAGGATTTCAAGATCTGCGGGAGTTGGAGCGTGCGGGAGTGCAAGAGATCGCGAGCCATGCGGCGATCTCGTCGGAAAAAGCGGCGGCGATCAAAGCAGCGTTGGAGTTGGGGCGAAGGTTAGCGCAACAGCCCTTGTCACGGGGCGAAGCGTTTGTGTGTTCGCGCCAGATCTGGCGGGCTTATGGGCCGCGCATGGCGGGGCAAGAGCAAGAGACCTTTTGGGCGCTGCTGTTGGATCAAAGCAACCGATTGTTGCGGGAAGTGCAGGTCAGCGCGGGTTCGATCAATCGGTGTCCTGTGACGCCTGTCGAAGTCTTTGCACCGGCGTTGCGGGAAAAAGCGGTGGGGATGATCTTGTTGCACAACCATCCAAGCGGCCAACCCGAGCCCTCCCCCGAAGATCGGGCGCTTACGGAGCGTTTACAACAAGTCGCGCACCTGATCGGCATCCGCCTACTCGATCACTTGGTGCTTGGGGATCAAAGCTATGTATCGTTTGCGGATCGTGGGTGGTTGTAGAGCCTTCACTGGCCTTTTTTGGGGGAAAAGATCGGAAGCGGCAGTTGCGAGGAAGTGTTGGGGCGGGCATGGCGTTTTCGCGGAACAACCGCAGTATGTGTCATAGGAGGCGCCGAGGGCGACGTATCCGAGGAAGTCGAAAGAGGAGAAGGCGGTGGTTCGGGTAGGATGGAGACGATTTGTGCGATAGCTTGGCCTTGTTGTAGGCGGATCGTGATCTGCTGACCTTCTTGTAGGTCGTGAGCGTAGCGCACGAGGTGTCCTTGCGCGTCGGAAACAAGGGCATAACCGCGTTCCAAGATCTGAAGCGGCGAGAGATCGTGCAGACGTTGCGCAAACAAACCGAGGCGATGACGCTGTTGATCAAGAGCGCGCTGCATCGCGTGGCGAAGGCGTTGCTCGAAAAGTCGAAGGGTTTGTTGTTGTTGTTGCAGCGCAAGTCCGGGATCTTGGGCTTCAAGGCGTGTGCGCAAAGCCGCCAATCGCCGCTTGTAGTGGGCGATCTGAACCAACAGAGCGCGCTCGATGCGTTGCTGTGCATCGGCAAAGCGGAGATGAAGACGATGCGCTTGTTGTTCGGGAGACGGCAAACGGCGGGCCAGCCGTTCCAATCGAAGACGAGCGCGTCCGATCTGTGCAGATATCGCTTGGAGCATACGATACCTGCGTTCTTCTAAGACATCGAGCAGAGCTTGATCGGCAGGGGTCGCCATCTCTGCGGCAGCGGAGGGTGTCGGAGCGCGTTTGTCCGCGACAAAGTCAGCGATGGTGTAATCGGTCTCGTGGCCGATACCTGTCAAGATCGGCAGACGAGAGGCAGAGATCGCCCGAGCAACGGCCTCTTCGTTGAAGGCCCACAAGTCCTCGATCGATCCTCCGCCTCGCCCCAAGATGATCAAATCGACGTCTGTTTGTTCGTTGAGGGCTTGGATGGCGCGGACGATCTCTGCGGCAGCACCGCGACCTTGGACTTGGCAAGGTGCAAGCAACAAAGACACCGAAGGAGAGCGCCGCCGAAAGACCTGTAAGAGATCGCGCAGCGCGGCTCCCACAGGTGATGTCACAAGGCCGATACAACGAGGATATGTGGGGATAGGTTTTTTTCGGTAGGGATCAAACAGCCCTTCGGCGTCCAAAAGCTCCTTGAGTCGCTGAAAAGCGATCATCAAAGCCCCGACGCCAACGCGCTCCATCCGATCGACCACAAGCTGCAATCGCCCTTGTTGGCCGTACACAGCGAGTCTTCCCTGACACTGCACCTCCATGCCTTCCTCAAGCACAAACGGCAGACGCGCAGCCGCAGGAGCGAACAACGCAGCATCCAGAACAGCCCGTGTCCCTTCCTTGATGCGAAAATAGCGATGGCCGTTTCCTCCGCGTGGTGATGAACGGCTCAGGCCCGAGATCTCGCCGCGCACAAACACAACACCGATCCGATGGCGGAAGATCGTGTTTAACGCTTCGACGATCTCGCTCACGCTGTACACATAAGCCTTCGGAGGCTCCGATTGTGCGGGTTCTGCGACCTGTGCGGCCTCTTCCCCGAAGAAAGACTCCAGCTCCTCGAAGGTCGCAAAAGAAGGATAACGCGTCATACATCTTTGCCTTGTTTGGAGAAAAGTGGATTGTTGACAAACTAAGGAGTAGGAGAGCGCGAAGGCATGGGATGTTTGGAGAAGAAATCCCACATCGCGTCGGTGGCTCGAAGGGAAAGGCTGGTGTATCCAAGTTGCGGAACAGGCAAACCACCCGGCCAAGTATGCCCACCACCGAGGATCGTGCAAGATTCGACTTGGGCGTCGTCTCGACAAGTCGGATAAGCATCGCAAGAGGCGTCCCCTTGGGAAAAACGGCGGACCTTCTGATCACTGCAGCCATTGTGGGCGACCCAATGCTCGACGTTTGCGCTGAGTGATGGGTAGCCAAGAAGAGGATTACCCGCATAAGGCACGATGCTATCGAGCGTTCCGTGAAAGATCATCACAGGGAAAGGGCGGGGAGGCTTGCAGGGAAGATACACCATCGAAGCAGCGACGGGCGCGATCGCAGCGATGCGATCGGAGACTTCGCAAGCCAGCCGATATGCCAACATCCCACCGTTGGAGATCCCTGTGGCGTAGATCCGACGGCGATCCACGCACAACTGCTCTTCCAACCGATCCAACAAGGCACGCACAAAGCCAACGTCATCCACGCCCCATGATGCGGCAGGTTGGCAACACGTCCCTGCATTCCAACTCGTCGACGGCAAGGCCCGTCCTTCGGGATGGACCGCGATAAATCCGGCTTCTTCGGCTTTACTTTCCATCCCTGACAACAACACCTGCGTCCATGCGTCGTTTGCGACGCCGTGAAAATTCAGCACGATCGGCATCGCTTGATTCGATGCGTACGAAGGCGGTACAAAAACCCGAAAAGAACGTTCCACTCCATCATGAGAGACACGCCAGAGGCGATCTGTCGGCGGCGATGGCTTTCCTACACAGTCCGCCTTGCGCTCGGTGGTCTGCTCTGGAGACGGTTCGAGGTACTCAGTAGGCGTGATCTCTTCGGAAGCAAGCGACTCTTGCGTTTTTTCGTCGGAAGGAGATTCGCTTGCATCGTGTGCCGTGTCTTGGGAGGGCTCAGTGGCCCCTTGCTCCACAAGAGCCGACTCGCCTCCCTGCGTGGTTTCCGCCAGCGTCTTTTCATCGACCACGACACTTCCTTGACAAGCGACTTGCCCCAACGCAGCGACAGCCACAAACAAGGATGCGATACACATCCCAAAGAAGCGATGCCTTGGAGCTTTTCGCAGATCCAAAGCAGACACCCCGCACCTCTCGTCTCGTACTACGCTTGCCATCCAACCGCCTTCTCTCGTCCAAAAGGTCGCTCTATGCGCCATCGCCAAAGCATACGAAGCCCCCGCTCAAATGTCCACTCCTGTTTTTCGCTGATGGATCGAACAAGCCCCCAAAACAACCAAACCTCTTTTTCGTTGCATCATCGGAAGTTGACACACAACCCGCATACGGCTACTCTCCAAAACCACAAAGTCAGGTTGCCCTGCAAGAGATACAGTCTTGCATCTCATTGGTAACAGGAACGTCTGTTGGCATCGTTTAGAACGGAGGATGGAGAGGCATGAATCGATGGTTATGGTGTGTTGTGTTGGGATGTGTGTTGTTGTGGGCGGCTCCAGCCCAAGCCCAAGAAACAGCCGATTTTCTCGGCGCAGAAGGAGCCCCCACCAACATCGCAAAGACGTTGACCAAAAATATGCGAAAGGCCATCGGGAAGCGAAAACAATTCAAGTTGTTGCCGCAGAATCCGATGGATATCTCGATGGCGCGATTAACGCTTGGATGTATCGGCGACACCCCCGATTGCATGAACAAGATCGGCACCATGCGCCAAGCCCGCTGGCTCTTCCATATCCGCATCTTCCCCGCTGGATCGCGTGTTCGCGCTCTCTTCCGACAGATCGACTCCCAAACCGGCAAGAACGTCAAAGAAGTCGTCCATCTCTTTAAGAAAAATCAAGCCAAATCGGCACACACCGAACTCGCAAACAAGCTGTTTGGCGATGCTCCTGCTCCAACTGTCGCAAAGGCCGATGATACTGCGAAAAAAGCTGCTGACGCCGAAGCTGCGAAAAAAGCCGCTGACGCCGAAGCCGCTAAAAAAGCCGCTGCCGATACAGACGCCATCAAAAAGACCGCTGACGCTGAGGCTGCGAAAAAAGCTGCCGAAGCCGAAGCTGCGAAAAAAGCCGCTGACGCCGAAGCCGCTAAAAAAGCCGCTGCTGCGGAAGCTGCGAAAAAAGCTGCCGACGCTGAGGCTGCGAAAAAAGCTGCCGACGCCGAAGCTGCGAAAAAAGCCGCTGACGCCGAGGCCGAAAAGAAAAAGAAATTAGCGCTTGCCAAAGCCGCAACCCAAAAAGAACCCAAGGTGCCTCTCGTTCAAGACCCCCGCTTTTGGGCATGGATCGCGGTGGGAGTCGCCGTTGTGTCCGTTGCGGGCGTGATCGGTTTTGGGGTAGATGCTTCCAACAAACAAAGCGATGTCAGCCAAAAACTCCAAGCAAGCCAAACCACCCCCATCAACTACAAAAAAGACATCCAACCGATCGAAGATTCTGGCCGAACCAGCGCGATCATGGCCAACGTTTTCATCGGCATCGCCGCCGCAGCAGCCATTACAGGCGGCGTCCTCTTTATTATCAAACGACCCACGCCTGCCGCAGAGGCCACCCCAGCCACCAGCCAACGGCCCCAAACCCACCCCACCTTCGTTCAAGGCGGAACCTCTCTACTCCATGTAGCCCACTAGACCGACGCAACGAAACATCCCCCACACACAAACAACAAAACTCTCCCCACAACCTTCGACCCACCCCAAACCTGCTTTAATTGGCCAATTTGGCGAAGGTTTCGTCGGGGTGTTCTGCCCACGTGAAGCTTGCGTCACCCGCAGCCAACAAGCCGCGTGCGCTGTACTCCGTCCCATCGTCTTTTTTGAAGACGATCTCTTTGCTGAGGATGGTATATGTGCTGCTGACGGTCGGTTGTTTGTTTGTAAAATTGTCCAAACTGAAATAGTACTGGTAGTTTCCTGTCGGATCAAAAGTGATGGTCTTGCCCGAAGATGCGACGCGATAGGTCACTTGTTCCGCAAATTTTCGCTCGTTCTCGTTGCCGCCCCCGCCCCCGCCGATGACGCTACATGCCGGCAACAAGATCATCCACCCCATCAAGCCCATCCACCAATAAATCTTCGCTGCTTTTTTCCATGAAACGCGCATCGCTTCCTCCTTCGTGTCTTGGATAAGTTTGGCTCAACCTCCAGCCTCCTTGCTTTCGGCAGCACAAAGGCAAGATACATTCCAGCCCCACACAAAGCAAATCGGAACCTTTCCTCGCTCGCGTTGTCTCCCCTCTCGCGCCCAGATAGGCACAACGATCACGCCCAAACACGACGCAACGATCGCTCTCGCCGATCTTTTTGGATAAACAAGACTCCGATACACGACGTTCCCTTCAAACCAGTCACACCCGATCCGTCGGAGCGTAGATGAGGATGTTCATTCACACAACCTCCACAAGATCGACGAAACGGGCGGTCTGTTCGCTTGTTTCGCTTTTGCCCTTTTCTCTTTGACAGGACTGTAGATGTTGTGTAGTATCGCCAACGCTGTGGACAGGCTGCTTGCCAAACCAACCACGCCTCGCCACAACGCGCTGCCTACGAGAAAAGCCTGTGGATCGCCAAAACAACACATCAGCCCCCTCAACAAAGGGCTTTCCTAAATCAACACGACCGGGTATACCGCCTTGTTCTCACGTCCAACACAACAGAAGGACGGACATGGAAACAAACAAACAGGAGAAAAAAAGATCATGATGGGACTCATCGCTGACTTCTATATCAAGGGTGGCGCTTGGATGCACCCGATCGCGCTTTGTTCAGTTGTGGGTTTTGGCCTGATCATCGAGCGCTTTGTGTTTCTCTTCTTCAAATACAACATCAACGGAAAAGCCTTTATGGCTCAAATCCAAAAGCTCGTTATGGCCAACAACATCGACCGCGCCATCAAACTCTGTAACGCCGCCCCCGCTGCAGCACTCCCCCGCGTGATCAAAGCCGGCCTCGCCCGCGCCAACAAAGGCCCCGAAGCGATCGCCAGCGCCATCGAAGAAGCCTCGCTTGAGATCCTCCCCAAAGTCCAAAAACGCACCAACAACCTTACCGCTGTCGCCAACGTCGCCACCATGCTCGGACTTCTCGGGACGATCTTTGGTTTGATCTTTGCGTTCCAAGCTCTCGAAAGCGCCGCCCCCGAAGAAAAAGCCAAAAAACTCGCTGAATACATCTCCGTCGCGTTGAACACCACCGCCTTCGGACTTGTTGTCGCCATCCCTGCTCTTTCCTTCCATGCGTTTCTTTCGTACCTCACCCAAAAAATCGTCAACGATATCGAGGAACACTCTCTCCGCCTCGAAAACATGCTCACCAACCGCCTCAAAGCCCAATCCGGCACCCAAGAACCCGAATCTCCCGCAGTCTAAAAAACCGAACCGCAACACCGCCTCGACTCCGTTGGGCGCGAACACGGTATCCTTTACGCCCAAGCTTCTCAACGGCCAAACCTCCACACCGCTTCGCCCCCAAACACTCCCCCCAACCAACGCCCATCCTGTCAGGAGACATCCTCTTTGAAAATGCGCATCCTTGACCAAAGCATCCGCTTTCGACTCACCCAAGCCGAAGTCCATCAGTTCGATCAACAAGGACGGGTCGAAACCCATATCTTCTTTGGCCCCCACAACACGCAAAAGCTGTCTTATTGTATCGCCCAAAACGACCAAGCCAACGAGGTCTTTGTCGATTACCTCGACCACACCGTGACCATACACGTCCCCAAACCCATCGCGGAACGATGGATCCACAGCGACGAGATCGGCTTCTCCACACCCCCCAATTCAAAAACAGACCCCGATCGTGTTTTTATCCTCGTCGAAAAAGACTTCGAGTGCCTCCATCCCCGAGAAAACAAAGACGATCAAGACACCTTCCCTCACCCGCGCAAAGATAAAAAAAACCCCTCCTGTTAAAAAACAAATCCCATCCGATGGATCAGCCGAGTCAAGGCCCTTGTATCGAGCCTTTTGCGTACCTTGCCAACGCCTGCGGTGTGTTGGCCTGTATCACTTGTTCTGCCCATCCTTGCGGACACTCGACAGATCGCGCCTCCAAGATGTCCAACAATCGCCACAAAGCCCCATCCCCACGCTCGATCTGACGCTCCACCATCGGAAGCGCAGAAACATGATACAACGCACACAACGGCTCCCAACGCTCCCCCAAAAAAGCCACCGCACGATCCCCTTCCTGTCGCGCTTTCCATAACGCCCACAACCACTCCTGTTCAAGACCCAACAGATCACATGGCATCAACAACAACCATTCCCCCCGTTGTGCGCGAAGATCGCACAACGCACAATGCAATCCGCCCAATGGACCGCGATCTGCATGGATATCTGCGATGGTTTCCACGCCCAGATCATCATACGCCCCCGCTTCTCTCGCGACCACACGAACATCCGCAGGAAACGCCCCCAAACTGCGCAAAACCCGCAACAACAACGGTTCCCCTCCCACCGATGCTCTCGCCTTATCCGATCCAAAACGCGTGCTTTTCCCCCCCGCCAACAAGTACACCGACACACACCCCGCGCCTTCCGAGATCATCCGCTCCTCCATATTTCTTGGCTCTGCTTCGTTTCAATGCTTGCCCTCCCCGAAGGACGACCACCTTCCGATCTCCTCTGCTCCTCCATGTTTCTTGCTTCTGCGCCTTGAAGGATCGCCTCGTTCGCGATAGAGTCTCCTCGCTTTTTCCAAACACCTGTCTCACACGCAGACAAGGAGAACACACCGTGAGATCACGATACCTTTTTGGAGCCCATACGCTGCTTTCTCTGCTGATCTTTACCACAAGCGCCGCCTTCTTTGGCTGCAAAAAAGCAGACCCCCCTCCCCCCCAACGTCGCAAGATATCCCCCCCACCCCAACCACCACGACGCGTCGAAGCTCCAAAACCCGCGCCACAACCGCGCAATCCAGAAGACAGTTACGCCCTACCACCCGTCTTTAATTTTGAACGCGACGGAAGTGTCCTCGATATGGCCAACTGGCTCTCGACACGCACCGCAACCGTCATGATGCGCACTCTCCGTCAAGAAATGGCCGGGGGATCGATCGAAAAAGCGATCCAAACCTGCCAAAAAACCGCAGGACACATCGAACGTCAGTTTGGCAAGTCCCACAACGCCACCGTCCAACGCATCTCACACCGCAATCGAAACCCCGCAAACCTCGCATCTTCGGATGAAATGAAACTCATCCGCCAACTCAAACAAAAGATCGCCATGGATTCCCCAACGCTCCACACTCTCCTGCCCTCCGAAGACAAAAAAACCAAAACAGTCTACCTCCCGATCCTTGTCGCCATGCCGACTTGTCTCAAGTGCCACGGCTCCCCAACAAAAGATATCGAACCCGAAACGCTGGCTCTGCTCAAAAAGTATTACCCCCAAGATCGCGCCACGGGCTTTCGCATCGGTGACGTCCGAGGCATGTGGAAGATCACCTTCCAAAAAAGCCCTTAATTCTTTTCTTTGTGAGTCGCTTCGATGTGGGCAATACGAGATCCGCCCGTTGTGGATCGTAAGGATGTAGGGGCAGACCCCATACGCGCCTTGTTAAGGTGGAAACACCGGAGGGTCGAGGATGATCTCCGTTTCTTTTGTCGGCCCCCCCTCATTCCCCCCGTGAACGGGGGGAAGTTGGAGCAGGCAAAGACGATCTCTCGTGCAAACAGCGTGCGGCATGGAAACCCAAAACCTCGCTGACTCCGACTTTCACTCCCTCCCCTGTTCACGGGGGA
>JAKLKB010000086.1 GCA_023150835.1 Myxococcota bacterium | reverse complement strand
ACCGCCGCCCCCAACGATCCTTTTCTCGAACAAGAGCAAGACTTTCTACAACATCTTCACACGCTCCACCCACGCAGCCAGCTCCCCGTCCCTCCGCGCTACACCGTCCAATCCATCCCCCTCAACCACGCGCAATACAACCCTCTTCGGCGACTCCCACAAAGCGACGAGACATGGATCGTCGGCGTCTTCGCCCCTCCGCCCTTCTCTTCTCCGCAACGCGACGCCGATCTTTGCGCTCTTTGGATGATTGAAGGTCACTTCTTCCCTCTTTCCATAACCTATTTTTCGAGTAAAGATTCCTCTTTTGTTCTCCCATTTAGCTTCCTTGATACCACAGCGAAACCACAAATTGGTTCTCCACGCCTTCCCAAACGCGTCTGGGTTTCTCAACGTAATATCTTACGATCTTTTAAAGATTTTTTCTCTCCACTTGGGATCGAAGTTCTCCATGACGGTCAAGAAGATTTTACCCGCCTTGCTTGCACTTTCTTTCTACCCACGACGCAACCTCGACAGATCCCCATCCCTCCGCCCAATTCGAGCCTGTCTCCACACACTCTCACACTCTTTCACCAAACCACCACACAACTCTTCGACGCTCTCCAACAACAACCCATCCCTTGTTGCACTCCCTTTGGCTTTGACCTCACGCCTTGGGGTGGCCCTCGCTACATCGTATGCACCTTTGAAACGCATCCTCCCATCTCCCATCTCATGATCTTTTCTTCCGCCCAAGACTTACGACTTTTTTCCCTTCTTCAGCGCGCCCCTTATACTCTTTCAACGCTCCGACTCCCTCCGATCCATGCTCTTTTGCTGCGCTTTGCCTCTCCACAAGAGATCCCCCCCAGTTTCCGCGAACTCCACCCAACACTCCTACACACCGCCCATCCGACTTTTTCCGTCCTTTGCGAGTGGTCGATCCACCAACAACAATCCTCCCACGCAACCCCTGTCAAACACGAACACGCCATCGCCATCGCCGACGCCTTCACGCAACTTTTGAAACACCCCGCACACCCCACAACGCTGTCTTCTCTCCGCTCTCTTGATTTGTCTCTTGCGCTCCCGTCCTTTCCGTCGAGACCCCCGATCTCACTCCAATTTCCCCACCGCTCTGCCCCTCCATCCTAACTCCTCTCCGATCCGAACAAAAAATTTTCCTTTTGCCTTGCGCTTATGCAGACTCAGCCCAACGTGCGACGAGTTCGCCCGTTCCCATCTGTTGCAGGAGCGCTTGATTATGGCTAAGCCGCAGCCCCCCACGTCCCCTTCGACCACCAAAGCACCCGCCAAGCCCAAAGGCTCCAAGCTTCCGCCTCCTTCTGCCCCGCCAAAGACACCCGATCTGCCCGCCCCTTCTTCGGCCTCCAAAGCCCCCACCCAAGAACGCTCGCTTGAAGATCTTTTGCGCAACAAACTCTCTGTCCAAGCCCTTGATGCGATGGAGCGCGAAGGGCTTTTCGCCCCAGGCGCACAAGACCTTTGGGCTGAACACCAAAGCCTTCAAGATGAAAACGATGAGGACGATGAGGACGAGGATCTCGATGTCTCACAAGTCTGGGGAATTTTGGATTTTTACGACGAAGAAGACACCCGCAAACTGATCCAATCTTTAGAAAAAACACGACAAGAACCTCAGACGCTACAAAGCCTGCTTCTTCCTCTCGGCTATTCGGACTTTACGAGCGAACAAGGGCGCAAACTCAGCGCACTTCCACGATCTGAAGAAACTTGGGTCGTGGGCGCACTGCCCACTTCGACCTTCACTCTTTCATCACTTCGCCCTGCCCCTGCCGCGATCTTGTGGATGAGCGAAGAAGAGGAAACTTTGATCGGAGTCCTTCCTTTTGATCCAAAGACTCAACCGCTAATGATCCTCGAAAGCCTCCTCACGATCGCCCTTTCCCCCACAGACAAACGCCCTCGCCTCCCCGCACAAATCAACGTCAGCCAACGCCGATGGGTCGGCCCCTTTCGCAACCTGCTTCAAGGATTTGATATCCCCGTCTTTTATGGTGGACGCCGCCACCTCGAACGTTTTTCTGGTCACTTCCTGCGCAAACAAGATCAACGCGCTTCACCTTCCCCGTTACGCTCCCTTTCGCAGATGCCCGCAGAAGTCGGGCAAGCCCTTTTTGCAGCAGCCGCCGATTTGTACAAAACCGATTTTTGGCAGCAAGTTCAAGAAGATCAAGTCTTTTTGGTGGATCTCAGCGCATGGGGATATAGCCGTTATACGCTCAGCCTTTGCGGAAAAAACCACAAGAACCCCGGGATGCGTGCCTTTGAGACCCTGCGCGACTATCGTATCTACGCTCTTTTTGGACTCGATATCGATCTACAAGCCCGCCTTGGAGATCCCGGGTTTCGTTTCTTTGCGCTCGACTACGAAAGCAAAGACGATATCCCTTCGCAAGCCCAAAAGCTCCAACACCAAAAAAAGTGGACAATGGCGGCATACGAAGCTTTTCCTGTCCTCTCACTGGTAGGTCCCGATGCGACGGTCCACCCAGCCGATGAAGAAACCTACCGTATCGCAACGCTTTTATGCCAAACCGTCGAGGCATTGGTTCAACGCCACAGTTATTTGTTTGCCGAAGAAGGCCCCCCTCCGACACAATCCTTTTCCTTTTCCTTTCCACAGCAAAAACGCAGCGCCACCGTGTACATCCCCCACCCTGATCTCCCGCACGACGAAGACGAAGAATCCCCTCTTTGAGCTTCTCTTCTTGGCTTGCCCCCCCCCAAACGACCCTTCGATGGCCCGCCCTGCGCCCAAGCAGATCGGCCCTCTTTGAGCTTCTCTTCTCGTCTTGGCCCCCAAACCCCACCGCACGCGCCTTTTTTTCCTTGCAAAAAACCAATGAATGGTACAGAACACCCCCGACTCTTCCCAAAGCACCACCACGTCGCTGTTGTGTAACGCCCCACGGTGCAAGGAGGCCCCATGCAAAGGAACCCCATCCATCCCCTCGCCACTTCATCCTCCGATCACAACCCACGCTACTGGCTGCTCGGCCCGCCAGCCCTCTCGGATTTCCGCCGCAAACGATGGTTCGAGACGATCCGCCCTGCCCTCCCCTCGCTTTGTGACCTTGATGCAAGGCACCTTTACATCCTCGAAAGCACCCACCCGCTTACACCTCTCGATGAATCCGCACTCCACTCTCTTCTTGGCACCGATGAGCCTGTCCCCGATATCTCTGCGCACAACGCCCTTTTTCTCGTCGTGCCTCGCCTTGGCACGCGCTCGGCGTGGTCTTCCAAAGCCACCGATATCGCACAGATCTGCGGTATGCCGCACGTCCAGCGCATCGAACATGGCATCGCTTATTCTCTCGATACATCGGCCTCTTTAGACACCGCACATCGCAAACACCTCGCAGACCTTCTCCACGACCGAATGACCGAAAGCGTACTCGATCACACCCAAGCACTCGGTCGCCTCTTCTCAGAAACGCAACCCACCCCCCTCTCGACCATCCCGTTGCTTGCGCAAGGTATCTCCGCCCTTCAAGACGCCAACCTCGCACTAGGTCTCGCCCTCGCGGACGACGAGATCACCTACCTACAGCAAGCCTATCAAGCCCTACAACGCGACCCCACCGACGTTGAATTGATGATGTTTGCCCAAGCCAACTCCGAGCATTGCCGCCACAAGATCTTTCGCGGATCATGGCGTATTGATGGGCAAGATCAGCCTGAGTCTTTGTTTTCCATGATCCAACATACCGCGAAGATCACTCCACACGGCCTACTCTCCGCCTACCACGACAACGCCGCCATCTTTGAGGGATGGGAAGGTTCACGGTTTTTTGCAGATCCCGATCACCATTACCGCGCTCACAACGAGCCGATCCACGTCTTGATCAAAGTGGAAACCCACAACCACCCCACCGCCATCGCCCCCCATCCGGGCGCAGCAACGGGAGCAGGCGGCGAGATCCGCGACGAAGGCGCAACGGGACGCGGTGGCAAGCCCAAAGCCGGACTCTCTGGCTTTAGTGTGTCGCATCTGCGCATCCCACGCGATCCGCAACCGTGGGAACAACAAGACCCCGGCAGACCCGAACGCATCGCCTCCCCCCTTCAGATCATGATCGACGGCCCCCTCGGTGCAGCGGCCTTCAACAACGAGTTTGGACGCCCCAATCTCCTCGGATACTTCCGCACCTTCGAGGCTCTTGTGGCTCGCCGACCGATCCACACCCACCCCGCGACAGAAACGCCCTCGCCCTCACCCTCAACCCCCTCTCCCTCGCACATCTCGGAATCCACGCCCTCTCCCTCGCACGTCTCGAAGCCGCCATCCTCGCAGATGACCATCATTCCAAGAGAATGGCGAGGCTACCACAAGCCGATCATGATCGCGGGTGGACTCGGCAATATCCGTCACGAACACCTGCACAAAGCTCCCCTTCAAGACGGCGTCGCCATCGTTGTTTTGGGCGGTCCTGCGATGTTGATCGGACTTGGCGGCGGCGCAGCGTCTTCGATGAACACAGGAGAGAGCCGCGAAAGCCTTGACTTTGCTTCGGTGCAGCGCGCCAACCCTGAGATCCAACGGCGCGCCCAAGAAGTGATCGATCGATGTTGGGCATCGGCGAAAAAAAATCCGATCTTATCAATCCATGATGTCGGAGCAGGCGGGTTATCCAATGCGGTGCCTGAGATCATCCATGATGCGGGCTTCGGTGGGTGTTTTGCGCTGCGAGATATCCCCAATGCGGATCCAAGCCTGAGTCCGCTCGCGATCTGGTGCAATGAAGCCCAAGAGCGTTATGTCCTTGCGATCGCTTCTGACGCTCTCTCCGCTTTCCAAGCCATCGCTCAACGAGAACGTTGCCCCTTCGCTGTGATCGGCCATGCCACAGCTACTTCACAACTTCGCCTAGAAGATGCGCATTTTTCTAATCGCCCGATCGATATCCCGATGGATCTGCTGTTTGGAAAACCGCCGCGTATGCACCGTGATGTCCGACGCCTTGCTGCTTTTGGCGACGAGTTCTCGCCCGAGACGATCGATCTTTATGATGCGGCGATGCGCGTGTTGGCCCATCCCACCGTCGCAAGCAAACAATTCTTGATCACCATCGCCGATCGCAGCGTGACGGGGCTTGTGGCACGCGATCAGATGGTCGGGCCTTGGCAAGTCCCTGTCAGCGATCTCGCCGTCACGGCCTCAGGCTTTGAAGGCTACACGGGCGAAGCGATGAGCATGGGCGAGCGCACACCGCTTGCGCTGCTTGATGCCCCTGCTTCGGGGCGGATGGCGATCGGCGAAGCGATCACCAATCTCGCGGCGACAGCGATCCGCGATCTGCGCGATATCAAGCTCTCCGCCAACTGGATGGTGGCCGCAGGGCATCCCGGCGAAGATGCTGCACTTTACGATACCGTTCGCGCTGTCGGACGCGAACTCTGCCCGACCTTGGGCCTTGCGATCCCTGTCGGCAAAGATTCCATGTCGATGCGCACGCTCTGGCGCGACGAAGCACAACAAGAACACGGCGTGATCTCTCCGCTTTCTCTGATCATCTCGGCCTTTGCACCGATCCCTGATATCCGAAAAACCTTGACACCGATGCTTCAACAGACCCATGACACCGAGGCGACGGTACTTTTGCTGATCGACTTGGGGCATGGAAAGCATCGTCTTGGCGGCTCCATCCTCGTTCAATGCTACGAGCGCCTTGGCACAATCCCCCCAGATCTCGATCAACCCGAGCGATTCAAAGCCTTTTTTCAAGCGATGCGCTCTCTCCATCAACAAGACTTGTTGCTTGCGTACCACGACCGCAGCGATGGGGGGCTTTGGGCGACTGTTTGTGAGATGGCTTTTGCCGCACACACGGGGCTTTCCGTCGATCTGGCCTCCCTTGGAGATCGCCCGATAGACGCCCTTTTTTGCGAAGAGCTTGGAGCGGTGTTGCAGATCCGCAAACAAGATCTTTCGGCTGTTTGCGCGATCTTCGAACACGCTGGACTCCTCCCCGATCTCCATGTGCTCGGTTCTCCCCAAACAGATCCCAAGATCGATATCTTCTTTGGCCGCCAACATCTGCTCCAAATGGACCTTCACAAGGCCCTCGAACGCTGGTCGGGTGTAAGCCACCACCTCCAAACGCTGCGCGACAACCCGTTGTGTGCGCGTGAAGAACAAGAAGCGCTATGCTCCGATCTGCCCGCACTTTACGCCGATGTCGACGACTCGATCTTTGAGGATATCGCGGCCCCATTCGTCCAACGCGGTGCGCGGCCTCACATCGCGATCCTCCGCGAACAAGGCGTCAATGGGCAGACCGAGATGGCCGCAGCCTTTGACCGCGCTGGCTTTCAGTCTGTTGATGTTCACATGACCGATCTTCTCGATGGGCGGGTGCAGATCAACGCGTTTCGTGTGTGGGTGGCGTGCGGAGGTTTTAGCTATGGCGATGTCCTTGGAGCGGGCGTCGGATGGGCGCGTTCGATCCTGTTCCACCACAAGATCCGCGATGACTTCCAACGCTTCTTTGAACGCCCTGATACCCTTGCTCTCGGTGTTTGCAACGGCTGTCAGATGTTGGCTCATCTGTCCCCGTTGATCTCGGGCGCACAAGATTGGCCGCTTTTTTTACGCAACACTTCAGAACAATTTGAGGCACGCCTCAGTATGGTTCGGATCGAAGACTCGCCCTCACTCTTTTTCCAAGGTATGCAAGGAGCCTATCTACCGATCGCTGTCGCACACGGCGAAGGACGTGCAACCTTCCGAACGCCCGAACAGCAAAAGGCCGCACTTCCGCTTGTTGCTCTTCGCTACACCGATCCGCACAAACAACCCACGCTTCGCTATCCCTACAATCCCAACGGATCACCCGATGGCATCGCTGCTTTGACCACTCCAGATGGCCGCGTCACGCTAATGATGCCTCACCCCGAACGGGTCTTTCGCACCGTCCAACTCTCTTGGCATCCCGACCGATGGCCCGAAGAAAGCCCGTGGCTTCGCATCTTCCGCAATGCTCGTGCTTGGGTCGACTAATCTATCCTCCAGTTTGACGGATCTGCTTGAGCAGCTCGTGCATCCAAAGCAAATACCGCAAACCAAGGAGCGGAGAAGACGGATGGGACGGCCCGTAGGACGCACCAACAAAGGACACGAAACAGAGAAGCAGCGGCTCGCGGGCTTGATCGCGGCTCGCCTTCTTCAAACAGACGGAACCAACGCCAGTTTCCAAGAACTTGCAGAGACTTGTGCGGTCAGTCGTGCGACGTTGCGCCACTACTTTCAAGATCATCACGGAGCCGTTCAAGCGGCGATCGATTCTCTTGCCCAACAAGGCGACGTACACATCGCCAGCGTAGTCTCTGCGGATCTCGGGACGGCTCGCGATGCGATATCTGCGCTGATTCGGCTGTTTGCGCTTGCATGGCAACGCTACGGAGTCGGCGCGATCCAGCGCATGGGCCTTGCGATCGGCCTTCACGACGCCCAGATCGGCCCGTTCTACATCCAAAAACTCCTAGAACCCACCCTCCAAGCCTTTGAACAGCGCTTGCAGATCCACATCCAGCGCGGTGAATTGCGCCCGATGGATACGCGCACAGGCGCATTGCTGCTGTTGTCTCCATTGATCCTCGCACTGCTCCACCAAGATCAGCTTGGCGGGCGCACCTGCCGCCCTTTGGATATCGACGCCTTTCTCTCCGAACACCTTGAGGCTTTCTTTCGGGCTTGGTCAGCCACACCGCCCCTCCCCGAACAAGAGCCTCCATAATTCGATGCCCCGCTCGTATGCAGATCAGAAAGAGTCTCGCCGCAAACTGCGGCCTCGATAGTCGGATCTGCAACTCGTATCCGATAGAGATGACTCCGCTGACAAAAATCCCCGTGTTCGCGGCACTCCACGCGACAGCGCCGTTGTTTTGAAAAACCTGTGATCTCTTCGCCAATACGGAGTCAAGGGGTACAAAACACGAAATCAAGGCGCGTATGGCGTAATACGAAATCCGCAGGGTGTGTGATCGTAAAACGTAGGGGCAGACAGGTGTGGCTGCCCAAGAATAGGGCGTCTACGTACTCTCCTTTGCTGTGTGCATCACTCGGATATCGTATAAAACCCCACAAAACCATCCCAACAAGCGGCGCGCCTACCCCAGAAAAGCGACGCCCCTCCCCTTTTCCTTCGATCCTGTTGTACGCTGTGGCGTTTTTCACGAAGCCCTCGCTCCTACAACGCCATAGGATCGCCCCATGCGAAATCTCCGTTTTCTTCTTCTCTTGTGTTCTCTGCTTTTGTTTCATCCGCTGTGGAACTGCACCCCCACCGTCAACAGCGAAGAAACCACCGCCGATGCCTCCCCTTCCGAACAAGGCCCCCAATGCGTCGCTGCACGCGAATGTACGGGCCTTCAAGATTGCGTCGATGGAAACTGCGTCCCCACCACACCCTGCAAGGCCCCTGCGGAGTGCCAAGGACACCAAACCTGCTACAAAGGCCGCTGCATCAAACGATGCGAGATCGACACCGACTGCCCGACGCTCCATGTCTGCGTCAATGCCCAGTGCCACAAGCCGATCTGGAAAACAGCAGATCCCCCAAACAAGGGCAAGACCACGCCGACCCCCCTCCAAGCGGGCCTTGGTATCGCCCCCCTTGATGTCCCGCTTGGCATCTCGATGGCCGGATATGGCCTACGTGTCGGACCCACCAGCCCCTATGCCGAAGGATTGGGCGCAACCACGGGACAATACGACCGCTTCTTCGTCAAAGCCATCGCTCTCGACGACGGCGTCCAACGCATCATCCTTGTTCGCAGTCCGATGTGTTGGGTGTCGGACTTTTTAAAAACACAGATCACCCAATATATTATCGAAAAAATAGGACTCGACTTCTCGAAAAACCTGATGATCACGGCCACCCACACGCACTCTGGGCCTGCGCGGTTTTGGAACCTGCTCCCTGACAAAAAGCTCGGATTTCTCGGCTACGACGAGTTCTTGCCCGAAGGCTTCCGTCGGATCGTCGCTTCCTTTGGCGAAGCGATCATCGCGGCCCACAACGACCTGAAACCCGCTCGTTTTGGATACGCCGTCAATCCTGACTTTGACAAAGAAGGAGAGATCTTTTCCGATAGGCGCGGAGCTTCCCCCAACGAAAAACATCCGATCCTCACCGTGATGCGCGTGGATCGCGCCGATGGAACCCCGCTGGCCGTCCTGTTTAGTTTCCCCATGCACGGTATCATCCACGAGTTCAATCACTTTTCGCTCACCCAAGATGCCGCTGGTGGCGCAGAGATGGGTGTCCAAGATTACTTTGAACAGCGCACCCAAAAACGCATCGAAGCTTTTTTCTTGCAAGGTCCTGCCGGAGATGTCTCCCCACGCGGCGACAAAAAACGACACAAAGATATCCGTCGAATGCAGATGATCGGCGCACTCACCGCCCCCCCCGTCTGGACGCTCTACGAACAGATCAAACCACAAACCGACACACGCCTTGATATCGTCCATAAGCGGATCGGCATTTCTCGCAAACTGATCGGCTACAAAGACGATGAGTTTTACGAAGAAAAAGATGGAAAAAAGATCCCTTATCGCTTTGGTGGGCTCAAGTGCGTAGACAAAGCCTTCAGCTACACCGAAGAACCCGACAAACAACACCAAGACGGAAAGCTCGGCTGTGTCCTCAACGTCGAGATGATCAACGACGGCGCACCGATCCCCCAATTCGCCAAAACGCACCTCACCGCCGCTCGTATCGGCGATCTGGTCTTGGCGACCTTCCCGGGTGAGGCGACTTCTTTTCTTGGGCGGCGGCTGCGCAAGGATCTTGATGCACAAGCAGGCGGCAAACTCAAGGATCTTCTCGTCCTTGGCTACTCTCAAGATCATCACTTTTATCTGCTCGAAGAAAAAGATTGGTGGCGCGGTGGTTACGAGGCTTCAATGAATATCTGGGGACCGCGCCTTGGTGAATACCTGCTCAAACACATCACCGAGCTCACCTTACAGCTTTGGATGGACTCAAAGCCTGACAACAACACAGGCATCTTGCCCCAAGACTTTTACAAACTCGATCTGTCCCCCACCGTCCCACGCGAAAAAACACCCAAAGCCGGCCAGATCGTCACCCAGCCCCCCAAGACTCACAGACGACTCGATCACCCGCTGCGCTTTGTTCTCAATGGCGGATTCATCGGCGTAGACAACCCACGCGCCATCCTCCAGCGCAAAGACGGCGAGACCTTCACCGACGTAAAACTCACGGCTGACCGCCCTTATGACGACAGCACCCATCGCATCATCATGACCTTTGCCAAACAAGAACAAGATTGGCATTACACTTTTTCTTTTGAAGAGCTACAAGACTTCCCTATAGGAACGTATCGTTTTCGGATCGAAGGCAAGCAATGGGACGGCGAAAAGATCGTCCCTTATACCGCGCAAACCGACGCCTTTGACCTTGTTCCCTCCAACCAGATCCACCTGTTTGAAGCACAACGCAAAGACAAAACATTCGAGATCTTCGTCGGCTATCCCCCAAGCTCGACCGACGATGGAAAAACCCCCTTTGAAAAACTCGCGCCGATCGGGCATCGCCTGCGCTCCCCGCTGACCCACTGGGCCGCTCCCAAGCCGATCACCCAACACGACCAAGCCACCGCCCAGATCACCGTCACCCTAGCCGGCAAACAAGCACTCTCGCTCTCCACAAAACCCACCCCACCCCAAGAGCGCAACATCGCCCTTGTCACCTCCCGCGACAAAGAAGGAAAAACCACCACCGAAACCCAATCCGCCCTTGTATCCGTGCTCTCGTTGGATATCTCCAGCCTAACAACGGGAACCTACGAAGTGTCGATCAACTTCGCCGACGCCCACGCAAACACGGGAACTTGGAAAGGCGCTCTCGACATACCCTAACACAATATCCGAAAGCAGCGCACACGAAGGGTGGGGGCGATCTGCTGAAAACGCCCTGTTCTTGGGCAGTCGGGGGGCTGCCCCCATACGCGCTAGGTTAGCGCTGTAGACACTTGAAAAGACAAAAAAAAAGGATATGCTTCATGGTTCAAACGAACAACACCATAGCCCGAACCCCACCAAACACGCCTTTTTCTCAACCCATCGCTCCCTTCGATGTCTTCGCTCCCTTCGCTCTCTTCGCTCCCTTCGATGTCTTCGCTCCCATCGCTCCCTTCGATGTCTTCGCTCCCTTCGCTCCCTTCGCTCCCTTCGCTCCCTTCGCTCCCTTCGCTCCCTTCGCTCCCTTCCGATGTCTTCGCCCCCTTTCGATGTCTTCGCTCCCTTCGATGCCTTCGCTCCCTTCGATGCCTTCGCTCCCTTTCGATGTCTTCGCTCCCTTCGATGCCTTCGCTCCCTTTCGATGTCTTCGCTCCCTTCGCTCCCTTCGCTCCCTTCGATGTCTTTTCTGTGTTTTCCCCTTCCGTGTTTTCCGTGTTTTCCGTGGACGGTTTGCATCTGGCCATAGGCAGCGTTAGGTTTGGGCGATCTCGAAAGGGCTGTTGTGCGATGACTTCCAACGTCTCGATCTGATCGAGAATATCGGAACACACGTTCTTTCCGAACAAAAGGAGTTGATCATGTTTGTAGGTGACGGTCGCCATCCTCTTGATAAACAATTCCACATCGGTGTTTTCTTTGGAATACCGCTGTATTTTCATATCATTCTGGTGATCTTTATGGGGATAGAAGTCGTGGTGGCATTGATCACGATGAGTCCATTACGGCTGCTTTTTCCGGTCTTATTATTTGGTTCGGTGTATCTGCATGAGCTTGGACACGCGCTGAGTTCGGCGTCTTTTGGCAATCGGCCCAAGCGGATCGTGATGCACCTTTTTGGGGGGGTGGCCGAAGTCCCTCCCGGATTAAGCCGTCGCCAAGAGCTTTGGGTGATCGCGTGGGGTCCGTTGGTCTCGTTGACGCTTGCGCTCCTTGGGGGTGTTCTCTATTACTCGCCGCTGCTGTTGTTGCTCCCGTTTGCTCGGACGCTTGCGGGCTATCTGTTTACGATGAACTTGATCCTCTTCCTCTTTAACGTCCTTCCGATCTTTCCGCTGGATGGGGGCCAGTTTCTGCGTGGATACCTCACTCTTCGACGCGGTCAGAGCGAAGCCATCCGACGCAGCTTGCCTTGGTCGATGTTGCTGCTTGCGATCCTTGGCATCACCGCTCTGGTCTTCAATATGATGTTTGCCTTCATCATCTCTCTGTTCGTTTTTCTTGTGAACTACAACGAATGGCAACGCTGGCAACACCTGTTCCAACGGGGCTTTTGGATCTATCTCTGGCCTTTTGGAAACGCCCCATCCAAAGGTAGCGACAAGACCTCTGGCACCCTGTCTGACCGCCTTTTTGTCTGGTGGCATCGCAACAAAGCCGAAAAGCTGATGCGCCTTGCCGACGAAGAAGGCATCCACAAACTCAAACCCAACGACCGCAAACTCCTCGAAGATTACCTTGATGCCAAGCTCCGCCTCCGCCCGAACAACCGCCTTGATCTCCACTAAGCCGCCCCCTCCGACCTCTTTTTGCATCCTCTGTTTTTTTATCGGCTCTTTAGCGCCAGCACACCCAACCGCCACAAGGAGACCAAAAAGATGCACTACATCGTTGAATCGGAAAAAAGCGTTGAGCAAGCTGCGATCGATCTAGAAGCCTCGATCAAAAGCCGCAGCTTCGGCGTGTTGCACATCCATGATCTCAAAGCCACCCTCCACAAAAAAGGCGTCCCTTTCCAACACGCCTGCCTCGTCTTGGAAGTCTGCAATCCCCACGAAGCCGCCAAAGTCCTCGCCGAAGACATGACCCTCAACATGGCCTTGCCCTGTCGCATCTCCGTTTTCGAGCAAGACGGAAAAACCAAGATCGGCATGATCAAGCCCACCCCCATGCTTGCGATGCTGTCTGATTCTCCAACCCTTCGCGATACTGCCGCCCGCGTCGAAGAAGTCCTCACCTCCGCCATCAACGAAGCCCGTTAATTCGCCCATACTTTCGTTAAGATGCAGATCAAGCTATCATCCTCGTTCATACCCAACCAACGAGGACACCACGATGCAACATCCAACGGCCAAAAAGGCAAATCACGCACTTGAAAAGATCCTCGATCTGTGGGAACGCACAAAAGGTCGAATCAAAAACGATCAAGACGTGAGGGATTTCAACCGCTCAGCCACACGAAACGGACATCCTTTGATGTTTCGAGGAATCGGCATACACGGCGGCGGGTGGGAAGCCACCAACGGCTGCATCGGGATGACAAACGCCGACGTCAAAACGCTTTATGACCGTCTCTCTTCCTCATCTCACGGGGTGGTTGGCGTGCGCGTTGAGATCCGCTCTCGCTGATCTCTCACGCTGCACGAGACGGTCACGACTTGGCGCAAAGAGACAACATAAACGTCGTATACAACGAAGCTGTGAACAAACACAGAGCCCCCGCTTGATGCAGCGTCGCAAGCGCCACAGGCACATACCACAGCAACGTCGCGATCCCCAACGACACCTGCACCATCAACACCACCAACAACACTCCTCTGGCCCTCGCAAAATGCGGTGTCACCGTGTGCCGCAACGATACGAACCAAAACGCCAACACCGCGATCATCACAACGTACGCCATCATCCGATGAACCCACTGCGCCGTCGCGGGCGACTCAAAGATCGCTCCCACCGAGGGAAACAGCCCCGCAGGCCACCAATACGCCCCCATCATCGGAAATGTGTTGTACATCAATCCGCCTTTGAGACCCGCCACAAACCCTCCCGACAGCACCATCACAAAGATCAACAACGTCAAACCCACCGCCGCTCTACGCAATCCCACCATCCCCGCTGTTTGCGTAAGGTGCGCGGAGAGATCGGACAATGCGGTGTCCTTTTCCCTCGCTGATGGGGTGGGCTGCCTTCGGCCTTTCCCGCCCGATGCTTGTGCGTTTTGCGCGACCTCTTTTTCTTCCGATGATGGGGTGGCGATTGTCTCGGATGCTTCGTCTTTTGCGGCATACCACAGCCGCAGCGCCACCCAAAGGATGTACGCATACAGCACAAATGCCGCGCAAAGGTGCGCCACCAGTCGATACTGGCTGACCCGAGGTTCGTTCACAAGGCCGCTTTTGACCATATACCAGCCCAACAGCCCTTGTAATCCGCCTCCAATAAACATCAATGCACACTCCCACGTCAGGCGACCTCGAATCCACCCGCGCCACGCAAACACCAGAAACGGAAACAAAAATACCACCCCGAGCAATCGGCCCCACAAACGATGCAGATACTCCATCCAAAAGATCGACTTGAAATCCGCAAGGCTCATCCCTCGATTCACTTTTTGGTACTCTGGCGAACGCTTGTAGCGTGCAAACTCCGCGTCCCATTGCTCTTTTGTCAACGGCGGCAGCGTCCCTCGGATCGGCTCCCACACCACGATCGATAGCCCTGATCGCGTCAGTCGCGTCACCCCCCCCAACACCACCATCGCAAAGATCATCCCCGCACACACAAACAACCACACCGCCACAGCACGCTGATTCGCTTGCAACACAACAGCCTCCTCTACCCACAAACGCCCAAACTACCGCGTAGATCAAACTACGCTGCGATGCTCCGTCTTAAGATATCCCCTCCCTTGGATGCAAGGACCACCCCACCCAACCCTAGACATCCACTTTCTTCATCGCCACACTACCCGCGCACAAAGATTCCCGCCAACCTCCGCCCCAAAGGAGCCGCCTTTGTTATCCCCACACTTCATCCATCCCGACTACAACGGCCAGAACTTTTACCAGATCCCTCAAACGATCTGCCACCTCCTTACTCCCACCGAGACTTTGCAGCCTCCACCGCTCGACCTTGGGCCGCTCGCTCGAACCGACAATCCCTACAAAAAGATCGTGTGCCTGTTTGTCGATGCCCTTGGTTGGCGCTTTTTGCAACCACGCATCGACGATTACCCCATGCTCCGCGAGATCGCTCAACACGGCCATATCGCCCAATTGACCGCGCAATTCCCATCCACCACAGCCGCACACATGACCACCTTTCACACCGCCCTATCTTCCGGCCAAAGCGGACTCTTTGAATGGCAGATCTACGATCCTGATATCGACGAGCTGATCTGCCCGCTCCTCTTCGCAAATGCCCGACAACGCCGACGCGATACTCTCAACCCTCAAAAACTCAAACCGAGCCAACTTTATCCCAAAAATCGCTTCTACCCAACACTCCACCAACACGGCGTCCATACGACTGCCTACGTCCCTTCTTCTTACGTCCACTCCACCTACTCTCAATCGATCATCCTCGCCAACGATCGCCTCGGATACAACACGCTTTCCGAAGGTCTATTTAATCTTTGCGAACGCATCAAGCGCACCTCCTCGCCCGCCTACTTTAGCTTCTACTGCGCCGACATCGACACGATCTCCCATCGCTACGGACCCACCTCCCCCCAAGTCCACGAAGAGATCGATCTGACACTCACGCTGATCGAGCGCCTGCTCTTCCGAAAGCTCCAAGGCTCCGCACACGACACGCTTTTCTTGCTTTCCGCCGATCACGGGCAAGTCGACACCGATCCACAACGCACCTTTTTCCTCAACACGGATCCCCGTTTTGCCCCCCTCTTGCCGATGCTGCGAAAAACCCGAAAAGGCGACTTCATCGCCCCCGTCGGCTCCGCACGCGACCTCTTCCTCCACATCCTCCCCCAACACCTCGAACAAGCCTTCGCCTTCTTGCAAACGGCCTTCGACGGTATCGCCCAAGTCCTCTACACCAAAGACCTGATCGAACACGGCTTCTTTGGGCCTCCGCCTCTCCACCCCAAACTCTACGAACGCACAGGCGATATCGTCATCCTTCCCTTTCAAGGCGAAGCCGTCTGGTGGTACGAAAAAAATATCTTTGATCAACCTTTCTACGGCCATCACGGCGGCCTCACCCCCGAAGAGATGCTCGTCCCTCTCCTCGCCTACGACTTCTCTCCTCGCTAACCCCCTACCCTTGCCCATGATCCATCGCTATCATGCTTGCCCGTACGCTCATACGAGATCCGCCCGTTGCGTGATCGTCAAAAAGTAGGGGCAGCCCCCTGTGGCTGCCCAAGAATCCGGCATCCACGTACTCTTGTTTGCTGTGTGCATCGCTCGGATATCGTATCATACGAAATCCGCCCAGAGTGTGATCGTCAAGAAGTAGGGGCAGACAGGTGTGGCTGCCCAAGAATCGGGCGTCTACGCACTCTCCTTCGTGTACACATCACTCGGATCTCGTATAACCCCTCACGTACGCCCTCACCACCGCTCACCACCAAGGGAGCCTGAACGATGCTTACGCTTCACGTCAACCAAAAAGCCCATCAAGTCGACGCAGAACCCGAGATGCCGCTGCTGTGGGTTCTGCGCGATCTGCTCAAACAAACGGGAACCAAGTACGGATGCGGACTCGGACTCTGCGGAGCTTGTACGATCTTGCTTGATGGAAAAGCCATCCGCTCTTGTGTCACCCCTGCATCCGCCGCGATCGGCAAACAGATCACCACCATCGAAGGACTCCACCCTGAAGGAAAGCACCCCCTCCAAACCGCTTGGCAAGAACACAACGTCCCTCAATGCGGCTATTGTCAGCCCGGACAGATCATGAATGCCGCTGGCTTGCTCAACGCCCATCCCAAACCCACCACCGAACAGATCCGCCAACAGATGGCGGGAAACCTCTGTCGCTGCGGCACTTACCCACGCATCGAAAAAGCCATCCTCCATGCTTCTCAACGATCCTAATACGAAATCCGCCCGTAGCGTGATCGTAAAACGGCCCGTTGCGTGATCGTAAAACGGCCCGTTGCGTGATCGTAAAACGTAGGGGCAGCCCCCTGTGGCTGCCCAAGAATAGGGCGTCTGGGCGCTCTCCTTCGATCATAGATCACTCGGATATTCCATGCTTCTCAACGATCCTAGTACGAAATCCGCCCGTTGCGTGATCGTAAAACGTCGGGGCAGCCCCCTGTGGCTGCCCAAGGACAGGGCGTCTGCGCGCTATCCTTCGATCATAGATCACTCGGATATCGTATCAGCACCAAAAAACAAACCCATCCCCAAACAACTCCACCCCACGGAGACTTCCGAAACATGAAGAACGAGCTTCAAGCGCACCACGAAGCCACCCGATCCGAATCTCCCGCCACCGACGCACCACCCGCAGAAAAGGCCAAGGGCCTGACACGCCGAACTTTTCTCAAGGTCGGTGCAGGACTCGTTGCGACGGGGGGATTGGCGGTGGCGATCGCTTATCCCAAGCGTTATGCGATCTTGTTCAGCCTGATGGACTACATGGAAAATCGACAGTTTGACCCTCGCGCCTTTATCCTGATCCCCACACAAGGCCCGATCCAACTGGTCTGCCATCGCTCCGAGATGGGTCAAGGCGTGCGCACTTCCCTCCCGATGATCCTTGCCGAAGAACTCGATGTCCCTTGGGAAGATATCCAAGTCGTCCAAGCCCTCGCCGATCCCCGCTATGGCAGCCAAAATACCGACGGATCCAAAAGCGTCCGTGACTTTTACACCCTCCTTCGCAAAGCCGCTGCCGGAACCCGCGAAGTCCTCACCCAAGCCGCCGCCTACCGCTGGAAAGTCCCTTCAAGCGAGTGTCTCTCCAAAGACGGCAAGATCCATCACGCTCCCACCCAACGCACCCTCACTTACGGCGCTGTCGCTCAAGACGCCAGTCAACTCACTCTCCCCAAACATCCGAGCCTGAAAGACCCCAAAGATTTTAAGATCATCGGAAAGCCCCGAAAGGGCATCGATATCGCCGCGATGGTACAAGGAAAAGCCCAGTACGGCGCAGATATCGATCTACCCGGTCTTGTGTACGCTTGTGCGACACGCGCTCCTGTCCCGGGGGCCAAGATCAAGTCTTTCGATGACACCGCAGCCAAACAAGTCAAAGGTGTCCTTCGCGTCGAGACCATCGACGCTCTCCCTGCCCCCGTCAACTCCAACGCTTCGGTCTGTGTCGTCGCCTCCAACACATGGGCCGCCATCCAAGGCCAGCGCGCCCTCAAGATCCAATGGGACACCCAAGGTCTCAAACTTGACCACAGCCCCGCCTACCGAAAAGAACTCGAACAGGCTCTCGAAAAGGCTGATATCGTCCACCGCAGCGAAGGAGACGCCCGTCGCATCGAAGCAGAGAGCAAACGCAAGATCAAACGCACTTACCACACGCCCTATCTGGTTCATGCCACGATGGAGCCGCTTGTGAGCACTGCGCACGTCAAAAAAGACGGAACCTGCGAGATCTGGGCTCCTTGCCAAGATCCGATCCGCGCCAAAAAAGCCATCGCCAAGCAACTCCGCCTCTCCGAAGACAAGATCACCTTCCACATCACCTTTCTCGGCGGGGGCTTTGGACGCAAGTCTCAACCCGACTTTGTCCTCGAATCCGTCTTGCTCTCCCAAAAGATCGGCCTCCCTGTCCGCCTCCAATGGACTCGCGAAGACGAGATCAAACACGGCTTTTACCACGCCGAAAGCCTCCAATCCCTCAGCGCCGCCCTTGACGAACAAGGTATGCCGCTTTCTTGGCACCACCGCGCTGTCTACCCCACACTCGTCAACACCCTCTGGGCGGGCAATGATAGCCCGATGGTCTTCGAGATGGGCATGGGCGCACTCAATATGCCCTACCGCATCCCCCACGTCCTTTGCGAAGCGGGACGCACCAAAACCGCCCTTCACATCGGCTGGTTCCGCAGCGTCTGCAATATCTTCCATTCCTACGCCGTCAACAGCTTCGTCGATGAACTCGCCCACGAAGCTCGCATCGATCCCATCGCCTATCGACTCAAACTTCTCGGCCCACCCCGCCAGATCCCCTCCAACCTCGAAACCCACGCCTCCCAAGACACCGCACGCTTGGCCGCTGTCATCCAAAAAACCCGTGACGCCTTCGATTGGAACAAGCCTCTGCCCAAAGGCCACGGCAAAGGCTTTGCCAACCACTTTAGCTTTTATTCCTACGTCGCACTCGCCCTCGAAGTCCGTGTCCAAGAAGGCTCTGTCCGTGTCTTGCGTGCGGTCTGCACCATCGACTGCGGTTTCGCCGTCAACCCCGACGGTGTGCGCGCACAGATCGAAGGCTCGATCATCTTTGGCCTATCTGCCGCACTTTATGGCAAGATCACCACCCAAGACAGCGTCGTCCAACAAAGCAACTTCCACGATTATCCGATCCTTCGGATGCACGAAACGCCTCATATCGAGATCCATATCCTCAACGGCGCACCCAACGATCCCACGGGCGTTGGAGAACCCGGTGTTCCTGTCGTTGCACCTGCCCTTGCTTCCGCTATCTTCGACGCAACAGGCACCCGCCACCGCGATCTCCCTCTCGCCGAAAAACTCTTATCGAGGTAATCCGCCCATGTCTACGCCTTCATCGACCACTTCTCGCGGCAGCCTACTCAAGCACACGCGCCTCTTTCATGCGCTCGACAAATCCCTTCGCAAAGATATCTCCCAACACTTCGAGCGCCTCCCCTTCCCTGCTGCGGCGCAAGTCTTCGAACAAGGACAACCCGCAGACACCCTCTTGTTCCTCGTCGAAGGCGAAGTCACCACCACCCTACGCGAACAAGAGTACGGCCTCGATTATTATGGACCCGAGATCGCCATCGGCGACGATATCGACCTTGAATCCGCCCTCCTCAACGAGCCTCATCTCTTCACCCTACGCACCAAGACCCCTTCTCTCTTCCTTGCGATCCCCATCCACACCCTCAAACAACTCGCCCTCCAACACCCCTCCCTCCAACAAGCCATCTCCCACACCCTCAGCCTCCAACTCTTCCGCGAACGTGCCCTCAAACAAACCCCCTTTGTCGATCTCGCACGCATCGTCCTTGATCCCACCTTGCTCTCCATCATCCCCCGCCACCTGATCAACAAACACAAGCTGCTTCCGCTTTCCGAACACGGCGGCATCCTTGCTGTCGGCCTCGTCGATCTCCAAAACCTCCATGCCATCGACGATATCCGCCGCTTCGTCAAAGGCAAACACATCCATCCCCTTCCCATCGACAACTACAGCTTCGAGCGCTTCTTGCGCAACTTCGTCAATCCCATCCTTGATCGGCGCGAAAAAAAACTCGCCGACGAAGACGACCGTTGGTTCAACGTCCTCAAGTCCAAAGAATACAACGCCCTCGAGATCAACGAAGGCAAAGACGCTTCCACCGACAAGCGAAACCAGCAGATCCCGGGCGAGCAGATCGTCCAATTGATGAACCGCTTAATCGGCGAAGCCATCGACTTGATGGCGAGTGATATCCATATCGAACCCGGAACCTCCGAGCTTGTCGTGCGTTATCGCGTCGATGGGCGACTCAAAAAACGCCCTGAAACCCTTGAAATGCGCTATCACAGCGCCCTCGTCTCTCGACTCAAGATCCTCAGCGGCATGGATATCGCTGAACGCCGACAAGCCCAAGATGGCCGACTTCGCCTCGGCTACGAAGGCAAACCCATCGACTTTCGCCTCTCCACCATCCCTTCTCACTTCGGCGAAAAACTCGTCTTGCGCCTCCTCGATCCCAACAACATCCTGATCGAACTCGAACGCTTGATCCCCCACCTCCCCACTCTCCAAGCCGTCCAATGGATGCTCCAACAGCCCCAAGGCATGGTCCTCATGGCTGGACCCACAGGCTCTGGAAAAACCACCACCATCTACAGCGCCCTCCTTCACCGCCGCGAAGACGAAGTCAACATCGTCACCGTCGAAGACCCCATCGAATACACCGTCGAAGGCATCGCACAAGTCCAAGTCAACGAAGCCGCTGGCATGGGCTTCGCAAACTCCATCCGACACTTTTTGCGCCAAGACCCCGACATCATCGTCGTTGGCGAAACACGCGACCCCATCACCGCCTCCACCGCCCTCAAAGCCGCGCTCACCGGCCACCTTGTCATCACCTCCATCCACGCCAACAGCGCCCTCGGAACCCTCGTCCGTCTTCGCGATATGGGCATCGAACCTTTTCTGATCGCCAACACCGTCACGGGCGTTGTTAGCCAACGTCTTGTCCGTCGGATCTGCCCTCACTGCCGCGAAGTCGTTAAATACCACCGCAATCTCATCCTCCCCCTTGGCATCTTTGAACAACCCGACCCACCCGAATACTTCGAGTTTTATCGCGGAAAAGGCTGCGTACACTGCAACTTCCTCGGTTATCGCGGACGTGTCGGTGTCTTCGAGGTCTTGCGCATCGACGAAACCCTCCGCCCCATGCTCGCCATCGACGAACAATCCGTCCATCTCCGCCGACTCGCCATCGAGCGCGGCCTCCTCCTACCCATGCAACAATACAGCCGCTACCTCCTCACACAAGGCATGACCACCCCCGAAGAGATCACCCGCGTCCTCTTTATCGAAAATATCCACTCCTCCCCCTCTTCTCCCCATCCCAAGACCCTCTCCACCCCCAACACCACGCCCTCTCTCCCTTCCACCCAACCGACCACTCCGCTTGCTCCCGTCTCAAACCTCCTTACCCCACCACCTCCCTCAAACCCCGCTGTCTCCGCTCAGACCATCCCCAACCCCGCTGTATCCGCCAACTTGCTCCCTCCCTCCTCACAAACCTTCTCACCAACGCCTCTCCAAACCTCTTCCTCTTCCCAACCGCTCCCCAATCCTTCCAATATCGCTGCTTTTCATCGCTCTGCCTCTTTGCCCCTCTCGGTTTCTCCCGATTTCCCCAAACCTTCGTCTTCCTCTCCAAGCCACACTCTCTCCGCTGTCCCACCCGCCGAGATATCCGCCCAACCCCCCTCCAAACACGATCCCTCCGAAACCATCCAAGTCACCTCCCTCAAAGGCTTCGAACTCGACGATGACGACGAGAACCCCCACAAGATCCCATGAGCCACGACAGAAGAGTCCACGCAAGGCACGGAAGGCACGGAAACAGTAAAGTGTGATCGCGATGCCGATGCGATTCGCTGTAACTGCCCTGTTCTTGGACAGCCACAGGGGGCTGTCCCTACATCTTTACGATCACACAACGGGCGGACTTCGTATGACCTTGCCTAAACCGACCGTGTTTTCCGTAGAACCAGACTCTCTGTTTGTCGTACCCAGACTTTTCTGCCTTCTTTCCGTGTTTTCCGTGGACTCGTTTTTGTTCGAGCCAGCCCCCTCCCAACGCCCCGCACTACACGAACAATAGCTGTGCAAATCCCGCCAACATCCCCAATATCGCCCCCACCACGATCAAGATCCATTCATCCTCTTTGAAGATCGGGTGCAAGATCCCTTCGAATTCCTCCGAAGAAAGCAATTCCAATTTCTCGCGAAGCTCTTTCTTCACATCCAGCGCCTCGTCCGTGTAGGTGTGCAGGCGTGTGATCTCTTGGGGGAGTTTTTCGAGCAACCGATCGCAGATCTTGTTTTTCATCTCGATATAGCGCTGTGTCCCGATCACCAACTGTACGAATGGTTTGCTCAAACCTGCCGAATCATCGACTGCTTCTTTCAGATAACGCTGCATGATCGAAAACAGCCGATCTGACGCAGGACCGCGCAAGATCGAGCTCAGCAGATTTTTGGCGTTCAAGATCTGTGAAGCAAAGATATCTGCGTATTCTGCGGAGACTTCTTTTTGCCTTTTAAGAAAAAGGCCCTGTATCACGAACGGCCCGATCTTGACGGGCTTTACGGGCTCAAACACCATCTTCAACGCAACCCAGTTGGTCGCATACCCCACCAAAAGCCCCGCCAGCGGCAACACCCACCAAGGCTGCACAAAGTACCAAAGTACCATTTGCGGCAAACCAAACAAAAATCCAAAGTACAGACCCGAATTGCCGATAAAACGGAACTCTTCTGCACCACAACGCAAAAACAGCTCGTTCAGCAATTTTTTGTTCTTAACGCACGCTTCGACCACGATCGCACGCACATCGCAGATCTCTTCGATGTGGAGCTCCACTTCTTCCACGATCTGCTCAATGATCTGAGGCATCTCTTTCTTGATGCGATCAAACGTCCTCTTCTTTACGGCCTTGGGAACGGCTTCCCACACCACAGGATAACTTTCTGCGATCACTTGCTCGACGATCTCTTCGGTCAATCCGTTCAAGACAGGAGACAACTCGCTCGCAACGCGCTTGGGATCGATCTTGGCGTACATCTCTTCGACGCTGATCAATCGCGTCAACACCATCTCCACCACATCTTCCGCCAGCTTCTTCGTCTTGGCTGGAACGATCCCTTGCCAACCCAAAAAAGGCTTCTTCCCCCAAAATTCCAGCGGCAAAAACATCATCTTGATCGCCAATACGTTCGTCACATAACCGATGATCGCCGCTGACAGCGGGATCATCAGGTACACGTGCCACTGCGTCACCGAAAACATCAGCATCCATCTCTCCTTCTTTTGCTTTTGTGAAATACAGGCCGCGCTTATTTTTTTTTCTTCTGAAACGGAGCCGCCAGCAGTTTCCCAAGATCGATCTTGAGTACCTCGCGCAAGATAAAAACAAGCTGTTGTTTGTTTTTGCGCAAAAGCTGATCCGTCACGCGATACAACATCCGTTCGAGATCCACTCTCACCGCACGATGCGCGATATCCACGATATCTTTCTTGTGTTTTGTCAGCACATGGCTCAGCACATTCCCCGCCAGCCGTTCGACTTCACCTTGGCGGATCTTGCGTGTCAGGTTCACGATCACCGTCTGTGTGAGTTCTGCAACGTCTTTGCGGTTTCGCTCCAAAAGCTGTTGCAACAACCGCTGCGATATCGCTTTGAGGTCCACAGGGAGAACCTTTCGCAAGATATCCGTCACGCGCTCTTGATGTTTCACCAACACATGATCAAACACAGAGGTGACAACGCCCTTGATTCCGCCCTCTTTAGACTGCTTCGTCAGGCGCGTTGCGATACGTGAAACCAACTCGACCACATGCTCTTTGTCCCGCCGAACCACATGGCTTACAACGTGTTGTGCAAGCCGATTCGCCTGCACAGGCACCACCCCTCGAAGGATCTGGATCACTTGTTCTTTCCGATGAATCAACAAATGATCCGTCACCTTCAACACGATACGATCGATCTCGCCCGAATCACGGAGGGATTTGAACAGCACTTGCCCTTCATTGGACATCAACTTCTGCACAATCCGCTCCAGTATCCGATCCAACAATCGCTCGATCAGCGGTAAGACGTGCAAACGCTCGTCATCCGCAAGAACGCGCTTGAGGATCTTGTCCGTCGCACGCTCCACGATCACAGGGATATCCAACGCTTGCTTGCCTTTGTCTGACAACACGTTGTGAACGATCCCGCCCACCCATTCGCCTCTCCGCGAAAAAACTGTGTACGTCCCATACCCTACGGCCAATGACGAAACCAACAAAAACACTGCCAACGAAATCAAAAAGATCTCTCGCGCACGCTCCAGCATAGCACCCTCGGATGGTTGTGGGGTTTGACACATCGAAGGAAAACGCTCTAGCACCAGCAAAGCACAGATAACGATTTAAAACGCTTTTCAGCAAAGCACAGAAACGCTTTTCATCAAAGCACAGAAACGCTTTTCATCAAAGCACAGAAACGCTTTTCATCAAAGCACAGAAACGCTTTTCAGCAAAGCACAGAAACGCTTTTCAGCAAAGTTCTTTGTCGTCAACGCCAACGCTCTTCTTCGCGGCGTTTTTGCAAAAAGGGCAAGTACACTCCGCGATACCACACGCGGTACGCTGGATAAGCATCCAACAACAACGAAAAACCCAAAAACACCAACCATGCGTAGGGCGCAAAGGCTTTTGGTTCTCTCGTCGAAAAGATCGCCACCGCCAACGACAGCACCAACGGCCCAACGACCCCCACCAACCACCCGATCCCCACCGCCCGCAAGATCTCCCGCAAAGAAACGGGTTCTTCCGCCGCTTTCTTCTTCTGAAACAACCACACCACGCTCGTCACGCTAAAAAAGATCACCTGCACCCCAAGCAAAAAAGACATCGCTCCGCTCCTCGCCACTTCCGCTACATCGCCCTCTCATACAAAGCACCACCGCAACCAGAAACAACGCAAAATCACCATAACCCTCCCCTCCAAACCACAACAAGAACTCCGACGAAATCCGCCCGTTGTGTGATCGTAAAAATGTAGGGGCAGCCCCCTGTGGCTGCCCTATTGCAGGGCATCTACATACTATCCTCTGTCTAATCACAACAAGAACTCCGACGAAATCCGCCCGTTGTGTGATCGTAAAAATGTAGGGGCAGCCCCCTGTGGCTGCCCTATTACAGGGCATCTACATACTATCCTCTGTCTAATCACAACAAGAACTCCGACGAAATCCGCCCGTTGTGTGATCGTAAAAATGTAGGGGCAGCCCCCTGTGGCTGCCCTATTACAGGGCATCTACATACTATCCTCTGTCTACATCGCTCGGATACCGTATCCTCCCAACCATAAACACCGCAAACTCACTATCCGAAACAACGCAGTTGACAAAAACCCCCGTGTTCGCGCACCTTCAAGCGGCACCGCCGTTGGTTTGAAACACCACCGATCATCCCGCCAACACGGGGTCAAGGGGGCCGCGACCTATGGCGGGGCGTGGTACCTCGCACCACAAAACACAAACACACCACAAAACACAAACACACCACAAAACACAAACGCACCCCAAAAAACAACCCCCAAAGCCGAACCCATTCCGCCCATCAGCACAGGAAAAAAGCCATGACCACAGCCCCCTCAAACGACCCAAACAGCCAAGCCACCGATGCAAACAAACCCGCCGAAAAATACTGGAACAAACGCGGCAAAGAAGGCCAAACCTACGACGCCATCGTGATCGGCTCGGGGATGGGCGGCATGACGAGCGCAGCGATCCTCGCCAAACAAGGCTATCGCGTCTTGGTCTTGGAACAACACTACACCCCGGGCGGTTTTACGCACATGTTCAAGCGCCCGCACTACGTCTGGGATGTGGGGGTTCATGCCGTCGGCGAAGTGACGAAGCATAGCATGACGGGCCGTTTGCTCGACGAGCTAACCGATGGACAGCTTCAATGGGCTTCTCTTGGCCCTGTCTACGACGAGTTCTACTATCCCAACGACTTCCGCATCGACTTCCCCGACTCACCGCAACAATTCCATGCGAATCTTCTTGCGGCCTTTCCACACGAAAAACCAGCCATCGATCGTTATTTTCAGCTTGTGCGTGAAGTCTCGTCGGGGATGCGCGGCTATTATCTTGCGCGTGTCAAATCGGGCTTTCTCGGACGTGTCGCCGATCTACTGATGGCTCGAAAAGCCCAATCCTACTTCGAGCAATCGACCCAAGAAGTCCTCGCCTCACTCACCCACGATCCCAAACTTCGCGCCGTCTTTGCCGCACAATGGGGCTATTATGGCTCCCCACCCAGCCGTTCTTGCTTTGCCATCCAAGCTCTCGTCACCAAACACTTTCTTCACGGTGCGTATTATCCCGTCGGTGGGGCCAAGCGCATCGCCGAATGTCTGCTCAAGACCGTTGCGGATCATGGCGGATGGACCCGCATCTCCACCGATGTCCAAACCATCCTGATCGAAAAAGGCCGTGCTGTCGGCGTTCGCCTCGGTGATGGCGAAGAGATCCGCGCCCCCCTGATCCTCAGCGCCGCAGGCATCTCTTCCACGCTCCAACGCCTCCTTCCTTCTGAGATCCAAGACCAAGCGTGGGCCACGTCGATCCGCACGCTTTCGCCTGCTCCTGCCCACGTCTGCCTGTACCTCGGATTCAAGGGCGATATCACCCAAGCAGGCGCAGGCCCCGCCAACAAGTGGTTCTACGAAACATGGGATATCGAAAAAGACGCATGGCTGATCTCTCCCGAACAGCCGCTCCCTGACGCGCCTGTCCTTTACTGTAGCTTTCCCTCGCTCAAAGATCCCCACCACGACCCCGGCCCAGAGACCCGTCACACGGGCGAAGTCGTCACCTTTGTCCCTTGGCAAGCCTTCCAACCTTGGCGCGATTCCCGCTGGAAAAAACGCGGCCCCTCCTACGACGACTTCAAAACACAACTCCAAGACAAACTCCTCGAACAATTCTTGCGTCACCTCCCTGCCCTTCGCCCCATGCTCGATCACGTCGAGCTTTCCACACCTCTCTCCACCGATCACTTTTGCCGCCCGATCCACGGCTCGATCTACGGCCTCGAACCCACACCCACACGCTTCAAAAACCGCCACCTCCGCGCAAGCTCCCCTATCCCCGGACTCTTCTTCTCTGGTAGCGAAGTCGCTTCCGTCGGCGTGATCGGAGCCATGATGGGCGGTGTCCTCGGCGCAACCGCCGCCGCTCCCGGTCCCGTCTCCAGACTCCTCCGCAAGATCAACAAACGCTAAGTCTTGTTTCGATCTGGTCGTGTGGCTTCGTATGGTTGATGTGGGGTTCCACCCCACGCCCCGCCATAGACTGTCGCCCCTTGACCCCGTATTTGGCGAGACAAACATCGTTTTTCACACAAACGCCTCTGTCGCTTGAAGTTCCACGAACACAGCTTTTTTGTCCACCGCACACATCCTCTCCTAGCCCCACAGCGTAGCGCCCGTGAGAGGAGGGGTTCGGGTTCCATAAAACCAAGCTCAGGAGGGATTTATGGGGGTGGGTTCGAGTGGGGTGGGATCTGTGGGATCTGTGGATTCAGCCGCAGTGCTTCGGGCTTGACGGCGGCGTTCCAATCCGCGCTCCAGCGCCGCTTCGTAAGGCTTCATCACCAAATCAAACAGCGTTTGGTTGGCTTCTGTGCGCTCCCGATGCTTGAAGTGCAGCCCGTGCAGGAAATGAAAGAACGCCCCTTCCCACACTTCCATCTGTTCCACCGCTTTGTTCGCGTCTTTGATCCCCAATGCCCGCCCATAAGCCTCATGAATCCGCTCCAATCGACGCACCATCAACCCCAACTGCAATCCCTCCAACGCCTCCCGATACGTCTTCCCATTCACCGTTTGCGTGTCCAAGCGCAGCAAACGCCGCTCCGATTCACGCCACTGATCGTGATACTGCATCCGCAAAAACCGCAGATCTCCTCCCACCAGCCCCGCACGCAACGCACGCGCCAAACCCCGACGCTCCACCTCTTCTTTCATCAACGGGATATGCTCGTCTTCCACAAAGCTATGCTCCCACGCTTCCAAACTCCGTGACAAGCTCGTCCAAGCACGATCCGCCAACCGATCCACTTCTTTGGCTTTTGGTGCCGACACCGACACCATCCCCATCAACACCTCGCCCGACTGCATCGCCACCTCAAAAGAATCCGAAACATCCCCCGACAAAAAAGCCCGAATCTCCTCGTAGTGGTCTTTGTAGTTCTTATACAACGCCACAAACTCCACCACATCCACCGACTTAAACTCCATCTTCGCTCTCCTCGCTTCACGTGTCGTGCTCTTTGAACCGCCTGCTGTTTTCCCTCTTTGATGCCTCTCCGCGTGACACGCACCTTAGCCAACCCCCTCATAAAACGCAAGCGATATCCCCCGACAGGCCCCCTCCACCCTTTATACGAGATCCGAGTGATCTGTGATCGCATGACGTAAGTGCGGTTCGCGAACCGCCCGATGGTTGGGCAGCCACAGGGGGCTGCCCCTACATTTTTACGATCACTCAACGGGCGGATCTCGTCTGAGAGGGGACATCACAAGACGTCCATTCCTCCGATGTTTCTGTCTACCAGTCCAA